>CALOAV010000001.1:0-18679 GCA_942491425.1 uncultured Cytophagales bacterium
TGCCTGTAACACCAGTTACACCGGGCAGCTTTCAGCATCCGTTTCTGAAGGATTAACCAGCGGTGTGACTGCCGGCTATACATTCAATTGGTACCGCGGACAAAACAATACCAATCCGGTGGATTTTATTGGAGCAGGAATTTCACAAACAGGTTTACAGGAAGGATTTTACACAGTCGAAACAATAGATACTTCCTCACCAGGTAATAGTTGCGTGAGTATTCAAAGCTTTAATTTAACACGTGAAGTTCCGTCCTTTAGTGGAACCATATCGACCGTTGCACAAACTACTTGTTCCCCTACACAGAATGGAAGCATCATCGTGAATACGATCACACAGGTATTGGCTGGCGTAAGTACAACATTCAACATGACTGTTCCTGCAGACCTTGCCAACTTCAGCTTTCAGTGGTTTGATGAAAATCTGGTCGCCATTACGGGGGTAACTGCAGGCGTAAATACTTCGCCTGGATTAAATGCCGGCATATACTATGTGCAGGTCACCAATACACTGGGATGTTCATCAACATTAATAGAAGCAATCATCGATGACCAGACTGCACCTCCTGCGATCAGTCTCGATCAATTTGTAAACCCGACTGTTTGTATTTTGCCGGAAACACCGGGCAGACTTCAGGTTTCTGCTGATGGTAGTTTGAATTTCGGAAATTATACTTTTGATTGGTTTGAGGGTCCGGATACATCGGGTCCACAGGTAGCGATTAACAATCCATCCATTACCAATATTGCCTATAGTGATCCTTTGGAATACACCGTTCGGGTTACCAACAATGCAACCAATTGCTTTAGCCTGGAGACTTTCCAATTCACACCAGATACGGTTGAAATTCAAACCATTGCTTCATCCGTTCCATTGACCAGCTGTGATATCGACAACGGGAGTTTGTTTGCCACTGTACAAAATGGCAATGGAAACTTGTATAACTATGAATGGTATAGTGGACCAACGGTTTCAGGTGCACCGATATTTAACACGAACGACGTGCTGGTCGCACCAATTGGTACATATACAGCTATTGCACGACATCCTTCTCTGGCCTTCTGTGTTTCTACACCTTCTACTATTGATGTAACTGATGGTCGAATCTATCCGACCGTTAATGTTGTTGAAAAATCACCATTAACGTACTGTGATCCTGCAAATCCGAATGGTGTGGCCAAAGCCGATGTTGGCGGGTCTGTCGTTGGTTATGATTTTGAATGGTATGAGAATTCGTTCCCGGGTAACCTGATTTACACCGGTAGTGAGGCTGGTAATTTAAAAGCCACAACGTATGTAGTGCGTAGCATCGATCAAATTTCCGGTTGTGACAACACGACTTCCATCACGATTGGAAATAATCCTGTGCAAGTACCTAATCCAGCTTTGACCGTTCTTTCACAACGAACCGATTGCGTACTGCCGAATGGACTTATTGAAATCAGTGTGAATGGAATTACAAAAGATTATATTTTCAATTGGTACGATGGTAGTTCAGTTAAGCGGAAGTGCAGATGGCACAGGTGAGTACTACCGTGACCTTGACCAGGGATTTTATACAGCCACAGCCACCGATCGGGTTTCCGGATGTACCTCGGCTCCGGTTACAGAAGAAATTAAACTGAATACCGAAGATCCAAAATTCAATATTGAACTTACGAATACCATTTGTAATGAACAGTCTGGACTGGTAGTTTTTGTTCCTGTCAATACAGTTGAAATTCAAACGATCGAATGGGACATCAATGGAATGATCCTGAATGGTCCGATTCTTTCCAATTTACCGGCGGGTAACTACACAGTGACGGCAATTTCTTCATTGCAATGTCAGGCTTCGCTTGATTTTGAACTGAAGAGCGACCTGAATATTTATAACGGTGTATCGAGAAATAATGATGGTATGAACGATTTCTTTGAAATTGGATGTATTGATGAATTCCCGGGAAACAATGTCCGTATATTTAATCGTGCGGGTGCGTTGGTGTACGAAGCCAATGGATATAACAACGGAGATATTCTCTTCAATGGAATATCCAATCGCGGTGTCAATTTATTGGGAAGCGAATTACCTGATGGAACATACTTCTATATCGTCACAAAAAACGACGGGTCTGAACCTAAAACCGGATATCTGGAACTAATGCATTAACAGATGAAAACGAAAACCCTCTATATTGGCTTTATGATTTTCACTCTTCTTAGCTTCCGGTCGGAGGCACAACAAAGTTTAGTGTATTCACAATACATATTTAATGGATTGTTAATCAATCCGGCGTATGCGGGCAGTCATGTTCAATTCAGCGCTACATTATCGTATCGAAACCAATGGGTCAACTTTGAAGGTTCTCCTGAGACGGCCGCTTTCAGCGCGCATACGACGGTAAAGAAAGAGCGTATCGGACTTGGTATTTTAGCGACGACGGATAAAATCGGGAGTTACTCAAATAACGGATTGTTCGCAAGTTATGCATACCGCATTAAAAATATGCGTGGCGGAGTATGGTCGTTGGGGGTTCAAGGGGGTGTAAATAATTTCAGAGCCGATTACAGCAAGTTGAATTTAAAAGCAGGACAAGATCCGACGTTCAATTCAGACATGAATGAAATTCGGCCCAACTTCGGTGGCGGCGTGTATTATTATGATAAAAAATATTTCGCAGGTTTTTCCGTTCCTACAATTCTAACAACTACCTCTTTTATCTCGAATGGTGCCCAGCAGCTTGTTCAGCCACGCAACTATTTTCTCACGGGTGGAGCCATTTTTCCGATGAATCGGGATGAAACCTTAAAGGTTAGCCCTTCTTTTTTAATCCGCGCTCAAGATGGAAGTCCATTAGGATTTGATCTTAACATCAATGTCATCTTTTATGATTTGATCAGTGTAGGATCATCATATCGATCCGGTGATGCAATTGTTGCTTTTGTTAACTTCAAACTAAGCGAAAAATTTCATTTCTCCTATTCCTATGATATGACAACATCGGATATCAACCGGTATAGTATGGGAACGCACGAGTTTATGCTCAATTATCGGGTAAGCTTTCGGGGTATCCATAAAGATTTAGAATGCCCGTACTACTTCAGCCATTAATGGAACTCCCGTCACAAAGAATTGTTTTATCTTTGCGATTTCTATTCCATGCGAACGCGGATTTTTAAAGGGCTCCTTATTTTTTTACTCTCGGTAGTTGCTATCCTGATCATCTGTATAGCACCTATTGATCGAACTCCTTTAGAAGAACAATCGTTTTATTCAGAAATGATGCAATCTCTCGACACCATGCAGTTCAATGAGTATGCACCAGAAAGTAAGTTAAAAGCGGGTTGGATCAGTGCGAACATCATGCCCGCATATCTTATGCCCATGGCCGGTTACGCACCCCGCAGTCAGTATGAAGAAGTGCATGATTCTTTGCAGGTAAGAACACTGGCGATCAGCAACGGAAATATTACCGCCTATTTAGTTAGCATCGATCTTCTATTATTCCCACCTGTATTGATGGATCGCGTCAATGTTAAACTCGATCAGGTTGGTGATGAAAACATGTTTGTCTACTATTCAGCTACCCATACCCACAGCGGACTGGGTGGTTGGGATCCTAGTCTTGTTGGTGAATTCACTATGGGATCGTATCATGAAGAATGGATCGAAGCTACCAGTAATCTTATTATTGACCAATTCATAAAAATAAAGGCCTCCATGAAATATGCATCACTGAGCTATCTTGAAGTAGATGCACCTGACTATGTTTACAATCGCATTGACAAAAAATCAGCGGTAGACAGTAAAATTCGCGGTATTCAAATTGTGTGTGAAGATAGTAGCCGGGCTGTAATGGTAAGCTACAGCGCGCACCCTACTTCCCTTAGTAGTAAAAGCAGAGTTATCTCGGGTGATTTTCCGGCTTACATGATTGAGCAACTAGAAGTTGAAAATAATTTCGGAATGTTTATGGCAGGAATGATGGGAAGTCATGGGCTCCGGGAGAATGATCAACGTGGTTTTGAATTAGTCGAAAATTCCGGATATGCATTAGGCAAGATAACGGCTGATGCTGTCCCCTGGAAAGTAGTCGATTCTGTTTCGATCACTGCCAAAAAAATCCCGGTTATACATGGCCCATCACAACTACGAATCACAAGGAATTTTCATGTTCGGGACTGGATCATGCAGATGGGCATGAGACCACTAAGAGCTGAAATTACATTATTAGAAATTGGTGATTTTGTTTTGCTTGGAACATCCTGTGATTTCTCCGGCGAGATTTATGCACGTCAAAGTTTTGAGAAAACCGCAAGCGATAGAGGAAAAAAATTATTGATCACCAGTTTTAATGGCAACTATACCGGATACATTACCGCCGACCAACATTATGAAACCCTCGATGAAGATGAAGTCCGGATCATGAACTGGGTGGGTCCGTATTTTGGACAGTATTATTCGGATATTATTGAAAAGATCCTGCTTAAGTTAGAGTAGCTAGACACAAGACACTAGACGCTAGATACTGGATACTAGATACTAAATACCGGATACTAGTTTGTTATTGGATGGGTGAGAAAATTAACAATTCACCATTATTTCTTTCTTCTCCGAAAGGGTTTCTTGCTTTTGTCCTTGTTGTAAGGCTTGTCTGATTTTTTCTCCGGAGCATAGGCGGGCCCTTCACCAAGACCTTCAGGAAGGGGCATCTTCGGTATATCAATCCCGATTAAACTTTCAATTCTGAAAAATTTACGTTGATCTCTTTCATTGATAAAGGTAATAGCCGTACCAGTTCGTTCTGCCCGAGCCGTCCTTCCAATCCGATGGACATAATCTTCCGGATCGCCGGGGGCATCATAATTGATAACCAGACTGATTCCTTCGACATCAATTCCTCGTGAAAGCACATCGGTTCCAATCAAAATTGATAGTTTTTTATTCTTGAATTCACGCAAGATTTCCTCTCGCTCCTGTTGTTCTAAATCCGAGTGAATCGCCCGGGTTCCCAAACTTCGAAGGGATGAATTTAATTTCTTAACATTTTCTTTGGTGGAAGCAAAAATCAATACGGAAGTATGTGATACATCCGACAATACATGGTGAATGAGTTTAAGCTTTTGTGCATCATAGACGACATAGGCTTGCTGAACAATTCCAGCCGCTGGTTTCGAAATAGCGATATTGATTTCCTTAGGTTCATTCTTCAGAATCTTCTTGGCAAGGCTCCTGATTTTTGGTGGCATGGTAGCCGAAAACAATAACGTCTGTCTTTTTTCCGGCAGGTATTTAATGATGCGCATGATATCATCGTTAAAGCCCATATCCAACATCCGATCGGCTTCATCAAGAATGAGATGCTGTAAATGATCAAGTTTTATAGTGCCTGATCCAAGCAAGGCCAGCAGTCGTCCGGGGGTAGCTATTACAATTTCAGCACCATGCTCCAGCGCCTTTCGTTGCTGATCCCAGGCAGCTCCATCCCCACCGCCATATATGGCAATTGAGCTTACGCCAACAAAATAACCAAACCCTTCAATCTGCTGATCAATTTGTTGAGCCAGTTCACGTGTGGGGGCAATGATCAGGGTATTCAGATGCGTATTGTGTGTATTTACAATCTTGTTGATGATGGGAAGTGTATACGCGGCCGTTTTTCCTGTACCCGTCTGTGCACAAGCGATGAGGTCATGGCCCAGCATGATTTCAGGTATTGCCTGCTCTTGAATAATGGTTGGTTTATTGAACCCCATGGAGGATAACCCCTCAAGCAGGTTGGATTCAAAATGAAAGTCTTCGAAAGTCAATGAATTGATATTTACTGAATGCTAATTACACGCGAAGTAATGAATTTTTTACTCAGGATTAAAATAAAAAAAACAGTCAGGCAAAATTACCTGACTGTTTAACAATGGTTTTTGTATTAAGTTTAGCTTAAGCGGCCTTGCTAATCCGTTCGATAGAAACCTCCTTCTGCTCAGCAATTTTTATAATTCTGGTTTTATCGAGCAGCCAGATGACCATATACGTCGGGTCCAATTCATGCCAGCGGATTCCTCCAAAGTTTGCGCGTTTGCCATTTTTATGGTGATTGTTATGATAGCTTTCTCCCATCATCAGAAAATCTACGGGAAGGAAATTCCGCGAAGTATCCCCTACCGGGAAGTTTCTATATCCGTATTTATGAGCAAACCAGTTAATAATTGCTCCATGAATGGGGCTCATTAAAAACTGAAGAGGTAATAATAACCACATCCACCAAGCAGTTGCAAATGTGGCGTAAAAGGCAACGTAACAGGCTCCCCAGAAAAGTCTGGATGGCCATGAACGAGCAAATTTATCGAATGCTTCCCATTGAGGAACACCATCCGTGAACCGTTTTTCCGGTACGATAATTTTATTGGCGATATCCGAATAAATGGTTTTAGTCTTCCACATCATCTTCCAGATGGATTCATCGTATTTTGGAGAATGAGGATCGTTCTCGGTATCCGCAAAGGCATGGTGCATACGGTGCATAACACCGTAACCATACGGGCTTAAATAGTTCGACCCCTGGAAAATCCAGGTTAATATATAAAATACCTTTTCCGTCTTTTTACCCATAGTAAATGCTGCATGAGAAGCATAGCGGTGAAGAAAGAAGGTTTGAAAGAAGAGGGACAAGTACCAGTGTGCAATAAAGAATATAAGAATAGCTGCCATTACTTTTAAGTTGGTTTTTGTTCAGGTTTATTTTGGGCTCCTAAATAATAGATAGCATTTGTTACCCTTTAAGACAAGTATCAGGGCAAATTGTGACAGGAATGGAATTTATTTATTAATTTTTTTTACGGAAAGCTCAGAAATGTCCTTTTTGAGCGTATTTACGAAGTCGGCAATGTTTCCTTTACAAGCATTCAGGAAAGAATCGGCAAGCTGAGCCGGTTTGTGGCCCATTTCAATCACTTCCACGTTTTCACCCAATTTCTTCCGGGCACGGCAAAACAACTGACGAAGGTGTTCTTTTTTCTTATCAAATAGCTCCTGGAGGAGATCATAATCGAAGTTAAACGCTTCCTTTAAAAGATAAATGGCACGCTCCAGTGGCTCTAGTTTGCTTAAAATCAAACTAAAGGCTTTGGATACTTCCACTTCAAAATCAAGATGAGCGAAGTCACTTTCCCTTATTTTTACCAAAAATTCAGGCAGATGGAATGAATCAAGGTACTCTTCTTTCTTCCTTTTAAGTGCATTCAGGTGATTGATGCAGTTGTTGGTAACCGCAGTCATCAGGTATGCTTTCGTATTTTTGATGGTTGACTGGTCGATGCTTAGCCACTTAATGAAGGTCTCCTGAACCATATCCTCAGCATCTGCTTTACAGCGCAAAAGCTTCTGTGCGGCAGACTGCAACAAGGGGTGGTAAAGGGCTATGGTTTGCTCGGGGCTCTGCATGAATAGTTTGCTACAAAGGTACGTTAAAATTAATTAATCCACATAATCTGGACTTATTCACACTATACAATTAAAACAAACTAACTTGAAAAAAGATAGAATATCCACTACCTTCCTGAAAATTAATTTCCTATGAAAGCTGGTTTGACTTCCTTATTTAGTTTGATTGTGGTAAGTGCTTTATGTCAGAATCCTCCGCAAGCCGATATTCAAATAAAAATGGCTGTTTTGGCCGCACCTGAAGAAGCCCGAAATGGAGCCATGGTGTATGGATATTCTGAGAAAGGAGAATTTACGGTTCTCAGAAAGGGCTCCAATGATATGATTTGTGTCGCGGATGATCCTGAAAAAAAAGGATTAAGTGTAGCCTGCTATCATAAAGATTTAGAACCTTTTATGGCTCGTGGCAGAGCATTGAAGGAACAGGGAAAGTCGTTTCAGGAAATATTCGATATCCGAGAAGCGGAAGTCAAGAATAATACATTATCGATGGGTAAATACGGATCCACCCTCTTTGTTTTTTCTGCAAGTGATGATGCTGTTGACTATACAACTGGTGAGGTAAAAAGTGGGAATTTCAGATATGTAGTATATATACCTTTTGCAACCGTAGAGTCTACCGGATTACCGCTCAAACCTGAAGCGCCGGGAATGCCGTGGATCATGGATCCGGGAACACATCGGGCACACATCATGATTAATCCACCCAAACAGTAGAGATTTACTTTTTCTTCGCTAAAAGAACGCTTTCAATCCAATCTACCGTCATGGCTGGAAGGTCAGGAGGGGTTAATTTTTTGGAAACCTTGAAAGAATGATCAGCTCCCTCCAGTTCCACTAAGGTAGCCGAGGAGAGTTTCTTACATACCTTTTTAATGAGGTCAAGTCTGGCCAGTTTATCTTTTGTGCCCTGCAGGAACAGCATGGGGATTTTAATTTCTTTCAGATGGTCAGCACGTTCTGTTGACTCCTTCCCAATGCCATGCAGCGGAAACCCATAAAAAATTATTCCCCTGATAAAGGGTGGGCATTCTTTAGCAATCCGCTGTGAACTCATTCGTCCGCCAAATGATTTTCCACTCACAAAAATGGGAGTTGGTTTAAATTTCTGATAAGCCCATTCACAAACAACCGCCACAGTTTTTTCAGCGACTGCCGGAACATCCGGTCTTGGCTTTCCTTTTTCCATATATGGAAAATTATAGCGAATCGTCGCAATACCGGCTTCTGCAAGTTCCATTGCAAGTTTTTCCATGAACGGATGGTCCATTCCTGCCCCTGCTCCGTGTGCCAGTACAATAGCCGCTTTGCACTTTTTGGGTACGACTTCAATAATGGATACAGGCCCTATACTTTCAGAAACAGTGATGGTTGATCGCCTGCTCATATCAGTCATTTAAAAATGAATACGTGTTACCCTGATACTTTTCGAGTTTCAAGTGTGCTTTTAAGTTACTGAAAGTTTCAAATGGTCCTTCCGCCTGTGCCATATTAATCAGCCACGCAGGAATAGCTCCCCCTATATCAATTACCAAATTATATTCAACCTGAAGCTGATGATTCGCTAATTCCCGCACAGTCCATTTCGCTTTAAAGTCCGGAATCCGAATAATGTTTTCAACAAGAGGTAAGGATGCAGGCATGCCTGTCGCGCTTACATTCAACACCTTTTCGGCCGGATCATAACCAAATTCCAGGATTACAATTAAGTCGCGATTGGAAACCGGCCAGGGAGCTGAAATCTCTCCATAATAGGTAAGAGATCTTTCATCCTGACGAACGAGCCTGGGGTTGATCATGCGATATTGCCAGGCATTATATGCGGGTACATCCTGTAGGACAGATACTAATTGATTGAGTTCCGCATCCAATTCAAAGGTGGCTTTAATGGATTTAAATTTTGAATCTGCCACTTCGCATGAAAACACCTTTATCCCATTCAAATCTTTTCGTACAGTACAATCTGTTTGTGCCTGAACCGTCCCAAAAACAATTGAACCTATCAGCAGTGGAAAAAAATTTCGCGCTTTCATTTACCAAAGCTAGCTATTTAGTGTATTTCAAATTTGACTATTCATATCATATTTTTCACAATCGTGAATGTTTTCCTGATATAAATTATAGAAGAAGCGCTATTTTTTGGATAAATTAATAGCATTCTTACCAATACAACGCTATTTTCATGACGATTGTCATTTCTGATCTTTAGTATAGATATTAACTTAGAATACCATTAACAAAATAAGCCATGAACAAGATTCTCGTACCCACTGATTTTTCAGAACCTTCCAAAGTTGCTGTTTTATATGCAGCGCGTATGGCAAAAAAATTAGATGCAGAGATTACCCTGCTGGCAGTTGTTAATGTGAATCCGGCATCGCAAACCGTGATGAAAATGCAACGGTTAGAGGAGGTTATGGTAGAAGGTGCCCAGGATGATGCTAATCAACTCATGGAAGAAATTAAAGACAAAATTGAGGGTGGAGTGGTGATTACATTTCAATGGATTACAGGATTCCCAGTCCACGAAAAAATAGAGCGCTTTGTTTTGGAGAATGAAATGGACATGATCGTCATGGGAACGCAGGGCGCAACAGGCTTAAAAAAAGTATTAATCGGTAGTAATGCTGCTGCGGTAATTGACAATAGTAGTGTCCCTGTGATTGCAGTCCCTAACGATGCGCATTTTGAGGCAATAAATAAAATCGTCTATGCAACTGATCTGGTAAATGTAAATGAAGAGATAAAAACCATTGGCATGTTTGCAAGTCTTTTTGATGCATCTATTTATGTATTACATGTTCAGGCCAGCGATGCAACAAAAAAGGTTGATATTGAAGAAGCCACAGCCGATTTAAAGAAACAGGCCAAATATGAAAATATAACTTTTACGATCACCCAAAATAATCATGTCGCAGAAGCTGTTGAAGCATTTGCCATTCAGGAGAAAGCTGACCTTTTGGTAATGTTCACACACAAATTAGATTTTTATGAAAAACTTTTTGGCCGGGGTCTTACACGAGAACTTGCGTTCCATGGCCATGTACCCTTGCTGACCTTCAACAAAACTACGCTGCAGTAGCTGCATCAGATAATCTGGCCAATACAACCGGCTAAAGGGGATCCCTTACATCCTTTTTTACTGTATTGTCAATTCCCTAACTTTGAGCTTTAAAATGAATGCTTATGTCCGGGGTTTCCGATCAAACAAAATTTTTGTTTCTAAGTCCCGTACTGGCCTCAGCGGATGTTCGTCGTGATGTTGAGTGGTATGAAATCAAACTTGGCTTTAAAAATGTATTTGACAGCACTCGTTACGAAGCAGGCCCCATGAATTATGCTGTGGTTGGCCGTCAGGAATTATTCCTCCATTTGCAATTTCAGTTTCCAAAAGACATGACCGCTACTGATGTTCGGATTCAGGTCGCAAATATTGACCCACTATTCAGCGAATACCTTAATAGTGGAATCATTACACCGGATCGAATGAGAAGAAAAACTGCATGGGGAACAGACGAATTCGGGTTGTTTGATTTAAGTGGAAACAGAATTACTTTTTTTGAAGATTTATAGGATGGAAAGACGAGATATATTGAAAGATGAGATTGAACGACTGGGTAGGGCGTTGGGTAAAATTATAGCTGAATTCTTCAATCAAAAGAAGGAAGGAAAAGTAGCATTGGGAATTGAGACTACCAATCAGCAGCTGGTGACACAGCTCGATCTAGATATCGACAAACTTGTCAACCTTGAAAATAGTGATCTCGGACCCTATTTATCTGAAAAAAAATTCACACACGACCATATCGAGTTACTCGTCGACTATATCATAGCAATGGCCGATCACGCACACAATTTAAATCCACATCGTGCGATCACGCTTTATGAACGGGCACTGGAGTTATATGTGTTGGCTACCCGTCAATCTAAAATCTACCCGTTTGAAAGAAGTATAAAAGAAGAGCAAGTCAGGAAAAAATTAAAAGCACTTTACCAGGATCATTGACTAGTTGAGAAAAATTTCATCAATAAAAATCCAACCTTTATCTCCCCTGCCGGGATGCCAGTTTGGTAACCTACCAACAGGTTTGCCCACAATCAGAATCTTCCTTGCCAAAATGGGCTTAAATGTTAAAATAAAACTTGTTAGCATGGCCGGCGCTAACGAAGTTGGTTGATCCGGAAAAAGTTCCGCCAGTAAATGTGGTGCCCCCGTATCATCCTCACTCCAAACTTCAAACTGAGCCCCTGGAAAAATGTAACTATTTAAATCTACCAGACAACTAAGCGTCACAACGGAAACCGAAACAGGCTCGTTGAAGAGCAATTCCATCTTTATCGGTTGCTCACGAAAGCCCAACCATTGGGCCGTCCTGAAGTTCGTTGTTCCCTTGCGGGAATCAAACAATGTTGATCCGCCACCCCCCTTATAATCAGGATTAGGGACGTTGATCAGACGAATAGAATCCGGTCGGTAACCAGCTTTATAAAAATTTTTGGACATCACATCACTAGCGATCCATCCTTTCAAATAGGCCCGGGCACGTATTTGCAGCGATGATGAGATCAAAATATCCTTTCCATCATAAACCGCTGCATGTATACTATCAGGATTGGTCCCATCAAGTGTGTAACGAATTTCGACCCCATTTACAAAATGCTTTAAAGTCAGGTTGGTGTTTGTCGTAAAAATCTCTTCCCCATCCATCAGCTGAGGTGGCGATAATTTTGCTACCAGTGTGTCACCCTGAAATCCACTTTCGATACGTATGGATGGCCACTGCCTACGGAGTTCTTCAATGTCTTCTTTCGTCAATTGCGTATTCCAAATAAAAAGAGCAGCCAACTTATCCAAAGGCGATAACTTTTTCAGTGCCTCAAAATCAATCGATGTTCCGGTCATCACCAGTTGCCGTAATTCCTTCAGCGTGTGTAAATCAGCAAGAGTTTCACCCGTTATCTCCGTACCCGATAAATTTAGTTTCCTGAGATTCTTAAACTCTCCGATTATTTTCAAATCCCGATCCTGAACAGGCATCCGGTTCAGGTTTAAACTTATGATTTGATCACGTACCTGCCTGAGCTCTTCCAATTGCTCCCGTTTAAAAAATGAAGAGCCAAAAAATTCAACACGCAAAGCTGGTGATTGCCGTGCTACCGGTACAACCAGTCGGTAATCCGAGTTAAGTGCAGCAATGCGTTCATCATCTGCAGGTACAAAAGCATATACATCTTCTTCAATCGTATGCAAAAATGAAGAGGCTATTACACGTAGTGTATCTGCGTCCGGCAATTCAATAACTTTATTTTCAAAATCCGGACCTGCCTTAATCCAATAATACAACAGCCTCCTTTCGTTTTCAGAAAGTTGGGGTTTTCCCTTAGGTGGCATATGCTTGTCGTCTTCCATCGGCAAATTCAAATGGTGCATCAGCAAACCCAGCTCAGAATCAAGCGAATCCCACAAAATACCATGATCGCCGCCTTTTATAAGATTCTGAACAGGATCCATCACCAATCCACCTTTTGCTTTTTTTGAATTGTGACACCCATAACATTTTTGATCGAGAAGAGGCTGTACCACATGCGCATAAATAAATGCATCATCCAACAGCACCTTCTCTTTTGTTTCAGTCTGAACCGGTTCAAAAACAAAATTCTCGCCATGGGTAATTATGGCGCCTTCATGCCCTGCCAGCATGAGTAGTATCAAAAGCATGACACTGATACTCCTGGACAGCCAGTTATTCTTTCGAAACTGATTGCGAAAAGCATACCATACGGTAGCGGTAACAGCAACCGATATCCCCATCCACTGATGTAGTGAGATTACCACCCGGTCATATCCACTTTCTTGTGAAAGGAGAATTCCCATCAATGCAGTAATGGCTGCCAACATAGCAGTAGCCAGTAAAAGCCCATCACCAATAGTTGTCTTTTCATTGATGGTTATCTTACTGAAAAACGATTCCCAGAACGCAACCATCAACACTAGCGTAATCGGAAAGTGAACAAGCATTGGGTGCAGCCTACCTCCTACCTGGAGCCAGACTGGAACTTCCACTGCCGTTCCGGAAATCGCCAGAAAAATAAGGAAGGCGTTCAGCGCGATACATCCATTATATACTATGTTCTTCATCCGATGCATGTACTAATACACGTTAATTTCATCCACAAAAAACCATCCATGCTTTCCTTTTCCAGGATGCCATTCAGGCAGCGCTGTTACTGTATAGATATTGATGATTAATGTATCTGTTTCGATTTCAGGAAAAGTGAACAACAAAATACGGCATCCCACAGTACCCGCTGCTGTTGGTTGGATTACTTTCCGTGTTAGCAATATCTTTCTATTAGTTTTCTGATCCATAGTAAAAACTTCAGCCTCCCGGGGTGCCACGATCCAGGCACCTGGATTCTCCAAGATATGAATCAGCAGCGAATCAGTTGATTGTTTTTGTTTTAGTGTTAGACTAAAGCTTACAGTATCACCATTGTATCCTAACCAGGTTTTGCTGGTGTGATCCAAACTCCCACCTTTATTATCCATTAGCATATTCACTCCGGTACCTGCATAATTATCGTGGGGAGTTGTGAAGTTGATTTTTTTTATAGGCATCCCCTGTTTTATAAAAGTTTTGGAAATCCTATCAGAAGGCAGGAAGTCATCCAAAAAAACACGTGCAGTTATGGTTGTTATATTTTTATGAATAGGAATGGGAGAAGTATAAAGTTCATCTTCTTCAGTGGGCATACTGCCATCCTTAGTGAAATAAATTCGACTCTTATCCTTCGCAAAAGTCAGTAGTACGTTCGTTTCATCCACAAAAAAAACAGATTCATTGCGAAATTGAGGAGGCGCCAGTTGAAATTGCTGGGCATCAAGTTCAAAACAAGAAAAAATAAACCAAAGGATGAATGCCCATCTCATCAAACTACCGGTTCTAATTTGTAGGGATAAGCCTGTCCGGAATTCCATTGCGCTACATAGAGGTTTTCCTCATCATCAATGCAAATGTCATGTGGATATTGAAAAGCCTTAACCGTCTGATACATTTCGCTATAGTTGATCCCCATCATATTCGGGATTACTTCCCGCAGGATTGGACACCACTTTATTATGCTGATCCAGAATGGTGACAAAGCCCGATTGCATGCCTTGTCTGTTGTGGGATTGCAATACAGCAGCGTATAAATAATCTCCTTTTATCACCGGCCTGCAAACCCAGGCACCGGGCAATGTGATTGTTTCCATGTACTCACCAGTAAGACTATATCTTTTAAACGCATGTTGCTGACGCGAGCTGACCAGAACCGTGGGAACATCGGTTCGGTTATCAATACAAACCCCATGTGCATTCAAAAGATTTTGCTCCCCCTCTCCCCGGCCACCGAAATGCCGAATATAATTCCCCCGATAATCATACTGAATAATGAAGTCCTTTCCATATCCATCGGCAACATAAATATCACCATTCGATGCGATGGCCGTTTCGGTAGGGATGTATTCATCAGCTTTTGTATACATGCCGGTCTCTTTTGGATACTTTAATACCAGCAAAACACGTCCATCGATGGTGGTCTTAATTACCTCATGACGGTTGTTATCAGAGATGAACAGCACATCCTCTCCATTTTCATTGAACAACGTTAACCCGTGTGCTCCGGGATATTCATTTCCCCAGGTTGTTAACAACTTTCCATTTTTATCATAAATAATGACATTGTTTTTAGTTTCATTGGTTAGCAAAATAATTCTTCCTAAGTTGATCCTGCACCATTTCATGACAATCCTTTACAGGATATCGCGAAACATCGGCCTGACTCCAGCGAGTATTAATTCTATATTTCTTTTTCCATGACCAAGAATGGTTTGGTTTTGTCAATACTGCAGGAACAAACCATGCGCCCAACAAGCCCATGGAAGTTTTTTTTATAAATTCCCTGCGTTCAATCATGAAATCAAAGTCAAGCGATTAATTCATTCACAACTTTTCCCGAAACATCTGTTAACCGGTATCTTCTTCCCAAATGTTTAAAAACTAATTTTTCATGATCCAGACCCAAAAGATGAAGGGCAGTAGCATGGAAATCATGCACATGAACCGGTAAAGTGGTGATGTTATATCCAAAATCATCGGTTTCACCAAATACCCCCGGTTTCACTCCTCCACCGGCCATCCAAATCGTAAAACATCGAGGATGATGGTCGCGTCCGTAATTATCTGGTGCCAAAGGTCCCTGACTGTAATTTGTTCTTCCAAACTCACCTCCCCAAATAACCAGGGTTTCATCAAGTAAACCCCGTTGCTTTAGGTCTGTTATAAGCGCAGCACTTGCCTGATCGGTGTCTGTACATTGTCCGCGGATTTCTGCCGGTAGGTTGGCATGACCATCCCATCCCTGATGGTACAACTGAACAAAACGAACACCATTTTCGGAAAGCTTTCGCGCCAATAAACAATTTGCTGCATAGGTTCCCGGCGTCAGGCAATCAGCTCCATACATTTTTATAATGCTTTCCGGTTCTTTTACTCAGATCGGTTATTTCAGGAACTGCCGTTTGCATCCGATAGGCTAATTCATATTGTTGGATTTTAGCCTGAATTTCGGGATCACCAAACGTTTTGTAGGCTTCACCATTGAGTTGAGCAATCCGATCCAGCATTTTTCTTCGATCCGGCATATCCATTCCCTCAGGATTATTCAAATACAACACCGGATCTTCTCCATTACTAAATTGAACTCCCTGATGTGTTGAGTCCAGAAAACCATTTGTCCATAATTTTGAATAGACACCCTGCCCGTTCCCTTTGCCTTTGGAAAGCAGTGCACAAAATGCCGGCAGATTTTTATTCTCACTTCCCAATCCATAGCTCAGCCATGCACCCATACTTGGTCGGTTTCCTACCTGTGCACCAGTTTGAAAAAATGTAAGCGCGGGATCATGATTAATTGCTTCGGTGTACATACTTTTAACGATACAGAGATCGTCAACACTATTTGAGGTATGGGGTAACAACTCGCTCATCCATGCGCCACTGTTTCCATGTTGAGCGAATTTAAACATCGAACCTGCCAGTGGAAATTTATCCTGATTGGCGGTCATGCCAGTAAACCGTTGTCCCATCCGAATGCGATGCCGGTAAATCCTGACCATTCATTTTATTCAGAATGGGTTTGTAATCAAATAAGTCCAATTGCGAAGGGGCACCATTTTGAAAAAGATAAATAACACGTTTGGCTTTAGGGGCAAAGTGGGGAAGTCCGGCCATGATAATCTCTTCACTGCTTTTCGTAAATAAATCCGGCATCAAGCAACGTACCGAGTGCTGCACCTCCAACTCCCATTCCAAGCGTAGTTAAAAACCTGCGCCTGGTGACATTCATTCTATGTTCTAAAACTTCCTTTTCCAAAATAGTTATGTTTTGGTTATTGCTTCTTCCATATTATAAATGGCACTGATTACTTTCATTAGTGCTGCAGATTCCACGACATCAAGTGTAATGTTAATTGGAGCCTCTCCTATTTGCAAAAGTTTTTCAGCATCTTCTTGGCTTTTGGTTAACAACATGGTTTGCTCATTATAATAGTTCGTGAGGATCTCCATTTCTTTTTGACTCGGCTGCCGGCAAATGATAGTACGAAAAGCGCGCTCAATTTTCTGCTCATGGGCACTTGATTCTTCCAATAAAGTTTGCGCAAAAACCCGTGAAGCTTCAAGAACGGTTGGGTCATTCATCATCACCAATGCCTGCAATGGTGTGCTCGTATTAATCTGGTTACCTCACATTGATCGCGGTTGCTGGCATCAAAAATTCCCATGGATGGAGGTGGAACCGTAAGCTTAATAAAAGTATACATTCCTCTTCGGTATAGATTATCACGATGATCCTGTTCATAGGTTGCCAATACTCCTCTTCCGGAAGTTGCACTCTCCCATAAGTTTTTGGGTTGGTAGGGTTTTACACTTGGCCCTCCAATTTCACGGATCAACAAGCCACTGCTCGCCAACACAATATCACGAACAAATTCAGCTTTAATTCGAATACGTGGCGCCCTTGATAAATAAACGTTATCTGGATCGATTTCCAATTGTTTTTAGAAACAACTGCCGACTGTTTGTAAGTTGATGAAAGCAATATTTGTTTCACCAATCTTTTGACATCCCACCCGTGTTCCATAAAATCAACAGCCAGCCAATCCAGCAATTCCGGATGAGATGGCAAGACTCCCTTGCATACCAAAATCACCCGCTGTTTTCACCAATCCTTGTCCGAAAAACTCCTGCCAAAGTTGATTTACAAATACACGGGCAGTTACTGGATTATTTTTATCTACTGTCCATTGAGCAAGTCCCAGCCGATTCGACACGAAAATAGTGGTATCAAATTCGAGTATACTTTTGGGAGCAGAAGGTTTTACTACCGCACCGGGATGATCGTATTGACCACGATTCAGGATACGGGTGGTACGGGGCGTATCCAACTCACCCATCACGGATACCAACAGTTCGCTGGTATCTTTTTTATTAATGAAATCCAAAACATTTCGTATCTCCTGATCTTCCAGTGTTAGGATTGGATTTTTTGCCGGTTTCGAGGCAGTCACATCCCCTTCATACCCTGCTTCCTGTGTATTGTT
Organism: uncultured Cytophagales bacterium; assembly: GCA_942491425.1. Taxonomy (GTDB): domain Bacteria; phylum Bacteroidota; class Bacteroidia; order Cytophagales; family Cyclobacteriaceae; genus JBGTGG01. The sequence goes on from CALOAV010000001.1 coordinate 18,067, forward strand.
GAAAAAGGCGAATAATTGGTAATATTCTTTTTGTGAAAATGGATCGTACTTATGGTCATGGCATTGTGCACATTCAATGGTCAACTCCTAAGAATACCTTTGCTGAAGGTTTTCGTTTTATCGAGGATATATTCAACGCGATATTCTTCAGGAATCACTCCACCTTCTTCGGTGTATTTGTGATTACGTAAAAATGCGGTGGCCAGAATTTGTTCTTTTGTTGCCTGGGGCAACATATCCCCTGCAAGCTGCCAGGTAATGAATTGATCATATGGCATATTCTTGTTGAATGCATGAATCACCCAATCGCGCCAGGCCCATTGTGTTCGTATATTATCATCCTGATAGCCGTAGCTATCAGAATACCGCGCAAGATCCAGCCAATGCACGGCCATCTTTTCTCCGTATTGAGGCATTGCTAATAGCTGATCAATCATTTTCGAATACGCATCCGGATAATCATCCTGCAGAAAAGTATTCATCATATCCAATGATGGTGGTAATCCGGTTAGATCGAAAGCAGCACGCTTGAGTAGCATCTCTTTGGTCGCTTCGGGGTTAGGGGAAAGTCCCTTTGTTTTCATTTTTGAGAAGATGAAATAATCATCTTCAG
>CALOAV010000002.1:0-2255 GCA_942491425.1 uncultured Cytophagales bacterium
TTAAAGGTTGCGGCATAAAAATGCTCCTCATATTTCCGGCATATGTTGTATGCATCGCCAGAATAGTTTACAAAGGAATAACCGTTGTTGTCTTCTCCCAAACCCCATACAGAATAACCTCCCCAACTTGCCTGAGTTGGTTTATCCGGATTGTTGAGTCCGTTTGGCATAATATGTAAAAAGGACGGTGTATCACCTTCAACACCCCAAACAAATTTTGGATACTGACTTCCAAGATTCCCGTGATTCTGGATATGTGTTGCATATTCCGTCCAATATTTTTTCCTGTACCATTTTGATATTTCCAGGCACATTCATCCCAGATAAAAAAGAAGATCATCCGAAAATACACGGCGCATCCAAGCATGAGAACTGCTATCAAAACCCGATTTTTGCCGGTCCTGTCCTGGTTTGTTGCGGCATATGCCCGGATTTTATGGGCAAGAAAGTTTTGAGTTCAACTTCACTTCGGGTTTGTTTTACCTGCCAAATTGCTTGGGCAAGCGTATTTCCACCTCCCCAAAAGGCTAACCAAATAGGACGATCGTCATCTTCGTCGGCAAGTTTGATGATGAGATTACTTCCGTCTGAATTATTTTCTGCGCCAACGAAACTCATTCCCATGTGCATGCTGCCAAACATGGTGCGCTCTCTTAAATATTGTGCACTCGGCCAGTACCCGATTTCCTGCCGTTCGTTATCAAGTGCAAACCCGGTTTGTTCCGAGCGTTTAAGAAGATTGGGCAAATCCTTTTCATAAGCATCAATCACTCCTGTTGCAATATCTTTAAATTGTTTATGTTCATTCACATTGTCCATACTCCAACCAGTAGAGACAATTATCCCTTCAATTTCATACAAATCAGCGTGAACCAACAGACGAATAAGGGATTCGTGGTCATCGGGTTCCCAAGTAGAAATATCGGTTAATACAACCAGTCGTGGTTTAAAGTGGAGCTGCGCAGGCAGATTTTGATATTGCAAATGGGATTAAGAAATAAAGAAATAAGAAATAAGTCGCTTTCATATAATATGATTTTTACTTTTGTTTTATGTAGTTGGGATCTATTCTTTTAAACATTTATTCTTCTTTTGAATTAAATCCTTCGATCAACCACAGCCAGCAGAATTACAAAACCTTTTATTACCTGCTGCCAGAAATGTAGGAGCATTTAAAAGTACCAGTCCGTTATTTAGGATTCCAATAATCAATGCTCCCTGCACGGTTCAGCACTAAGAAGTCTATTTCCACCTGAAAGAGTTGTCTCGCCAATTACCACCATGGGAATTGAATCGAGTTCAAAACCAAACCTTGCGTTGGGTTGGGTCAGAGTCGAGCCGGGAAGTGACCATGATACTCACAATTCCTGCCAATGCACCTGCAATGGCGTAAACAATCATTTTTACTTTTTTGATTTTTAGACCAGATAATGCCGTTGCCGTTTCATTTCCTCCAATGGCATAAATAAAGTCGTCCGAGTGTTGTTTTATTTGTTAATTACCACCGCTGCCAGTACAATAACTGCCGAAATCCAGACCGGCATAGGAATTCCTAAACCAACCATACCCATAAAGGCAAAATTATCGCCCAGTGCTGTTATCGGGAAGCCCACCGGTTAACAACATTGTTAAACCCCGCGCAATGGTAAGCATGGCAAGTGTTGCCACAAATGGCGGAACTTTAAAACGGGTGATGGTAAAACCCGTTAAACCACCCCAAAAATGTTCCGGATAAAATTCCCCCAACCAATGCACCCAGCAAGGTAAAGCCGATAAACAGGTTCATGTCGGTGATTTCAGTACCGAATTTTAGCAAATCCTGCTGTAACAGCTCCCGAAAGTGAAAGAATCACAACCAACAGAAAGGTCGATTCCTCCTGTTAGAATTACTAGTGTCATTCCTACTGAGATGATAACATTTACTGAAATCTGGCGCACGACGTTCCAGGCATTCTCACCCGAAAGAAAACTGTCGGAAAGGAAACTCAGCGCAATGCACATAAGCATGAGTGCAATGATTGACTGGAACTTGATGAGGTAGTGTTTGATTTGTTGTGTGTATTCATTTGTTTTATTCTTATTTCAATTTGTTCGCTAGGATTTTATTTCCTGTCCTAACCTAAATAATTCATAATTGGTAACAACTTTGTGAAACTTGGCGATTTCGTGCCTTTGTGGCGAAAAGTAATTGCCACGAAGACTCAAAGGCTCAAAGAGTTCACGAAGTTTTCTATGAATAAAAGCTCCTAGCTTCT
>CALOAV010000003.1:0-23770 GCA_942491425.1 uncultured Cytophagales bacterium
TTCCAAAGGCGAATACTTCCTGTACCTTAAATTTGTCTATTGTGTTTTTAAAACTTTGCATCGCAAGGACGGCGCGCTGAATAGCATCTGGCAGAATGGTTTTTTGATTAATCCCCCCCATCCCAATTTTCACGGCCAACCGTTCACGGTGCACAATGGTGATGGTGCCATCCACATCAGTTGCTACTAATAAATGGAAGGTATTGGTACCCAGGTCGATTATTGCAAGTTTTCTGGTCAATGCCTTTAAATTTCAATACTCTTTATGAACATGCGAATTTAACAGGTTATGTGGTACAGTACGCTGATTTTTAATTATTTTTAGCACCTGCAATTGCATCAAAATAATCCATCTGAATGAAAAAACGTACCCATTCTAATCCTGAGTTAGAAAAGAAATTCGATACACTTAACAAAAAGAACCAGGAATCATTATTGGGCGGTGGAGCCAAGCGCATTGAGCAACAGCATGCCAAAGGAAAACTGACTGCACGCGAACGGATTGAACTTCTGATGGATGAAGGATCTTTTGAAGAGCTCGGTAAATTTGTTATGCACCGTTGCAAAGATTTTGGCCTGGATAAAGAGTACTATTTAGGCGATGGTGTTATTACCGGATATGGTACCATTCATGGCCGTTTAGTTTATGTTTTTTCACAGGATTTCACAGTTTTTGGAGGATCACTCTCGGAAACACATGCAGAGAAGATTGTAAAAACAATGGAACTTGCCATGAAGAATGGGGCCCCAATTATTGGGTTGAATGATTCGGGTGGTGCCCGTATTCAGGAAGGGGTGGTTTCGTTGGGCGGATATGCTGATATATTTTACAGGAATACATTGGCATCAGGCGTAATTCCACAGTTGTCTGCTATTATGGGGCCTTGTGCAGGAGGTGCTGTTTATTCTCCAGCCATTACAGATTTCATTTTTATGGTGGAGAAAACTTCCTTCATGTTTGTAACCGGACCCAATGTTGTAAAAACAGTTACCCACGAGAATGTTACGGCAGAAGATCTGGGCGGCGCTGAAACACACAGTACAAAAAGTGGTGTGACTCATTTTTCATGTGCCAATGAAGTAACGTGCCTTAACGACATAAAAAAATTGGTAAGCTATATACCTCAAAATTGCGAAGACGAGGTGCCACGATTACCCTATACTGTGGGCGATGAATCCAGACCAGTTTTAAATGAAATTGTTCCTGCCAATCCCAATCAGCCGTATGATATGCGCGATGTGATCAACGGCGTGGTGGATACCGATTCATTTTTTGAAGTACATAAGAATTTTGCGGATAATATTGTAGTCGGGTTCGCCCGGCTGGCCGGAAGAAGTATCGGTATTGTCGGAAACCAGCCGGCATCACTGGCGGGTGTGTTGGATATCGATTCGAGTGTAAAGGGTGCACGCTTTGTGCGGTTTTGCGATTGTTTCAATATTCCTCTGTTGGTGCTTGAAGATGTTCCGGGATTTTTACCGGGTACGGATCAGGAATGGAATGCGATTATTACCAACGGTGCAAAGTTATTGTATGCTTTTTCAGAGGCAACTGTTCCGCGTGTAACGGTAATCACGCGAAAAGCATATGGCGGTGCGTATGATGTGATGAACTCCAAACACATCGGGGCGGATATGAATTATGCCTGGCCAACTGCAGAGATTGCGGTCATGGGTGCCAAAGGCGCTGCTGAAATTATATTTAAAAAAGAAATTGCTGAAGCCGATGATCCTGCAGCGAAACTGACAGAGAAGGTCGGGGAATACACTGCGAAATTTGCAAATCCCTATCGTGCAGCACATCGGGGATATATTGATGAGGTCATCTATCCTGATCAAACACGCGAAAAACTAATCAGAGCTTTTCAAATGCTGGAAAACAAGGTGGATAAACTTCCGAAGAAGAAGCACGGCAATATTCCGCTATAAATACAGGTATATAATTTTGAAAAATTGAAACACTATGGATAAGAAAAGTAAAGCATTTTTGTTTGAATATTTAAATAATGCATCACCCACCGGGTTTGAATCGTCCGGACAGCAAATCTGGCTGGATTACATTAAGCCTTACATCAATGAACAGATTGTGGATGTGTATGGAACTGCCGTGGGCGTGATCAACCCCAAAGGAAAATACAAAGTTGTCATCGAAGCACATGCTGATGAAATTTCCTGGTTTGTAAACTACATCACCGACGATGGATATATTTATGTGAGAAGGAATGGAGGATCGGATCATCAGATTGCACCATCCATGCGCGTGAATATTCATACTCAAAAAGGAATTGTAAAAGGAATATTTGGTTGGCCGGCAATCCATGTACGGGATGCCGGGAAGGAGGAGACCCCCACCTTAAAGAACATATTCATTGATATAGGATGTGGTTCTAAAAAAGAAGTGGATGCATTGGGTGTTCATGTTGGATGTGTCATCACCTTTGAAGATGAACTGATTGAAATGAATAAAAATTGGTTGGTTGGGAGAGCGTTGGATAACAGGATGGGTGGCTTTATGATCGCTGAGGTAGCCCGGCGTCTTAAAGAGAAAAAGAAAAAGCTTCCATTCTGCCTGTATGTTGTGAATGCCGTCCAGGAAGAGATTGGTCTTAGAGGTGCGGAAATGATTTCAAGGAGATTGAAACCAGACGTTGCCATTTGTACAGATGTGACGCACGATACATGCTCTCCGATGTACAATAAAAAAGAAAGTGGTCATCAGAAATGTGGTGCAGGTCCGGTGCTTTGTTATGGTCCCGCTGTGCATAATAACGTTCTCAAAATGGTACTGGAAACGGCCCAAAAAAGGAAAATTCCATTCCAGCGGCAAGCCGTTTCAAGAAGTACTGGAACAGATACAGATTCTTTCGCATATTCTGCAGAAGGGGTTGCTTCGGCGTTAATTTCTTTGCCATTAAAGTATATGCATACAACGGTAGAAACGGTGCACAAAGATGATGTTGACAACGTCATAAACCTGATTTATGAGTTTCTGTTGCAATTGAAACCGGGCCACAACTTTAGCTACATTAAGTAAAAAAAGTACAAAATCTTACATCCGAAAGGTACTGTTCGTTATTGGCCCTTCCAGTAAATTGGGAGGGCTTACTTTTGTGTTATCATTTCAACCTAAAAAAAGATAAAGACATGAAAGTATTTAAAAGAGCCCTATTAATCGGCATTTTCTCCCTGGCAGGAGCTGTTTCCGCACAGGATCGGCCCGTTCATGAAGTTTATTCCATGATGGTATATAACTTCGTTCGTTACGTACAATGGCCTGACCATTCAACCGGAGGTGAGTTTGTAATTGGTGTGATTGGTAACAATGACATGTATAACACCTTAAACTCCTGGTATGGTGGAAAAGCAAAGGGATCCAAAACCTTTGTGATCAAGAAGTTCAATTCAGCTTCAGAAATGACTAGTTGCCACGTTGTATTCATTGATACAAACAAAAGTGGTGAGTTTGATGCAGTGAATAACAAAACAAAAGGACAAAGTACATTGGTGATTACTGACAAATCTGGTCTGGGACAAAGAGGAAGTGGCATCAACTTTAAGACTGTAGATAACAAGCTGAAATTTGAGTTAAATCAGAAAGCTGTTGAGGCTTCAAACCTTAAGGTTTCTGGTTCACTTTCAGCAATGGCGATATTAATTTAATGGGTTGTTTGTAGAAATCCCCCTGAGAAATTGGGGGGATTTTCTTAACTGGTCTGGAAATTGTAGCTTAGTATTCATAACTAAACCTAAAGAGAAGCCAATCATGAAAAAATCACTTTTAGTATGTGTATTTACAATGGTATTTTTTGCGGTCTCTAATGGACAGGAACGACCTAATCACGAGATTCACGCCGCCATGTTATACAACTTCATTAAATATATTCAGTGGCCAAATGAAGGGGACGCTGGATCATTTGTAGTAGGGGTAATGGGTGAGGATGATGTTTTTAATACCCTGAAAACCTGGTATGATGGAAAGCCAAAGGGCAGCAAAAAATACAGTATTAAGAAAATTACGTCTGCTAGTGAGGCAGCAAATTGTCAAGTTGTTTATCTCGGCAAATCAAAAAGCCGGGACTTCGACGACATAAAAGGTAGTATTTCCGGAAAATCTGTATTAACCATTACCGATGGAAATGGATTGGGACAAAAAGGAAGCTGTATAAACTTTAAAGTAATTGGAGGTAAACTTAAATTTGAGTTGAATCAGGCATCTGTTAATGAATCAAGCTTAAAAATTTCCAGCCAGCTTGCAAGCATGGCAATAATGATATAAGTTACGAACGTAACAAAATGTGATTCGGATGGAATCACAATCTAAGAAATACGCGCAGGGTCACAGAGTTTTATAGAGAGGGTCTTTCTTTGTGTGCTCTGTGCGTTTCTTTTTAATACGCGCTCAACACACCGTATCTTTGGTTGATGACTCCCTGTCGCCACCAAGTTGATCAAATGGGACAACAAATTTCCCTTAAAAATGTTCCAACACGGATTATTTCACTCGTTCCTTCCTTAACTGAATTGCTGCACGATCTTCATTTATCTGACCAGGTGGTTGGCATAACAAAGTTTTGTGTTCATCCCAATCATTGGAAAAATGAAAAAACCATTGTTGGGGGAACAAAAAAATTCAATTTTGACATCATCGACGCGCTTACTCCGGATTTGATCATAGGCAACAAAGAGGAGAACTATTCTGAAGGAATTACCCGGTTGAAAAAAAAATACGCGGTTTGGATGAGCGATGTTAATACTTTTTCTGATGCAATTAAAATGATTCGAAGCCTTGGGGAAATTACGAATCGGGATGAACAGGCACAGCAGCTTACCCAGGCAATTGAAAGCGGATTTAATGCTATACAAAAAACTGATCGCCCCAAAAGCGTATTGTATTTTATTTGGAAGAATCCCTGGATGGTAGTGGGTGCCAATACATTTATTGACGCAATGCTGGAGCGGATCGGATTTATCAATTGTGCATCCGCGCTAACCCGCTACCCCGTTATTGAAGAAAATACCATTGCGGAATTGAAACCGGAAATAATTTTTCTTTCTTCTGAACCGTATCCTTTTCAAGAAAAACACATCCGCCAATTGGAAATACAATTTCCGGAAACCAATGTCTTTTTAGTTGATGGGGAATATTTCTCGTGGTATGGAAGCAGGCTGAAGTATGCACCATCATACTTCAGCAACCTGATCAATCTGGTTAATCAATAGTGAATCCAAAACTGCGGATATCATCCCAATATGTGGGGTACGATTTACGAACAACTTTTGGATCATGAATTTCGACATCCATCAGGGTCGCTAATGGGGCAAATGCCATGGCCATCCGATGATCCTCATAGGTTTCAAAAGAAGCGTTCGACGGAAGAGCGGAAGACGGAATCAGCTTCCAATGATGATCGGTCTCTACAAGATCGCCCCCGATTTTCCTTAGCTCTTTTTGCAATGCATCGATCCGGTCTGTCTCTTTTATTCTCAAGCTTTCCAATCCCGTAAAGAAAGCTTCAATGCCTTTGGCTGCACAAACTACTGCAACCGTCTGGGCGAGATCGGGGCAGTGCGTGAAATCCCAGCTAAAATTTTTTTCAGTATCCTTTTTCGACAACACCAGGTCATCACCTTGCCATGTTGCGTTCACCCCAAGCTTTTCCATGATTGCAATAATTGCCTGATCACCCTGAAGCGAATCTTTAAATAATCGCGGGAGTGTGATGGTGGCCTCATTTGCCAGGGCAGTAAAGGCGAACCAATAACTTGCATTCGACCAATCCGACTCAATGGTTAGTGTGGCTGGTGAATAGCGCTGCGCATTAATGTCAATACTCGCGTCCTGAAGGTCCACCTCCACACCGAAAATTTGCATTAACCCTTTTGTCATCTGAATGTAGGGCAGACTACCTACTTTCCCCAGTAATTTTAATGATAGTCCATCGGGTAAACTCGGGGCGATCATCATTAAAGCGGAAATAAACTGGCTGCTCACGTCCCCCTGAATCTCAATAACGGATTGCTGTTGTTTAGAGAAACGGATGATCTCATGTGGCGGAAAGCCATCCTTTTCCAGATAGTTAATTTCTGCTCCGATTTTTCGTAATGCATCCACCAAAATTCCAATGGGTCGTTGCTTCATCCGAGCTGTTCCCGTAAGGATTTTTGACTGGTTCGTAGCGGCAAAATAAGCTGTAAGAAAACGCATGGTAGTCCCAGCGTCTTCAACGTTAATAGTTTTTTCTGAAGAAGTAATCAATCGCTGCATCAATTGGGTATCATTCGCATTCGATAGATTACTCAATGCTGATGCGCCTCTTGCAAGGGCTGCCAGGATTAACGCGCGATTGCTAAGACTTTTGGATGCCGGAAGTAAGTAAGCGGTTCCGGAAACAACTGTTCGTTGGGACAGGTGAATAGTGTTGCTCAAATTTTTTTCTGGCAAATTACGTTTTCGTAAATATTTTTCTCAGTGGTGTGTAACATTTCTGCTAAAATTTGAGTTAATTTTACTTAGGAATCTGCATGTAAAGTGATCAGCCAGAAATGATGAGTACCCCTCAGATTCCATTTTCAAAAGACCATAGAAAATTAGCAATGAAAACAACAAAGAAAATAGCAATCGGACTGGGTATCGCCTCAGGTGCTTTGTTGGCAACTTGGTTTCTTACCGGGAACAGATCTCAGAAGACCAGGAAAATCCTCTCTGAAAAAACATTGGGATTAAAAAAACGCCTTCAAAAAAAGCAGCCACAGGAAGAATCCGAAATGCATTATGTCTAACAGTTTAGATAATACTGTATTGAATTTTTCACCTCGTCCGGACTGATTTCACAGTCTATTTGAGCTTCTCCAATTTTGGTTGGAAGAACGCATAGAATTCTATTGCCCTGATTTTTCTTGTCCTGTAAGGTTAGTGCTGTAATAGACTCAATTTCATCCTCTGCAATGGCGATTTTGCCATAGGCAGACAGGATCACTTCTCGGATTTCATCAAATGCATGTTGAGATAGCATGCTCCTGGTTCTGGAAATCCATGCTTCGGCGATCATTCCTGCGGCGATGGCCTCGCCATGTAAAATTTTAGTTTTTTTCAAAAAATGACTTTCGATTGCATGTCCGATCGTATGTCCGAAATTCAAAAGTTTACGAACCCCCTTCTCTTTTGGATCCTCTTCTGTTATGGTTGACTTGATGGCTACATTTTGACGGACTAATACTTCCCAATCCTGCTCTTCCATAGGTTTTGCCTTCAGGTCATTCCACATGGATTCGTCCCGAATCAGGGCATGCTTTAAAACTTCCGCGTATCCGGATCGAAGTTCACGGGTAGAAAGGGTTTTTAAAAAGCTCACGTCAACCACTGTTGCAATGGGTTGTTGGAAAACGCCAATATGGTTTTTGTAGTGGTTAAAATCAATTCCTAACTTTCCCCCAATACTGGCATCAACCTGTGATAACAACGTAGTGGGCACCAGCATAAAATCAATACCGCGTTTAAAGGTGGCAGCACAAAATCCACCCATATCCCCCAGTACACCACCCCCAATAATGATTAACAGCGAGTGCCGGTCCATTTCAAGGGTGGTCATGGCCTCCCAGATTTTTTGACATGAAGGTAAGGTCTTGTTTTCCTCGCCACTGGGGATTTCTATGAGATGATGAAACGGTAATTGTGATTGAATCCGAGGATAACAGGCCAATCGGGTATTCTCATCCACTAAAACGGCAATTTTTTCATAGGAATCCGTAACGCGGGATGCAATTTCATTTCCGGATTGGGTTGTGAAAAGAATATGGTCAGGAAGCATTTTGGTCATTCAAAGGTTAATAATTATTTCATAATTGCTGCATTGGAAGGGCCACAACGAAGTGGCCATTTCGTGTGAAATTAAGTAAAATCATAAAATAGCCTTCCGTGAAAAATTTATTTATGAGAACCCTTCAATTCTTATATTAGCGCCACTAAGAAACTATGGAAAAAAAGCCAATCATAACCTTTGAAGACACCTCAGTTGCATTTTCCTACAAAACAACGCCTGCCTTAAAAAAGGCTAATTTCATTTTTACCCTGGTTAATAATCCTTGGGTATCTGCTGTGGCAGTTAGTTTAGTGAAAACTGGTTTAAAAATGCGTCTTCCTATTGAGGGAATTATCAAAAAAACCTTATTTGATCATTTTTGTGGAGGGGTTGATATTAGTGATACTGGAGAAACCGTTGCAAAACTGGCAGAGTATTCTGTGGGGGCTATCTTGGATTATTCAGTGGAAGGTGAGAATTCTGAAGCTGGTTTCGACAGGACTAAGCAAGAAATCATCAGAACCATAGATAAAGCAAAAGACTCGCCCGATATTCCTTTTTGCGTATTTAAAATGACCGGTGTTGCGGATATTAATGTTTTGGAACGCATACAGAATAGAGCCTCTCTGACACTGGAAGAGCAGGACGCCTTTTCAAAAGTTACGAAACGGGTTGATGAGATTTGTCGAAAAGCCCATGAAGTAGGTGTCCCTATTTTAATCGATGCGGAAGAAAGTTGGATTCAGCGCACGATTGATGATTTAGCCAACGCAATGATTCATAAATACAATAAGGAGCGTGCTATTGTTTACAACACCTACCAGATGTATTGCAAAGTTTCGCTGGAGAATTTAAATCATGCTATTCAGGAAGCCACCAGCAAAGGATATTACCATGGAGCAAAGCTGGTTCGTGGTGCCTATATGGAAAAAGAGCGTGAGCGGGCAGAACAACATGGATATAAAAGCCCGATTCATAAAGATAAAGCCGCAACAGATAAAGCGTTCAATGACGCCCTCACCTTGTGTGTCGAAAACATTCGCCGGGTTTCGGTCATGTGTGGATCACACAATGAATACTGTAACCTATGGATGGTCGAACTACTGGAGAAGCATGTCATTGCCTGCAATGATGAACATGTGTGGTTTGCCCAGTTGTTTGGGATGAGTGACAATATCACTTTTAGCCTGGCGAAAGAACATTTCAATGTTGTTAAATATTTGCCGTATGGACCGGTTAAATCCGTGATGCCATACTTAATCAGGCGTGCTGAAGAAAATACCTCCGTTGCGGGCCAAAGTAGCAGAGAATTAACATTAATCCGTAAAGAACTAAAGCGGAGAAGGTCAAAATCCTGATTTTTTAGCTGCTTAATTTACCCTATTTTTGCAGGCGTAAAATTTGAAGAAAGGTCATGCATTTAAGCGAGCAAGAGCAAATCCGTAGGAAAAGCAAAGAAGAATTGGAGAAATTGGGGATCAACCCCTATCCGGCCCAGTTGTTTAAAATCAACGTTTCTGCAGCCGTTATTCATGAACATTACGAACGGAATAAAACTGATTATAAGGACATTTCCATTGCAGGGCGGATCATGAGCCGCAGGATTATGGGAAATGCATCTTTTGCGGAATTACAAGACGAGACCGGCCGCATTCAGCTGTATTTTCGCAGAGACGACCTTTGCCCAGATGATGATAAAACGCTCTATAATACCGTATTTAAGAAACACATTGACATTGGGGATATTGTGGGTGTAAGAGGATATGTTTTCACAACACAAACCGGTGAGATATCGATTCATGTAACTCATTTTACACTGCTTTCAAAATCACTGCGGCCACTACCCATAGTAAAAGAGACGGAAGACGAAGATGGAAAAACTGTTAAGCATGATGCCTTTAGTGATCCTGAGCAACGTTACCGGATGCGCTATGTAGACCTGATCGTAAATCCGGAGGTGCGCGATACATTTATTAAGCGTACCAGATTGGTCAACTCCATGCGCGAGTATCTGAATGACAAAAGCTATCTCGAGGTCGAGACACCAATATTGCAACCCCTCTATGGCGGAGCCGCTGCCCGTCCTTTTAAAACACATCACAACACCCTCGATATGACACTTTATTTGCGCATCGCAAATGAGTTGTATTTAAAGCGTCTGATAGTAGGTGGATTTACCGGTGTATATGAGTTCTCGAAAGATTTTCGGAATGAAGGGATGTCACGATTTCATAATCCGGAATTTACACAGGTTGAATTGTATGTTGCCTACAAAGACTACAATTGGATGATGGATTTGGTGGAAGAAATGATTGAAAAAGTTGCTCTTGATTTGCATGGGAAAACTGCCGTTCAGGTAGGTGAACACGTAATTGATTTCAAACGCCCCTGGACACGTTATACCATGTTTGAAGCCATTCAACATTTTACCGGCATTGACATTTCAGAAATGGATGAAGCAGGGCTTCGTCAAACCTGCCGTGATTTGAAAATTGGCATTGACGACTCAATGGGTAAAGGAAAATTAATTGATGAAATTTTTGGAGAGAAGTGTGAAGGAAAATTAATTCAGCCCACCTTCATTACTGATTATCCGGTGGAGATGTCACCACTAGCAAAAAAACACCGGAGTAAGGAAGGATTGGTAGAACGCTTTGAGGCCATTTGTAACGGTAAAGAAATCTGTAATGCCTTCTCGGAACTCAATGATCCGATTGATCAGCGCAAACGTTTTGAAGATCAACTCGAATTGGGAAAACGCGGTGACGAAGAAGCCATGACGCTGGATGAAGACTTCTTACGTGCACTGGAATTTGGAATGCCACCAACGGCCGGATTAGGAATCGGAATTGATCGTCTTTCCATGATCATGACCAATTCGCCCTCCATTCAGGATGTATTATTCTTCCCGCAGATGAAACCCGAAAAACGCTCGGTTGCTGTTTTAGATTATACTGCTCTTGGTATTCGTGAAGACTTAATCCCTGTTTTTCAGAAGTTGGGAATCACCAGCAAAGAACAACTTCAGGATGTAAAGGCAACCAAGCTTTTCAATGATGTGTGTGGAACACGAAAAAAGATGAAGTTGGAGGAGGTTAAAAACCCAACCTTAGAGGAAGTAGAAGGTTGGCTGAATTCACTGTAGTTTTACAGATTATCATAGAACGGTTTCCTCCGCTCAAATTTTAAATCCTGAAGCAAGGATGATTTTACTGCAATCGTAAAATTTAAGGACTGAAACCGGCCAAATGGAACCCAATTGACTCGCATGGTCCAGCAGTGCAAATCACGACTAATCCCGATATCGGTCTGCGTTATTTCCTTACTCTCAAAATGATATCCTGTATTAAACGTTACTTTCCATTTTTCGGAAAGGGACATATCGCCTGACATTTGCAAGGATTGTGTAATCCGCGGATCGTTGTTCAATGAATGCGAATAGCTCAGGCTATAATTGATCCGCAAGTTCCAGGGGATTTCAAAATCAACATACGCATCCGGGTTGTTTAGTAAAAATTGTTTCTCCTGTTCCGGCAGATTTGAAGTAGATATTTTTGCCCTGCTCTCTGCATCCGTATCTCTTCCTTTGGGATTTAGATTTGTGCTCATCGCCAATGAGGCATTAGTAATCCGTCCCAAACTGCCACCCTTCCAGGCATATTGGTCAACCCTTCGCTCAAATGGTGTTCCATCTTCCCGTGTGGAGGTCAGGTAACTATAGGGATCTAATGAAGCAGAAAGATTAATGTTAACTAATCCATTTTTAATGTTGGTGTTGGCAGAAATGCTAAAGGGTGCAAGTTTAAATGAGTCGGCAACAATATTATAGCTGGAGTTGATGGAAAAGTTGTTGATCAGCATGATTTTCCGGGCAACTGTATCTTCTTCCGATTTAATTTTTGCTTCCAGGTTATTCCCTATCCCAAAACCAATGGATCCACTCTTACCGGTGTTGGAAGGGCCGTACACAAATCCCTGATGCCGTGCTTGATAAAACGTTCGGGTAGAGTCTTGAAATTTCTGAAAGTAATTTCCATTTTTTGTGAAATCAGGCGTAAGACCAAAGGAAACATTTGGGTTCATAATATGACGAATAGCCTGAATTTTTCCCTTCTTCATATAATACATTCCATAAATTCGTGTATTCAATGAAGCACTTACACTATAGTTGGCAATGCGGTTAAACCCTTGAATAGTATCCGCTTTTAATACTTGTTTTCCATCGATGGTTTGATATCTCCAATCCAGTTTTTCAAAGTACCATTTTTCTTCATAGCTCAGAGAGGGGGACAGTGTAAAGAATTTTAACACCTTGGTTGAGTAGGAGACCGGGATATTGTGACGGATTCCTTTGCGTCCATTTTTAAAGAAGGTGCTGAAGTTGTCGAAAGTGAAATCAGCGATGCTGTCTTTCGATGCAGTGGAAGGAATTCTACCCAGGTTGTTAGTGATTTGATTGGAGCCATCCAGTTTGTAACCGATTGAAAAATTATCCAGAATAGTTTGTTGCCCATCCTTCCGTTGGAAAGGATACAGGTTCGTCATATTCACGCTGATTTTGGGAAGTGAAAGATCTACCCGACCCGTTGACAAGTCCTGGTTGTGGGTCATGTTTAATCCCATAGAAAAGGGAGTTCCGGCAAAACGTTTGTTATAGGAAATATTGGAACTAAGTTTGGCGGTGATGTTACTGTAGTTGCTCGAGTTGGTTTGATCAGTGTATCCGTAGATCAAATTGTTGTTCTGGTTGAAGGTTTGCGTGGCGGCATTCACGGATGCCGAAAAGCGACCCGTACCTTTGCTTTGCGGTGTATGCGTCCAGGCAATCCGGTAATCATTTGTGAAACTCGTGTCTTCAATTTTGTCGCTGTTATTATTCTTTGAGAAACTGAAGTTGAATCCACCGTTATATTTGTATCGTTTTGAATAACTCGAATTTGCATAGAGTGCATACGATCCATTTGAATAGATGTCTGCTGTTAGCGCCAGTTTGATATATTCATTGAAATCAAAAAAGTATCCGCCGTTCCGGATATTAAAACCACGCCGGCGTTCTTCTCCAAAAGAAGGGAAGAGGATTCCAGACTTACTTTTCCTCGGCATCGGAAACATTCCAAAGGCAAAACCAATTGGTAGCGGGATGTCGTTGAGTTCAAAGTAAAATGGCCCGGAAACAACTTTGTCATTGGGGATCGCTTTGGTTTTGGTGGAGCGAATCCGAAAGTGAGGGTGTTCAAGATTACAGGTCGTATAGGTGTTACGGATACTGAAAATCTCATCTTTTTCGTTTTTAAATACGGTTTCTCCGTGGATGTAACTTTCACCCTGTTGGGTAACAACTTCTGTGATTCTTGCCCGTCCCGTTTGAAAATTATAAACAATGTCTTTTGTCTCGTACAGTTCCTCACCGTTTTTGAAAATCGGAAACCCAACACGCTGCCCAAGCGAATCGCGTACACCATGGGCGGTCAGGGTGTTTTTGGCGTAATCGATGAGGATTTCTTCAGCATTCAGTTGAATTTCACCATAAATGATCTGGGCACTTCCGTATAATGTGATCTGTTTTCCGTCAATACTGGTAAAAATTGAGTCTCTGGCCGAATAATTGATTGTGGTTTCAATGTCGCTCTTTTTTTGAGGCATGCTCAGGGTATCGGCCGGAATCGTATCCTGTGGAGCCAATATACGTGAAGCTGGGATGGAATCAGTGGAAACAGGAAGGTCTCCTCTGGGGGTTCTGATCCGCTCCTGTGCCTGTGTCAACGTGGAAACAACGACAAAAAATATACTTAAGATTATGAACTTGCGTTGCACTGAAATGGATTTGAATCCTTGTTTTTTAGCTTCTTGTGAAAAATTCACACCTTTGCGTAAAGTTATTCCAAATACTTTTAACATTTAGCGCGCTGTGATGAATATCAAATTTTATGTTTTTTCGTTAGCAATAACCCTGCTAAACTTCGTTGCATTCTCACAAAAAAACGATCATGGTGTTAAGGTTGTGGTAATCGATGCGGGCCATGGAGGGAAACATCCCGGAACCATGAGCAAAAACACAAAGGAAAAGGACATCACGTTACAGGTAGCCTTGAAAGTAGGCGCTATCATTGAGCAGAATATAAAAGACGTGAAAGTGGTTTATACCCGCAAAACAGACGTTTTTATCGGGTTGGATGAACGTGCAAAAATAGCCAATGATCTCAATGCGGATGCCTTTATCAGTATACACGCCAATTCTCTTCCTGCTAATGTTTCTCAGGAACGGCGTAATCAAATCTATGGCACCGAGACCTATGTAATGGGGCTTCATGTCAGCAATGCCAACTTTGAAGTAGCCAAAAGAGAAAACTCTGTGATTCTTTTGGAGGAAAATTATGAAGAGAAATACGCAGGCTTCGACCCAAACTCACCCGAGTCCTATATATTATTTAGCCTGGAACAATCTGCCCACCTGGAAGCAAGTCTTTCGTTAGCCAGTAAGATTGAAAATCAATTCGGAACACGTGCAGGTCGAAAAAGCAGGGGTGTGAAACAGGCAGGATTCATCGTCTTGTATAAAACCGCAATGCCTAGCGTTTTAGTGGAAATAGGCTATCTTTCCAATCAAAAAGAAGAAAAGGATCTGAATGACGAGCTGGTTCAGGACTATATTGCCTCGGCAATATACAGGGCTTTCAAAGAGTACAAGGAGGAGGTTGAATCCATCAATTGATAGGTTTTTTTCCACCTTATAATTATTTAAAAGCGCTTTTATGTTTCCATTCGATAAAGTTAAATTGCATTTAGGTATTTTCGTTGCAGTACGAAAAAATCAAAATCCATAATATGAGCAATACGATCATTACATTCGAACGGTATAATGCGAGGGAGGAATATCGTAAACCTGAAAACAACAAATTAAAGTAACGCATGAGATTCTCTAAAGAAATAAAGGTTGGAATTTTTATGGTGACCGGCATTGTGCTGTTGTACTTCGGATTTAATTTTTTGAAGGGTATTGATTTTTTCTCTTCCAATAAAAAATACTATGCAATTTTTGATAATGTTGATAAACTCACCCCTTCAAATCAGATCTTCTTAAGTGGACTGGCCGTTGGTCGGGTCAGTGATATTCGAATCTTACAGGGCCGAAATAATAAGGTATTGGTGGAACTCGAGATTTCAACCGAGGTAGTTTTAGATCAAAAATCTTCAGCTATTCTTAGCGGAGATTTATTAGGAACAAAATATTTATTGCTCGATATCGGGGAGGTGACCAACCCTCTTGCCCCGGGAGATACTATAAATGCCGTTTTGGATAAAGGTCTGGCAGAGTTGTTGGAAGAAAATGCGGTACCTGTTGCTGCTAATTTGCAATCGACATTGCGTAAACTTAACACCGTATTGGATAACCTCGCAAGTAATACCGGAAAACTGGATACCATTTTGCTCGATTTTCAGGGAACACCCTATAGGATTAAGGGCATGATCAATAATATTAACGGGAAATTAGGAGAGGTGACGGGAGAAATCGGGGGAGTTACTAAAAATCTGAATAGTAAACTGGATCAGTTGGAACCAACCCTGGCTAATTTTAAAATTCTTTCGGATTCACTAAAGGAGATTGAACTCAATGGTACGTTGAAAAAACTTCAGGTGTCGCTCGCGAAAATGAATGAAACCTTAACCCGAATGAATTCGGATGATAATACAGTGGGTAAACTGATGACCGAAGATACCTTGTATACGAATTTGAATACGTTATTGCGTTCGCTTGATTCATTGGCTAATCATCTGAATTCAAATCCTAAACATTTCTTAGGACCATTGGGAAAAAGCCAGAAAAAAATTGAGCGAGATCTTAAAAAACAAAAAGATAATTAAGTACGAACGCGTGGAGGTAAAAAAAGATTTAGCGTTTAATAAAAATGAGGATCAACTGAAACAAATGATCTTTCGGTTGGAGTCGAAAGCAAAAAAGACGCGATTAGGTGGCGGTGAAAAGAAAATTGAATCCCAGCATCAAAAAGGAAAATTAACCGCGCGTGAACGGATTGCCTATCTCACTGATAAAGATTCAGAATTTTTAGAAATCGGACTTTTTGTTGGCGATGGTATGTATGCCGAACAAGGAGGTTGCCCGTCGGGTGGTGTAGTGACCGGCATCGGATATATTAAGGGCCGGCAGTGTGTGATCGTAGCCAATGATGCCACCGTGAAAGCAGGAGCATGGTTCCCCATTACCGCCAAGAAAAATTTACGGGCACAGGAAATTGCAATGGAGAACAGACTTCCTGTGGTATACCTGGTGGATAGCGCGGGGGTTTTCCTTCCTATGCAGGACGAAATTTTTCCCGACAAAGAACATTTCGGTCGGCAGTTCCGAAACAATGCGAAGATGTCTTCGATGGGGATCATACAGATTGCCGCCATCATGGGAAGCTGCGTTGCGGGTGGTGCCTACCTGCCGATCATGTCGGACGAGGCAATGATCGTAGATAAAACCGGATCTATATTTCTGGCAGGATCATACTTAGTCAAAGCCGCCATCGGTGAAGTGATCGACAATGAAACGCTGGGAGGCGCTACGACGCATTGTGAAATCTCCGGTGTAACCGACAATAAATTTCCGGACGATCAATCCTGCCTGGAGTATATCCGTTCGCTGTTCGATAAATTTGGAACCACTAAAGTAGCTGGCTTTGATCGGGCTGAGCCTGCTGAAACGGAATTTAAAACAGAAGAAATTTTCGGTATCCTTCCCGCTGATCGTGCCAAGCCGTATGATACCCTCGACATTATTAAGCGCCTGGTGGATCGATCTGAATTTGATGAATATAAAGCGCTTTATGGGAAGACGCTGATCTGCGGTACTGCTCGCATAGATGGATGGGCAATCGGTATCATCGCCAACCAGCGAAAGATTGTAAAAACCAAAAAAGGCGAGATGCGAATGGGCGGTGTGATCTATTCTGATTCTGCCGATAAAGCAGCACGTTTTATCATGAATTGTAATCAGCGTAAAATTCCGTTGCTCTTCATTCAGGATGTAAGCGGATTTATGGTAGGAAGTCATGCTGAACAAGGTGGTATCATTAAGGATGGTGCGAAGATGGTGAACGCAATGGCTAATTCGACCGTCCCTAAGTTCACGATTATCATCGGCAACAGTTACGGTGCTGGAAATTATGCGATGTGTGGGAAGGCGTATGATCCACGCTTGATATTTGCCTGGCCAACAGCACAAATCGCGGTGATGTCGGGCAACTCGGCAGCACAAACCTTATTGCAGATCAAAGTGCAAACTTTAAAAGCACAGGGCAAACAAATCAGCCCTGAAGACGAAGCAGAGTTGTTAAAAGAAATTACCGATCGGTACAACGAACAACTAAGTCCTTATTATGCAGCAGCAAGGTTGTGGGTGGATGGAATCATCAGTCCGATGGAAACACGCAAAGCTATTGCGATGGGCATTGAGGCCGCGAATCATGCGCCCGTTGAAAAATTTAATGTTGGTGTAATTCAAACCTGATGAATAATAGTGAAATCAAAGCACTGGTCTCGCTACTCGATGATGAGGATGAACAAATCATTACGCACGTTGAACAAAAGATCCTTTCATTAGGAACCGGTATTATCCCCATCCTTGAAGTGGAATGGGAATCAAGTTTCAATCCATTGGTACAATACCGCATTGAAGAACTGGTGCATGCACTGCAGTATCAATTGTTAAAAGAGCGATTAACGGAGTGGTATAATTCTAAAGATCATGATTTGCTAACCGGAATGTGGCTGGCAGCTACGTATCAATATCCGGATTTGGAATTATTGAAATTACGGCAGGACCTCGAGCAGATTTATTACGAGACCTGGCTGGAGTTTAAACCGGATCTATTTCAATTCGATCAGATCAAACTGATCAACAGTGTTTTTTTTAATAAGCTTAAGTTTGGCGCAAACACTAAAAATTTTCATTCTCCGGGAAATTCACTGATTAATGTGGTGCTGGAAACGAAGAAAGGAAATCCGATTTCACTGGGGGTGATTTATATGCTGGTAGCACAAAAATTAAAGCTGCCGGTGTACGGTGTTAATCTCCCCAATCTTTTCATCTTGATTTATAAAGATGAAAAGCAGACGCCGTTTTATATTAACACCTTTAACCGCGGTCTTATTTTCTCGCGTCAGGATATTGAAAATTATGTTGGCGAATTGCATTTAAATCCGGAGAAATCTTTTTTTGAGCCGTGTTCCAATCTCGACATTATCCGCCGGGTATTCCGAAACCTGATTACTGCCTTTGATAAAATTGGCGACCATTCAAAAGCAGAAGAAGTGAAAGAACTGTTGTTGATTATCGCGGATATTAGCGATCTGGGAGTTTGAGGAGTAAAGTTGTACTCGAAAAATTCAAAAGCGAAATTGAATGAAGTCGCAAACTTCTTTTATTCAGAAGCTTAAGTCACGCGCCTGCCATCGCTCTTTCCATAGACTTAAGCTAGTGAAGGTAATTTTCAGCTGAAGGTATTTATTTCTCCCGAATCGAACATCCCACTGGCCGATGGATTTTCTCTGCTATACCGCCGCCGCTCAACAAAGCTTCAATCGCATTTTTTAAATACTGCTCTTTTACCTGGGTTTCTACCTGCGGGTTATCATCGATCGCACCTTCGTATACTTTCATCCATTTTCCACCTTCGTTTTTCAACAGAAATACGCTGGGACTTTTCTCAGCACCTAGTATAGTCATGGCGACCTGATCTTTATCGGCCAGATAGGGAACAGAAAAATCCTCACCCTTACCAAAAGTACGCATTTGTTCAGCTGTCTCTTTCGGATGCGCATTGATCAGCAATACCGGGGTCTTCGAATTGTATTCGTTGATCAACGCCGTAATACGACCATGATAATAATTGTCGTACGGACAGGTTTGTCCGATGAAAATCACCACCACCCCATTGCTGCTTTTGTAATTGGCAAGGGAAACGGTTTTGTCATTCATCACATTAGTCAACGTAAAATCCGCCACCTGACCCGCTGCGCTAAAAGCGGCTAACATGAAAAGGATGATTATTAGGTTTCTCATTTATTTACTGATTGAATACTACTACAAAATCGTCAAATACTTTATATGTCAAAAGCAATGCCGTTGTACCCTCTTTCACAATAATACTGCCAGATATAGTACCTTCACTTTTGAGCTCAAATGGGGCTATTTTAAGGTTCTCAGACAACGTTAAATCCTTCTTGCCATATACTTTTATCAACGCCTCTTTGGCACACCAGTAGACGCAATGTTTGGTAAGATTGTCTCCCGCATCGGCAAGCTCTTCAGGGGCATGAATTCGTGGGGCAATCCGAAAAAGCTTGTCTTTGGGTTGCTCAAGGTCAATCCCCACAACCTGGTCCTGATCAACAATAGCCGCCACATACGGAAAGGAATGACTAAGCGAGATGTGATGAACAAGATTCTTTAGATGGGGTTTCCCATGGATATACTTACGAATCCCCGTAAAGGGTAGATTCATGGAAGTCAGAATTTGACGAAGCAACAGTCTTCCTGCAAGAAATTCAAGTCGCTTATTGGGATTGGTAAAAGCAGGCGGAATGGGTTCGATTTCACCAAGTTGTTCGCGAAGTGTTTCTTCACTCTCCTGAATTAACCATAGTCCCCAGGATCGGTTTGAGTTACCTGCTATTTTTTGTACGGGCATTGGTTAAATCGTTGTTAATGTTCCAATTTTGCTAAAATTTTTTAATTGAGCGTACAATACAAGCACTTTCTGGCGGTTTAGGTATTATGGCATCTCCACAGGTTATAAAACTTCATACACTTTTAGGACACAACGACTGTGTATATACACTTCAGTCTGCCGATGTACCGAATCGATTTTTCAGTGGAGCCGGAGATGGGATGGTAGTATTGTGGGATTTAGCCAGTCCATCGGAAGGGCAACTGATTGCCAAACTCCAAAATTCAGTGTATGCGCTTCACCATCATCCGGAGACGCATCAACTGATCATTGGTCATAACTATGAGGGTATTCATGTTGTCGACTGGAAAAATAAAGTGGAGACGGGATCATTGAAATTTACAACGGCGGCGATTTTTGATATCACTTCCTATTCGAACAATATTTTTGTGGCCACTGCTGACGGGACCGTCTATGCCATCGATCACCAGAAATTAAGGATTATAAACTCAGTAAAACTATCCGATAAGAGTGCCCGTACCCTGGCAGTGAACCCAAAACAGAAAGAGTTGGCGGTTGGGTATAGCGACCATCGGATTCGTGTATTTGATTTGGAGACACTCGCTTTAAAACATGAATGGAGTGCCCATGGGAATTCGGTATTCTCGGTTCGGTACTCTCCGAATTTTAAATTTTTGCTTAGCAGTTCCCGTGATGCACGTCTGAAAGTGTGGAATTCGGGGGCCAAATATGCGCAACAAACTGAGGTTGTGGCGCATATGTATGCTATTAATCACATTGATTTTAGCCCAGATGGCAAACATTTTGTAACTTGTAGCATGGATAAGTCCATTAAGGTTTGGGATGCGGAAGAATTTCAACTTTTAAAAGTAATTGACAAATCCAGACATGCCGGGCATGGCACTTCTGTTAACAAGCTACTTTGGACCAATTTTAGTAATCAACTGGTGAGTGCCAGTGATGATCGAACGATATCGATTTGGAATATCATTTTTTAAACTGTAGAACTAATGCGTGTAACACCTCTTGAAATCCGACAAAAAAGTTTCGAGAAACATTTTCGAGGCTATGATCCTGAAGAAGTAAATGCTTTTCTTTTAACGCTCTCACAAGAATGGGAACGAATACAGGATGAGAATAAAGAACTCCGTATAAAAATGGACGCCTCCGAACGCGAGGTTGCCAAATTAAGAGAAGTAGAAAGCTCTCTTTACAAAACTTTAAAGACAGCCGAAGATACAGGTGCCAATGTCATTGAGCAGGCCCGACAAGCGGCAAACCTTCATTTGAAGGAGTCACAATTCAAGGCAGAGGGGATGGTCAGTGAGGCCAAGATAAAAGCACGAAATACCATTGAAGAATCTGAGGCACGTGCCCGTCATATTCTTGCTGAAATGGAAGATCGCCTGAAATCACTCGTGGATAATTACAAACGCCTGGAATCTACCCGTGATGATATGTTGTCCGAGTTGAAACGGATGGCTTCAGATGTGATGGAAAAAGTTGACCGTGCAAAATCAGCTGCAAAGGAATTCAATGCTGATGCACACTTAAATGTTGCCAGACTGGAAGTGAGAAAAACGGTATTCCCGAATGTTGAATACAATAAACCCCAGGAGGAGTCACCCAAAATGGAAATCAAGCAGGATGAGCCGAAAGAGTCTGAATCAGAACCTGTTATTGCCCATCGTGAACTTGAAATACAAGTCACTGAGAAAAAAGTTGTCAAATCTTTTTTTGATGAAATTGGATGACCGGACGGGTATCGCTTGAAGGCTTAATTTTTCATGCCTTCCATGGAGTCTATGCCCATGAACGTGAATCAGGAAACAAATTCGAAGTAGATATTCATGTGGAAACCGACTTTTCTGCGGGAGCCCGCCAGGATGATATTCATGGAACGGTAGACTATGAAATTCTTTATCGAATTGTAAAAGACGAAATGGAACAGCCCTCCAAGTTACTGGAGACTGTTGCTGAAAAAATTGTGGAAGATGTATTTCGTGAATTGCCTGCGGTTTTGTTCGTAGAGTTAAAGATTTCGAAACTTAATCCACCCATTGGTGGTGAGTGTAAACGGGCTTCGGTTAAAGTGAGTAAGAGCAGGTGATTTTTAACCGCAAAGGCGCTAAGAAGCAAAGTTTAAGTCAGTTGATTTAGTAACTTTTTTATTAAATAGATTCTTCGCTGATGCCTGCTTTGCCGAAGCGGCTACACGCAGGCAGGCTCTGAATGACGCACGGATTAACAATCGAAGCCCGCTGAAAGATAGCGAAGAGGCTCATATGTAAACTTAATCGAAGTACTTAGCGCCTTTGCGGTAAATTACTTTTTCGTGTCCACGAATGTAAACCCCCTGGCATCCGCACCTTCATAAAAGTCTACTTCTTTACCAATCACGTACATCGTATGCTTTTTATCGACCAATACCGGGATGTCGTGGATCATGTATTCAATATCCGAATCTTTTTTCTTGTCGAAGCCAATCATCATCGCTGCCCCTCCACAACCACCCCCCCGGATGCCTACCCGTAATCCGTAATCAGCAGGAATATTTTTAGTCTCCATAATTTTACGGATCTCTTCAACAGCTTTTGCGGAAATGGTGACAGGTTGAATTTTATCAAACATCTTACGGGGAGTGTCGTTTAGTCTCCAAAATTATCTAAATTTCCATCACAATTGACCATTATTTCTTTATGGATGCAGTAATCGATTTTATTAAAATTCTTGTACCCGCCTCAATCGTACTCTATGCGGTATTTTTGATGGTTCGTTCCTTCATTAACAAGGAAATTGAAATGAAGAAGTTGGAGGTCCGTGCACGCAGCATTGAAACGGTGCTACCGAATCGATTGCAGGCCTACGAGCGGATGGCGCTTTTTCTTGAACGGGTTACGCCTCAGAATTTATTAGTCCGACTGAATACGGCGCAAATGCCGGCACGCGAATTCCATCAGATGTTATTGAGTGAAATTCGTAATGAATACAACCACAATGTCTCTCAACAAGTGTATATGTCAGAAGATGTTTGGGAACTCATCAAAAATGCAAAAGAAGATTTGATCGTCTGTATAAATGATGCGGCATCTGAAACAGGGATGGATTCGACCAGTCTGGATTTAGCCAAAAAAATTTTCGAGGTGTATATGGGAAAGCCGGTTGACCCGCTTTCACATGCCCTCGTTGAACTAAAAAAGGAAATTCAGCGTACTTTCTAGGGATATACGCAAGTAGTAAGATACAAGTAGCAAGACTTGAGCATGATTTAAAAAAATTGATCTTGCATCTAGCGTCAATATACACGCTAAACGGATTTTGATCATTTAGTTATCTTGTGTCGTTCTACTTGATACTTATGTCTATCTAATGTCTAAGATCTTGATACTTATATCTGTTTAACTATGAACCGATTTTTTGATAGAGCCCTAAAAAATGCTACAAGCCTTCTGGGTAAGAAGGGTCGCTTGCTGGCGTTGATAACACAACTGGGGTTGAAAATGAACAAAGTAGGGTGGAAGGAAACGCAAGGTTTTGTGAGGGAACGCTTCTTTGTTTTAGGGCGCATGACACGAGCGTATGCACAAGGTCATTATCGCAATGTTCCCTGGAAAACGATGTTGTTGATTGTTGCTGCCATTTTATATTTTATTGACCCTATAGATTTTATTCCTGATTTCATTCCCGTCACAGGCCTGACCGATGACCTGGGGATTTTACTTTGGGTTATCAATCGCGTGAGTGACGAGATTGATAAATTTATTATTTGGGAACAAGGATTTACACTGCATAAAAAATGAAGACAGCTCTTGTTGCAGGATCAACAGGTTTAATCGGTAGTCAGCTTATTCGCTTGTTGCTGGATGACTCCGGATATACAACCGTTATTGCCATTTCCAGGAAACCGCTCGAAATACGTCATTCAAAACTTAAAAATGTGATCGCTGATCTGTCTACATTGGCAGAGCATAAGGCCGAACTCATCGCGGACGAAGTTTATTGTTGTTTGGGAACTACCATGCGAACGGCAGGATCAAAAGAGGCTTTTCGTGCTGTGGATTACGATTATCCATTGGCGCTGGCAACGTTATGTTATGAAAATGGTGCTAAAAGTTTTTGTCTTGTTTCTGCATTGGGTGCAAATCCCGATTCCTTTATTTTTTATAATCGGGTAAAGGGAGAGATTGAAAAGGCAATTGATGAAATAGGTTTCGATCGGTACCATGTTTTTCAACCTTCCTTACTTCTGGGTGACCGGCACGAAAAGCGCGGGGAGGA
>CALOAV010000004.1:0-31618 GCA_942491425.1 uncultured Cytophagales bacterium
TTTGGCACCCCTTCGAAAATCGACCAAATTTCACTAAATTCGTAATACACTTGTACGACATGACAACAAAAGAAATTAAACAAGAAATTCAAAAATCACTGGACAGGATGCCTGAAAGCTATCTCCAGGATATTTTGGACTTCCTGAAATTAGCCGAGAATCAAACTGCCGACAAATTACGAATGACCAGAAATCTGAGTGACATTCTTATGGAAGACCGGGAATTGCTTGAAAAGTTGGCCAAATGATCCAAATCGAAGAGGTCGAAAAAATTCACAACATTCTAATAGAAAGATTTGGTGGAGCTAAAGGTATTCGGGATAAAGCAATCTTGGAATCTGCCATTGGCCGACCCTATCAAAACCTTTGACGGAAATGAACTTTATCCTGAACCAGTAGATAAAGCTGCTGCAATTTTTGAAAGTATCATATCGAATCACCCATTCATTGATGGTAATAAAAGGACGGCATATGTACTATTAAGACTGGTTCTCAAAGAGCACAAGCAAGATATAGATGTCGATCAAAAGGAGAAGTATGACTTTGTAATAACTGCCGCAAGGGGTGAATTGACATTTGATGCAATCCGGAATTGGATTAGCAAATATTTAAAGTAAGAAACGCGCTGCAACAACATGTAAATGCAATTGGTATCAAGCCGTTATCTCCGAATGAAAAAACTACTTACACTTGCAGTCTTAATTGGACTAAGTTTTACGGGCCTGTGTGCTTGCCAATGGCGGGCGAAAGTGTTAACGAAAATATCTATCTTGCTATTACGTTTGGTTACGGTGGACTGAAAGATTTCAAAACTGCCACTGGTTGTAGCCGAGTATTGCGGTATGGCAAGGCGGTGGAAAGAAAAAAGGGAGTCAATTGGCGAATGTACTGACAAAAAAGGGGTCTAATTGATTACCATGAGGACAATAACGACACTGGGACTGATATTGAATTAGAGTATCTTCATTTTCAGTTGCGAAAAACGATGACATGTTTCTCCATTCCGACAATTAATAGTCTTTCACTTATTGGGACTATGAAGTATTTGGTGACGAAGGAGAAGAGAGTGCGACTTGAGGGTTTTACGACAAATGAATTTTATAACGATTATGATTTGGAATTCTAATACATCAATTAATGATAAATTATTACAGTTCTTACTATTGGTAAAAATCATTAACAAAGGTAAATGTCAATGGTTTCCTATGCCATCTAGTGGAGGCGATGACCCTAATAAATGTAACGCTTCAGGTGAATTTTATTTAACCGACAAGGAATTAAGTAACGGAATTTATTCACTGACAATCATAATGCCCAATTTTAAAGTGACTTCTGAATTAACTATAACTGATGAAAAGTTTACATTAGACATTCCTGCAAACAAATACTTGAGTAGTTCTATTAAGTATGTATATCCTATTCCGAAAAATATATTATTTGGTTCTGTTGTTTATAGAGGTTCAAACAAATTGTGATGACGCGAATGAATTCTTGTTTATTTGTCAAAAACTTAGGACTTATTGAAACAACTGTACCTAATTATCCTTACCGACATTTAACTGTTGACGAGACTGGACGAAGTTTAACTAACTGAAAGTGAGGAGAAATTATTTGATTGGAAAGTTCTTGTATAAAATGAATAATGTTGATTCAGATAATTTTGAAGAGCTCAAGAAATATTATTTCGACCAGACAACTTGAATATACACTATTTACAAGTAACGGGGATTGTAGCACACTTAATAAGTCAGAAGGAATGTAACAATTGCGTTATATTCCAAAAAATTAAAGAAATGGTGTAAACCGCCAAGCCACCAACAACAGCCATGCCCAATGGCGGGCGAAAGTGTTAACGAAAATATTATTTTTGCTACTATAATTAGTTACTGTGGACAGAAACGTTTTCAAAATCACCACTGGTCATAGTCGCGATGTAGTTCATAAAACAAGAGACAGAGATTATTATTTACCTCATTTATTTTTATTCTCACTAACCCTGAATCAAAAAACAATAGCTCAAAGGCCAGCTGACATCCTAGGATATACGCCATTGGTTCCAAAGATTAATGAGCGAACACTATAAAGAAAATAGCAACACCTTAAAAGTTGATAAATTAATGCGGATTTAGACAGAAAAATACCTTTGAGCTGAATAACATACACAATTTATGAGTTCGACATGGACACCGCCAACGAGGTAACAAAAAGCCTTACGCATCCTCCTGAGAAATTCGATGAACTTCTATATTTTATAGTTATCGTTATTGCATACCCAAGAACTCAGAGGAAAATCTGTTCGATATATTACCTGCATGCATTTGATTTGGGAGTTGATTACAAATTAATAACCTTAAAAGTCAATTACATTTTTAATGATAAAGGCAAAATTAAAAGTAAAAAGATAAGTAAAAAAGAATTTAGTACTGACACAACCAATCATCAATTTTCTATATCATTCGAGGAAAATATAATTCCTTACAATTCAATATTAGAGTTAATAGTCGAGTTCAGTTCTCAACATTTCAATTCTATTAGACCTGCTTTCAATCTCAAGGGTAACTTCGAGAGACAACTTACTTTTAGTGTACCAGGTATTTTTAACCTTGGACTTAACAGAGACAACCCAAGCTTAGAATTACAATCGGAAAAGAGTAATAAATATAAACTGCTTAACATTAACAGAAATACTAAGGAATGGGATAGAATTGTAGAAATATTTGAAACTGACTGTAAAACATATTCCTGGAAAGTGAAATCTGAACCAGATTCATTGGATAATATTACTTTTGAATTGCAAGGCTTAGAAATACCAATTAATATAGATATTGGCCTGCCGCGTTCATTTCTTTATAAGTAAGGTATATAGATCACCCCCTATTCGGCATTCTTCGTCCAAACTACTGGAATAAGTGCGTGGTTTTTTATAATTTCATTTCAAAGCATGATGATCAATCAGTCTTCATAAATAGTACTATGCAAAGACATATTCTGAAAAATCGAATTGCTGCCAAAAGTAAAATTGCGCAGTAAACAACGCCCTTGTTTTCCAAAAGCGCTGAAATTAACGAATATGGTCTTAGGAGGAACCTACTTTTTCGTACTGGCTGTTGCCGCTGCACTCCAAAACCATCATACAGACACTTTATTCCACGAAAGTGTCACTAATCCTCGTTATTTGCGGAATTATCGTTAATTAAAGGAGATCGTACAAGGAATCGAAGCATATGCATCTTTAAAAAAACAATCTTGGGACATTGTGATTGATGTCTGGCCGGAAAAATCAAAACTAGTAGAGGAAGCAACACGCGCATTAAAAGATCATGCTCAACATTACATTTATATTTCAAGCATTGCCGTCTACAATAATTTTCAGGAAGTTGGTCTTCACGAGGAATCGGATGTTGTTGATTGCACAATCCCTAAGAATGAGTGGGGCTATGCTGAGGAAAAACTGACTGCTGAAGGCTTTGTAAAAGATCGCTTCCAACGCCATACCATTATCCGCCCCGGACCAATTAAGGGATGGAGGGATCCGGCGCAGGACCTCTTATACTGGTGTATCAAACTAGAACAGGGATGATCTGTTTGCTCCTGGTTCAGGCAGGACCGATCCCATTGACGCCAAGGATGTGGGCCGCTTTGCCCTCACAGCGGCAGAAAACAATCTCTTAGGTATTTACAATTGCACATCACGAAAGAGCAACTTCTCTGGAGGAATTTCCTGATCAACGCAAAGCAGCACTTCAATAGTAGCACAGCATTGGTGTGGGCAGATGAAGAATTTTTAAAAAGCAACGAAGTCCGGTCTTTCAGTGACCTGCCACTATGGGCGCCGTTATCCGAGGATAAAGGATTTATGCAAATCAGCAGTAAAAAAATGACGGACACCGGATTTGCACATGCACCAGTCGACGCAACGCTGGATGATTGTTTGAACTGGTATCGAAGTCATCCAAACCCCAACTTAAAATTTGGAACTCCGCTATTTGAAATCGGTCTGGATAGAGATAAATAATTAATACTCATTGATAAACTAAAATCAAAAAGCTAGCAGTGATCAACCATTAGTCAGCGTAAAATTTCCTGAAAGCCTTAAAAAAATAAAAGGCACCACGAAGGTGCCCTATTTATTGTGCCTGATTAACATCAGCGGGTATTATCCTTACAGGCTAATACTCGTCTTCATTAAAGAAGAAATCTTCTTTGGTGGGGTAATCAGGCCAAATTTCCTCAATACTTTCATAGGGCTGACCATCATCCTCCAGTTCCTGAAGATTCTCTACAACTTCTAACGGTGCTCCTGAGCGAATCGAGTAGTCAATAAGCTCATCTTTGGTTGCAGGCCAGGGTGCATCTTCTAAATACGATGCTAATTCGAGTGTCCAGTACATAGTTTTACCCTTTTAATTTTTCGCAAAAGTAAAATTTATAAACACAAATCAAACATGCATCCCTTTTATTTATGCCGAAGTTCAAAAACAGGCAGTCGAACGTCTTACGAAATGCAATTATTGCAAACGGATAAGGACATACAAAAATGTAACCATATACTGGCCAATCACTTACATCCCCAAACTAATTTTACCATATTTGCGGCTTGATTTAAGCAATTATGAGTGACGAAAAAATAATCTTTTCAATGACCGGGGTGAGCAAGATTTACCCTCCGAGCAAGCAGGTTTTAAAAAATATCTATCTGTCCTTTTTTTATGGTGCGAAAATCGGGGTTTTAGGCCTCAACGGGTCAGGTAAATCATCCCTGCTACGCATCATTGCAGGTATTGATAAAGAATTTCAGGGAGAAGTGGTCTCCGATCTGGGCTATTCGGTTGGATATTTGGAGCAGGAACCCCAGCTCGATAAAACCAAGACGGTTAAAGAGGTAATTGAAGAAGGGGCTCAGGAAATAGTAGACCTGCTCAAGGAATTTGAAGCCATCAATGAAAAATTCGGAGATCCGGCCATCATGGAAGATCCGGATGCGATGGAAAAATTGATTGAGAAGCAGGGTGCCGTTCAGGAGAAACTGGATGCAGCCGATGCCTGGAACCTTGACAATAAACTAGAACGAGCGATGGATGCCCTTCGCACGCCCCCTGGTGATGCCAAAATTGAACACCTGTCCGGGGGTGAGAAAAGGCGGGTAGCCCTCTGCAGGCTCTTATTGAAGGAACCGGATGTCTTATTATTGGATGAGCCTACCAACCACCTGGATGCCGAATCTGTGCATTGGCTTGAACAACACCTCCGACAATACAAAGGAACCATCATTGCCGTCACCCACGATCGTTATTTTCTGGATAACGTAGCCGGATGGATTCTTGAACTCGACCGTGGTGAAGGTATTCCGTGGAAAGGAAATTATTCTTCCTGGTTGGATCAAAAACAAAAACGGTTAGCCTCCGAAGAAAAAAGTGAATCCAAGCGACAAAAAACCCTGCAGCGTGAGTTGGAATGGGTACGAATGAACCCAAAAGGCAGACAGGCAAAAGCCAAAGCCAGATTAGGTGCCTATGAAAAGTTATTAGGTCAGGAGGTAAAAGAGCGTGAAGAAAAACTTGAATTATTTATTCCACCGGGACCCCGGTTGGGTAATAAGGTGATTGAGGCCAATGGCGTATCAAAAGCCTATGGCGATAAGTTGCTATATGAAAATTTGAACTTTACACTTCCCCCAGCAGGAATTGTTGGCATTATCGGTCCCAATGGAGCTGGTAAAACTACGCTGTTTAAAATGATCACCGGATCAGAAAAACCCGATTCTGGTACCTTCTCCGTTGGTGATACGGTCAAAATCGCCTATGTGGATCAGGAGCATGACGATCTCAATCCTGAAGATACCGTATGGCAGGCGATAACCGGGGGGAATGAATTAATGGAGTTGGCCGGCAAACAAATTAATAGTAGGGCCTACGTAGGCAAATTCAATTTTGGCGGAAACGATCAGCAGAAAAAAGTAAAGGAACTTTCAGGAGGTATGCGCAATCGTGCGCATCTCGCCATTGCTTTAAAACAAGGTGGAAATTTATTATTGCTCGATGAGCCTACCAACGATCTGGATGTTAATACACTTCGTGCACTGGAAGAAGGTCTGGAGAATTTTGCCGGATGCGCTGTGATCATTTCCCACGATCGGTGGTTCCTTGACAGGGTTTGTACGCACATTCTTGCGTTCGAAGGAGACTCGCAGGTATTCTGGTTTGAGGGAAGCTACAGTGATTATGAAGAAAACAAGAAAAAGCGATTAGGTGACGATCAGCCTCACCGGATTCGGTATAAAAAACTTGTTAAATAAGCGTAAAACGAATCAAAAATTGAATCCCGGTAGATGGCTATCGGGATTTTTTATTTATAACGGTGGGCCTAATCGAACATTTAAGAAAAGATCTTATCTTAGATAAGCCAACCCAAACCTTATGAAAAAGTTTTTGAAAATCGTCGGTATCCTGATCGTCATCATTCTTCTTGGTGTGACCGGTATCTTACTCTATGTAAGTTATGCATTGCCCAATGTCGGAGCGGCACCTGATCTTACCATTGAAGCGACTCCCGAGCGCCTTGCCCGCGGAAAATATTTAGCAACTTCCGTAGCGGCTTGCCTGGAGTGTCACTCCAAAAGAGATTTTTCCAAATTCGCCGGCCCCATCAATACTGCCAGACTTGGAGAAGGAGGTGAATTATTTGGTACCGAAATAGGGTTTCCCGGTAATTATTATTCCCGAAACATTACGCCGACTGGAGTTGGGGACTGGACCGATGGTGAACTGTTCCGGGCCATTACATCGGGAGTCTCCAAAGATGGTCATGCATTATTTTCGATTATGCCCTACCCGCATTATGGGAAAATGGATAAAGAAGATATCTATTCGATTATTGCATTTCTGAGAACCATTGACCCTCTTGAAAATGATCCGCCAAAATCAGTTTCAAACTTTCCAATGAATTTCATTATCAATACCCTTCCTAAAAAACCTGAGTTTGTAACAAAACCAGAAGAAACCGATCAAATAAAGTATGGGGAATACTTAACAAATGCAGCGGTTTGTATGGACTGCCATACCCAACAAAATCAAGGTCAATACAACATGGAAATGTACATGGCCGGAGGTTTTGAATTTCCAATGCCAGGAGGAAGCAAAGTGCGGTCTGCCAATCTTACTCCTGATAAAAAAACAGGGATTGGAAATTGGACATCCGATCAATTTGTTGCCCGGTTCAAAATATATGCAGACTCTGCGTACGTACCCACTAGTGTTAATCCCGGTGAATTCAATTCGATGATGCCCTGGAATTATTATTCACAAATTAAGGAAGAAGACTTAAGAGCAATATTTGCCTACTTGCAATCCATTAAGCCAATTGAGAATATGGTGATCAAATTTGATCCGCCAAATTAGGTGTTGGGTTTTAGGAATTTGTTAAGTTATAGGTTATGAGTTTTGAGTTATGGGTTATCGGTTTGACGATAAACATAAACATAATTCATAATTAATTAACAACTAACAACTAAAATCTTGCGGCCATAATCAACTCTATGTTTTTGTATTTGAGTTTATACTTCTTAGCCAGTGATTCGTTGGTTAGTCCTCCCTTAAACGTATAAACGCCACGCATAAACCATTTATGGATATACACCATTTCTTCCACCCCACCCTCTTCGGCTGCCCGCAAAATTGTTGGGGTAAAAATATTGCTTAGCGCAGTCGTTGCCGTACGCGCCACCCGTGATGCCACATTGGGTACGCAGTAGTGTATGACGCCATGCTTTTTATAGGTTGGTTTATTCAGTGTTGTAATTTCTGAAGTCTCAATACAGCCTCCCTGGTCGATACTGATATCAACGATTACAGAATCGGGTTTCATCTGTGCCACCATCTCCTCAGAAATCACGTGCCGTACTCTTCCCTTCTCATGCCGTAGTGCACCAATCACAACATCAGCCGTTTTCAAATTTTCACTTAATGTCAGGGTATCAATTGTAGAGGTGTAAACTTGTTGACCAAGCAGATGTTTCAACCTTCTCAGCTTGTATAAATGATTATCATAAATCTGAATTTCTGCTCCCAAACCAAATGCTGCACGGGCTGCATACTCTGCCACAGTTCCCGATCCGATAATAATTACTTTGGTTGGAGGCACACCGGTTATTCCACCCAGAATAACCCCTCTGCCATTATTGGCCGTACTCAGGTATTCGGCAGCAATCAGCATTACCGTACTGCCAGCAATTTCACTCATCGCACGAATAATCGGCATTCCACCTACCTTGTCTTCAATAAATTCATACCCCAGGGCAGTGACTTTCTTTTTCATTAAGGCATGCAAATACTCTACTTCAATCTGCCCGGGTTGTACCGCCGAAATTAATACCTGTCCGGCATGCATTAAATCAATCTCCTCTAAAGTTGGTGGTTCAATTTTTAAAATAACAGCTGCTTTGTATACCTCCTCAGGAGAGTAAACAATTTTAGCACCCACCTCGCTATACTGTTGATCCCTGAATTTGGATCCCATCCCTGCTTTGGACTCGACAATAATTTCATGACCATTGTTCACCAGCAAGGCCACAGCATCGGGTGTCAGACTAATTCGATTCTCCTGCAAGGAGACTTCCCGTGGCAGACCAATTACAAATTGATACTTGCCTTTTTTAACAGCTTGTAATTGTTCCTGCGGATACAAACTACTCTTGGTAGCAAGCGCTGCAAAGCCTGATTTCTTCTTAGTTGGCATTGATGATAACTTCTATAGTGCGATGGTCAGGGTCCTCAACCGTAATGTTTATGTTAATATGATGGGCAGGTAATAGTGATCTGACTTTTTCAGGCCATTCAATAAAACAATAATTTCCAGAGTAAAAATACTCCTCCACACCGATCTCCATTGCCTCCAGTTCATTCTTTAACCGATAAAAATCGAAATGAAAAACTTTAGTCCCTATTTTATCCAAATATTCATTCACCAGGGTAAATGTCGGACTACTCATATTTTCGTTTACGCCTAATTGGCGGCAAATTTCTTTTATAAAACTCGTTTTTCCCGCACCCATATCACCATGAAAAAGCCATATCCGCTGGTCAGGATAGTGGTCTAATAATTCACGGCCCATACCCGACAATTGCTGAAGTGTTACACCGGAAAACTGCTGCATGACTACTTCAGGTTGCATCTTTCGAAGATAAGAAAATTAAAGGGATTATCATTTCCTCTAAGCTGATACCTCCATGCTGAAACGTGTCATTATAAAAATTAACGTAATAGTTATAATTGTTGGGATAGGCAAAAAACTGGTCCTCAATAGCAAAAACATAGGAAGTAGAAACATTTAATTTAGGCAGGAAAAAACGTTCAGGCTTATTGGTAACTAAAAGCTTGTCACCATCGAACCCCAGATTTTTTCCTTGCTTGTAACGCAAGTTCGTATTGACAGTACGATCCCCGACAATCTTAAAAGGTCGTTTCACACGGATGGTACCATGGTCTGTGGTAATGATGACATTGGCTTTTTTCTCGGAAATCTTTTTGATGATATCCAGCAATGGAGAGTGCTGAAACCAGGAGCGCGTCAGCGATCGATATGCCGATTCATCAGGCGCTAGCTCACGAATCATTGCCATGTCGGTTCGCGCATGTGACAGCATGTCAACAAAATTATAAACAATTACATTTAAGCTGTTTTGAAAGAGATTGTTAATGGAGTCTGCCAGGTTTCGTCCTGCTTCCAGATTTTTAATTTTATTGTACGAAAACTTTATTTGTTGATTATTCTTACGGAGTTGTTTTTCTAAAAACTCGTCTTCAAAATTATTCTTGCCTTCATCCTCATCCTCTCCCACCCAAATATCAGGATGTGTTTTCGCCATTTCAGACGGCATCATCCCGGAGAAAATTGCATTCCGTGAATATGCGGTAGTGGTGGGTAGTATAGAGTAATAAGTTTCCTCCTCCTTGACATTTAAATACTCGCTGACGGCCGGCTCAATCACTTTCCATTGATCAAAGCGGAGGTTATCAATTACGATTAGAAATGTTGGGATATCTTTTTTAAGTTCCGGTAATACCTTTTTCTTTAATAGCTGATGAGACAGCAGGGGCTTTTCGGCATTCGCATCATTAAGCCAGGATTCATAATTCCTGCTTACAAATTTTGAAAAACCTGCGTTCGCTTCGGTCTTTTGCATATCCAGGACTTCCTGCATATTATCATTATCAGACGTGTCCATTTGTAATTCCCAAAAAACAAGTTTCCTGTAGATATCGGCCCACTGCTGATGGTTCATTCTATCTTGCAGCGCCATGCTAATATTCCGGAACTCCTGCTGATAATTCAGGTTAGTTTTTTCGATTACCAACCGCTTATTGTCCAGAATCTTTTTAACGGACAATAAAATCTGACTTGGATTCAACGGCTTAATCAAATAATCAGCAATCTTGGAGCCAATTGCCTCCTCCATGATTTGCTCCTCCTCATTTTTAGTGATCATAACCACCGGCAGATTGGGTTTATGATTTTTGATTTGCGCCAGCGCTTCTAACCCCGACAGCCCCGGCATATGTTCATCAAGAAAAACCACATCAAAATGCTTTTCCTCACTCAGTTCAACTGCATCCGATCCGTTGTTAACCGGGGTAATATCATATCCCCGCTGTTCAAGAAAAAGAATGTGTGGCTTCAGTAAATCAATTTCATCATCAGCCCATAAAATGCTATATCTTTGCATAGTTTGTTGTTAACTCATAAAAATAAACAATTCAAGGTTCACTATTGAAAATTCAGGTGTAAATATCACCTGTTTGCTAAACCTGTTTAATTGATACAACGCTATTCACCTTATCAAAAATGGAGAAGCACTGAAAGATGAATAAAAAGAAGATTATCAACGACCCGCTGTACGGGTTCATTACGATAAAAAGTGAACTGTTGTTCGAAATCATTCAACATCCATACTTTCAACGACTCCGTCATATTAAACAACTCGGACTTACTGACCTCGTTTATCCGGGTGCCCTGCATACCCGCTTTCAACATGCACTTGGAGCCATGCATTTAATGGGCCGGGTACTGGACAGCCTGCGAAATAAAGGTGTTGAAATTTCAAACGATGAATACGAAGCATGTTTAGTAGCCATCCTGTTGCATGATATTGGACATGGCCCATTCTCGCATGCACTGGAAGATACCTTACTTAATCAAATTCCACACGAAAGTATTTCTTATTTGTTCATGACGGAATTGGATAAAGAGTTGAATGGTTCATTAACCCTGGCACTTAAAATATTTCGGAACAGCTATTCACGAAAATTCTTTCACAAACTAGTTTCGAGTCAACTGGATATTGATCGTCTTGATTATTTAAAACGCGATTGTTTTTTCACCGGAGTTCAGGAAGGCACGATTGGCGTTGATCGTATCATTAGTATGCTGCATGTGTACGATGATCAACTGGTAGTCGAAGAAAAAGGGATCTATAGTATTGAAAATTTTCTCAATGCCAGACGATTGATGTATTGGCAGGTGTATCTTCACAAGACAACGGTTAGTGCTGAGCGAATGATTGTGAATATCGTTGAGCGGGCAAAAGCACTTTATCAAGCAGGTGAAAATATTCAAGGAAGTAAAGCACTGCAATTTTTCCTGGCAGAATCACGAACAATTGAACAGTTAGAAAGCAATAAAGAAGCCTTGTCTTATTTTGGTGCACTAGACGATAATGATATTTGGGGTGCCATTAAATTATGGCAACATCATCCCGACAAAGTATTGTCAACGCTTATCAAAGAATTTGCTCACGCGAAACCTGTTTCAAATTCAGTTGGGGATCAAACCCTATCGATAAAAAAGTATTGGCTTCAGTTCGGATGAAGATTTCAAGAAATGAATATTCTAAAATCAGAAGCTTCTTACCTGCTATCGCATGGTGTGGTGACCAACGAAGCATACACGGATGGAGAACGAATCAACATCCGGATGAAGGATGGATACATCGTGGATATCGCGCAAGCCTCTGATTTACCGAATATTACAGCACTTAGCAAAATCGTGAAAAAAAACTATCTCTGCTGGCCCAAAAATGTATCTTTGTAAGCTTTCCACAATCAGTTAAAAATGCCTATGGAATTTTCGGTTGCTCAAATTGCTCATCTCTTACAAGGAGAAATCAACGGAAACGGAGAGAGCAAAATCAATATGTTGGCAAAAATTCAGGATGCGAAGCCTGGTCAAATTGCATTCTTATCGAATCCTAAATATGAGCAGTTCATTTATACAACAAATGCCTCCGCTGTTATTGTAAAAAAAGATTTTGTCGCGCGTAAACCGATATGACGCAACCCTTATTTTTGTTGATGATCCATATGTAAGTTTTACAGCACTGCTGGAAGAATACCATAAAGCCATTAGTTTTCAAAAAAGTGGAATTGAAGAACCCAGTTTTATTGGTACCAATTGTTCGGTTGGAAAAGATATTTACCGTGGAGCGTTTTCCTATATCGGTAACAACGTAACGATTGGTGATAATGTAAAAATTTATCCCCACGTATACATTGGTGATAATGTTACCATCGGTGACCATACCATTATCCATGCCGGTTCAAAAATCTATCCCGACACTAAAATCGGAAACAACTGCGCCATTCATTCCGGGACAGTCATTGGAAGTGACGGGTTTGGTTTTGCTCCAACGGGTGACGGATCATATAAAACCATTCCACAGTTAGGAAATGTTATTCTGGAAGATAATGTGACCATTGGTGCCAATACAGTCATTGATTGTGCGACCATGTTTGGTGACGCCACCATGGTTCGAAAGGGGGTAAAACTTGATAACCTGATCCAGATTGCCCACAATGTTGAGATTGGTAAAAACACGGTCATTGCCGCCCAGACCGGAATTTCAGGATCGACCAAAATCGGAGAGAATTGTCTTTTGGCCGGGCAGGTTGGAATTGCCGGACACCTCGTAATTGCCAACAATACGAGCCTCGGAGCACAAGCAGGGGTATCAAAATCGGTAACCGAAGAGGGCCAACGCTTGTTAGGATATCCCGTTTTTGATATAAAAGAGTATTTCCGCTCATATGCTGTGTTCAAAAAACTTCCTGATATGAATTATAGAATCAGGGATTTAGAACTAAAAATCAAACAATTGAGTGAAAACTCGAATTAATTTGCCTTAACCTCTCATTGCCTCCTTCACGGATTAGCTGATCGTTGGATAATCTGAATAATTGGGGTTAAATTTGCCCCCTTTGAACGAAGGAATGTTAAATATTAAGCAGCAAACTATCCAGAAATCGGTAACGTTGTCCGGTGTTGGTCTCCACACCGGAGTTCAAACTGATGTTACCTTTCTACCCGCCAAACCTAATCATGGAATTAAATTTCAACGCGTTGATCTTCCCGGCTCCCCTATTATAGATGCCGATTGCGACAATGTTGTTGATGTTTCCCGCGGAACCACGATTGAACAAAGTGGCGCCAGAGTCAGTACCATCGAGCATACGCTGGCAGCATTGGTTGGATTAGAGATCGATAATGTTTTAATACAAATCAATGGTCATGAGTGCCCTATTATGGATGGAAGCTCATTACCATTTGTTGAAGTCTTGAAGTCGGCAGGAACCGAAGAGCAAAATGCATTACGTGATTTCTTCGAAGTAACCGAACCTCTATTTTACCGTGAAGCTTCCCGCAATGTAGAAATTGCTGCGCTACCTCTTGATGATTACCGGGTTACAGTAATGATCGATTACAACTCACCGGTACTTGGCAGTCAGCATGCTTCCATCACCGATATACGTCAATTTGAAAAGGAGATCGCGTCGTGCCGGACATTTTGTTTTCTGCACGAGTTGGAGATGCTGTACAATAACAACCTTATCCGTGGGGGTGATCTTAACAATGCCATTGTGATTGTGGATCGGGTTGTTAAAGAAGATGAACTTGACAACATCGCCAAAATGCTGGGTAAACCAAAAGTTGCAGTCAAGCATGAAGGTATCCTTAACAATATTGAACTTCGCTACAAAAACGAACCGGCCAGACATAAACTGCTTGACATCGTTGGTGACCTGGCATTAGCCGGAAGGCCGCTAAAGGCACAGGTACTTGCCGCCCGTCCGGGTCATGCTGCGAATGTTGCATTCGCGAAGAAATTGAAAAAAGCAATGGCGGAGGCCGATAAGAAAGGATTACCAAAATACAATCCTGCTTTACCTCCGGTAATGGATATTAACAAAATATCGGCAACACTACCTCACCGCTATCCATTCCTGCTAATTGATAAAATCATCTATCTCGATAGTGAAAGCGTGGCCGGAGTGAAAAACGTATCAATGAACGAACCTTTTTTTCAAGGTCATTTTCCAGGAAATCCAGTAATGCCAGGTGTACTTCAAATTGAGGCCATGGCCCAAATAGGAGGTATCTTAGTGTTGAATACAGTTCCTGATCCAGAGAACTACTGGACCTACTTTTTAGGAATTGAAAATTTCAGATTTAGAAAAATGGTGCTTCCGGGCGATACGATGGTCATTCAATGTGACTTACTCGCCCCCATTAAACGAGGAATTGCCAAAATGACCGGTAGGGCATTTGTTGGAAATACACTCGTCTGTGAAGGAACAATGACCGCAAGCATAGTCCGCAAATACTAATGAGTAAATATCCTTTAGCAAACGTACACCCTGAAGCAAAAATTGGTAATAATGTTACCATTGAACCTTTTGCTACTGTCCAGAAAGATGTGATCATTGGTGATGATAGTTGGATCGGGTCGAATGCAATCATTTGGGATGGTGCACGATTGGGGAAAGGGGTGAAAATTTTTCCAGGAGCTTCAGTCTCTTCCCTGCCGCAGGATTTAAAATATGCAGGTGAAAAAACTGAAACATACATCGGTGACAACACAGTGATTCGTGAATATGTAACCATCAGTCGCGGTACCAGCGACAAATTAAAAACGGTGATCGGGAAAAACTGTTTATTGATGTCGTATGTACACATTGCCCACGATTGTATAATCGGAAACAACTGCATTTTCGCAAACGCAGTGCAAGTGGCAGGCCACGTAGATATCGATGACTGGGCGATTATTGGCGGTGCCAGTGCGCTTCATCAGTTTGTTAAAGTAGGAAGCCATGTGATGGTGTCAGGAGGTTCATTGGTAAGAAAAGATATACCGCCCTATACCAAAGCAGCACGTGAACCACTTACCTATGCGGGTATCAATGCAGTAGGATTACGCAGAAGAGGATTTACATCCGAGCGGATCAATGAGATTCAGGAAATCTATCGCATTATCTTCCTAAAAGGACTGAACAATTCAAAGGCTATTGAATTAGTAAGCAAAGAAATAAAGCAAAGTCCGGAACGCGATCTCATCATTGGATTTGTTCGTGATTCAGAACGCGGGATTATGAAGGGATACGGTTCTAATTACTAGACGCTTGAACTTGCTACGGATACTTGTTACTGGATTCTAGTTGCTAGTATCAAGAATCCAGAATCCGGATAAACAAGAAATACAGAGTGTCAATACACAATACCAACCTCACAATACGTGCCACCAACCTCGGTAAGCGCTTTAACCGCGAATGGATTTTCAGAAATCTCAATTTCCAATTTACCTCTCCAAACACATACGCTATTGTTGGTCCGAACGGATCAGGAAAATCCACATTGATGCAGGTATTGTGGGGTCAAATGCCACCCAGTGCCGGAAGCATTGTTTACTCAAATAGCGGTACAGAAATTCCGGTGGAGGAAGTCTATAAAAATCTGTCCATTGCCACTCCTTATCTTGACTTAATAGAGGAGCTTACATTGCAGGAACAACTCGAATTTCACTTTGCATTAAAGAAAACGAGAGACAACTTGAGCATCGTTGATATTCTTGCTAAAATGGAACTTAGTCATGCGAAAGATAAGGCTATTAGCAACTTTTCATCGGGTATGAAACAACGGACCAAATTGGCGCTCGCTTTTTTTACGGAAGTCCGATATTTTGTTTTTAGATGAGCCCGGCACCAACCTCGATGCCAAAGCATTTGACTGGTATCAATCCAATCTAGAAGTACTATTGAACAAGCAACTTATATTCATCGCCTCCAATCAAGCAGAAGAATACCCACAAAATGCGGTGAAAATTGATATTATGAAGTATAAGCGAGGTTACTCCATCGAGGCGTTTGGAGATTAACCCGTATATTGCAAAAAACTGGGGTTATACGGCTTTAAACTGTTGTTTTTTGTTATTATAAACCGCAAATTCGTAATTATTAATAGATCATAGATGAAAGTATTAGCAAGAATTTTATCTCTTTTTATGCTACTGGCCGTAGCAACGTTGTACACCAGCTGTGGAGGCGATGATGGTCCTACCAAAATCTGAGGAAGAAACCCAGTTGGATAAATTAAAAGCTGACGTTTGGACTCTCTCTAGCGCAGAACTGGGTTCCACAAACCGAACAAGTGATTTCGCTAATCTTAAAATGACTTTTACGGGGACTTTTGTTGCAGGTGGCTCTTATGGATACAGTTTCACTGGAACGAGACCAAACCCAAGTCCTTGGCCAGCTAGTGGAACTTGGAAATTTGGTCCAACAGTAACCTCAATGATGTTACGTTTAGATGATGATCCAGATTTAGGAATGACCTACTCCCTAACAGATACACAACTTACAATTTCATTTACTTATGACGGAGCAGGTTTTGCTGGTGGACGTGTTCGAACAAGTAGAA
The DNA here is from genome assembly GCA_942491425.1 of uncultured Cytophagales bacterium. Classification (GTDB taxonomy): domain Bacteria; phylum Bacteroidota; class Bacteroidia; order Cytophagales; family Cyclobacteriaceae; genus JBGTGG01. The sequence goes on from CALOAV010000004.1 coordinate 16,742, forward strand.
GGTAATTGGGAATTTATCTTTACTAAGTAAAGATCTTATAAAATATAAAAAAAGACCTTCATAAATGGAGGCCTTTTTTATTTCAACACCACCAGTGTTATCCCATCCCCACCATGATCCACATGTTCATCGGAAACACTAACGACTTCTTTGTAGCGTTTTAAATGTTCGCGCACTACTTTTCGCAATACTCCCTCTCCCTTACCATGGAGAATTTTAAGTTCGGATTGCCCCAGTAATATCGCAGTATCTAAAAAAGGATCTAAAATTGGTATTACTACTTCCACACGCTTCCCCCGAAAATCCAGTGAAGGAGAAAATGAAATCCGCTTGTCTAATACATTCATCCCCATCGATTGGAGTTTCTTATTCACCTGCCGTTCCTGTTTCCCTGATATCTTCTCCAGCTTGGAAAGCGAAACCGATGATTTCAGTTCGCCAAAGCTTACGCTTGCATTCTTGCCCTGCACATGCAATACAATACCGCTACTCTCCTGCCCGATAATACGAACACGGTCGCCCGGTTTGATATCTTCAACCGTAACAGACTGATCGTGCTTGCCTTTTGTTACTTCCTGCGCCAGGCTTTTCAGTGTATTGCGAACTCTCGTGGTTTCTTTTTTCTCGGCTTTATTTTCCCGTATGTGACGAATTGTTTTTTCAATTTCCCGGTTGGTTTGCCGAAGAAGATGGGCTGCTTCTTCTCTGGCCTTGTTAATGATTTCTTTCTTTTTGGTTTCTAATTCGGTTGACAGACTTTCATATCGCGCCAGCGATTGTTTCATCCGCTGCTCTTTCTTTTCCATCTCGACCAGCCGCACATGGAACTCCTCACGTTCTTTCTCAAGGGTTCGAATTAATTTTTCAAACCCTGCCAGATCCTTTCCTACCAGCTCCTCCGCTTCTGTCAATGAGGTTTTGGGCAACCCCTTCTTCTTTGCAATCACCAGGGCAAACGAACTACCAGGCTTTCCAATATCCAACATAAATTTTGGAGCCATATTTTCTTCATCAAACCGCATTGCTGCATTGCGAATACCCGGTTGCTGGCCGGCAAAGAGTTTAAGATTGTAATAATGTGTAGTGGCTACTCCCCATACGTTCTTCATTAGCAGCGCGTGCAATATGGCCTGAGCAATTGCTCCCCCAAAATTTGGATCGGTACCAGAACCTAATTCATCCATCAGTACGAGTGACTGATCGGTTGCCTCCCGTACGAACACATTCATATTCTTCAAGTGGCTGCTGTACGTACTGAGATCATTTTCGATAGATTGCTGATCGCCGATATCGAGAAAAATCCGATTGAAAATCCCGACTCTACTCCGATCAGAAAGTGGAATCAATAATCCACATTGAACCATGTATTGCAACAGTCCGATGGTTTTCAGACAAACTGACTTTCCACCTGCATTGGGTCCCGAAACCAATAGCATTGGATCTTCAGGACTTAATTCTATATTCAATGGAACTACCTCCCGCTTGCCTTTCAGACTTAAATACAACAATGGGTGCTTCGCATGGTACCAAACCAGTTCTGAGTGATCACATAGAATGGGAAGGTCGGCTTCAATCTCGCATGAAAGCTTTGCCTTTGCCCGGATAAAATCGACCTGAGCAAGGAAACCAAAGGCCGGTTCCAGGATATCCATTTCTTTCCGAAGTGAACTGGTTACTTCCTTTAAAATCCGAATGACTTCACGTTTTTCTGCATATTCCAGTTCCCGGATTTCATTATTGGATTCAAGAATTTCAACAGGCTCGATAAATACGGTTTGCCCCGTAGCTGATTCATCTAAAATAAATCCCCGCAACTTCCGCTTATGCTCCGATGACACTGGGATGGCCAGCCGACCGTCACGAATGCTGGGTAATGACCCTTCCGGCACCCACTGCTCTGCCACCGCACGCTTAAATACCTGTTCCGTTACCCTGCGTAATTTATTCTGTTCCTCACGAATTCGTTTACGAATAGTGGCCAGTGCCGGGCTTGCCTGGTCCTTCACCATAGCATTTTCATCAATCACCTTATGAATTAATTGTGGATGACTGGGTTTGATCGCCACATTGTCAGTTAAGTTAGCGAGTGTAGGGTAGGCGTCTTTATTTTTGGTAAAAAATTGATTGCATTCGAGGATGGTCAACAACATGTTGCCCAGTTCCATTAACTCACGTTCTTCGAGGTAATTTCCTTCCAGAGAGATTTTTTTAATCCAGTCGACCGGATCATAAAAATACTGATAGGGAAAGCTCTCGGCTTTATCAAAAATTTGCTTGAATTCAAGGTTCTGAAGGAGAAGCTGCTGGATTGTATTAAAATCAGAGGAGAAACTGATCTGATCCACCAGCTTGACACCTGCTGCTGATAAACAGTGGTTCCTTAATTTTTCACGCAACTGGTCAAATCCCAGTTTAGCTTCAATTTCAGCAAAAATCATTCTGCTCGCATTGGTGAACCAGACCGCTGCTCCCTTAAATTGAGGGAGTCTATAAGTACCGTGTAGATTTTCTCCATTTCATTCGGACGATCGAGATAATAATCGTACGATTTTTTAAAAACGGAATCAGCGATCCCCAATTTATCAAAAGTAAGGGTTTCAAGATAGGAAGCGATCTTAAGCGTAGAATCCCGATTGACGGGAATATTACTGACCTTAGCCTCCATAATATAGAGGTCAGTTAAACTGGCTACCATCTGCTCAGGAGTGAGAATATCCCCTGGCCGTTCTTCCTTTTCACATGCAAATAGCAGTGTAGCACAACAAAAATATATAAATAGCCGAATCATGAACGAGTTGGAAACCTTTTGACCCAATAAAATACCATACCTCTAAATCGATTCGCCAAAATACTCATAATTGTTCTATTTTTGGACTTTTCTTGCAGACTGTGAAGGAACTTATAAAGAAATTAAGAAAGTACGAAATACAAATACGCAAGGCCATCACCAGCCAGATGCAGGGGGATTTTCACTCCATTTTTAAAGGCTCGGGGTTGGAATTTGATGATGTGCGCCCCTACCAATATGGTGATGACATTCGTACAATCGATTGGAGTGTTACCGCCAAAGGACATGGAACTTTCGTAAAAACATTTAAAGAAGAGAAAGAACAAACCGTTTTTTTTATTCTCGATGTTTCGGCTTCAGAAGATATCGGTAGCCCGGGTAAAACCAAAGCGGATATTGGAAAAGAGGTTTGTGGTGTATTGGCGCTCTCGGCTGTCAAAGAATCCAGTCATGTTGGATTGATCTGTTACTCAGATCAGAAAGAGAAATATATCAAGCCGGCGAAAGGGTCTGCGCAAGCCTATCAGATTATCTATGCCCTCGCAAATTTAAAACCTGTTTCACTTAAAACAGACTTGAATGGTTGCATAGTGTATGCCCTCAATACGATCAAAAGAAGAAGTGTGATTATTCTCGTTTCCGATTTTATTGATGACCAGTACTTGTCATCCCTGAAAGCATTAGCCCGCAGGCATGATTTGGTGGTGATCCATATAAGCGATAAACGTGAAACGAAATTACCGAAGCTTGGGATTGTTCCGGTCATTGATAAAGAAACCAAAAAAACCTTATGGATTAACACTTCCTTTGGCGATTTTCGGGAAAAAATTGGCCAGCATCATGAAGAAAGAAAAGATGAACTGATCAGGTTTAGCCGAAAGCATCAAATCAATTTTATTTCCATCGATACGGACGATGACTATGTACCTAAACTACTTAAGTTGTTTAAAGTTCGGAATCAAACCATGAAGACGTAGGAAAGCGGAGTATGAACAACATGAGCAGGTTTTTATTGTGTGGGTCAATACTTATTGGTTTGCTGGGAAGTGCAACAAATGGAATTGCGCAGGAGGTAACTATTGCCAGCGGGTTTTTAAAAGATAGCATTAAAATAGGTGAGCCCACCGGATATTATCTGACCGCCCGATATCCCAGTAACCTGACTGTCCTTTTTCCTGACTCAACTTTTGACTTTGCTCCTTTTGAATACGAGCAAAAAAAATATTTCCCCACGCTGACAAATAATTCCGAGAGTTTCGACAGCACGATCTATTACCTGACCACCTTCGAGATTGATTCGGTAATGTATTTACGTTTACCCGTGTACCAGATCAATGCCCAGGATTGCACAGTCATCAATTCACCAATGGGTAGTATACTTTTAACCCAACTTGTAGCGCAGGTTCCTGACTCACTGAAGGCTGAACAACTACCATTAAAAACCAATACCACTTATCAACCTGTTTTTTTTCAGTTTAATTATCCCATTGCTTTAATCGTGTTGGGTGGTTTTGTTGTATTGATAATTGTTATTGTTTTTGTCTTTGGAAAAAAGATAAAGCGTTTCTTCAAAATAAGAAGGCTGCGAAAAAACCATCGTGCTTTTATGGAGAAATATGCACAGTATCTTAATATGATTGGTAAAAAATACGATCGTGATGAGGTAGAGACATTAGTCTTTATCTGGAAAAAATATCTGGAGCGACTCGAAGCTGTTCCTTTTACCAAGCTGACAACAAAAGAAACGCTAAAGATTATTCGCGAAGAGAATATTGGTCAGCACCTGATGGCTGTCGACCGTGCAATTTATGGAAATCATGCGTTATCCATGGACAAACTGGAAGGTCTGTTGGAGTATGCAAACCTTCGCTTCTCATCCACACTAGATCAACTGCAACATGGATAATCAATTTTCTTTATCCTGGTTTTCGATTGAGTGGTTTTACCCAAGCCAACTAAAATCTTTTACATGGGAAAATCCGATGTACTTGTATTTTTACTTGCTATTCCTGTCATATTTATCATCCGATGGTTACTCCGTTATAACTTCAATCAAAAATTACCGGTAGCACTGGCCCAACGGGATTTGAAATCGTCTGCCTCCAATCTTGTTCGGCTAATTCCTGATGTTTTAATGATCCTCATACTGAGTTTGTTAATCATGGCCCTCGCAAGACCCCAAAAAACAAATGAAAAAGTTGAGCAATGGACGGAGGGAATTGATATTATGCTGGCACTCGACATCTCACAATCTATGCAAATCGAAGATTTCCAACCGAACCGGTTGGAAGCGGCAAAACGCGTGGCTGAAAATTTTATCGATGGCAGGAATGAAGATCGCATTGGAATTGTGGTGTTTTCCGGTGATGCCTTTTCGCTTGCGCCACTCACTACCGACTATGACTTGTTAAAATCTTATTTAGAAGAAATCAGTTTTGAAATGATTGAGAATCGGGGTACCGCTATTGGAAGTGCAATGGCCGTGGTCACCAACCGGATGCGCGATTCAAAAGCTAAGTCAAAAGTTTGTATTCTGTTAAGTGATGGTGATAATACGGCGGGAAATATTGATCCCATCACTGCCGCTGAATTGGCGGGGGCATTCAACATTAAAGTCTACACCATTCTTGTTGGTAAGGAAGGAATGGTGCCGTTCGGCAAAGATTTTTTTGGGCGGCCACACATGGTTGAAAATACAGTTAATGAGACAACGATGCGAAAAATCGCGGAAATTGGTGGAGGAGAATTTTTCCGGGTTACGGATAATCAGGCACTCGAACAGGTATTTGCCCGCATTGATGAATACGAGAAAGCAGAAATAAAAGAGTCGCGCTTCAAAGACACCACCGATTACTATTACCCCTATTTGCAATGGGCCATTATACTTTTATTGGTTTGGATGATGTTGAAATCGACCTTTCTCAGTAACGTTTTGCAAGACTAATTCAGTTGGTAGTTTATTTGTTGGTAGTTGGTAGTATTCAACAACCTCCTTCAGGTTACAGGTTGGAGGTGTATAACATGCGCATAAATATTTTAAGATTTATGTGCATAGAACTTTGCCAATGGTTGGTAATTGATAGTTATTCCGAAATTGCTTAGGTGTTTGTAGTTGAACCTGTAACCTGAAACTTACTAACAACTAATAACTAATAGCTAATAAATCCCCGGAAGCTGGCCTGTGAATAACAAAAGTCGGATTCCGAAAGCGATAAAAACAATTCCCAGCGTAACGTTTAATATCTGAATGAATCTGGCGGTTATTAATATTCTTAATTTATCAGCCAATTTTGCCTTAAGAACATCCGTTGTGAAGACGGTTGCAACAATTGTTGAAAAATAAACGGAAGCCTGCATAGTGGTTGTGTAGCCAAACTCCGAGGTGGCCAGACCTACTGTACCGATCCAAAATACCAATACCATCGGACTGATTCCATTGATAACAAAACCTTTTGCGAGATATCTGAAAAACCCTGCGTGTTTCGGTGGGTTTGTCGGGTGGAAAACCAAATTTTTTTTACGCTTTACAAACAAATAGTAGATACCAAAGGAAACCAATACAATACCGCCTGCATATCCCAGATATACCTGCATCGATTCATCAGCAATTAATGTGGATAAACCCAAATATGACAATGCAATATAGACTGCATCACTTGCAGAGACTCCGATGGCGACTAATACACCTTTCGAAAATCCGCGCTCAATACTGGTTTGAATAATGGTAAAAAAAACCGGTCCTATTAAAAATGCCAAAACAATTCCGGAAACAATACCATTCGCAACCATTTCCATCTATCGATCACTTAGGAAAGATTTCCAATCTTCCAGTTGTGCGTTTTTCATCACTCGTGGAAATTTATTTTGACCTCCGACTTTTCCCTTCAATTCCATCCATTCATAAAACACCTTGATAGGAATTACTTCAACAATAAGATCTTTCAATGCCGCAGTTCTCTCTACCGCATAGTCATCATTCAATGCTTTTAAATGCGCATCAAGCTTTTCTTTTACTGCATTAACATCAACATCGACATCAGTGTCCGCACCCAAAAACCAATGATGTGCAAATAATGTCCCGTGTGGAATACCCGCAACAGTAAACTCTTTTATTTCGATATTAAAATCGCTTGCCACCATCTCAACGGCCTTGTTCATATTATCAACCGAAAGATGTTCACCACAAAGGCTAAGAAAATGTTTGGTTCTTCCGGTAATAATTATTTCTGACTCTGCTTTTGAAACAAACTTAATTACGTCACCAATTAAGTATCGCCAAGCACCTGCACATGAAGACATTAACAATGCATAGGCAACACCTTCCTCAACGTCATTGATACAAAGTGTCTCTGCATCTTGACGCACTTCTCCATCCGCATCAAAATTACTTTCATTGAACGGAATAAATTCGTAGAAAATACCATTGTTTAAAACCAATCGCATCGATCTACGATCTGGATATGCTTGAAAGGCAATGAATCCCTCGGAGGCCAGATAGGTTTCGATATAATGTACTTTGTTACCAAATAGTTTATCGAATCCTTTACGATAAGGGTCAATGGAAACACCACCATGGACATAAACACGAAGGTTTGGCCAAATATCATAAATGGATTCAACCTGATGATAAGCAATGATCTTCTCCATCAGAATTTGAATCCATGCAGGAACTCCAACTATAATTCCAATATCCCAGTCGGGAGCCTTTTTCATAATGTCGTTTAACTTTTCATCCCAATTTCTTGACTTGGCAATTCTTTTCCCTGGCTTATAAAAATGTTGAAACCAAAATGGAAGGCGGGCAGCTTGAATTCCTGTTAAATCGCCTTCAAAATAACTTCCCTTTTTATTGAGGTGCGTACTTCCTCCCAACATTAAAATACCGGATTCAAAAAGTTTCGATTCAAGATCATATTTTGAAAGTGTCAATATTTGACGGAGGCTTGTTCGTTGAATGGCCTTGGTCATTTCTTTTGTAATGGGAATATACTTAGAGGCTGCATCAGATGTACCCGAACTCAGCGCGAAAAATTTCATCCTACCCGGCCAGGTAATGTCCTTCGCACCTTGAAGCGAAAGCTTCCACCAATCCGCATAAATCCTATTATAAGTGTGAATAGGAATCTTAGAAGTATAGAGCGTGTAGAAATCTTTAGTATTCGATCGAAAAGCATTCAGAATTTCATGAAAATCATATCGCTTGCCGAAAGCAGTGTCGTTGGCCGTGATCAACAATTCACGCAGTACTTCCTTTTGGAGATCAAACGGAGCTGTATATTCTTGCTCCATCATTTCCCGAATCTTAATTCCTTTTTTCAGTAATGTTCCAAGGATGGCCATATCTTTACGGAATGATAGCTAGTTAATTTAATGGAACCAAAAATACGGAATGAATATTGAAAAAAACATATCAAATGTTCGATTAACCTTACCTGATGGAGTTGCGCTGGTGGTAGTCTCTAAAACGCAACCTCAGGATGCGATTCTGGAAGCATATGCTTGCGGGCAACGTGATTTTGGAGAAAATAAGGTACAGGAATTAGTATTTAAGCATGAATCACTACCCAAGGATATCCATTGGCATATGATCGGTCATCTTCAAACCAACAAAGTAAAGTACATTGCTCCCTTCGTGTCGCTCATTCATTCCATCGATAGCTTTAAACTACTGAAAGAAGTAAATAAACAGGGCGCAAAATTCAATCGTATCATCAATTGCCTGCTGCAAGTTCACATTGCAACAGAAGAGACTAAATTTGGATTGTCGGAAACTGAACTTGTTATGCTCTTACAGTCTGGTGAGTTGCAAACTTTAAAGAATATTAAAATTATTGGGCTGATGGGCATGGCCACTTTTACCGATAACACCTCCATTGTAAAAAATGAATTTTCTTCTTAAAGAGCCTCATTGAAAAAGTGAAAAGCTCAACCCCTTCCCGATAATATTGAAATAAAAGAGCTTTCCATGGGTATGAGTGGTGATTATCTACTAGCCGTTGAAGAAGGAAGCACCATGGTTCGAATTGGATCTACAATTTTTGGTGCACGTGAAAAATAATTCTACAATACTAAAAACAGGAGCAGCACTAGGTGGGCTCGCTGTTGCCATTGGTGCCTTCGGTGCCCATGCATTTAACGATATGTTAGTAGAAACTGGAAGATTGGATACCTTTGAACTTGCTGTTCGGTATCAATTCTATCATGCACTAAGTTTACTGGCAGTTGGACTATTGATGAAGGATAATTTCTCCAGCCATTCTTAACACGCTATTCAGCCTGGGGCTTTCTGATCGGCTGCATTTTATTCTGTCGGAAGTCTTTATCTGCTTTGTTTTACAGGGGTCAAAGTATTTGTTGCAATCTTCACACCGGTTGGTGGCGTATTATTGGTCGGGTTGGGTCTTTCTTTTTTTAGGCATCTCAAAAACAAAAAAAGCCTCAATAGTGAGGCTTTCTCAAATTTATTCCGTGTTAAACCGTTATTGCGGCTTTGGTGCCGTAACAACTGTTGTAAAACTAACTCGGTTTGTTCCACTTGCATTCGAAACAAGCGTAATAGTCTTATCCTGTTTGCCCATCTTACCGGTGCTGTTAAAAGCTACGGTTATCTCAGATTTTCCACCTGGCATAATCGGATCTCTTGGCCAGCCTTTTGGGGTGGTGCATCCACAGGTTACCTGAACATTGGTAATGATCAATGGCTCATTTCCAACATTGGTAAATTTATACGTATGTTCAACGGTTGTTCCTTGTTCGATTTCACCAAAATCAAAGGTCTTCTCCTCCCATTTAATAACCGGTCCATTTTCCTTATTTTCTACTTCCTGGGCAAATCCCACAGCAGCCAAAAAAAGTGCTGCAATTAATACTCTGCTTCTCTTCATCATGGCAATAAAATTTTTGTTCAAATTTAACAACTCATTACAACAATTTGACCAATTCCTTGAATTTTAAAGGTATTATGTGACTTTTTAGCGAAAAAAGGATTAATTGGTTGCGATTCATGAACCGGGAGATCATCGAAAAGTTTGGAAATCGGGTCCGCATCCGGGTATGCGGTATCTGCTGGAAAGACAACAAAATTGCTTATGGTAAATCATAAATCATTGACTGCTAACAATTTCTGGGCACCACCGGGTGGTGGAATTGAGGTAGGCCAATCACTGAGCATTGCCTTGAAGCAGGAATTTGAACAAGAAACCGGGTTGGTCATAGACCCGGGAAAATTTTTATTTGGATGTGAATTTATTCAGCAACTTCCATTGCACGCGATTGAGCTATTCTTTGAAGTTACAATTCTGGGGGGGACACTGAAAGTCGGTCACGACCCTGAATTGAGCCCAAGCAACAGATTATTTCAAATGTTGCTTTTTTATCTACCGACGAAATTGAGCATCATACCACTCGACCAAAAGCATGGAATTTTTAAACATTGTCCAAAATGCCAAACAACTCAACGGGCTTCAGTGGCTTTTACATTATTTAATACGGTTTCTATGGAATTTGCCTTGTGAATTACCCTTTAAAATATTTATTATTGCAGACTTAAACCATTAAAAATGAATCTTACCAAAATACTTACCTACGCTCTTTTCATTGTAAGTGTTGGCCTTGCCTACTATCTGTATGATAATATTAACTCAACGATTGAGTTTCAAGAGTCAATTGCTGTAACGGAGGAACAAATTATCGACAAATTGGAGATTATCCGTGAAGCTGAGAAAGTCTATCTGGAGCAAAACCGTAAGTATACCCAAAGCTGGGACACATTGATCAACTTTATTGAAAATGGCGTTGTCCCCATTACACAGCGTACAGAGACCATTATTCCGCTTAGTTATGGTAAAGACAGCGTACACGTTGAAATTGATACCATTGGAAATATCTCGGTAAAAGACAAAATATTTAAAAAGACCTTTACGATTACTGCCGCTGACAACGGAACCTTTATGGGGTTTGATACAAAATTGGGAGCGTACGTTGTAAAAACGGCAGCAGCCTATCGCATCCGGAAAACCGGAAGAGAGCAAACCGAACAGCTTAAATTTATGGATCGTGGTACTGTAAATTATGTAGCTAATGTAAAACCTGGTGATCAGCTAAGAAAGGGTCAATTGCTGATTTCTCTGTGGGATTATGTATTAAATCCAAAGGTTAACATTAAAACATTAGGAGATATTCCCGGATCAGAAGGAAAGAAATTTGAAATCTTTACTGGAAAAATTGAACGCAACGGAGTGATGGTCAATGTCATTGAAGTGGTTGACCCTGCTCCCATCAATCCGGAAAGACGAGCCAGTAACGAAGCCAAAAATCGAAAACCACTTGGTTTTGGTGACAGAAATGATGTTTCAACCGTAGGTAACTGGGAATAACATTGCAAACCACAGCGCTCAACTACAAGTTAATTAAGACGATCAAAGATGAGCGGTTTGATGAAGATCAGATTCAGCGCTATCAACTCCTGATTCATATCGGTACGCGTGACCTTCAAGTGGGGGTCATTGAACCGGGCGAAGCCCGAATGCTTCTACTGGAGGATTATGTATTACCGAATGTAAATTCAAACAAAGAATTACTGGAAGTATTGGATCAACTTTTTGACAGCCACCCTTGCATCAAGGCTGGTTTCTGGAGTTCCATTAAGGTTTCGGTTAAAAACCAGAAATTTGTTCAGGTACCAAAAGCGCTTTTCTCAACAGCTTCTCTCCCTGATTATCTTCAATATAATGCGGCCATCAACCCGGCGGTTGAAGATTATGATTACGTCACCAATCAGGCAGCCAACGCAGTTACTGTTTTCGCAGTCAACAAAGACCTGAAAGATTGGTTAACTAAAATTTATCCCAATAAAGAAATTCTTTTTGCACATCAATCGGCATCGCTAATTGATGGAGTCATGAATTACGCCCAAACTAGAAACGATAATCCACTGTATATTTTTGTGGACCGATTTAAGTTACATATTCTTTCCACCACCGGTACCCGGTTGGTGTACTATAACCAATTTGCGGTCAAGCAATTTTCGGACTATGTACGCTACATCATGTTGGTATTGAAATCACTGAAGATGGACCAGGCTACCAGCCAGGTAGTGTTGTGGGGATACATCGGCAAGAATTCACCACACTATCATGAATTTTATAAATACATAAACAACGTAACATTCGGTGGCCGTCCTGACTTTCTTCAATTTGGATACATGTTTGACGAGATTCAGGAACATCACTTTCTTGATTTGTTCGGCATTCATCTTTCCAATAAATAGCTTGGTAAAATCCTGCCAATGGATAAAAAAATAGCCGTTTTCCCGGGTTCATTTGATCCTTTTACAAAAGGACATGAAGATATCGTGCTTCGGGGGTTGCAGTTGTTTGATGAGATTATTATTGCCATTGGCCACAATACCAAAAAGAGCAATCGCTATTTCGATATCGATGTGATGTCGGGCAAGATTCTGGAAACTTTTACTAATTACCCAGCTATTCGTGTTGAAGTATTTGCTGAATTGACTGCTGAATTTGCCAAACGGAACAAGGCAAAGTATCTTTTGCGCGGTTTGCGAAACACTACTGATTTTGAATATGAAAACAGTATTGCACAAGTAAATCGAAATATAAATCCTGAGTTAGAATCGGTATTTCTGATTACCTCTCCGCAATTTGCGTATATAAACTCCTCAATTATTCGTGAAGTACATCGCTATGGTGGCGATGTTGCAGCCTTTCTCCCCTACGCATTGTAAATTATTTTTGAGGAATTGTGCGTTCCTCAAGGGAAGCATAATATTGCTCGAACACATATTGAATGGAGCGATAGGATTGTTTCAATGCCAGGTATACCTTTTTCTCCCGCATCCACCTAACCTCTTCAATATCTTCCTCACTACAAGGCTTCATTTTGGAATCATCCACCAGGTCCATGTAATACCACTTTGTTTTCTTTAACATGGCCCTGCGATTCATCGTATACGTATGCCAGGTGGTACAAATCCGCGTACCCACTCTTTACAGAAACATTACACTCCTCACCAACCTCACGAACTGCTGCCTCCTTGTAGGTTTCCATCTTTTCTTTCTTCCCTTTCGGGAGATCCCACTTTTTCATACGATAGATCATCAAGAATTTTTTCTTCTTTTTCACTACCAGTCCACCAGCAGCTTTTACAATCTTGAACTTCTTTTTCAGGTATTCTTTTAGTCTGGGATAATTGTCAACGGAAAGGTATACTGACAGAACATTAAGCGGAACTTTTGAATTCAAAGGTGTAAAACCTTGTCCAATACTTTTTTCATCTACACCTTTTAACCCAAACATGATTGATAAACTTGGCCTTTGGTGATCGGACCCCTTTCTGCGCGTCGATAATATGGTTGAATCGATCCAGGTCTGGATTTTCATTCGGCCCGGCCAATTGCACGGGGATGTCGTTAATAAAAATGATCATCCTGATCTGGGTTACATCAAAAGCATGATCGCAAAAGAGTAAATATTTCGCAAGCAGGCAAGCAGTTTTCAGAGTTTTTTAAAAGAAGTTAATTTCATTGCTAAAAACCGAATTTTATGCACTGAATTTCTTAAAATAATAACTTCATCATCCACCCTTTTTACTCCGAAATCATAAATTTGAAGCTATGATCTATATTCACACCGAAAAAAAACAGCAGATCATATTGCCAATATGCTCCTTGCCATTGAAGCCATTAAGTTCAATACTGAAAAACCTTTTACCTGGAGCTCTGGATGGAAATCTCCAATATACTGCGACAACCGTCTTTCCTTTCGTATCCGGAAGTCCGGAAGAAAATCACAGAGGATTAAGTGAAGATTATTAAAGAGTATCCTGAAGTTGAATCTATTGCTGGAGTAGCCACCGCAGGAATTGCCCAGGGTGCACTAATCGCTGTATCAACGTTGAATAACCCTTTCTATATGTCCGCCCCAAACCGAAAGGGCATGGTATGGAAAATCTAATTGAGGGAAAGGTCACAAAAAAACAAAAAGTAGTTGTTGTGGAAGATTTAGTCTCAACAGGAGGAAGTTCATTAAAAGCTACCGAAGCCTTGAAGGGATGCCGGATTTCAGACGTACTTGGGATGGTCTCGATATTCAATTATGGTTTTGAAGTTGCCAGAGCAGAATTTTGCGGAAGCCAAAATCAAACTGGTTTGCTTAAGCGATTATAGCCACATGATTAACTACGCCCTGAAGAATGGTACAATAGACGAAGCGCAAGCAACTTCTTTAAAAGCCTGGCGGGTAGACCCTTCTAATTGGAAACAATAGAGATGGATGAGCCGCTAGCAACCTAAATACTTTTTCACCAAAATCTGAAGCAGTTAGTTGCTGACCCATGCGCTGCATTTGCCATTCAGGGAAAAGCCACATTACCAGTTATTGGAGCTGGGGCATTTGGAGGATGGTCTGCATTATACTTATTAAGAGCAGGCTTTACGGTCACCCTGATTGATGCTTGGGGTCCGGGAAATTCAAGGTCAAGCTCCGGAGATGAAACAAGAGTCATCCGCTCCACCTATGGTTCCAATGAAAAATACTTCGATTCAAATGTCCGGCGCTCTTAACCTTGTGGAAGGAAGCATGAAAAGGAATTTGATAAAAAGCTTTTCCATAATACCAGAGTACTTTGGATGTGCTATGAGAAGCACACTCCTATGGTCGATGATTCCATCCCTTTTGCAGAAAAGCACACCATGCCGTATGATACCTCGATACGGAGGAGCTTAAAAAACGCTACCCCCAGATTGAAACCAATGATTTACATCACGGCTGGTTCGATCCTTTTGGAGGATTCCTGAAGGCACGGGAAAGCTGTCAGCTGGTAGCGAATCAGTTTATAAAAGAAGGAGGCACTTTTCTTCAAACTCACATTATCCCGGGAGAAATTCGCGGTGATGAGCTGACAGGGATCAGGCTCAGTGATGGAAGTGTACATACCTCGGATGCTTTTCTTTTTGCCTGCGGATCGTGGCTGGGAACTTTATTTCCTGAACTAAAAAATACAATCACCTGTACCCGGCAGGAAGTTTATTATTTCGGAGTTCCATCATCATCCGCTTGTGCGTATGAAA
>CALOAV010000005.1:0-19191 GCA_942491425.1 uncultured Cytophagales bacterium
AATCAGGGATTCCTGGTTGTGTAGTGTGAGTATTCCAAAAAACCTGATCAAAATCAAGGAGAATACCTTTGCAAATGCCTCGTACACAAAAAATCCAAAAGGTGCGATGATCTTCAATCTTGATGTTTCCATGGGCAATATCATCTTCAAAGACAAGCTGGATTAAACGATAACATTCTATTTTCTGTAATTCCTTCCTATCTTTTGACACTCATTAGTGTCATTAAATAAACAATTTGTGGAAGCTCTCTCAACAGAAAAAGTTACCAAGCGGTACACCAACCACCTGGCTCTTGATCAGGTAAGCCTCTCCGTTCCCGAAAAAAGCATCTATGGACTTCTTGGGCCCAATGGAGCAGGTAAAACAACCCTCATTCGAATAATTAATCAAATTATCAATTCCGATGAAGGCAGCGTGAAGATTTTCGGTGAACCGCTAAAGGAAAAACACATTTCCTGGATCGGATATCTGCCGGAAGAACGCGGTCTTTATAAAAAATTAAAAGTCGGGGAACAATTAATCTATCTGGCACAACTTAAAGGGTTAAGTCGTAAAGAGGCACTGGATAAAAGCAAAGCCTGGATAAAAAAATTCGAAGTGACGGACTGGTGGAATAAGAAAGTTGAAGATTTGAGCAAAGGGATGGCACAGAAGATTCAATTCATCAGTACCGTCATGCATGAGCCCCGGTTAATTATTCTGGATGAACCATTTTCAGGCTTCGATCCGGTAAACGCCCAATTAATTACAAATGAAATCATGGAACTTCGCGAGAAAGGAAGCACCATCATTTTCTCCACCCACCGAATGGAAACAGTAGAGTCGCTATGTGATCACATTGCACTGATTAATAAATCAAAAAAAATTCTGGAAGGCCCGAAAAAAGAAATAAAAAAAACCTATCGATCCAACACCTATGTGGTAGATCACAAAGGAAATTTTACGGTACCACCTGCCTACACAATGCTTAGCAACACCATTCTGGAAGACGATCTCCACCAGACCACCATAAAAATGAACGGAACCAGTAACCCCAATGAATTAATTAAAGAGTTGATCAGCCTCACTGAGGTACATTCCTTTGTGGAGAAGATTCCGAGTATGAGTGACATCTTCATCTCGTTAGTGAAAGGAGGTAGCGATGAGTAAGATTTGGCTAATCATGCAACGTGAGATTCTGAATCGCGTTCAGAAGAAATCATTTTTAATAGCAACGATTTTAATTCCATTAATCTTTCCCGCCATCATTGGGGGGCTGGTATTTGTCTACCAGCAACAGGAGAAGGATGCAAAAGCAGAGGTGATTGAAGTCGTTGACCAAAGTGGGTTAATAAAATTCGAAAACACTGAAAAGTTCGAGTTCATTTCAATTGATACCGATTTGGAATCCGCAAAGAAAGCTTTTAATCAAACCGACCATTTCGGACTTTTGTTTATTCCCCCTTTCGAGCTTCAAAAGCCTGATGGAATAACGCTGTACGCGAGGGAAAATCCAAGCATCAATAAAATTGGTGATCTGGAGGGTATGCTGGAACGGCAGATTCGTGATTTGAAATTAGCCGAATTTCAAATCGATGAAGAAACGTTAAAAGGACTTCGGACAAATGTTTCACTTAAGTCGATCAATCTCAGTGAAACAGGAGAAGAGAAAGCCAGCAATACCGGAATGCTGTACGGATTAGGGTTTGTTCTGGGTATCCTCATCTACATGTTTGTTCTAATTTATGGAATGCAAATTATGCTGGGGGTAATCGAAGAGAAAACCAGCAAGATCGTTGAAGTGCTGGTTTCCAGCGTAAAACCCTTCCAGCTGATGATGGGTAAAATTTTAGGAATTGCAACGGTTGGTCTATTGCAATTTGCAATATGGGTAATTCTAATCAGTGTATTGAGTTCGGCGGTGATGGGGTATTTTGGATTGGATATGCCTCAACAGCAGGCTATGGAGCAAGTGACCCAGCAAATGAATGACCCAGAGGCTGCCAATGCGATTGCTCAGGATCCAAAAATTAATGAATTATTGATGGCATGGGATTCACTTCCAATTGCTTCCATCATTTTTAATTTCGCTTTTTACTTCCTTGGCGGATACCTCCTGTATGGATCACTTTTCGCAGCAGTAGGATCCGCTGTCGATTCCCAACAAGAAGCACAGCAATTTACATTGCCCATTACGATGCCCTTAATCATTGGGTACATTGGATTGTTCCTTTTCATTCTAAACGATCCGCATAGCACCGCTAGTTTTTGGTTTTCCATAGTCCCGTTTACCTCGCCTATAGCGATGGTTGGCCGACTGGCTTTTGGGGTTCCCTGGTATGAACTGCTCTTATCGCAGGCATTGCTCGTTGGAGGATTCATATTAACCACATGGATTGCTGGAAGAATTTACCGAGTTGGTATTCTTATGCATGGAACAAAGATTAACTACAAGGTATTGGCCAGGTGGTTTATGATGAAAAACTAATCATTAGTTGTTAGTTGTTAGTGGTTAGTTGTTAGTTTTATACCAAGCTATCAACCAATAACTAACAACTATTCATGGCTAAGGCTACACCCGGTATATCGGACTTTTATCAGGATAATTCCAAGCTCAAATGGATTGTGCTGGTCGTTTCTATACTGATTAGCGTTGGCTCCATCTATTACACCAACATCCTGGTGAACCAGCTAAAAGAACGTGAAAAACAGCAAATCGAGTTGTACGCGAAAGCTCTCGCCTATACCATCAATGATGAGTCAAATCAAAACTTCTTCTTTATCACAGAGGAAATTTTATACAAAAATAATTCAATCCCTATTATTTGGATCACCAATGATGGACAATATGAATATCGAAATATTGAACTAAACGAAAACTGGACAGAAGAAAGAAAGAAGAAAATCCTTGATAAAGAATTGATGGAGATGAAAGAACTTTATGAACCCATCAAAATGACCTCCCTCGACGAAAGTGGGGAAATCGAAAATTATGGCAACCTTTATTACAAAAACTCTTTTCTTCTAACCCTGCTGATTTCGTATCCCTACATTCAATTACTGGTGATTGCAATTTTCGGGTTTATCAGTTATCTGGCATTCAATTATTCAAAAGCTGCTGAGCAAAACCGCGTATGGGTCGGTCTTGCAAAAGAAACTGCTCATCAATTAGGGACTCCGCTATCATCATTAATGGCCTGGATGGAAGTACTTCGTGATGATCCCATCCTGAAAGAACGGGGAATTGCCGATGAACTTCAAAAGGATATTCATAAGCTGAATATCGTTACCGAGCGATTTTCCAGCATCGGCTCTGCCCCTACCCTGAAGCCTGAAAATGTGGTCCTTGCTTATTAATAACGTTGTCAATTATTTACGACCCCGTGTATCTGCGAAAATCAGAATGGAAGTTTTCACCCTTTCTGAAAATATCATGGCAGATGTTCATGCCCCGCTATTTGAGTGGGTAATCGAAAACCTGTGTAAAAATGCCGTTGACGCCATGGGCAATGCTGGCACCATATCCATTAAGATTCTTCGGGGCAGTGAGGGTAAAGTATTTATTGATGTTTCCGATACCGGAAAAGGCATTCCCCGATCAAAAATAGGGTCGGTTTTCAGAGCGGGATTTACGACTAAAAAACGCGGCTGGGGACTGGGGCTGACCCTTGCACAGCGAATCATCGAATCCTATCACAATGGGAAAATTTTCGTGAAGCATTCGGAAGAAAATCAAGGAACAACCTTTCGTATTGCCCTAAATGCAACATAATATTTTACGCGCGCCAATACCTTCATTTTTCTTGTAAAAAGGGTGAAATTCTATTCGATCTGGGTTTGGATTGATCGATATTACCACTACTTTTGCGGTCGATTTTCTGACCTTTTATACAAATAAAATTCTAATGGCAAATACAGGTAAAATTACACAGGTCATCGGTCCGGTAGTGGACGTTGCATTTGATGATGCTGATGCTAAAATTCCAAATATTCTTGACTCCCTGGTCGTAATGAAAGATGACGGTACTAAGGTGGTACTGGAATGTCAACAGCACCTTGGTGAGGAACGGGTTCGTACCATTGCCATGGAAGGAACGGAAGGGCTAAGAAGAGGAATGAGAGTAACCGATATGGGATCTCCAATCCAAATGCCTACTGGAGAGGACATTAAAGGAAGACTTTTTAATGTGGTTGGAGATGCTATCGACGGTATTCCACAGCCAACGGGTAAAGGCAGACTTCCAATTCATAGAAATGCGCCTGCATTTGAAGATTTAACAACTTCTACGGAAGTACTTTATACCGGTATTAAGGTTATTGACTTGATTGAACCCTACGCAAAGGGTGGTAAAATCGGATTGTTTGGTGGTGCTGGTGTTGGTAAAACCGTATTGATCCAGGAATTGATCAACAATATCGCGAAAGCATATTCTGGTCTTTCTGTATTTGCCGGTGTTGGTGAAAGAACCCGTGAAGGTAATGACTTGCTTCGTGAGATGATTGAAGCTGGTATCGTTGATTACGGTCCTGAATTCATGGAATCTCTTCACGCAGGTGGATGGGATCTTTCCAAAGTAGATCAGGAGAAATTAAAAGATTCAAAAGCCACTTTCGTATTCGGACAAATGAATGAACCTCCGGGAGCCCGTGCTCGTGTAGCGTTATCTGGTCTTACGGTTGCTGAATATTTCCGCGATGGTGATGGAACCGGAAAAGGAAAAGATATTCTTTTCTTTATCGATAACATCTTCCGTTTTACACAAGCAGGTTCTGAGGTATCCGCTCTTTTGGGTCGTATGCCTTCAGCGGTGGGTTACCAACCAACGCTTGCAACAGAGATGGGAACCATGCAGGAGCGGATTACCTCCACAAAGAATGGATCAATTACATCGGTTCAGGCGGTTTATGTACCTGCCGATGACTTGACTGACCCTGCGCCGGCAACAACATTCTCTCACCTTGACGCCACAACAGTATTGTCGCGTAAGATTGCCGAGCTTGGAATCTACCCCGCGGTAGATCCGTTGGATTCTACTTCCCGTATTTTGAGTGCAGAAGTTGTGGGCGATGAGCACTACGACTGTGCGCAGCGAGTGAAAGAGATTTTACAACGTTACAAAGAACTACAAGACATCATCGCCATTCTTGGTATGGATGAATTGTCTGATGAAGATAAGCAGGTGGTACACCGTGCAAGACGTGTACAACGTTTCTTGTCGCAGCCGTTCCACGTGGCAGAAGCGTTTACCGGATTAAAAGGTGTGTTGGTAGATATTAAAGATACCATCAAAGGTTTCAACGCGATTATGGATGGAGAGTATGATCACCTTCCTGAGATGGCCTTCAACTTAGTTGGAAGCATCGAAGAAGCTGTAGCAAAAGGAGAGAAAATGATGGCAGAAGCCAACGCATAATAAAACAATTTAGCATGCTTCTTGAAATCCTAACACCAGAAAAAAAAATCTTTGAAGGAGAAGTAACGATCGCCACCTTTCCTGGTGCTGATGGTGGCTTTCAAATCATGGATCAACACGCACCATTAATCTCTCTTTTAAAAGAGGGTGTTGTAGAATACAAATCCAAAGAAGGAGCAAAATCGCTCACGATTACAGGCGGCGTTGTTGAAGTTTTGAATAACAAAACTATTTTACTGGCCGACGGAGTAGTTAATTAGTTGATGAGGTGATTAGCAAATGTGCTGATTGCCTTCAGAATATAAGGCCTCTGAATTCTTCAGAGGCTTTTTTTATCCCACAGTACGGATCGATTACAACACCAACCGTTTGTTTATGTACATAGTTGCAACTACTTTTTATTCGTAAGCTTAAGTCGCCCGCATCCCACCCGCATCCAATAGACTTAAGCTCGTCAATAATTCGAAAGCCAGTCCGTAACCAAGAATCCCGTAGGGATTCAATGTCAATAGCCCAACATTTATGTCGGGGTTAATGAAAGAAGATTTATTAACGCGGACTACAATCTTGATAAAAGCTTCGAACTCACTTGCCGCGTAATGCAGATTGATGGTTCTGTGCTTCAACAAATATTTTCCCTGACCTGCCCATATTAAGCAGTTTGCGACTTGATTTATCTTCTGATGGGTGGATCACTGTGTCATCAGCCACCAGCACAGTGGCCGATCGGTGACAACAGCGACCGCTTGTTTAATGCAAAAAGTTACAAACTACTTTTTATTCGTAAGCTTAAGTCGCCCGCATCCCACCCGCATCCAATAGACTTAAGCTCGTCAATAATTCGAAAGCCGGTCCGTAACCAAGAATCCCGTAGGGATTCAATGTTAATTAGCCCCGACATTTATGTCGGGGTTAATGAAAGAAGATTTATTAACGCGGACTACAATCTTGATAAAAGCTTCGAACTCAATTGCCGCGTAATGCAGATTGATGGTTCTGTGCATCATCAAAATATTTCCCCGCCTGCCTATGCCGAAGCGGCTACGCACAACGCAGGCCTTCGCCGAAGCTATGCGCAGGAAGGGACAACAATGATTTGATAATTAGCTGATTGCTAATTGAAATAAAAGAAGCCTCTGAACTTTTCAGAGGCTTCTTTTATCCCATAGTACGGATCGATGACAACACCGACCACTTATTTAATGTAAAAAGTTGCAAACTTCTTTTTATTAGTAAGCTTAAGTCGCCCGCATTCCCTCCCGCATCCTGCAGAGTCGAGTAAGCAAGGGCATTTCAGCCCAAGCTTCTCACAGATCCGTACGTGAAAGTCTCCCTTCATACGGCTCTTGTTATTCATCATCCTCTTATTCCAAATTGCCAATGATAAAACAGGTTTGGTAATTGCCGCTGAATCTCTCTCAGTTTTCCGAATGCTTTCTTCTTCCCGTATATTTTATATACGTTTCTTACCCATCTCATTAATAGTCCATTCAGATAACTAAATACTTCCAACGTTTCCCATTTGCTAAAAGCAGCATAGTAGTTGATCCAACCTCTGATTCGCGCATTTAGCTTTTCAGCCATCCATACAATAGAATGTTTGTATCGTGAAGGTTTAACAACGTCTGCCAGTGCTGCACGTATGTTCTTCTTGGCTCGTTCGCAGATGGCTGCTCTGAATACCAGAAAGAATCCTCCTCGTTGACTATGCATTGTACGTGGTTGGAGGCTAAAGCCCAGAAATGTAAAACTCCTGTTCTCTTGCTTGTCCTTCCTTCTGTAATCCTGACAGTATACAATCTTTGTCTTTTCGGGATGTAACTCCAGCTTGTATTGCAGCATTCTGTCCCTGACCGATTCCAGCAGTTGTTCCGCTTCTTCCCGCGTTCGACAATGAATTATAATGTCATCTGCGTAGCGTTCAAATGGACTTCGGCTGTGTTCCGCTTGCATCCATTGATCGAATGCATGGTGCAGGTAAAGGTTTGCCAGCAACGGGCTCGCTACGCCTCCTTGTGGTGTGCCTTTCTCTCGCTCCAACAGGCTTCCATCCAATTGTTCTACTGGGGCTTTGAGCCACCTGCCAATGTACATAGGTACCCATTTCTCTAGCGTGTGTTTCTCCACAAGTTCCATCATGATCGTATGATCTATATTATCAAAGAATCCTTTGATGTCTAAATCAATTACCCACGCATATTCCCGACAGTGCAGTTCACACTGCTTCACTGCTTGATGGGCATTCTTGCCTGGACGATAACCATACGAACTGTTGTGAAAAATGCGGTCTAACCCTGGTTCTACGTGTTGCTTTAACACTGTTTGTGCAATGCGGTCGCTTACCGTAGGTATTCCCAGCGGTCGACTGCCTCCTTGCTTCTTTGGAATAAGAACCGTGCGAACTGCTGGTGGAAAATAGCTGCCACTGGCCATACGGTTCCAGATTTTGTACAGGTTCTTTGACAGGTCCTCATCAAATTTCTCGATGCTTTCCTTGTCGATGCCAGCACTCCCTCCGTTGCGTTTAACCTGCTTATAGGCTTCCCATACCATGCGTTTCGTAACAGGTAATGTTTTTGTAATTTCTTCTGATTTCATCCCAATTTCATTGGTTGTTTCATCTTACTATTACTTGAATAACCTAAGCCCTTCGCTCCATCCTCATTACAAGAACTTCTTCACTACTATGACTTAGTCCGACTCCGCTTGTTGCATCCTCCTATTGCATCGGAGTTGAGCTGCAATCTGAACTCTTTGAGTTTTTCTTGCAGAGTTTTATCACGCATCAACAAAGCGGCCTCTCACGTTCCGTATAAAAGCCTGTGTAAAGATCCTGCCACCTTCCATGCCGGTAAGCCTTTGGCCAGTAAATCAGATTGTCCGCCAAAGTCTGTCGCAACCATCTTAAGATATGATTGCTTTTGCTTACTAGTTACTTTTTCGACACTTCAACAGTGATTCATTTTCATTCAGCTTCTTTACACTTACCTGACTCCTCAGGGAGCCTTTTCTCTTTCGTTCAGCACCAATGCTTTGCAGCACCAGCACCAAAGAGTGGTTTGCAAACTCTCTCTGATGAGCGTATGCGATAGACCTACTATCATCTTTCATACAGCGGGGACAATAGAACCTTCTGCTCTATTCCTTTCGTGACACACCTTAAGCTAGACTCTGTTCATTACCACACCACGATTATTGACAATACGAACCGGTTATAGAAAATTTCAGAAAGCTCATGGAATTCGCAAAACAAAAACCAATTGCATTTTGTAAATTCAGTTACCAAGTTTTCAATCAGAAGCAGTTAAATACCTCATTTCACGGTAATGGAAGGTTTGATTTTCATAAACCATTATCTATTCGATTGTACTAACTTGGTTTCTTAAAGGCACCTTAAAAAAAAGCACATGCCAGTTTTCAATCTTCTCGTAAACGGTAAAAAGCAAACAGTTGATGTCGATCCGTCAACACCCATACTCTGGGTATTAAGAGACCATCTGCAACTGCACGGAACAAAATTCGGTTGTGGTATAGCACAATGCGGTGCCTGCACGATCCATCTGAATGGAGAAGCTACCCGTTCATGTGTGTTGCCGGTATCCGCTATCGGTGATTCGAAGATCACTACCATTGAAGGACTCTCCGAAAATGCAGACCACCCCGTTCAAAAAGCCTGGCTGGAACATGATGTTCCGCAATGCGGATATTGCCAGTCCGGTCAAATTATGAGTGCCTCAGCACTGCTGAAATCAAATGCAAACCCGAGCGATGCGGAAATTGAATCTGCCATGAATGGAAATATTTGCAGGTGTGGTACCTATTTACGCATCAAGGCAGCGATAAAAACGGCTTCAAACGCATCATCACTATAAACCCCTCCCGTCATGACCATTGTAAAAACAACCCTTGACCGTAGATCATTCCTGAAGGTTTCCGCACTTGCTGGCGGCGGGATGATGATCAGCTTTAGCTGGCTCGCCGGGTGCAAGCAACCCACCGCAGAGGAAGCGCTCACACTTCCCAAAGAATGGTTCGAACTTAACAATTACATCAAGATTGGAGAAAATGGAGTGGTTACACTGATGTCGCCCAATCCGGAATTTGGATCAAATGTCAAGACTTCCATGCCGATGATCCTGGCGGATGAATTGGAGGTAGACTGGAAAAATGTCATCGTTGAACAGGCTGATTTTTTTAAAGAACGGTTTGACCGTCAGTTTACTGGTGGTAGTCAGGGCATTCGAATGGGTTGGAAACCACTTCGTACTGCCGGGGCAACTGCGCGTCAGATGCTGGTAGAGGCTGCCGCACAAACCTGGAACGTGCCAGCCAATGAAATTACGGCCCTGGGAGGGGTTCTGAGCCATCAGGCGAGCGGAAATAAGGCCGGGTATGGTGAAATGGCATCCATAGCGGCAGGACTTCCTGTACCTGAAGAGGTTCAGTTAAAGGAAATCAGTGATTTTAGCATCATTGGAACTTCCAGAAAGAATGTGGATGGGAAAAAAATCGTCACCGGAGGGCCGATGTTTGGTATTGATCACACGCAGGAAGGCATGTTAATCGCGATGATTGCACATCCCCCCTTTGGTATGAAAATAAAATCGGTAGACGACGCTGCTGCCCGGGCCATGCCGGGTATAAAGGACATTTTTGTTATCAAACCCCTTGCTGATGATTATGAACGGGCAGCATTTGATGTCTCTTCTTTCATTGACATGGTTGCTGTCGTCGGGAATACGACCTGGGAAGTGATGAATGCGAAAAAAGCATTGAAAATAGAGTGGGAAGAAACCACAGACACCGATGTTGTTGTAAACGGTTGGGGTGGAAAACAGACCGTAACCATTCCCGGAGGAGTGGAAAGCACCGAAGGTCATCGGGCAAGAATGGCAGAGATGGCAAAGAAACCCGCCAATATTTTAAGAAAGGATGGTGATCCGGAAGCAGCCTTTAAAAAAGCAGTTAAAATTCTGGAGAGAACTTACAAAGCCCCTTACCTCGCGCACAACACCATGGAACCTGTCAATTGCTTTGCACATGTTACCGGTGATCAGGTCGAATTATACGGGCCCACACAGGCACCAGAGTTTGTTGCTAATACAGTTGCTGCACGACTGGGCATCCCGAAAGAAAATATTCAGGTGAAATTAGCCCGCATGGGAGGTGGATTTGGATTGCGTGCCTATGGCCATCACATGGTGGAGGCTGCGGTCATTTCACAAAAAATGAATGCCCCTGTTAAAATGATCTATACACGCGAAGATGATATGACCTATGGTATTTATCGTCCTACCTATACAGCAACCTACCGGGCCGGATTGGATGAAAATAATAATCTGATTGCTTTTCATGTTCGGGGCGGCGGTATTCCGGAGCATGCAGTGCATGCCAATCGCTTTCCTGCCGGCGCAGTTGACCATTACCTGGCGGAAGGTTGGGCATTAGACTCGAACATCACCATCGGCGCCTTCCGGGCACCCCGGTCCAATTTTATTGCCGGTGCAGAACAATCCTTTTTGGATGAGTTGGCGGAGCTTGCCGGAAAAGATCCGATCGTCTTCCGTCTGGAATTGCTGGAACGAGCCAAGAACAATCCGGTAGGTGAACGAAACGATTACGATCCGGAACGCTATGTAGGTGTGCTGGAACTGGTTCGTGAGAAATCCAACTGGAGTAACCCTCCTGCGGATGTTCACCGTGGTGTTTCTGCCTATTTTTGTCACAACACCTATGTTGCGGAGGTGCTGGACGTGGTCATGAAAGACAATCAACCCGTCTTCGAAAATGTTTATGCAGCGGTTGACTGCGGTATCGTGGTGAATCCGGATGCGGCCAAAAATATGGGGGAAGGCGGTATTGTCGATGGCATTGGAAACGCCATGTTTGGGGAGTTAACCTTTGTTGATGGTGTGCCGGAGAAAAACAACTTCCACACCTATCGGATGATCCGGCAAAAGGAAGCGCCGAAGTCGATTGAAGTTC
This sequence comes from uncultured Cytophagales bacterium, assembly GCA_942491425.1. Lineage (GTDB taxonomy): Bacteria > Bacteroidota > Bacteroidia > Cytophagales > Cyclobacteriaceae > JBGTGG01. Next base: position 11,380 of record CALOAV010000005.1, read on the forward strand.
ATTTCGTGAAAAATGAGCATGACCCTACCGGTCTTGGAGAACCCTTGTTTCCACCAGCCTTTGCGGCAGTAGCCAATGCCCTGTATAGGGCCACCGGAAAGCGTTTGTATAATCAGCCGTTTGGAAAGGAATTAGAGAATACGATTCAGCCGATGTAGTGATTTAACTTCCTTCAGAAGTTCCTGCCAATCGCAGGGTGATGCAAAAGGTCGTGGACTCGGCTGAACCATCCTTCAGGTAAAGATCACCACCGCATGATACGAGCAGTTCTTTCGACATTGCCAATCCTAAACCGGTACCTTTTTCACCAGCTGAACCATGCGTTGGATGAATGTTGTAACTCAATATTATTTCCTGTTGTTCCTGAGAAATTCCTCCTCCTGAATTGGTGATATCTATTGAGACGCGATCAAAATCGGAGGTAGTAATGATGTCTATTGTTGAATTATGATTTGCAAATTTCACCGCATTTGCCAGCACGTTTCGAATGGCCATGTGTATAATGTCTATGTCTCCACTAACCATTAAATTTGCACGAATCTGTGGTAAGATGGTGACGCCTTTATTTGCTGCAATCGGTGCAAAGATATCTTTGTTCTCCTGGATAACCTCCTGGATAGTAAACTCTTCAATCCTTGCTTCAAATCCTATTGCCTGGACTTTAGCCCATTTTACCAGACCTTCAACCATTGTTGAAACATTTCCCAAGCGGTGTTGAATATCATGGAGTAATCCTTTGAGTTCATTTTCACTTAACACACCTTTATTCGAAAGTGAAAGCAATCCCTTAAGTGAATTAATTGGTGATTGCACATCATGTGAAAGAACAGCGATAATCCTGGTCTTCTGTCTATTTAGTTCATCTACTTTTTTATTTTGAAATAACAGGGTGATATACCGCAAATATTTCCCTCTTCTTCTTGCTTCAAGGACACCCGTTATAACGGCGGCAAAAATGGACGTACTAATCAGGTGCGGAATTTGCGAATTATAAAATGGATTACTATCAAAGAAAAAAGTTATAATGAGATATACGATCAGATATAAGGATATTAACAAAAGCGATTGGGTAAGTCTTAACCCGCTTATTAAGGTGATCACGATTAGATTGATAAATAAATTGGGGAGTGAGTAAAAAGGTAATTCAGCAACTTGTGTTAATGTCACAGAAATTATCAGGTAGCCCAAAAAGGTTGTTATTAGGAGCCATTCTGTTTGTGCTCCTGTAAATTTCATTCTAAAACTGATAAAAATTAAAGCCGCTGAGAATATCACCATCGTCATTCTTACGATCAGCATGACAGGATGATCCACCTCTCGACCTAAATCCACGATTATAAAGATGGAGTACCCGGTAAGGTTTAACCAATTAATTAATCGAAGCATTAATAAATTACCCTTTGCAACAAATGCTAAGTAGTCCTGTTCTTTTTCGCGGGAGAATCCCCACATAGGTGAGTGGCGTAGCGCTATTATTTCACGAATTGAACTAATCATTTCGAATCAAATGAATTCTTTGAATGGTGAAAGAGGGGTACAGAAAGATACCCAATTCAGAACAATTCAAAGCATTATTATCATTGGAATTTGCTATTTCCGCGCTCTCAAGAAAATCCGGCTAAAAAACCGCTTTTCAAATTCCCAGAAGAATTTGAACTGACCGAACAGAAATCCGTAAAACAGAAGAAAAAGATTGTACACCGGGAAAATCAAAATCCAGTAAAGCGTGCTGGCCCAGAATGGTTTTTCCCCGGTTGGAAACCAATATTCAAAAAGTGGTCGCTTAATAAATAATACTGTAAACCCGGTACAGGCAAAAACGATGAGAATAACAACCACCTGACCTAAGGTTTTCACTTTCCATCGTACCTGAAGTTTGTCGAGCCAACTCATATAGTCACACTTTCGGGCGAAGATAAGAAAGCTCCTTCATAGGAATATGGTTTAACACCATCATTTGATTCGTTGGTTTGAAGAATGGCTAATTTTTTTTGTAGAAAACAAATTCCCCACCCTCATCTCCGGCAGATTTGAGTGGATTACCAAGTGGTGTCTGATCGGATTTTTCTGCTACTTTTATTTTTACATATTGAATTAATTCTGAAACCGGGAATTTTTCTTCTTCATTTGTTTTTAAGAACTCCAAAAAAGTTTCAGTAAATGGACTGTTCTCACCTTCGGTTCCATCGGAGACAACCTCAAGTCTTCCCGAAGCTAGTCCCCACCGTGAACGAAATTTCTCTACATTCTCAGCATACCCCCGTTTGGAATCAGAAAACAATGAACCGGAAAAACAGGCATCCGCCACCAAAAAAGTATGCTGTGAATCTATGCTCCCAATGATTTTCAATAAATCAGAATTCGATAGGTAATCACCACTTTCATTCGTCCGGGCATCTACAGGGATCCAATATCCTTCATTCAAAAGTTCATCAAAATAACCGTGTCCGGAATAATAAATGATGAGGTTATCCTGCGGTGTTATCTGTTCAATTAAACTTCTGAGACTCTTGTAAATATTATTGCGTGTAGCCTGCTCGTTTTTCAGCATCACCACGTTTGCAAAATCAAAAGTATAAGAGGTTAGTAATGTACTCGCTACATCGGACGCATCTTTAACTGCATTGTAAAGTTTCGGCCAATGTTCATACTCATTAATACCGACAACAATAAGGTGATTTTTTGCTTTGGAGTGATCATACTCCTCTCCCGAAAGATTTTTACGGTCAATGATGAATTTCTTGATCGCAATATTATCGTTCACATCTTTTGCTTCGATGGTTACAAAATTATCACCCATGCTCAAGGGCATATTCATGACGAAATTTCCATTGTCCTTAATGGGGGTAACGATGCCGTTAATTTTAAGGCTTCGGATACCCGACTCATCCACCACAATTCCGCGCAAATCCAGTAAGTCTTCAGAAAACCGGATGCGTTCATCATTCTGCGTATTCGGTGGATTCGAGACAAAAATCTGGGGTGGGGTATTGTCCTTTTGGTCGCGAAACTTGAAGACCGGAGCAATCGATAATGCAGTTACATCCCAGGTGCGCATTCCTTTTAAATCCACAAGTGTAGCAAGTTCCTTACCATCGGGTTTAAACCGAATTTGGATAATGGGTTGATGATTGTTGAATCGTTGGCTGATTGTTTTCCGCTCAACCCAATACACTAAGCAATTACCTTTTTCATCACCGGTGGCCAGGTATTTCCCATCACCACTGAACTGTAAGGAACGCACCCAACCGGATGCATCGGTGAAGGTGTACAGTACATTTCCCGTCAAGTCACTAAGAAACACATTGCCTTTATCGTCACCACTTGCTATGGTTTTTCCATCCGGACTAAACGTTAACGAGCGAACCCATGTCGTATGGATCTCTTTTTTAGAGAGTACAGCGCCAATTAAATCATAAACGATCACAAAACCATCCCCTCCTCCGGAAGCAATATTTTTACCGTCTTTCGATACGGTCAGGCTGCGGATGGGTTTACTATGCTCACTCCAGGTTGCTATAAGTTTCTCAGCAGTGAAGTCATATACCATCACCGATTTCTCGGTAGCAATGGCGACTTTAAAATCTTCTGCAAGACGGGCAGAAAGGATAGATGCATCCACTTTAAACTTTTTTAGAATCGAATTGGAAATCAAGTCAAATAAAACCACTTCATCATTAGCAAAGGCGATGACGGCATGAACACCATCATCATGAAATGAAAAGGCGACGATTTTACTTTTGGCTGGCTTAACGGTTTTAACCTTATTCCCGGTACCAGAAGTATAAAACACCAATTCGTTGTCATCAGCAATGCAGAGTAAAGTTTGATCCGGGGTATATTGTATATCTGCGGCCTTATTAAATCCGTACTTAAATTTTAAATGTTCCTGGGCATTCCCGGAAACTGAAATAACAAGTGCAAAGATCGATAGTAAAAAATTACGCATGTTATCCTATTTCCTTTCCATAATATTAAATACCAGCCCGGACTTAATATGCACCTCCCCTAATCCAAAATATTCCTTTGTGAAGTCCATGCCTGCTACATAATGATTGTAGGTGATTTCCAACATATGCCACCCGATTGTCCGTGATATTTTTAATCCCAATCCTCCTCCAATACCGGCTGCAAATCCTTCATCACCAATCTTGAATCCAACCTCTTCTTCAAAATCATATACGTTTTGTAATCGATAAAAACACACAGTACCATAGACACTAAATCTCTTTTCACGTCTGGAAGAATATCTTGCCGATAAGCCATACTGAAGAGTTGAGGTATTTCCGGTTAAGGAATAATTGTTTCCAATCACTTCAATAAACGCTCCACTAAGTTCTTCTTCCAAAAAATTAAATGATCGTGTGTAAAATGCACCGACGGCAAGTTTCGATTTAATATAATAGTGGACTTCCACATCATAACCAGAACCATAGTAGAATCCATCATAGTTATATATCTCGGTTGATATCGCCGCTCCACCTAATTTCAATTCGATTAGTCGATCCTGAGCATTTGCTCTTCCTGAACAAATAAAAAATAAACTTACTATAACAAACGCTCTCATTAACTTTTTAATTAATAGGCTCAAATTGATAACGAACTCCCTGTATCAGCGATTCAAGCTCTTGTTTAAATCCATTGTTTTTTGTAATCCATTTTAATTCATTATCGGTGCTAACCATGTTCAGGATAGAATTGTCAGGAAATAACAAAGGCATTATTATGTAGCTATTCAAATATCCTTGATTGCCGAATCCGCAATAGTAACAATCATTAGTGGAGCCAACACCAATATCTAAAGTATTCAAAACACCATAAAAATTATAATACCCACCTATATTACATACATAGATATTAGTACAGTTAGTGAACTCCCCTTCGATAGTAAAAGTAGTATAGATAGACTGGCTGATTCCATATTTTTCGTACTGTTCATCTTGTTTACTTTGACTGTAACTGGACATATTTAGTTCATTGCTTTCAATTGGATAATCATTACAATAAAAGCCAGCCGATTGGTATGGCTTAGTTTCATCAAGTGGGAAAACACAGTAATAATACCTACTATACTCATCCTCAAAACCTAATTTATAAAACCCAAATTGAGTCATACTGTTTCTTGATTTTGCTACACTATCCACTGCGTTATTCTTGTAATAGAATAGTAACTTATCCTTGAAAAAGGAATTCGTTAATTCTACCACCTGGTCCGTTGCATTATAGGTGATCACATCCTCCATCACGGTGCCGTCTTCAAACGTGTTGGTAACTTTTTCCGCCCAGCCTTTCGCATTGAGGTGATACACTGTTTTGGTTATATCCCTATTATAAAAAAATACATCGACATCCGCTGGCCAATTAATTTCTACTACATTTCCTGAGTAGGTAATAGGGGCGCTTTGCCTTTTCTCTGTGTCATCCACAGAATTTGAATACACCAACTCAATTTTGTTTGCCCTGATGGCTTCAGGCAAATCATCTAAATCATCATCTGAAAGAATCGTGCAGCCGGAAGTAAGTACTAAAAGGAAATAAAATAACAGTCGATTTCTGTTCATCGCAACGGGTTTCGGTAAATAATAAAAAGAGGGAATTTAAAACTAAAAATTTAATGGAATAAATCAAATATCCACCCCGTTATTTACGAAAGGGTACCCACCAATTGGTCCTGGGTACCTCCGCCGTGATATGCAGAGATTCATCCTTCACCGGATGTAAAAAGTTTAATTGACGTGCATGCAGGGCAATACTTCCATCCGGAGGTTGAATGGTGGAGCCATATTTCAAATCCCCAACAATCGGACAGCCCATGCTGGCAAGTTGCACCCGAATCTGATGCGATCTCCCGGTAATGGGCTTAACTTCCAATAAATAATATCCGCTAACTTCTTTTAGCATTGTATACGTTAATTCGGAGCGAAGTCCCTGTGGATGCTCTTGCTTGTAGGCCGTGGTCTTATTTTTCTTTTCATCCTTAATCAACCAATGCACCAGAGTGCCCGATTTCTCCTTAGGTTTATTTGCCACCAACGCCCAGTAAATTTTTTCAGTTTTCCGATCGCGAAAAAGCGCATTCATACGCGTTAGTGCTTTCGACGTCCTGGCTAATGCTACTACCCCACTGACAGGTCGATCGAGACGATGCACCACACCTAAAAAAACAGCACCAGGCTTTTGATATTTCTCTTTAATATACTCCTTACACCTTTCAACTAACGGAACATCTCCTGTGCTATCACCCTGTACCAACACGCCACTTGCCTTGTCAACAATCAATAAATGATTGTCTTCATACAGCACCGTGAACCCGTTGGTCTTCATGGCTAATTAGTCTTGTAATTCGGAAGTGAAATGGAATTCGATTTCCGGAAAATTATCCTGTACCATTTGCAACCAGGCACGAGACTCCGCCATAAACACGAGCTTATCATCTTTATCGCGGGCAATGTGCCGCTGTTTGGAGTCAATAAAGTCAGCCAATTTTTTTGGATCCTTACTGGAAATCCAGCATGCTTTGTAAATGTTTTGCGGCACAAACTTAACGGTAGCGCCATATTCATTTTTCAACCGGAATTGAATCACTTCAAATTGTAACGCTCCTACCGTTCCAATTACTTTCTTGCTGCCGAGTTCATAGGAAAACATTTGCGCCACTCCTTCTTCCATCAATTGCACCAGTCCTTTTTCAAGCTGTTTGGTTTTCATGGCATCCATGTTAACCACCTCTTTAAAGATCTCTGGTGAGAAACTCGGAATACCGGTGTATTGAAATTTTTCTCCTTCGGTAAGCGTGTCGCCAATTTTTAAATTACCAGTATCAAAAATACCGACGATGTCACCCGGCCATGCCTCCTCTACCGTTTCCCGATCCTGCGCCATAAAAGCTGTAGCATTTGAAAAGCGAATGCTTTTATCATTTCGAACGTGATGATAGTTATTTCCCCGTTGAAATTTTCCGGAACAAATCCGTACAAACGCAATCCGGTTTCGATGTCGCGGATCCATATTAGCATGAATCTTAAAAACAAAGCCGGTGAATTTTTGCTCATCCGGTTCCACTACCCGTTCGGTTGTTTCCCGTGCCAACGGAGAGGGTGCCAGCTCAATAAAAGTATCGAGTAACTCGCGCACTCCAAAATTATTTACTGCGCTACCAAAAAACACCGGAGCAACCTTTCCATCAAGATATTCCTGCACATCAAAGTCAGGATACACACCTTCAATCAGCTCGACATCGGCACGCAATTGATTCGCATTGGATTCACCAACCAGTTGATCAAGGGCTTCATCAGACAAGTCCTTGATTTCTATTCCTTCGCCCAGCGTCGTTTTGCTGGGTGTAAACAAGAGTAAACTTTTCTTATGTAAACTATAAACACCTTTAAAGGACTTCCCCATACTAATCGGCCAACTGAGCGGACGTACTTTAATGGAAAGTTTTTCCTCAATCTCGTCCAGTAATTCAAATGGATCGCGGCCTTCCCGGTCGAGCTTGTTAATAAAACACATCACCGGTGTGCTGCGCATGCGACAAACCTCCATCAATTTTTCAGTTTGAATCTCGACCCCTTTCACACAGTCGATCACCATCACCACACTATCAACAGCAGTAAGGGTTCGGTAGGTATCTTCGGCAAAATCCTGGTGACCGGGTGTGTCGAGGAGATTAATTTTGGTATTGTGGTATTCAAATCCCATAACGGAGGTAGCCACTGAAATTCCACGTTGTTTTTCAATCTCCATCCAGTCAGAGCGGGCATGGTCCTTAATTTTACTTGATTTGACGGCCCCTGCTTTCTGGATTGCACC
>CALOAV010000006.1:0-2529 GCA_942491425.1 uncultured Cytophagales bacterium
TTCTGAAACATATTTACGAGGCACAAATACCCGATGGTTTTAAACTGGAAGACATGGAAGGTGCATGCCCCGGTGCTTCAGGAGAGGTGAAACTGACGTATTATCCGTTGACCAATTCAGAAAGGAAAATAGCAACTGACTGGATTGCAGTGGATGATAAGAAAAACTTTACAACCCAGTGGAAACTGAGAAATCTGCTTGCCGACACCAAATATGTGGTTGAAATTGAAGCCAGAAAAGATTCCAAATCCGCTGTTTCGGATAAAATTGATGGTTCGTTTAAAACCCCTCCTTCAGCAGAAAAAGAAAAAGACATTGAGTTTGCAGTGGTAACCTGTCACGACTACTGGCGCAAGGACACAATTGGGGGACACAAAATTTATGATTCGATGCTAAAAAGCTTTCCCGATTTTTACGTTCATACAGGCGACATTGAATATTACGACAAGCCACAGCCTTATGCCATGACCGAGCCGATGATGCGTTTTAAATGGGACCGTTTGTTTGCTCTGCCTTTGCAACGAACCTTTTGGTCGCAAACAACTTCCTACTTTATGAAGGATGATCACGATGCCCTTTGCAACGATGCCTATCCGGGTATGACCTATGGAATGGTAGACTGGGAGCGCGGACTGGAAATTTTCGAAAAAGAGCAGTTCCCGTCGCACGATAAATTTTACAAGACCATTCGTTGGGGAAAAGATTTGCAGATTTGGATTACCGAAGGACGAAATTACCGAAGTAAAAACACGGACGATGATCTTCCGGGAAAAACCATTTTCGGGAAAGAACAAAAAGAGTGGCTATATAAAACATGAAAGAATCGGATGCAACTTTTAAAGTGGTGATTAATGCCAATCCGATTTTGGGACCAGACCGTGAGAAAAAATCAGATAATTATGCCAACTCAAACTGGAAATACGAAGGTGATGAAATCCGCAATTTCCTGAACCAGTTTGACAATGTGTATTTGTGTAACGGCGACCGCCACTGGCAATATGTGACCCATCCGGAAGGAAGCAATTTGTGGGAATTTAGCTGTGGCGCCGGAGCCGACAAACATGCCGGAGGATGGCATGCCTGGGATGAACGCTCAGAACATCGGTTCCTGCGGGTGAAAGGCGGCTACCTGAAAGTGAATGTTTCGCGGGAGAATGGTGTGCCAGCTATTGTTTTTAGCCATTGTGATGTGGAAGGAAATGTGGTGCATAAAGAAGAGTTTGGAGGAAATTTATAATTGATTTACGATTAGCGATTGCTGCAACTTGTATCGTCATCGCGAGGTACGAAGCAATCTGTTCCATGAGAAGTTCATTTTTGTGGAGACCTGAAATGGAGACAACCCCTCCGACCCCGACCTGATGGTACGGGCTCACCTCCCCTTAAAAGGGGAGGAAACGTTCTAAGTAAAACCATTGACTAATGACTAACAACCAATAACATGAAACTAATTAAACTACCATTATTAATTGCTGCAATATTTTTACTGAATATTTCAGTAAAAGCAATTGCTGCTGATAGAAAAACACCAAACATCCTACTGGTTTTAGCCGATGACCAATCGTGGTTGCACACCAGCATTTCAGGAAATAAAGTAATTAAAACACCAGCTTTCGATCGCATTGCCGAAGAAGGTGTTCTGTTTAATAATGCCTTTGCTTCCTGTCCGTCGTGCACCCCCTCGCGAACAGCAATTTTAAGCGGACAGGATATTTGGCGAACCGAACAAGCCGGATTGTTAATGGGCTCCATCCCTCAGGAACTTCCACTGGTAACACACATTCTGGACGATAACGATTTTCATGTTGGGTATACAGGTAAAGGATGGGCTCCCGGAAACTGGTCGTACCTCGGCCTCAAACGGGAGCCTTTAATCAAAGCCTACAACAAGCGACTGGAAAAAGAAATTGCCTACGGAATTGACCGACGGGATTACACGGCCAACTTTCATGATTTCCTTCAGGACAATTCGGATGATAAGCCATTTTTCTTTTGGTTTGGATCTACCGAACCTCATCGCGAATACCAATTTGGGGTGGGCGAAAAAGAAGCCGGATTAAATGCAGCTGATATTGATGTGCCACCTTTTTGGCCGGATAATGAAGTGATCCGTCAGGACATTATGGATTATTATTATGAAATTATGTGGTACGATACCCACTTGGCCGGAATGATTTACGAACTGGAGAAGGCCGGAAAGCTGGACAATACCATCATTATTGTGACTTCCGATAATGGGATGCCTTTCCCACGTGCCAAGGTGAATTTATACGACTGGGGAACGCACATGCCATTGGCAATCCGTTGGGGAGACAAAGTTAAAGGTGGTCGAAAAGTTGATGACATGGTTAGCCTGACTGATTTGGCGCCAACCATTCTGGAAGCTATCGGACTAAAAATTCCTTTAGAAATGACAGGCAACAGTTTACTTCCCATTTTAACTTCTGAGAAAGAAGGAATAGTTGATCCTTCTCGCAATCAGGTTTTTACCGGATTAGAGCGACATACCTATTGTCGACCTGAAGGGGC
>CALOAV010000007.1:0-6455 GCA_942491425.1 uncultured Cytophagales bacterium
AGCCAGTAAACAGCTTGTAAATTATCTCCCGAACGAAATTCTCCCCAGAAAGTCCGAATTGCCCAATGGAGTTGTTGGAAGTGTTTTCAATTGGTACCGGAAATATTTATCCAATAATGTGATGATTCGCGCATCAGCGAGTTGCAGAATAGTATTGCTGCAGCACCTTGATCATAACCATTTTAGGCCACCAGTCTCTGGAATTCATTTCGCTGTAATCCTTTTTCAGCCGGATAATCCTTACGCGGACCAAAATACCCTTCTTCATCCTGGCTCGCGATGGCCCACTCAATCCAGGGTTGAACTTTTTTTGGAGCTCCTTATCATCTAAAATATACGCCAGAGGAAGCAACCCGTCATTCCAGTAAGGCCCACGTTCCCATTGGTCCCCATCGCCTCCCAACCAACCGTTTCTTTCACCCATCACTTCAGGGTACAATTCATTCAATGCACCCGTAGAACCATTTTTCTGGCTGAGTAACATTTCATACAACCATCCTTTAGCCCTGATGCTCCCCAGCGGAAGTTCCCTATAATTTTTCGCCTTGAGTGGGGCTTTATTATTCAAATACGGCTGCGCGCTCACCAAACCAAATGTTAGCAGCATGGATGCTAATAAAATTGTAGATTTCTTCATGGTATATGGTCGTGAATCATTATTAATTAACGAAGCAGATAATTTAGTTGAATGTTAAATAGTCCAGGGAAAAGGAGGAAGTTTTACCTGATATATTTTTTCTCGCGCTGATGACTAAGGTATTCTCTCCCTTAAGAATGGGATATTTACCGAGCTTGAGAACAGAAACCTTTTCAAGGTCTCTGTTCAAATTCAGAACATCTTTCATTTTCACTCCGTTAAGAACCCAGTCAAATTCACCAAGAACCGGCCCCAACGTAAATATTCCCGCTACCTCATATTCGCCAGCTGTTTCAGCCATAAACCTCAGCTCAAGTGAATCATTTGCGTTAACATCTGACCAATAGATTTGCATGTTTTTACTCCAACCTGGACTGGTTGAATTTTGATACCTGAACCTGCCTCCGGTGGATCCACTGTATATCATGTTCTCCCCTTCTACTGTTCCATTAGAGATAAAAGGGGAAATTAAATCTTCTTTTTCAAAACTACATTCTCCCGGGCATTTTCCACGTCCGGTACCACCGGTTGAATACCGTCAGGATGAAGATAGAAAAACGTTATGGGAGCAAAATTGATATGTGATCTTGTCCAGTGCCACATTTCCATATCGAATTTTAATTGCTGGTTAAAGGGGATGGCATCCAAATTCCTGACTCTCATATTGACCGTATAACCCGGGTCAAAATTGCCCGATCCGTCGGGTTGAGAAATGAATGGATGGCTTGTAATCAACTCAGGTCTGCACCAGGCATAGCCATAATAATCTTCGGTACCCGTTCCTATATGTGAGGGGAAGGGCTCTCCGTCTACATAAACCTTTTCATCTCCTTCTCCCCACCACGCATAAACGGTATTGAACAAGGTTACAGCATCACCAACATATACTCCCTTGCCATGAAGGGTAATAAAATTTATATCGAACGGGCCACCTCCGCCACCCATGTTTTTCATTTCGCCTGTAAACAAATTGGAATACTGATGCCAGCTCGCCCCAAAATACATGCTTCTCTCATCCCAATCCCAATCGGAAGTTGAGATCAATCCGTTCACGAAAACAGGGGAGGTTCCTATGTTCAGGATAGTCATCTCAACCTGGTCCACATAAGGCATTACCCATTGACAAGTCATCTGCCCGTCCTTTGTTACTTCGGTATACCAGGTATGAGATGGCCTGATTTGGTAGCCTGTACCAAAAAAATCACCCAGCGGTGTCCAAACTGTTAAATTCCCATCGAACGTTAATTTTACTATCGTACTTCTTAATGCCTGCTCCAGGTTTTCAGATTCAACCTTGAATGTAATTTGCCTTATTGCGCTTTGTGTACCAGATAATTTCCAGGAAATACTATCTCCGGGGTTAACCGTCTTTTTGATTTCATGTTTCATCACCTGAAGATGTTCAAGATCATTCTTTCTTGACTTCAATTCTTCCTGAACCTCCATTAATTTCTGTTTGTGTATAACTAATTGTTCCAACGTGAAGGTTTCTACTTTCGCATCCTGATACTTCCTGTAATTGATATTATAATAAACTGATTCGCCGCCTGTTTTAGCACCAAAATCCTTGATATTCTCCGACTCATAGGTCACTTTACATCCCTTTCCAAATGGAATAGGCAAATACAAATTATGACCTCTCATTGAATAGTCGGTCGAATCACTTACTGAACTGGCCAGTATTCCATCAATCAGGAGTTTACCACTTAAGATATCAACAGCAGGTCCTTCTATAACCGGATTTTCACTCCCATCAAGGTAAATGCGCAATATGCCTTTACCACTATTTTCTCCGGAAAAAGTCATCCAAAATCGAACAATAGCACCTGCACATGATGTGTCCATCATGACATATTCCTGATGCCCGTTATGTTCTTCTACTCTCAAAAACATTGATCGGTCCCAATTGGCAAACCAGGTAGAATCACCTGGTTGTACCATATTCCGGTCATAGCTGCTAAATTGGGCTACGGTAAAATCCGGAGAAGGAAAACGAGCTAATTTGTCTCTGTCTACCAGGTCGCTTAACAGGGATTCAAAACTTATTTTCGGATTTGAAGAACATGATGCCAGGACGAAAATAAAAGCTGAAAACAGCTGAATACGAATAGAGCTTACTTGCATATTCAATCAATTTTGAAATCTTGGATAAAGCTTTTTTTAATACGCGGTTTGTTTATGATTCAGCGGACTTTCTCACGAGTTCCAAGTGATCCTTTGCTTCTTGTACTTTCTCAGATGGTGCCTTCTCTACTACTTCCAGTTTACCAAGAAAAGCAACATGGGCACCTTCTTCGATAATTAACTCACCGTGGATGATCACTCTTCCCTCATTGCCAAAAGTAACATTGGCGCCTTTGGCGATAATCACCTTGCCACCACCGGAGTTTTCGGGAGCCCGCATGCGAAACAGACTACTACAATGGCTGCAGCGTAAAAATTCCTCGCATTCACGGTCAAAATCGGTTGACCCGCATTGGGAACATTGACATTTCTTCATATTGAATAAAGGTTGGTAAACAAGGACTCGTTTATAGCGCGTTTCTCATCATCTTCATCCACGGCCAATATAGTTATTAAGAATCTTATCATTAAGTAAAATTTCTGGTCTCTTTTCCAGGTCATCTGTTAAAAAATCATAAATCACTGTTGTCCGGGGAAAATATTTAAAATTATGTTTAACCACTTTTGGGTTCCGATTTCACTTTGTATTCATCCATCTGCCTATACGGTGCGACTACCATTTTCATTTGAAATGTACTTCATGCTGGCGCACCCTTTGAAACACCTTCTCTGATGTCACCAGAAAAAAGGTCCAACATAACGCGGGTGGAACGAAGCAGTCCGCGTTAACTACTTCTACCATCATTAACCCGCGGTTAAAACCGCGGGTTAATGATCACAGCGCTGCCTACGCCGAAGCTATGCTATACACTCAGGGATTTCATCCGAGCCAAAAAAAATTTTTATCCAGAATTTGAGAAAGGGGACCTTACTTTTGTGGAACACCAGAAATGCTTGATTTCTAAATTAGATTCAGCCTTTTTTATTGTCGAAAAAATTTTACCGGACAACAATGAATCATAAAATCTATAATCACTATTCTCAAATCAATTCTTTCTGAAATAGCTGTTACCCAGAGTTGCACAAAGCTCCACAGAGGTTCACAAAGTCGGTATTTAATTATCAACCCTGATAAGGATTATTCTGGAGGGTGATCATTGTCACTGTTTAATTAGTTTTTCTACGGTAGTTTCGGGAAGGTTGAATTCATTTCTGTTAGAAAGTCAGAAATGGAGCAATACTGTTTTGCTAAAACACTCACAAAATCAAAAGTACTATGGAACAATTCATTGAAAAACAAGTTGTGGCGATGCCACGAATCGGAGATAAAGCTCCCGAATTTAACGCCGTTACCACGCAGGGGGATATTCATTTTCCGTCAGATTTTCAGGGTAGTTGGGTGATTCTGTTCAGCCATCCTGCTGACTTTACACCAGTCTGCACTTCAGAATTCATGACGTTTGCTAAAATGGAACCTGAATTTAATGCCCTGAATTGTAAATTGGTGGGCTTATCCGTTGATGGCCTGTATAGCCACATTGCCTGGTTGCGTACCATCAAAGAGAAAATAGAATTCAGAGGGATGAAAAATATTGAAGTCAATTTTCCGCTGATCGAAGATATCACCATGGAGGTTGCTAAAAAATATGGTATGATTCAGCCTGGGGAGAGCAGTACCAAAGCTGTACGGGCAGTATTCTTTATTGATCCTAAAGGAATCATCCGGGCCATTATTTATTATCCGCTATCTCTTGGCAGAAATTTCGAAGAATTGAAAAGAGCATTGATTGCTATGCAGACTGCAGATCAACACAATATCGCTACACCAGCCGATTGGGTCCCTGGCGAACGGGTGATCGTTCCACCAGCAGGTTCTTGTGGTGTTGCGAAAGACCGGATGGAGAATCAGGAGGATGTGGAATGTCAGGATTGGTTTTTCTGTACAAAAGAATTATCTGCTGAACTGGTTAATAATCCTGCAGCCGTGAATTGAAGGGAGTAAGACTGAACTTACTCTGTGTAATTTTTACCCGATGGGATGATATGTTAATTCAATATTGGATTGAAACGGTTCGAGATGGAATTTATTGATTATTATAAAATTCTGGAAATTGATAAGCGTGCAACGGCTGACGATATAAAAAAGGCATATCGCAAACTTGCCCGTAAGTTGCATCCTGATCTGAATCCCAATGACACGGAAGCACAAAAAAAGTTTCAACTGATCAATGAAGCAAATGAGGTATTGAGTGATCCGGTAAAACGAAAGAAGTATGATCAATACGGGAAAGACTGGCAACACGCTGAACAATTTGAGAGTGCGCAACGCAGTCAATCCCGGCAAGGATTTACCGGAGAGCAACCCTTTGGACAGGGTCAGGAATTTTATAGTGATGGTGACTTCTCAAGATTTTTCGAATCAATGTTTGGTCAAACTGGGCATCGCAGTCAGACAAAATTTCGCGGGCAGGATCTTCACGCCGAATTGCAGCTGCCGCTTGTCCGGGCAATGGAAACCCATCAGCAAACGCTTACTGTTAATAGTAAGAAAATACGGATCACCATTCCTGCCGGAGTGGAAAATGGCCAGGTAATCAAGTTGAAAGGCCATGGCACACCCGGTAGAAATGGTGGGCCTGCTGGTGATTTATATATTACCTTCAGGATCTCAGATCACCCCCAATTCAGAAGGGTTGGAAATAATTTGTATACAACTGTATCCCTGGATTTATACACTGCACTTCTTGGTGGTGAAACAACGATCGAAACGCTGAATGGAAAAGTGAAAATGAGGGTGGTACCGGAAACTCAGCCGGGTACAAAAGTCCGGTTAAAAGGCAAAGGTTTTCCGGTTTATAAGAAAGAAGGTACGTTTGGAGATTTGTATGTTACGTATCAGGTGACACTGCCCACTAACCTGACAGAAAAGCAACGGGCCTTATTTACAGAATTGTCGCACCTTAAATAGCGGATATGAAAGCGAAAGACATGATCCCCGCCGCTGAGTTTTGTATTCACCACGAGATAGAGGTTTCCTTTGTGCAACTGCTCAGACATCAGGGCATGCTGGAGACCGTGGTGATGGATGAAAAAATATTTATCCCGGTAGCCGAACTGGGTCGACTGGAAAAAATAATTCATCTGCATTTTGAATTGGGGATCAATATTGAGGGAATTGAAACGATTACTCATCTGCTGGACCGCATCACTTCTATGCAGGAACAAATCACGGTGCTGAATAATCGGCTGAAAGGTTTGGAGGATCCCGGGTAGTATAGCTTAAAAAAAAATCCCGCACCAGCGGGATTTTTTTGTAGTTGAAATAAAAATAATTTTTGTTAGCGTTATTTCTTCACTGTTACCAATAAGAAAGTTGCCGGTATAGATGTGGTATTCTTATCAGCACTCTTGTTTTGCCGGTTGAATAACTCAATCAATTCACTTTCCAACTGTTCCGCTTTTCCGATTTTTTCGGCAGCCTCAAAGGCATTCATTGTCGGGCCATAGAACGTTCTGAATACACGAACGTATTCCGCCGGCGAATAGGGGTGCGTTAAACGTAAACGTCCCTCTGCTAAAGGAAATATTTTCCTTTGGTACGCCTGCTTTTTCGAAGCGATCGACTACATGTTCTTCCACACCCCATAGCATCGGACTCACGAACCCTTCCGGTGGAGCAGGTGTGTAAGCCGAACTGATTTTCAGTACCTGCGCAACCAGTGTAGGATCACCGGGGATCCAGTTGCCCATGATG
>CALOAV010000008.1:0-2787 GCA_942491425.1 uncultured Cytophagales bacterium
GATACAAAGGCTTTGATTTTTTGACCGACATCATAAGCAGGCGTTTTTACGGAAATTTCTTCGCCATTTTTTAGGACAATTATGGTGGGTAAATCCTTTCCACCGGTCACAGTTTTGATCATATCTGTATTTAACAATATTTCATTGCCGTCTGTTCGTATTACTCGAATCATGGGTCACCAATTCCTTTCACTAAATTTGCATGAACTCACAATGATACCACTTTTTAAAAGATTTTACAACAATGTGGAAACGCATGATTTATCAGTCATTTTTGAGGAAGAAAATAGTAGAGAGCTTTTCATAGTTGTTGAATTGGTGGATTTTTTTTAGAGCGCTATGTGCGGCATCTTGTTCTGCTTCCCGTTTGTTTTTCCCGGATCCGCGTGCGATCTCGCTGCCTTCGATAAAAACGGCGGCAGTAAACACAATGTTGGGTGGTTTTCCTGCTTCATCGATAATCTGATAGTTGGGCAAATAATTGTGTTCTTTCTGGATCACTTCTTGTAGTTCTGATTTGTAATCATTGATTTTTATTTCATCCTCGGTAAAGCGGTCGAGGAATTGCTTGAAATATTTGATTATTAAAGCAGATGTCACTTTATAATTGGAATCGACATAGATGGCTCCTATAACTGCCTCCAATAGCGATGCATTAATTTTCTTGTTTTTTCTACCATCATTTTTTTCTTCGCCTTTTCCCAGGAATAAATACTCGCTGAGATTTAAGTACCGGGAGATCTGGTACAGGGAATTTGTTGAAACCAGATGTGCTTTCAATTTGGACAGTTCCCCTTCGTTGAGTTGGACGAAACGTTTGTATAAGTAATCGGTAATAGATAAGTTAATTACAGAGTCTCCCAGGAATTCGAGTTTTTCGTTATCCGGGAGACCGTTTTTTAAACCTTCGTTATATGATTTGTGGATCAATGCATTTCTAAGGTTTTCTTTGTTTTTAAAGGTATATTCAAGTACAACTTCCAATTCTTCCAGCATGGTATCCTCTATTTGACTTTTAATATAATAAAAGTGAGATCATCACGATTGACACCGGAATCGGAAAACTTTATACTAAAATTCAGTATTTTCTGTTTGATTTCTTCCGCGGACAGGTGGTGATTATCCCGTATGATACGTCTTAAATTATTAACTCCCAGCATTTCTTCCTCTTCGTTCATGATTTCCGAAAGACCGTCGGAAAACAGGAATAAGATATCGCCTTTTTTATATTTGACTTCTATTTCTTTAATTTTTTCTTTTGCGAAATTGATTAATCCGATAGCCATGCCTTCGGGAAAGAGTTCGATACATTTTTTGTCTTTGGAGCAATAGTAGAGTGCGGGTGTGTGACCGGCACGGGCCAGGGTAAATTTCTTTTCCGCAATATTCATATATGCAATATTCATTGTGATAAAAGTAACACGGTCGAAGGATTGTTTTAGGCTGTAATGGCATTCGGAGATGAGTGAGGCGGGAGACATTTCCTCTCGCTGCAAATGGTTGATGACACCTTTTAATTCCGCCATATAAAATGCAGCGGAAGCCCCTTTTCCCGAGACATCGGCGACCAACATGGATAAAGATTTGTCTAGTTCGTAAAAATAGTCGAAATAGTCACCGGCGATTTCTTCGGCAGGGATATTGACGGCGGCGATTTCCAGGTAGTCGTTGAAATACGAATCGGCAGGCAATAGTTTTAATTGAATACTACGTGCAATGCGCAGTTCCTCTTCCAGCCGCTGTTTTTCTTTTTCGTCGATCAAGAGGCGATCGATACCTGAAGCCATTTCATTGAAGGATTCGGCTAGATATTGCAATTGGTCGCCAGATCGCGTTTTGATGCGAAAGGAGAAATCCCCGTTACGGATGCGCTGCGTGCCTTTGCTCAACTGGTTAATAGATTTGGTGATGACCCGAACCATGCGGAATCCAATGATCAATGAGGCAATGATCAATGAGAGTACGGGGACGATAATAGCGATGAGGAATTGTTTGGTGTTTGAGTGGGCAGGGCTGGAAATAGCAGTAACGATTTTGGTGTAAATCTTTTTGAAATCTATGGATAAAACGAAATGCCCGTCTCGTTTGATAGGCCTGGATTCGATAATGGTATTAAAATCGAGGAAAGTAAAAGAAAATAAGGCAGGTGTAATTGAAGCCCCGGTTCTTTCAACTTCATCGGGCTCTTCGATAATTGAGGATGATGAATCTACTGTCAACCCCAGGGTTTGAATTGCATCCCGTTGTTCCAGTTTGATGTAAGGAGCAGGTGTTTTGTATATCATCCGAAATTCGCTGATCATTGAAAAATCATCCAGGAACTGTTGGTTAAGTTCGTATGCCAACATCACGGCATATTTTTCGTTTTTCCTCAACATCCCCAGGTAGAGTTGGTCTTCTACTAAAAAGTAGCCACTGAATTCTTCGACGATAATTTTTTTATCGTTAAAATCGCGATTGGATTTGAGGAATATTTGATGGTTGTCGTCTTTATTTTCCCAGAATACCATCATAAATGGTGTGAGTTCGGTTTGAAGAAACGTTTGGGCGGACATGTACATATATCGAGAATTATTAGATTTCAAAAAAGTAGATGCATAGGGTTCCAACTTGCCCAGTCGCTCTTCAAGCACATTACCGATGATAAGGCTACCGTATTGCGCAACGACTACGGAACCGACAAAATACATTATTATACTAATAAAAAGGATTGGGGTTGCCACCAGGAATAAGCCGGAAAAAATCAAGCGGTTCCTAATTTTCCACAAAAGTTTCCGTTTAACCAAA
>CALOAV010000009.1:0-1792 GCA_942491425.1 uncultured Cytophagales bacterium
TAAGAAAGACGAACAAGCCAAAGAAGAAATTCAAATGGGAGAAGGTTTGATACTGGTAGTGGATGATGAAGAAATCATGCGCCAAACAGCACAATCTATCCTGGAAGAGTGTGGCTATTCTGTTGTCCTGGCTGAAAACGGTGAAGAAGCGGTGGATGTCTATCGTGAACGCAAAAATGAAATCACCGCGGTCTTACTGGATATGGTGATGCCCAAAATGTCGGGTAAACAAGCTTATATGGAAATTGCAAAAATCAACAGGGAAGTTAAAGTACTGCTTGCATCGGGCTTTAAACAGGACGCACGGGTTGAATCCATCCTGGAACTGGGAGTCAACGGCTTCATTCAGAAACCTTATTCACTGGTAAAATTAGCGAATCACCTGCACCGTATCATTACAGGAAACACAGTGGAAGTAGAAAACAACCGATAGCAGTACTACTCCATTTTTTTCAACACTTCAGAAAAGTATTCCAATTCCTCTTTTGTTCCCAATGTCGCGCGGACATACTTTTGCATTAATACATCCTCACCGGGCACTTTAGCGACTATAATACCGTGCTTTTCCAGGAAGTTCATAAACTTGTTGGCTGATAAACTCTTATGACGCATCATCATTATATTAGTTTCAGAATTTATATGTACAATGTGATCGATGTTTTTTAATTTGTTCATGAAAAACCGCTTTCGTTTAGCAACGTTGGCGCGTACAGTTTGGAGATAATCGACTTGATCCAATGCAATAGCCGCAAAATCGAATGACAACTGGGTGATAGGAAAATTAGCCCGGTGAATTTTCAAAGCCCTCTGGAGATCATGATTGCCACACATAGCGTATCCAATCCTTAGATTTGCTAACCCATAGGCTTTTGAAAAAGTTCTTAAAACAATCAGATTATGGTATTTTTCCAGCAATGAGGATGCAGAGCGAACACCGCTATCCGTATCGGTATATTCACCGTAAGCTTCATCCAGTACTACAAAGGCATAATGGTCAGCAGCCATTTTGACGATATCTTCCACCAATTCGATGGGGCTGAATACACCGGTGGGATTGTTGGGATTTGCTATCCATATAACCTTTGGATTCAAGCGGGTCAATATCTTGCGATACTCATCAAAGGTGGCATGAGTCCAATCGAAATTGTCTTCTTCTCTCAATTGCAAAAATATCGGCACTGCCCCCATACGTTTGGAATATTCATCGAAAAGAAAAAAAGAGGGCGAATTTACCATTACACGGTCATTTAACTCCAGAAACGATGAGGCTACATTACTGAGCATTTGTTCCAATCCAGCAGACAATTGGATCCATTCGGGAAAAACATTATGAATTTCTCCGATTTTCTTCCTTAAATCCAGACAAATGAATTCAGGATAATTTTTGATATACTGCCGGATATCTGTGCGGCTGAGTTCTCTAAAACGTTCAGCAACAGCCTCGGCACACCCGTCGCAATTTTGTCCCAAATCAAAACGGTATATTTTTTCCAGTTTGTACCGTTCTTTCAAGATTTTTATATACTCCTGGATATAGAACTCTTTAGTGATATAGCCGCCAATCTTATCGTAAAGTGCCCGCTGCGTACCGATATTAAAAAAAGTATGGGTCTTTATTTTGGTTTTAGCTCTCCCATCTCCCATTAGAACGCCTCCTTCACCTTACAAGATAGAGCCGGCTGCCCGGGTAAATGATAGAATATTTGAGCATAACCATGTAAAGATTTGTAGCAGTCGAAACCATACCAAGGCATAGTAAAAATCATCAATATTTCAAGTTTTTCTGTATTCA
>CALOAV010000010.1:0-1657 GCA_942491425.1 uncultured Cytophagales bacterium
CTGTCCGCTGATGGTATATTCTTTTTGCGGACGTGCCCACCAGCTGTCGTCGCCACCTACTCCGCGTTGGCCAAGATCGATGTTTAGTTGAACCAGGTCCTGCACAACAATGTCGGTAATGTGTTTGCTGCCGTTTACTTCCGGAATGCCATCAATACGGTATTCTTTTTCAACGTCACCGCCCTGGTAGCCCAAACCAGCAGTGGTATCAAAATCTTCGTTTGGCATGTGAAGGGCACTAAAACAAATACCTTGTTTTGGAGCATTGGCAACAACCAATAAACCATTTCCATCCTTATTGCTAAGGGCAGTCCAGCGTACATCGGTGCGGTAACCATTTTCCTGCGGGCGAACATAAGGCACATACATGTCTTTTACATTCGTTGTAAACATGTCAACAAAAGTGGAGGCTTTGCGGTCCTGATAATTTTCCCATGGGCCACGGCCAAAGTATGTAACATTGTTGTATGCTTTTGGCAATTGCATGCGCATTCCTACACGAGGAATGTCTGCCGGATATTCAGTTGTTCCCAGTTCATTGGAAATTTTTACAGCACCTGTTCCTGCAATTTCGTAAGTACTTTTAAAGCTTGTTTCAACGCCTGGTAATTGGTATTCAACCACCATTTTCACCATATTATCAGCAACTTTTTCTGCAGAAATATTACTTACTTCAGAAAATAAGGAAGCCTTTTTCCACTCAATATTTTTATGGTGCATGCGGTTTCCGAAATCATTGTCGGTAACTGCTCGCCAAAAATTTGGCTTTGGACCTTTTGCATCTTTCAGCAATTCTTTTCCTTTAAATTTATAAGAAACCAAACGGCCTTCATTTTTGCTGAAAACCAACTGGACAATATTGTTTTTAACGGTTACTTTTCCGTTTATGTTTTGCAATGTCAATGCATCTCCGGCATCTACTTTTGTTGCTTCCGGTTTGAAGAATTTAGTCAGTGCAATTTGCTCGTGTGCCACTTCATAAGCTTCTGGCAATAGACCCCATTCTTTTTTTGTTTTTGCTGAAACAATTACAAAATATTCTGTATTTGGCTTTGGATCAATACCACTTAGCGGGATTCGGATCAGTTTGCCAGTGTGTGTTTCCACATCAACGTCATCAATTATTACTGATTTTAATACTTTGCCATCCGCTTTAATTTCAGCAGAAAAATCGAATTGGCTGAGGTTGGTAAAATCATACAAGTTTTCAAGCAACACGCGCAATTCATTGTGGCGGTTGATGCCCATGTTTTTGAAATTGATAAATTCATGGGCTTTTTTCACTTCAAATAATCCCGGTTGTGGGCTACGGTCAGGAAATACAATTCCATTGTTCAGGAAAGTATTGTCGGTTGGCATGTTTTCGCCGTAGTCGCCGCCGTAGGCATAAAAACGCTCACCTTTTTCATTGGTTTTCCAGATTGATTGATCTACCCAATCCCAGATGAAACCACCCTGCAGGTTGTCGTATTTTTCAATCACATCCCAGTAATCCTGGAAGTTTCCGGTACTATTACCCATCGCGTGAGCGTATTCACTCGGAATATATGGACGGTCGGTTTTACATTGACCGATCATTTCGAAAGTAGCAGGAGACGGATATTGCGGAACAATAATGTCGGTATTCCAGTCCATGTCGAATGTGCTTCCATCGTAA
>CALOAV010000011.1:0-3134 GCA_942491425.1 uncultured Cytophagales bacterium
TCAAACCAAAATTGCTTTTTGACTTCCAATAATTCTTGCATTTGAAGGTTTGTCAATGTTTTAGGTCTTCCCAGGCTTTTTGTTAACAATAAAATTTTACTATAATTATCCAGGATTTCCATTCGGTAAAAGGCATCTTCCAATGAATGGCTGAAACACACGGCCCCGTGATTCCCCATTAATACAGTACTGGTATCATCTTTAATCAATGGTACAATACTGTCAGCTAATTCCATTTTAGAAGGCATCGCAAAATTAGCTAATGGTACACGACCCAGAAATACTTCTGCTTCCGGGTGCAGGCCTTCAGGGATTGGCATACCAACCAGCGCAAAAGCAGTTGCATGTGGCGGATGACTATGAACAACTGATTTGATATCGGTTCTTTTTTTATAGATTTCCAGGTGGATTAACACCTCGCTGGTAGGTCTGTATTTATTTGACTTATCAATATGATTCCCTTTCATATCGACTGTACAGATCATTTCAGGTTTTAAAAAACCCTTTGATACGCCTGTAGGAGTGCACAAAACACGATCCTCACTAATTCTGATGGAATGATTCCCCTCATTGCCGCCACAAAAACCTTTCAACCAGATCCGATAACCGATATCGCACATTTCCTGTTTTAATTTCCACAGATTTGTATTCATTTTTTTCCTGTTTTTTATTCAATTCAATTATTTTTAATCAATATTAAGTCTTAATTCTATATTTTTCAGTAAAACCGTTTGCGATGCCAATTAAAAATCTAAAACCTCCGTGGGAATGGTAATTTTTGATCGGTTCACCATCCCCACGGAGGAGGGGGATATTTTTTTACCCTTCAAATTTAATTTCGTCCAATATGGCAGCACAGTACGCATCCAAAGGGACATCCTTAGGTTTAAAAGGGGCTGCTGCTTCTCCGCTTTCAGCCAAGGCAATAATACATCCTTCGCCGGCACCCAAATTATCAAAAGCAATCACCGATTCGGGCATTGGGTTTTTCCTCGGCTTGTTGGTCTTAAGTCCCGCCAAAGCTTCATTATCAAGCACCTCACAAATCAGTAACTTCCCGTCAAGCAGGTTTCCATCTTTTTGATTCAAAGTAACCATCCCCATCACTTTTGCGATTCTCATCTTTTTCCTCCTTCCCTAAAGGAGATTTTAAGTCGGTTAGCAGTAGTAAACTGCCTGATCATTTCAGCCATGGCGGTTTTTCCCAGATAGGCATATTCCAGGATCAAAACATTGGCATCAAATTGCAAAATCCCTTCTTCAACCGTTTTGGGAAAACTACCGACCACAGGACGAATTTCTGGAAAACGACTGGCAAGGTAGACAGCCTGAGCAGAAGTTTTAACAACTAGTATTCCACCTTTAATTTTTCCATTGGAAATTAATTTTCTAAGTTCGTTAACTGCCAATACTGTTTTATCTTCTTCACTAGTGATGATACTCTCATTAATCACTACACCAGTTTGATTTGGTTTTTCAATATTTTTCAAAAGTGAACAGGCAGACCAATAATACCAACTCGCATCTTCATTCTGTTTTTGATTGACCGGATCAGATGCAGGTTCAACAACCTGAACCAGAATTTTCTTTTCTTTTATCAGATCCCTGGCCGCTGGAGTAATGATGCTATTTTTTGATATTTTTACAGCATCATACCCTTCAAGTTTTCTGGCTGTGACAATCCCTTCGATAACAATCTCATTGCTTAGAATATCTGATTTTAATTTATCTCTAACCTCAACTGAACCAGAAGAGTAACTGTCTTTACAAACACAGCTGTCAGCCCCTAAACCGAAATCATTTAGTTTTTTCAATACCTGTGCTGCGATTATTTGAACCAGTTGCTCATGCATTTCTTTTGATTCCATCATTTATTCATCCACCAATCCTAAAACAAACCACCGAATGGGTGTTTTGGGATCGCCAACAATAATCCGTAATCGTCTCGAGTCTGAGGAAATAAAAACCAGATCTCCCATTCCAGCTCCCCATTGATCAATTGCAATTAAGGGATCGCCATTGGGTTTTCGATCAATACCCAATGGTTGGCATATCATTAATTTTTGTCCGCCAAAAGAGGGGTGTTTTACTGTAGCTGTTGCTTTTCCCTGAATCCTGGCCAATTGCATATTTACACCATCCTCAGTGAACCGCAGATTGACATTCTTCGGTACCGGGTAAATGATAATGGTGTTGTAATTCCTTCCCCTGTCGGTGTGGCCAGGGAGTAACTCAAAAACCCCGCACCTTCCAATCCCAGACCGCCTGTACTTGGGCCGTTAGCCACAAAAATAGTGGTATTGGCGCGTTTACCCATATCAGTTATCGTTGCCATATTATTGGAATGAATCATGGCTGTATGGCCAAACCCATGTTCGTAATGCAAAGCTTTTTCTACAGCTATTTCGACGTTGGGTACTCTAACAAAAGGAATGAAGGGCATCATTTGCTCCTCGGAGACAAACAGATTGCTTTCATCAGTTTCACCGAAAAGCAGTTCTATTTTTTGACCGACAGGTAATGTTAATCCAATAGCTTTAGCTAAAACATCACAATCCTTACCCACCAGGTCACTATTTACCACATAATGATCGTCTTTCCAGATGAAGGCTTTTTCCGTTAAAGTTGCAATTTGATTCGCATTCAAGCGAAATGCTTTTTGATCTGTGGCGCGCTCCATAGCTGACATCATGGCATCGAATACCCGATCAACCACAAATACTTCTTTCTCACCGATACACAAAAGATTATTATCAAAAGCCGCACCGGTTATAATAGATCTGGCTGCCAGATCCAGATCTGCCGTTTCGTCAACGACTACAGGTGGATTACCTGGGCCAGCAACTATGGCACGTTTTTTCTGTGCTAAGGCAGCGCGTGCCACAAAAGGGCCCCCAGTCACCACCAGTAATTTAACATCGCGGTGTTCAAAAATCTTATTAGCCGTTTCCAGAGTCGGAGGCGTCATTAAGCAGATCAGGTTTTCAATGCCGATTTCCTGATATATCGCTTTATTGTATGTTTCTACTGCAATCGCTGCACATCGGTAACCGGAAGGATGGGGATTTACCACCATCGCATTACCGGCTGCGATCATATTGATGGCATTCGCTGTAATGGTAGGGATCGAATGG
>CALOAV010000012.1:0-9292 GCA_942491425.1 uncultured Cytophagales bacterium
ATCACACATCGCAAATCGTTCCGCTTCAACTGTCAACTAAATCACATTTTCTCAATCACCAGATTGTGATTGGTATAAATACAAATATCCGCAGCAATCGAAAGACTTTCTTTTACAATCTCTTCCGCGGTTAAATGTGGCGCATGTTTTTTCAATGCGAGTGCTGCAGATTGTGCATACATGGATCCGGAGCCTATAGCCGCCACATTATTATCGGGCTCCAGTACATCCCCGGTACCGGAAAGAACCAAAATTTCGTCCTGGTTGGCAGTGATCAACATCGCCTCCAGCTTTCGGAGATACCGGTCCATCCGCCAGTCTTTTGCCAATTCGATGGCAGCACGTTTCATGTTACCACCATAACTATTCAATTTCTCTTCAAAGCGTTCAATCAGTGTAAAGGCATCGGCTGTGGAGCCGGCAAATCCTGCCAGGATTTTTCCTTCGTGTAGCTTACGGATTTTCTTAACGTTGCTTTTCGCAACGGTATTTCCCATCGTAGCCTGACCGTCACCGCCAATGGCTAACTGACCATTGTGTAATACTGCAAGAATGGTGGTTGCATGAATTTTTTGCATATCAGTGTTATTAAAAAAAGAAGTCCTGCGCCGGGCAGGACAACCTTATGCGTATAGACGAAATTTTTAAATTAATATTCTAACCGGTTCTTCCAATAATCCCTTGAAGGTTTTCAAGAAAGCAGCACCCACAGCACCATCCACCGCGCGATGATCGCAGCTTAGCGTTACTTTCATCACATTGCCGGGCACCACCTGACCATTTTTAACAACCGGCGTTTCTTTGATACCGCCAATGGCCAGGATACAGGCATCCGGTGGATTAATGATGGCCGTAAATTCTTCAATACCAAACATGCCGAGGTTCGAAACCGTAAACGTGCTTCCCTCCCAATCGCTGGGCTGTAATTTTTTGTTCGCGGCTTTTTGTGCCAGGTCTTTTACCTCCGCACCGATGTGGGATAATGATTTATTGTCGGCAAAACGTACGACCGGTACCAATAAACCATCCGGCACCGCCACGGCCACACCAATGTTGATGTGGTGATTTTTTCTGATCTTTTCACCTAACCAGGATACGTTTACATCCGGATTTTGACGAATGGCTGCAGCTGCTGCTTTGATGACCATATCATTGAAAGAAACCTTTATCGGACTCACTTCATTGATGCTCTTCCGTGCTTCAATTGCTTTATCCATGTTGATTTCCATGGTCAGGTAGAAGTGCGGTGAAGTAAACTTGCTGTCCGCCAACCTGCGCGCGATCGTTTTGCGCATTTGTGAAACAGCCACTTCTTCAAAACTTACCTGTCCTACAACGGATGGTAATACTACTGAAGCGGATTCGGTTTTTCCTGCAGGAGCAGCTGATGGTGTGAACGTTTCTACATCACGTTTTGTCACCCGTCCGTGGTCGCCGCTTCCGGGAATCTGACTGATATCATACCCCTTTTCTTCCGCCATTTTTTTGGCAAGCGGGGAAGCTTTCACTCTTCCATTGCTTGAACTGCTTGTTGCAGGTGCAGCCGTTGGTGTCGGGGCAGAAGCAGCAACTGTTTTTGGCTCTTCTTTTGGTGCAGATGATTTTTCAGGGGCAGCACCCGATGTTTCATTTTCGTGTGCTTTTAATAATGTTTTATAGTCGGCTCCTTTTTCACCAATAACTGCAAGGACTCCATTTACAGGAACAGAACTGCCGGCTTCGGCACCAATGTATAACAACGTACCATCGTGGTACGATTCATATTCCATGGTAGCTTTATCAGTTTCAACCTCTGCTAACAGTTCTCCGGTTTTAACTGTATCGCCTACTTTTTTATTCCACCCGGCAATTACCCCTTCCACCATGGTGTCACTCATTTTGGGCATCAATACGATTTCAGCTTTTATATTGGAGGTATCGATTTTTTCGTTTGATGATGCTGCCGGAGTTGCTGGTTTTTCCTCCTTTGCACCACCATCAGCGGCTGCACTTGTTGCGCCTTCCAACAGGGATTTATAGTCCTCTCCTTTTTTCCCAACAACAGCAAGAACGGCATCAATTGCTACGGCTTCGCCTTCCTTCGCTCCCAGATACAAAACAGTGCCTTCATTGTAGGATTCATAATCCATGGTGGCCTTGTCTGTTTCTATTTCGGCCATTAATTCACCTGATTTCACCGTATCTCCAACTTTTTTATGCCATTTTGCGATCACACCTTCTGTCATGGTATCGCTCATTTTGGGCATCCGTACTAATTCAGCCATGTTCTTTAAATTTTATGCTAGGTATAAGCAGCCAAAAATAGCATCAAAAACGGCGATATTCAAGCAAATAAGTGGTTAGAAATTGAAGGTTCCCAGTAAAAATTCAAACCGGGTGGTAGAAGGCTGCAAACCAATCGAATACCGGAAGCCCACGTCCAATTGGGGCAGAAATCGAAAGATATTGATGTCAAATTTAATTTCCGTTCCCAACGATGTGTACGTTCTGGTGGCGCCGCCATACAGTGAATTACTTCCAAAACCATAATCGAAGAAAAAGTTGGCGCGTAGTCGTTGAATATTTAAAATGGGACCCATGGCGATATCCGGGTACCATATCGGTAATGCATAATTTATAGCCATGGAGTAAAATTCACCAAATCTGGAAACACCCTGTCCGCGAACTAACGGAATGGAGTTCCGGAACAAATAATCATTGAAGGTTCGATCCACTAAATATTTTTGATACGCCCAATGTCCATTAATGGAATGATGTCTGAATAGTCCGGGAAAGTATAGTCGACCCCAGAATGAAAATAAACCTCCATTCAAATCACTTCCAGTAAAGGTCTGATAATACTGCATGGATACCGCTTGCCCCCATCGGGGTAGGATATCGCGGGTGCTGGTTTTCAAAAAACGCGAGGCAGAAAGTGTAAAGTGGTTATAGACAAGTTCATTATTACCAACGTAACCAAAATAAGGATACACATTACGAATGGTGTCATCCCGAATGATTGCCGGAACAAACCTTCCGGTGGTTAGTTCATTTTGAAAATCATAAGCTTTTGTATACCCAATATAATTACCAAAAGATAGTGTGCTATTGTATTTGCTATGGGTGGTCAGTAAAGGAATTCGTAGCCCGGCTTCAACATTATGTTCATTCCACTGAAAAGTGATGTCCTGCTCCACATTTGTGGAGTCTATTCCATTAATCACCAGGATATCGAACGTGCCTTCATCGACACTTCTGTTTCCATACCGATAGGCCAAATCCACAATCGGAAACCATCCCTGGTAACTCAACCCGGCTTGCCAATAGCCGGTGCGTTCGTTAATATCAAAGTGATACCCAAGATCGATGGCGGTTGTGCTCAGAATGTCACGAGAGTTGATACCGATACTGGCACTGGTCAGGTCATCATTCACAAACATCCCCCAGCTATATGGATTGATCACTCCTTTTAATTTTGAATAGCGGGCAACGGGATATTTTACTTCCGGGATGTTGGTGAGCAATGTTTTACTTCCTTCTTCCTGATCGAGCAGATGTTGATAAAGATTGGGGCCAGAATAGGGTTTCCCGATTGATTTCCAGAATGTTGGATCGAACGGGATTTTCACCACATCTAATCCATCTTTTGTCTGGTCGTTATAATAAAGAAGGGAGTGATCTTTATTTACCGCCGGATTGTAGGCACCATACTTACTGGAAGTGATCTGGAATTTTTCTTTCGAGGCGAGACTGACCGCATAAATATTATCAATCCCGCTGAACGGTGAGTTGTATAGCATGTATTCTCCAACCAAAACCGGATGACCAATATTTTCATCCGTATATGGTAAAATTAATTCTTCACTTCCTGATTCCACATCGATCAACACGACAGCCTTTTGCTTTCGATTAGCTTTTAGTGCGACAATCTTTTTCCCGTCTTCAGAAAATCGCGCCATGGAATAAAATTCATTTGCAGGATTGGGATATTCGTGCAAGATTTTTCCGGTAATAAAATCCAGGACCAACACATTTGAATGATATTCGGTATCCGTTCGAACGGTCACTACCTGCTGGCCATCCGGAGATAGGGCAGCACCGGCATAGCGTGATTTTTTGCCTGGAATGGTATGAACGGAGTCTGTCGAGGTGTTGAAAGATAAAGGAATACCCCGGTTGTTAGGATCATACCCACCCGGTATCGGCATTACTCTTTTCTTTTTATTGACAAGATCAAAAGCTTTAATCAAAGAGTAGTTCTTCACCCGCCACCTGGGATGATAGCCGAATTCATTCCAAACGACCATTGAGTTGGTCACCGACAACATTCCGCTTTCATTCATTATTCCGGGGGTGAATACTTTTTTTTCTTTGCCTGATTTCAATACCACCAATTGTTGAATGTCACCTATTCCTGATTTCAGCACCAGTACACCTCCATCTTCCAGCGGCTGCGGAAATTCATAGTCAGTATACGCTTTTTTGGAGCGCATATTTACCCTTTCAAATTCAGTAATCTGCAATTGATCAATCTCGGTCTGCCATTCTTTTCGTAGCTCACTTGCCATCTCATTGTATAGATCAGTTACATGCAAACCCGTTTCCTTTTTTATAGCATTCGAAAAAGTAAACGGCACAAACGAAAGCCCCCAGGCCCGGCGGGTAATCTTTCCCCAAATTTCCGGGTCATTGGTTTTTCGGCGCAGATAGCTCACCATATGAAAGCCCAGTACATAGTGGTTAGGGATAAAATTTTTATAGGATCGTAAATATTGTTTATGATAGTTAAACGTCCGGCCTTCCAGTAAATTGGATTTAAATACGAGGCCAAAGTTTGGAATCTTGCCACGCCCGGTTGGGGTGTAGGCCGTTTCAATCGCTACTGCATCCCCCTCCCAAAACCAATCCGGAGCAGCTGCATGGGCCATTGCCGAAAATGTATTATTCCCAAACAGGGTATACACAAATTTATTGAACCCTACTTTCGCATGTTCAAACTGTACGACGTGGCGATACTCATGCGAACTTATTAAATCCAGCCAGTCGGTATTCCCCATGAAGTTATAATTCTGCGAAGGCATCATATAAAATTCCGACCGTCGTGGAGCGACAGAAACAAATGCATTTGAAACGGACGACTGGCTCTGGAGCAGGATGGGAATTTTTTTTGGTTCGCTTCCCAGTGAGGCAGCTTCCGGGCTATGCATCGCTTCAAGGGTATTGGCTACGCGCTGTGCCTGGGTATCATCACCAGTTGGAAAGAGTACCTGGAAATGAGGAGTGTTGATCTGGCTCCACTTTATTTCGGGAGCATTATTTTCCAGGATGGTCTGTGAAAAAACCCCCAGGGAAACAAACCAGAAACTAATG
Organism: uncultured Cytophagales bacterium; assembly: GCA_942491425.1. Classification (GTDB taxonomy): domain Bacteria; phylum Bacteroidota; class Bacteroidia; order Cytophagales; family Cyclobacteriaceae; genus JBGTGG01. Next base: position 5,350 of record CALOAV010000012.1, read on the forward strand.
AGGATGCTGACCTTTCTCATGATACCATCTTATCAACTTGAAAGATTGGATTGCCGGACTAGAAAACCAAGCGTTTTGAGGGAAAAGTTGGTTAGTAGTTAGAGGTTTATAGGTTGCAGGTTACAGGTTACAGGTTGGGTAACTTTAAACCTTTAACTTGTAACTTGTAACCATAAAAAACAATTAACCATTAACTTGGGGATATGTTTAAAGACCTAAAAGAGCTTTATAAAAAGTACAAGGTTTATGTCCGGGTGGATTTAATCATGTATGGAGTGATGATCCTGCTGATTATTATATACTTTATTTATACAGCGCTTTCCCGCTAAGAAAGTAATTCCTTTTCTTCCACAAACACCTTTGGGCGATCTGAGTAAAGGATTTCCTTAATATTCTCCCTGATTTTTGCAGAAATATCATCCGTCGGCAAATCATTTGAATCCAATCCAAACGGATCTTCAATTTCTTCCGCAATCAATTCAACACTAAGTAATATATAGGAGATTAAAACTACTGCGGGGATGGCGAAGTATTGAAACAGAATTACAAATCCAAAGGGTAACGTTAAGATGTAAATAAAAATAAATTTCTTGATGTACATTGTGTACGAATACGGAATGGGTGTATTTTTAATCCGTTCACAAGCTCCCAATTGATCTAAAAAGTCTTTTTGCTCTTTATCCAGATTGGAAAATTGAAAGCCATCAATTACCTCATTTTTATAAAGGTTATTAACCCGGTCATACATTAAAGAAGAAATACGGTTGGGTTTGTGTTTTACTTTTTTCAGGTTCGGTATAAGTTGATCATCTGCTTTTTCCAATTCTTCAAACTGAACTCCTTTTCGTAAATGTTCCTTCATCGCAAATGCAAAATTGGGAATCATGCTCGCAAACCATTCACGGTTTTCGTCATCTTCTTTGGGAAGGTAGGCATTTAGCTTTAAGGCAAAGTTGCGGGTACTGTTCACTAATCCACCCCACATTTTTCTTCCCTCCCACCATCGGTCATATGCTGAGTTGGTTCGGAAAACCAAAAAAAGACCCAATACAATACCGAGCAAAGAGTGAACGGAAGTGGTACCCGGAAAACTGGAGAGGTCCAGTTTAAGGTAATCAACCACCAGGTAGCACATTCCAAAGGTCATGGTGGCCATAAAAATCATTGCCGGCAGCAAAGTCCGCAAAACATGCTTCCCATAGGAATGGATGATGAGATTGAACCAGGTTTTCGGATTGTAGTTTACCATATTCTGCTTTAAAAACACGAATTACGCGAAGTATGGGCATCTGACCAAACTTAACGAAACCTTCCCGAAAGGTTTTGCGTTATTGATTTATAATGATATATTTATAATATCATTTTAATATCACTCTATGAAATGTCCACACCCTCCAGCATGGCACCTGATTAGTTGGTCATTCCATAGGTCCACTATAAACAATTATACCTATGAAAACTGAATTTGATAACAAACCGATTTCCGGCTATGCAATGCTTTTCGCTGAAATTTTCCTGCTGGGTGTTACACTTATGGGCTTAATCGCTATCCGGAACCCCTTTTTTCTGTTGATTCTATTGCTAGCAATCGTGATGATGCCCGGCTTTTTCTTTGTAACACCCAATGGATCGCGCGTGCTAGTCCTGTTTGGAGCTTACAAAGGAACCGTTAAGGAGAATGGTTTTTACTGGGTAAATCCATTTTTTACGAAGCAATCCATTTCACTGCGGGCCCGAAACTTTGATAGTGAAAAAATTAAAGTGAATGATAAGGTTGGAAATCCAATCCAAATCGGGGTGATTCTGGTGTGGCAGGTACGCGATACGTTCAAAGCCGCCTTTGAAGTAGATAACTACGAAAATTTTGTGCGCATCCAAAGTGATGCCGCAGTGCGGAAGCTGGCGGGCATGTATCCGTATGATAATTTTGATGACGATAGTGAGACGACCCTTCGCTCCGGACATGACGATGTAAATTCAGCTTTGGAGGAATTTTTACGGAACCGCCTTGATATCGCCGGTATTCATGTAATTGAAGCACGCATTGGATATTTAGCCTATGCCTCAGAAATTGCCGGAGCCATGCTAAGGCGTCAACAGGCCACTGCCGTGGTTGCTGCACGCTTCAAAATTGTAGAAGGCGCGGTAAGCATGGTACAAATGGCATTGGATCATCTGGCCAAAGACAAGATCGTAGATCTTGATGATGAACGAAAGGCTGCGATGGTGAGCAATTTAATGGTAGTACTATGTGGTGATAAAGATGTTAGCCCTGTGGTGAATACAGGAACATTAAACACCTGATTCATGGCGAAGGAATTTTTTTCAGAACAACAACAATTCAATCAACCCTTCATTTGGATTATGATCGGAATTGGTGTTGTTCCCATGATGGGATTTTTAGTATGGGGTGTGTATCAACAAATCATTTTGGGTGAGCCCTGGGGTGATGAACCCATGAGCGATCTGGGATTGCTGTTGGTAACCTTGTTATGTTTTGGTTTTATGGCTGCAATCATTTTACTATTCCGATATGCCCGGCTTGAAACGCAGGTAGACCGTTGGGGTGTCCGTTACAAATTTGCACCACTGATCAGACAATGGAAAGAAATCGTAAAAGCAGACATCAACGAATACAAATCTGTAAAATACTCATTTCGGGGATACGGAATCCGGTGGGGATTGGATGGAATTAAAACGTTGAATGTAAAAGGCAATAAGGGAATCGAATTCCATTTTGGAGAAAATAAAAAAATAATTATCGGCACCCAGCAACCCGATTCATTCTTAGCTGCACTGGATAAAATGAAGAACCCGGAATTGGAATAATAGTATGGCACAGAAAAAACCATTTGCATTGCGACTTGACCCAGATGTGTTAAAAGGTGTTGAGAAATGGGCTGCTGATGAGTTCCGAAGTACCAACGGTCAACTGGAATGGATCATTACAAAGGCCCTGAAAGATGCCAATCGCTATAAACCGAAAGGAAAAGCGGACTAGTTATCAAGCCTGTTCAATTTTATTTTAAATTTGGCCCCACATTAAACCCGATCATGAAAAATTTTACCGTTATACACGTTCTGCTAATCATTTTAATGTTAATCACCTACACCTGTGTTTCCGGTCAAACTCCGGAGGATTACCTGGTGACTAATACCCCTGGATACCCTTTACGGTAAAATTAAACCGATGGATTATGGAAACCATCCCAAAGTTCAGGTACAAAATGAAGAAAATAAAACAACCTATTCCATCTTTGATACCAAAGCCTATACCTTGGGTGGTGAAACCTATATGCCCATACGAAATTATGATCGCTATGAATTCATGCGACTGGTTTCAACCGGATATGTAAGCCTCTATGCTTTTAAACCCCAAAATCAAAATGGGTACGATGGTTTGTTTCTCCAAAAAATGGATGGAACATTTATGGAGGTTCCCAATATCGGTTTCAAAAAACACATGGGTCGGTTTTTAGAGGATTGTGGTGACATCAGTGAACGGATTTCCAGTGGTGACCTGACACGAAAAAATCTTGAAGAAATCCTCCGGGAATACAATTCTTGTATTACCAATCGGACTAAAGAAAAACAAGCCATTATTGTAACAAAAATAGAAAATAAAGAAAAGGCTGATCCATGGCAGACTCTGGATGAAAAAATAAAGAACACTGCTGAATTTGATGGAAAATCAACAGCATTGGAAATGGTTGCCGAAGTAATCAACAAAGTTACAAAAAACGAGAAAGTACCTTCCTTTGTGATCGATGGATTAAAAAATGTGCTGCGGAATCAGGAGCAATTAAAAGAACCCCTGGAAAATGCCTTGAAGACGATAGAGAACTAGCGAATCCCGAAATAATTGTTAGTTGTTAATTGTTAGGTTTTAGTTCAACTCGCAACTCACACATCGCTAATCAATTTAGTTTCTGGTGGGAATAGC
>CALOAV010000013.1:0-9088 GCA_942491425.1 uncultured Cytophagales bacterium
AGCCGGTATCACCCAGCCAGAAAAAAGGCTGTCCGCTTTCATGTTGTAAATAACGTCCATTATCAGATACTTTCAACTTCCCGGTTTTCAATGGGGGTTGAGCATTTACGATAAACATCAGAAATATAAATCGGTAATATCAATAAAGTCTTTTTCATGTTTTAACAATTTGATTTCTTTTTATGCTGCTTTTAGTATTTCGAACCTGATGGAGATGCACAACGTTCCATCCGTTTTGCAAAATCGGTTAGGTATTCCTCGCGCCATTGGCTTACTGTTTTTGCTCCGATGTGTTCACCTTCTGCGACCTCAGGATTTGGATCATCTGTCCACCAGTTGGGAAATTTTGAGGAAGGTTGCTCTCCCAATTCAGCGCCTGGGATAAAAGCAGTAACACTACCTGTTTTCCCATTTAAACTTTCAATGTTGCTCTGTATTTTAAAATCAAAAACTTTGGCACTTTTGGGTGAAAAACGAAACCTGATGGTGCCATCCTCTTTAAAATACCCCTTTAAAGATTGATTCTCAACGTTTAGAAAAGCTTCGGGATTCTCAGGTAGATTGCCCCCTGTTGAAAGTGCTATTTCCAAAATGGCAAATTCCTGAATGCTGTCGGAAATTTCCGGCATTTTATCGAGTAAATAGTAGGGGCGTTCCCAGGCTCTGATGTATTGGCCTCCCCAGTTTGGTAGGGTTGGATCTTCGGGGTTCGGACTATTTAACAACCAAACAAGTGATGGCGTATCACCCATTTTAATTGTACCTCCAAGTTGTGTCATAAAAAAATCAGCCATCGCGCCGCGACCTTTGATGTGTTTTTCAGCGAAACCCGTGTTACTCCATTCTCCATTTTGATTTCCACCGGTAAACCACCCACGATAAGTAGCATTTGATTCTATAATCCAGAGATTTGGAAAATTGTCAACCAGGTATTGATAGGCATCGGGTCCCCATTTTTTATTAGGGCCTCCAATGTAGTACACTCTCAGTTTGGGCAAAATATCCGGTGCATCGTGCAGCGCTTGCGTCAAATCCTCAATACCACCCCATACGAGCAAATACAGGGGGCGAGGGTCGTCACGGCGGGCGCATTCGATTATTCTTTCCGAACCTTCAGTTGGTTTTCGGAAACCGACATACCCCGCTCTTTCCTTTTCTCCCTGAAAGGTTATTTTTCGCAGCGCATCAGCAGAGGGATAGTTTTTAGAATATGTTTTCAGGTTAGGGTAGTCCTTCTCATACAGGTCAATTACGCTCAAAATATGTTCTTTACGGCCCGACTCAAAAGGGGAGGATATGAGTGCTTCAATATCCAAAACATCGGCATACAAAAGCAAATGTACCATCGATTGAAAATCATCGGGATCTGTTCCTCCAATATCAGAAGAAACGATGACACGATAGTTTTCTTTACTCGCAGAATCCGCTGATTTTTTTGTTTTTAAAGTGCAGGAATTGAGTCCGGAAAACAACAAAAAGCTCAACAGAATAAAAAATATACTCTTAAAATTTGATTTCATTATGATTTATTTGACGTTTATTATAATTCTTTTGGTATCTGGTTAATCTGGGAGAACCATGATCGGTTACTGCAAGTATTATATGAATTGTTCCCTCGCCGGGAGGCATTACCCGCGAAGTTGGAACCGTAAATTCTATTTTTTGTTGGTCGAAATCTTTTATCTCCAGTGGTTGACCACTGCGGGCGCTCGATAATGGAAAAGTTCCGGCTTCGGCATAACAAAACCAATGGTAGGAAAGTGCATCGCCATCCGGATCGGATGAATCGGCAGCACTTAATTTAATCCGATCGCCTTTTTTTGCATCGATGAATGGTTCGGTTTCTATTTTAACAACTGGTGGATGATTTGCTTTTTCAACAGGATGAATGGTCCAGTCCATCCGGGCAGCGAAATCGTTTTGATAAGCTTCTCTCCAACGCCAGATGGTTTCATGGTTGCCATCGTGCCATCGTCCGTCAGTTCCAAAAACTTCATCATCGGCATCGCTCCAGAAAGGTCGTGTTTCGGGATATAAGAACCATTTTTGCATTCTTGGTGTGTAGAATTCGTAACGGCCGCCCCAGCCACCCCATTCGGGATGTTCCGGGTTGCTCAAACCGTTGTTGATTAAATTCAGAAATGAAGGGGTATCACCTTCCATCAGATATTCCCAAAACGGATATTCAGCTCCCAGCGGGCCTTTGCGGCGAATGTTTTGATCAAGCCATTCGTTAGTGACCAGCATAAAATCAGCACCATCGCAACGGGCATGAAAATAATCGCCGCTAATCCCACTCCAGGTTGCGTGATGGTAAGCGCCACCTGCATTAAATCCTGGACTTGCAATATAAAACAAATCGGGAAACTCTTTTCTAATCCACGGGCCACTGTCGTCCTGATCCGAAATGGTGTACACCCGAAGTTTTGAAACAAACGTTGCCAATTCTTCTTTTGATCGGGTTTCGCGAACTTTCCAAAGCGCCTGCGCCAGTACGTTTGGACCACCCCAGGCTGTTACCCATATCGGACGCGGATCATTTTTATCAACTGCCTGTATTAATGCTTCCGATGCCGGTGAATCTTTGCCTTCACCAACAGCTGTCATTCCATACTCAGGTAACCCTTCAGTTATTTTCGAAAGAATAAAATCGCCTGTAGGAAATCCAGGTTCATGTTTTTCGAGATTATCCCTGACTTTTCCATAGGCTTCAGCAATCTGCCGAATTCGTCCCGGTGCTACTCTATTTTTTTGATGAATGGAAGTTGTAGCAGCCAGGCCTTCAATATCGTACTGGTTGGCATACACCAGAAAACGCACCATCGACATGGCATCGTCGGGTTCGTTTTCAATATCGGTGAGAACAAAAATACGTGGTTTTTCTAGTGCTGAGATTGAATTACAAACTGTCAGACTAATAACGGTAAGCAAAACAAATTTTCTCAGTATTGTAGAAGTGATAAAATCGCGTTTAAACTTTTTCATTTTTATTCTTTTTGGTTTTACTGGATAAATTTTTTAAAACAATATTTCTATTTCGGATTAATAATTATCCTTCGATAGCTGGTGAGATTTGGCAAGCCATTATCAGTAACTTCGAATATTACGTGAAAACTTTTCCCGGCAGAATCCTGAGGTATGTTTATTTTTGCGATACTTGAATTGCCATTTGAAATGGTTAAATTTCTGGTAAAAGAACCAGCTTCTGATTGAAGCCACCAATTATAAGTTAAAGAATCTCCTTCCGGATCGGAACTGGCTGAAGCATCAAGCGTTATTTCAGAACCTGCTTTGGGAGTTTTGGTTAAAATATTCAAACTTTTATCACCCTCAAGAACAATAATTGGATTTCGGTTCCCTTTGCCATTTTTTGCCCAGTCCATTCGGGCAGCAAAATTATTAAAGGTTGCCGGATAAAAATGATCCTCATATTTCCGGCATATGTTATATGCTTCGCCAGTATAATTCACATAGGAATAACCGTTGTTATCTTCTCCCAAACCCCATTCCGAATAACCACCCCAACCTGCCTGATTTGGAATATCCGGATTATTGAGTCCGTTTGGCATGATATGTAAAAAAGCCGGAGTATCACCTTCAACTCCCCAGACATATTTTGGATATTGACTGCCAAGATTTCCGTGATTCTGGATATGTTTTGCATATTCAGTCCAATTGTTTTTTCCTGTTCCATTCTGATATTTCCAGGCACATTCATCCCAGATAAACATAAGATCTTCAGAAAATTCACGACGCATCCAGGCATGAGAACTACTGTCAAAACCCGACTTTTGTGGTCTGTCCTGATCGGTTATGGCATAAGCGCGTATTTTATGCAGGAAAGTTTTTAGTTCAGTTTCATTCCTTGTTTGTTGAACCTGCCAAATTGATTGGGCTAATGTATTTCCGCCTCCCCAAAAGGTTACCCAAATAGGACGATCATCATCTTCGTCAGCCAGTTTTATAATGAGGTTACTTCCATCTGAATTATTTTCTGCGCCAACGAAACTCATTCCCATGTGCATGCTGCCAAACATGGTGCGCTCTCTTAAATATTGTGCACTCGGCCAGTACCCGATTTCCTGCCGTTCGTTATCAAGTGCAAACCCGCTTTGTTCCGAGCGTTTAAGAAGATTGGGCAAATCCTTTTCGTAAGCATCAATCACTCCTGTTGCAATATCTTTAAATTGTTTATGTTCATTCACATTGTCCATACTCCAACCAGTAGAGACAATTATCCCTTCAATTTCATACAAATCAGCGTGAACCAACAGACGAATAAGGGATTCGTGGTCATCGGGTTCCCAAGTAGAAATATCGGTTAATACTACCAATCGCGGTTTCAAAGGAGCTGCGCAGGCAGATTTTGATATTGCAAATGGGATTAAGAAATAAAGAAATAAGAAATAAGTCGCTTTCATATAATATGATTTTTACTTTTGTTTTATGTAGTTGGGATCTATTCTTTTAAACATTTATTCCTCTTTCGAATTAAACTTTTCAATAACTACAGCCAGCAGGATTACAAAACCTTTGATTACCTGCTGCCAGAATGGAGATACGTTTAACAAAACCAGTCCGTTATTCAGGATACCAATAATTAATGCCCCCTGAACCGTTCCCATTATTGTTCCTTTTCCACCCGAAAGTGAAGTGCCGCCAATCACCACGGCTGCAATGGAATCGAGTTCGAAACCAAACCCAGCGTTGGGTTGGGCCGAGTCGAGCCGGGATGAAACAATTATGCCTCCAATTCCAGCCAAAGCACCAGCAATGGCATACACAATCATTTTTACTTTTTTGATTTTTAACCCTGAAAGAATTGCAGCGGTTTCGTTTCCGCCAATGGCATAAATATGTCGCCCAAGCGTGGTTTTGTTGGTTAAAACAACTGCGGCCAAAACAATAAATGCTGAAATCCAAACCGGCATAGGAATTCCCAAAAACCAACCGGTACCGATAAATGCCATGTTTTCTCCGAGATTTGTAATCGGAAATCCACCGGTTAACAGCATGGTTAAACCGCGTGCAATAGTAAGCATGGCAAGCGTTGCCACAAACGGCGGAACTTTAAAACGGGTGATGGTAAAACCGTTAAACCACCCCAAAAATGTTCCGGATAAAATTCCCCCAACCAATGCACCCAGTAAGGTAAAACCGATAAACAGGTTCATGTCGGTAATTTCTGCTCCGAACTTTAATAAACCTGCTGTAACTGCTCCCGAGAGTGCAAGTATCGAACCAACAGAGAGGTCGATTCCCCCGGTTAAAATAACCAGTGTCATACCCACCGAGATAATCACATTTACAGAAATTTGTCGCATCACATTCCACGCATTTTCGCCCGAAAGAAAACTGTCGGAAAGAAAACTCAGTACAATGCACATGAGCATGAGTGCGATAATCGACTGGAATTTTATGAGGTAGTGTTTGATTTGTTGTGTATTCATTTGTTTTATTCTTATTTCAATTTGTTCGCTAGGATTTTATTTCGTCCTCAACCTAAATAATTCATAATTGGTAACAACTTTGTGAAACTTGGTGAATTCGTGCCTTTGTGGCGAAAAAAAGAATTGCCACGAAGACTCAAAGGCTCAAAGAGTTCACGAAGTTTATGAATAAAAGCTCCTAGCTTCTGTAGGAACGAAATTGAACTTTTGATTCTATTGATTATCCTGTCTTTCATTTTGTGCTATTTATTCTTTTTCGATTAAAGCTGCCTGCATAATTTTTTCTTCGCTGGCTTCCCCGCGGCTAAGTTTTGCTGTTAATTTCGATTCTGATAAAACCAAAATATTATCTGAAATTGCCAGTATTTCAGGAAGTTCGGAAGAAACTACAATGATTCCCATTCCCTGGGCAGCGAGTTCGCCAATCAATTTGTAGATTTCCGATTTTGCCCCAACATCAATTCCCCGGGTGGGTTCGTCGAGCAACAAAATTTTTGGATTGGTTGCCAGCCACTTTGCAATTACCACTTTCTGCTGGTTTCCACCGCTCAATTTCTGGACACTCATTTTTACCGATGCAACTTTTGTATTCATCTTTTTAATGTAATAGTTGCTCTGTTTGGCTTCCTTTTTTTTGTTGATGAAACTGAATCTTGAAACTTGTTCGAGGCTGGCCAGCGTGCTGTTTTTCTCCACATTCATTTTCAGGATTAATCCTTGCAATTTCCGGTCTTCTGGCACCAATCCAATTCCTGCGGCAATGGCATCGCTTACACTTTTAATTTGAACTTCTTTGCCTTCGATACTAATTTTACCCGAAACAAATTTTGGAAATAAACCAAATATTGCTTCCAGAACTTCGGTACGGCCAGCGCCCATCAATCCCGCAATTCCCAATACTTCACCTTTGTGAAGTGTAAAACTTACATCCTGAACGAGGAAATCTTTTTTAAATGCGGGATTTTGAAAACTGAGATTTTCCACACGGAGTACTTCTTCTCCGCTTTTAAGCTCATTTTTATTGAAACTGTTTCTCAAATCACGGCCAACCATCATCTGAATCAGTTGGTCGCGTGAAGTTCCTTTTATCATTCCGGAACCGGCGTTTTTACCATCGCGCAAAACTGCAAAACGGTCGGCAATTTCAAACAGTTCTTTCAATTTGTGGGAAATATAAACGATGGCTACCCCTTTTGCTTTTAAATCCACGATGATTTTAAAGAGTAGTTCCACTTCGTGGTCGCTGATGGCTGAAGTGGGTTCATCCATAATCAGTACTTTCGATTCGAGCAGCAGCGCCCTGGCAATTTCCACCAGTTGTTGCTGGCCTACCCGAAGTTGATTCAAGGGGGTGGTTGGAGGTATATCGAGTTGAAGCCGGGCAAGCAGTTCCTTTGCTTTTTTGTTCATTTTAGGATAATCGAGCAATCCAAATTTATTGATTCGCTCCTGACCAAGAAACAGGTTTTCGGTAATGGTCAGGTGAGGTATTAAATTCAATTCCTGATGAATAATAACCACTCCTTTTTCAGCAGCGTCTTTTGGATTTTTGAAACGCACTTCTTCACCGTTCAGTAAAACAGTTCCATCGAATTGTGTGTGAACTCCCGAAACAATTTTCATGAGCGTTGATTTTCCGGCTCCGTTTTCGCCAATTATAGCCGTAACTTCGCCGGGGAAAATCTGTAAATCCACATTTTTAAGGGCGTAAACTCCCGAAAAATCTTTCGAAACATTTTTAACCTCTAATATTGGTATCGCCTGATTTTGTTTATCCATCGGTAAGTTTTGCTGCTATTGGTATAATCCTAATTTTTGTCACATCAATATTATCTTCATTTAGTTCAGCTGCGCCGATAAATTCGATTTGCATTCCGGCTTTTGCTGATTTCTTTAAACGGGCAACTACTTTTTCTTTTGCCATTTTATTAAGGGCAACTGAAACGTTGTTAAAGTCCGTCATGTTAACAAACTGATTGATATCCACTTTTCCCGAACCATCGCGTATTGCGTTACCAAAAATGAAATCGGTAGCCACCTGAATTTGCGTATTTTCATCAATACGTACCAACAGATATTCTTCTTCAACCGATTCAATAATTCCCGAGCCTTTCAAAATAAGATAGTAAGTTTTCGAAATGCCCAGTTTATGTCCATATTTTTCGAAAGCAATTTCCGGGTTTATTTCGAGTTGCTGAATTGCCGTTTGTACATCTGTTGCATTGTTGATACTTGCTGCAAGTTCATTGTCCCAGAATTGCTGGGCAAATTCTGTTGCATCGAATTTTGTATTGACATTTGCGGCTTTGTATTCATCTAAGTTTTGTATGTCGAGCGAAAAATAAACCACCGCAACAATTGCCAAAACTCCGAGAATGTATTTTATTGCTTTGTTCATGTTGCTTAATTTTTAGGAAGATATTTATTCACATTTTCTGGTGTAATTAACACTACTTCAACGGGAGTTTTTGTGTTGAAATCGCGCTTTCCTTTAATGTATTCATCGGCGAGGTCGGCAGAAGTTCGCGACATGAGTACCGGGAATTGCATTACCGTAGCGGCAATTTTCCCTTCGGCAATTCCCCGAACTGCATCATCAGCTCCATCAAATCCAAACACTTTTACTTTGTCTGCTTTTCCGGCGGCAAGAACCGCCTGGTATGCACCCATGGCCATGGCATCATTTCCACAAAATACCGCATCAATCGAGGGATTTGCCTGCATAATGGTTTCCATCACATCCATGGCTTTGTTCCGGTCGAAATCGGCACTTTGTTGCGCAACCATTTTTAGTTCCGGAAATTCATCGACCACACTGTGAAAACCATTGGAGCGATTCCATGTGTTATTATCGCCAACCAAACCCAGGATTTCAACGTAATTACCTTTCTTGTTCAACTGTTTTACAAAATACTGACCGAGTTTTACACATCCTGTAAAATTATCGGAAAGCAATTGTGTGGTAGCAGCATCGCGTGAATTGATTTCCCTGTCCATGCAAAAAGTAGGAATGCCGGCAGCTTTGGCACGTTTAACATTCAGAACCGAACCATCGGCATCGGTCGGATTAAAAAGAATTGCACTATAACCCATGGCCACAATGTTTTCGAAATGCTCCGCCTCTTTTGCCGGGTCGTTTTGCGAGTCGAAAATGTTTGCTTCGTAGCCCAATTCTTTTGCTCTTCCTGCCGCCGATTCAGCCAAAACCACAAACCACGGATTGTTCAAAGTAGAAATCACTACCGCAATTTTATTCGATGATTCTTTCTTTGGTTTATCAGCACACCCAAAAGTTCCTGAAAAGATAATCAGGATGAGTAAAAGTTTTAAAAAGGTTGTTCGTTTCATTTTTTTAGTTTAACTCAATAAATTTTACTTCGTGAATCTTTGTGATTTTGTGTCTTAGTGGCAAGTTTTAAAAATAGCCACGAAGGCACGAAGACACTAAGGGTCACAAAAGATTTAAGGCCGTTTCGGCAAGTCCTTTTCCCGAAATTCCATAATGGTTAAAAATTTCCGTTTGTGAACCGGCAACTAAATCTTCATCGGGGAAACCCACAATTTTAAAAGGTTTATAAATCTCTTTCTTCCATAAATAACGATGCACAGGCTTCTCCCAAACCGCCATAAATACTGTG
>CALOAV010000014.1:0-15180 GCA_942491425.1 uncultured Cytophagales bacterium
ATACAGCATACAGCTGTGTGCACTTGCGGAAAACTGATTTTCCCTCAATACTCTTGCTCACACTCTTGCTCCAACTTTTGCTTTCTAATCTGAATCGATAATTCAGAATCCCCGCCCTGGTCGTAGCGTCTGGAGCCTGGCTTAAGTCTCCGGAATGTGTGATGGCAAGCGGGCGACTCAAGCCATTGAAATAAGTCGTAGTTTTTAATTTTATTTTTATGCAGTTGCAAACTGCTATTATTTACAAAGCTTCAGTTGCAAACTGAAACCATTGTCCAATGCGCTAATAAATATTGTGTTTTATTCCTTATCCATTTTATACAATCTACCCGAATCCGTAATCGCATACAATGCATTATCAGTTCCCTGGGTAATGTCGCGAAAGCGTTGATCTTCATCTTCGAGTAACCTTTCTTCACCAGCGACTTTATTGTCTTTTATGACGAGACGTGCGATATGTTCACCTGCCAGTCCTCCTACGAAAAGATTGTTTTCCCACTCAGGAATTCGATTGCCCGAGTAGAATGCAATTCCACATGGTGCGATAACAGGATCCCAGTAATAAACCGGTTGTTCCATTCCTGCTTGTTGTTGAATACCACTTCCAATAACTCCTCCGCTGTATTCAATACCGTAGGTAATGGTAGGCCATCCATAATTTGCACCTGCTAATACACGGTTAATCTCATCACCACCCCGTGGGCCATGCTCACTTAACCAAAGGTCACCTGTAATTGGATGGAGGGCTATACCCTGTGGATTTCTATGACCGATACTATACAATTCAGGTAAGACATCCGTACCAGTGAATGTTGGATTACCCGGAGCAGCTTCACCATCTTTCGTAATGCGAACAATTTTTCCAAGAGCGCCCGACACAGATTGTGCGAGGGGCCGTGTACTCATATTTGAACGCTCACCGGTACTTACCATTAAATTTCCATTTGGATCGAAGAGTATACGGCCACCATAATGTGCTGTGCTGTTTGCGGCTGGTATGGCGCGGTAGATTACATCTGCATTTTCAATCGTGCTTTCATCATCGGAAAGTCGACCTTTTGCAACGGCTGTTACTGTTCCTCCTGTAACATTTTCCGAAAAAACCCAATAGACCATTCTGTTAGTGGCAAATTGCGGATCGATGCAGACTCCTAGTAGTCCGCCCTGTCCGGATGAATTTACTGCGGGAAGCCCGGTTATCGAAGGACTAATCGAACCAGTTGTTGTAACAATATGTAATTGTCCTCCCTTTTCTGTTATTAATAAACGTCCATCCGGAAGACTGGTAATACCCCATGGTGCATTTAATGATGAGGTGATGATGGATGTCTTTACAGGAGTGGTTGTTTGCACACTGCCAATTCGTGTCTGCCCTTCAAATGCTGGTGTATAACTTGTATTTGGGGGATCAGTTTCTACTGGTGGACCAAGCTCCAGTTCATCCTGATCATTTGGAACATCATTTCCCGAACACCTCATGAGGAAGAGACTGCTCATTATAATAATAGAATATTTGATAATTTTCATATCTTTTTAAACACAAGGATCATTCCAACCGTATGCAACTGAAATTCGCTTATTGGGTGGTCATTATTGTATTGTTGGGCAAATTTCGATATTAACTGGGAATGTTCTTCCTCATTAAAAGATTTAAATGTCTCCACATCGTCTAATTATGCTCTTACTCACGCACAAACGGTTTCCATGTTAGAATTGATTATTTCCTGTCTAAGAAAAACTAATAAAAGCAAGGGGTTCATTGGGTCGAAGCGCTTCGACCAGTGACGGGCGTTTAACTTTATTTTTAGTGCAGTTGCAAACTGCTTATTATATGCTAAGCTTCAGTTGCAAACTGAAGCCAGTGCAGAATCAAGGGGTACATTGGGTCGAGTTTACAATATTGAAATATCTAATGTATGGGCATATTTTAAAAATATTTATGCGCATAAAAGTTGCCTGTGACACTATCTTCCTGACTTACCCCTCTGGCTTAAGTCTCCGGAATGTGTGATGGCAAGCGGGTGACCTTATGCCAATGAAATAAGTAGAAGTTTTTAATTCTATTTTTAGGGCAGTTGCAAACTGAAGCCAGTGCGGATAAATAGTCTGGAGTAATTAGTATTTAGTCTTGAGTAACGGGATCAAAAACATTTTGTATTTTTATGACATACCATGTGGTATTGAGTTGTACCGACCTGGCTTACGTCTCCGGAATGTAATCAAGCAGGCGACCTAAGCCATTGAAATAGGCAAAGTTTTAACTTCATTTTTAATACAGTTGCAAACTGCTATCAGATACAAAACTTCAGTTGTAAACTGAAGCCAGTGCGGGACTCACGCATGCAGAAGACTTACACAAGTTGCAGCTATTAATCCTGGGTAACGAATTCGTAATTTATAGAGTACTTATAAACTAATTTAGGATGGATAAAAAAAAATCAGATGATGACGGTCTTCAATGGAGCGGACGATTCTTCGGTGGTATTACCGATGATATCAGACGAAGGGCACCACATTATCTTTCCGACTTTAAAGATGGATTAGATTCAAAAGTAGCAGGCACTACCTTATTTTTATTCTTTGCTGCATTGGCCAATGCGATAGCCTTTGGTGCACTATCAGGACTGCTAACCGGAAATGAGATTGGTATAATTGAAATGTTAGTGGTGACTGCAATAGGAGGAATTTTGTTTGCTCTTTTTGCAGGACAACCGCTCACTATATTGGGAGGTACCGGACCCATAGTGATCTTTACCGGAATGCTATACACAGTATGCGGGCAGCTTGAAATTTCATTTTTGGCAACCTATGCATGGGTGGGTATTTGGTCGGGCATTATTCTGTTGATCTGCGCCTTTACCGATGCAAGTGCGCTTATGAAGTACTTCAATCGATTTACCGATGAAATTTTTGCAGCCTTGATATCCGTCATTTTTATTGTAGAAGCGGGAAAGGATATCTATAATTCTTTTATAGAAACAGAAGGTTCCACCGGGCTTACTACCGGTTTCCTGACATTGATATTAGCATTAGGTACTTATATAGTTGCACGCTATTTGAAACAGATTACGGACTCGCCGTTTTTACTTCACAATCTGAGAGTGTTTTTAAGTGATTTTGGCCCTGCTATTGCAATTATTTTAATGACAATATTGGCCCTTCAATTTCCGAATGTTGATTTAAGTACCCCCACAGTTCCTGAGACGATTGAACCTACCTCGGGAAGAAGCTGGTTGGTAGATATCTTCAATCTACCTACATGGGCGATATTTGCATCCATTGGACCAGCCTTACTGGCTACCATTCTGCTTTTTCTGGATCAGAATATAACAACACGGCTGGTTAATTCTAAATCCTTTAACCTAAAAAAGGGTAGTGGATATCACCTGGATCTTGCAATTGTTGGAGTCATCGTACTTGTTGGAAGTTTTTTCGCGCTTCCATGGATTGTCGCAGCAACGGTGCATTCATTAAACCATGTTAAGAGCCTGGCCGATAATGAGATTGTTGACCAGAATGGAACAAAGACAGAAGTCGTTACCTATGTCCGTGAGAATCGTATCTCGGGATTGTTTATTCATATTCTGATCGGAGTTTCAATATTCTCTTTAACACTGGTTTCGAACATTCCAATGGCAGTATTGTTTGGCTTATTTCTTTATATGGGATTTGCATCTCTTGGGGGCAACACATTTGCCGAGCGGCTGATGCTTTGGATAACAGACCCTAATTTATATCCTGATACATATTACCTCAAAAATGTTCCTCGGAGTACTATTCATAAGTTTACATTTATCCAATTCAGTTGCTTTATCATTTTGTGGGTTTTAAAAACATCACGATTTGGAATACTATTTCCGCTAATGATTGCGGCACTCGTTCCGATTCAAATGCTAGTCAGCCGTTATTTTAATAAAGAACACATTGAAATATTAATAGCTGAAGATGAAAAGGAAGGAGCGGATACGCATTTGTTTGATTAATCTTTAAGAAGGAGTCTTGAATCTTCGATCTTTAGGAAGCGGGTTAATAATGATCCTCGCCGGAACGCATCATTGTGTCAACTGATTTCGTTAATTTAGTAATTCAATGACGTACCTGATAAAGTTTATACCGGCTTCTATCCTATTTATAACCCTGATTTTTTCTGATCGGGAATTAATTCATATTAATGAAGAAACAGATCAGATGTTGTTATCCATAAATGACCTTCCGGTATTGGTGGATACACTGGGGACACTAACGTTTGAAGATCTTACCAATTCACAAAAGAACTTTGAAATCTACTCGCAGTTCACCTCCAATGACTATTGTAACACCTGCGCCTATTGGATAAAAGTACCCCTTTGGATTGAATCGGATTCAAGAAAGAAATGGATCATTGAATTTTATGACCAGACCATCGATGAACTTACTGCCTATATCCCTGATGGGGAAGGTGGTTATGATCGCTATTTTGCCGGTGATAAACTCAATTTTTTTGAAAAGGAGTTTGCACATAAAAATTTTGAATGGCTTGTGAATATGAAGCCCGGACGACAGGATTTTTATTTTAAAGTCAGGTCACACACCTATGCCGATATCCGCGTCAACATCCGAACGATTAATCGGTTTATGGCCTATTCGTTAACAGAGTACTTCCTCTATGGGATTTTTTATGGAATGATCTTCATTATCAGTATTTATAATATGCTGATGTTCTTTGCGATCCGTGAACGTAAGTATGTCTTTTATACTTTTTATATTCTGAGTGTTGGCGTATATGCCATGTGTGTGGATGGCATTGCATATCAGTATTTGTGGCCTACCTGGCCGGAGTGGAACCAGATTGCCTATGGGGCAGCTTTATTTTCATTGATATTTTGGGCATTACTGTTTTCCAAACGATTCCTGAATACAAGTGTACGGGCACCTTATTTAGACAAGTTACTGATCGGTACCATTACCCTGAGATGCCTTGTTTTCCTATATGCATTGATCTTCGATCATGATCTTTTTCAATACAGAAATATTGAGATTATACCGTTATCGCTGATATTTTATACCAGTGTACATGTGTGGATGCGTGGTTACAAACCTGCTCGATTCTTTGTGATGGCCTATGGTATTCTGTTTTTAGGATTTCTGATTAAGGCCATGCTGTACTTGTCGATAATAGACCATTCAAATTTCTCTTACTACAGTCTGCATATAGCCTTTCTATTGGAAATGCTTTTCCTAACGCTGGCGTTAAGTGACCGGGTACGCATATTAAAATCTATCCGCGACCGGGCGATGAAGCGAATCATTATACAACACCAGGAAAATGCCACACTTAAGGATAAAGTTAATAAGGAATTGGAGATGAAAATCCGGCAACGGACGGTAGAACTGGAACAAAAAAACCTGCTGTTGGCTGAAACCAACAACAAATTGATCGAACAGACCAAAGAGATTAATACCATCAATTCCAAGCTGGATCTTGATAACTGGAAGCTAAAAAATAATATCAAGGAAATCCTGCAGGACAGACTGATCAACAAGAATCTGACTTTAGAGCAATTCCAGAAGATTTTCCCGGATGAAATTACCTGCTTTAAATTTCTGGATAAGCTGAAGTGGGAAAATGGATATCAATGCTCAAAATGTGCTAACGATAAGTACTCCAATGGGCAGCATAAATTTGCCAGGCGCTGTACACGTTGCGGGTCTGATGAGTCGATTACTGCGAATACGATTTTCCATCGGATTAAATTTCCATTGTTAAAGGCATTCTATATATTATATGTTACCAATAACAGAAAAAATGAGTCAACCCTTGATGAGCTGTCAGAAACATTAGATCTACGTAGAAACACGATTTGGAGCTTTAAAAAGAAAATTGAGGAATTGTATAAAAACAATAGTGCAGAATCCTCTACTGTTTTGATCCATAACCTTTTTTCTGCCCACCTCAACTAGAAAAATACCCCAAAAATACCCCCAAAATTCATCCTTCATACTTTTTTGTGGCTGAAGCGCTATTTATACAGTACTGGGCTTTATAATTGGCAAAATAGGCTAATTATTAATGTTTTTTATCCGCAAAATCCGGCATTTATGCAATCGATTTAAATAGCTTGAAATTATGGTTTTAGTATAAATTATTTGGCGATTGTTTGTTCACCCGTTACTATTGATTAGCTAAACGATAAAACTCAAAACCCAATTACAGTATGAAGAAAGTTTTACAAATTTTTGTTGGGATTAACCTCCTTCTGGCCATGCTAGTAGTGCAGGTTCATGCCCAAAACGTCGTTCAGGGAAAGGTTATTTCTGACGATGGCGAGTCATTACCTGGTGTAAACGTGGTAGTGGAAGGTTCTTCAAAGGGTACCGTTACTGATATTGAAGGTAACTATACGATTTCCCTTGGAGAAAATGAGAACGTTCTGATTTTCAACTATATCGGTTTTTCCACTCAACGTGTTACTGTGGAAGGCAGGAATGTTATTGATATTACCATGGTGCCTGATGTTACTGCACTCCTGGAAGTGGTTGTGGTGGGGTACGGTACCCAGAAAAAGCGGGATGTGACCGGATCTATTGTTTCGATTGGCGGTGATGAGATTGGCGAGCAACCCGTTCCGAATGTGCTGAGTGCATTGCAGGGAAAATCATCGGGGTTACTGGTGACCAACAGTGGTCAGGCAGGTGCTTCCCCAACGGTCCGAATTCGTGGAGTGGGATCTGTAAATGGAGTTAATCCTCTATATATAGTAGATGGAATTTTTACTGACAATACTGATTTCGTGAACCCTGCTGATATTGAATCAGTTGAAATTCTGAAAGACCCATCCTCGTTAGCGATTTTTGGTGTTCAGGGAGCCAATGGTGCTATTATTATTACTACTAAGAAAGCTAAAAAAGGTCAGACCAATATTAACTTCAGTACCTATGCCGGATTTCAGACGGTAAATGAGCGGATTGGTGTTACCAATGCCGAGCAATTCAAAATGCTATACAATGAAGAGCTGGCAAATTTAGGGAGTGCTCCTTTTGATTTTAGCCAATACGACGGAATCGATACAGATTGGCAGGAAAAAATTCTTAGGACTGGTTTTATTACCAATAATACTCTGAGTGTTCGGTCTGGTTCTGAAAATAACCAAGTGACCCTTAGTTTCAGCTACATGAATCAGGAAGGTGTGCAGAAATATGATGAGTATACCCGGTATACGATGCGTTTACGAGATGAGTTAAAACTAGGTAAACACTTTACTGTTGGGGCCGATATTAACGGGTACCGGTGGAAGCGGAATCCTACCAGCGTTGGTATAACCAATGCATTGTGGGCATCACCGGTATTTGATGTTCGCAACGAATATGGTGATTGGATGGCATCACCAACTTTCCAGCGTGCACAAGTTGGAAACCCGGTGGCGACAACGGAGATTAACAATGAGAAAAATCTCAACGATGGTTATCGGTTGGTAGCTTCTGCATGGGGCGAGGTTTCCTTCCTCAAGGATTTCAATTTCAAGTCAACCTTTTATACTGATTTGGCATTTAGTGAGCAGCGACAATATTTTCCGATATTCCAGGTGGGGTCTGATCAAGATGGATCGGTAGCACAATTCAGAGACCGTACCGCTGTTCTCCAGGAAGTATCCAAATCAAATACCTGGCAGCAGGATCATATTCTAACGTATACCAAGAATATCAATCAGGACCATGATGTATCGGTAACCGCCGGAATTATTTCACGGTATGTTTCCGGTGGATTTTCACTGGGCGGACAAAGAACCAGTGAAGACCCGGTTTTTATTCCGGACGACGAACGGTTCTGGTATCTGTCAATTGAACCAGCTCGAACTTCACAACAAATATTCACTTCGGCACCGGAAGAAGCCACCTATTTATCATTTCTTGGACGCGTAAATTATTCTTTCCGGAATAAATACTTGTTTAACGCAACCTTCAGAAGGGATGGTACTTCAAAATTTTCTCCTGAAAACCGTTGGGGTAATTTTGGTTCAGTAGGTGCTGGCTGGATTATAACCGAAGAAGACTTCCTGAATGACATTGCGTTTTTGGATTTTTTAAAGGTAAAGGTGTCATGGGGCGCCCTGGGGAATGACAAAATTGGTAATTACCGTTTTTACCCTTCTCTTCAGAATAGCAATGCCGGAGTCTTTGGAGAAAATGTTCTCCCGGGAGTATCTCCATCCTATATCGCCAATCCTGATTTGAAATGGGAAACCGTGGTGGGATATGATATTGGGTTTGAGGCGGAATTGATGAACAACAGACTATCATTGGACTTCTCTTACTATAATCGTGAATCCAAAGACTTATTGGTTTCTACTGACGTGTCATCCATTACCGGGAATTCGCAATTCCTGACCAATCTTGGAAGTATTGTAAATAAAGGTATTGAGTTAAGTCCACTATGGTCAGATCAATTAACTGATGCGATTACGTACCGGATCGGAGGGTACTACACAACCATTAATAATGAAGTGACCTCCATTGGTGATGATTTGACATTCTCGATTATCAATGGAAATTCAAGAACGGTAGTAGGTGAACCGGTTGGCCATTTTTATGGATATGAAATGGTTGGAATTTTCCAGACCGCGGAAGAGATCACGGCATCGGCACAACCTTCTGCGCGACCAGGTGATATTATTTTCCGTGATATAAATGATGATGGTGCGATTACTACAGCTGATCGAACCAATATCGGATCCTATATACCTGATATTACGTATGCTTTGAATTTTGGAATCTCGTTTATGAATTTTGATCTGGATATAGAAACGCAAGGAGTCGCAGGAAATTCTATTTATAGAGAGCGATCCAGATCACGATTTGCTGTACTTAATTATGAAGAAGAGAGGTTAGGACGTTGGACTGGACCTGGTACAACGAATACGGAGCCCATTTTGGATAGCACACGTCCCGGTAATTATGAGCATTCGGATTATTTTATTGACAAAGGTGATTATTTCCGGATTCGGACCATTGCCCTAGGGTATAATTTCGATGCAGCACTTGTCAAGCAAATCGGTTTAACGAGTGCTAAAATTTATGTCAATGCGCAAAACCCAATTACCTGGCATCAGGCAAGAAACTATTCACCGGAGGTTAGCGGTGGAAGTGCCATTCGCGCCGGGATTGACGATGGTGTTTATCCTGTTCCGGCCACATACACATTGGGTATTAATATTAATTTTTAATAATCAACAAGATGAAAAAGCTAATAAAATATAAAGTAACTGCAATTCTCGCCATGGTGATGGTGTTCTCATCTTGCGGGGATTTTTTAGAAAAAGAACCGTTGGGTCGCTATACACAGGATACCTATCCTGCTGGAGGTGGACTATCCAGCTATGTATATGGTATGTATGGTGATTTAAGAGGTTTTAACCTTCATGTATTTGCATTCGTAGGAATTTCCAGTATCCGATCTGAAGATGCGGACAAAGGCAGTACCCCTTCAGATGGCGCAACTCAAAAAGAATTGGATGATTTTACAATACTTCCAACAAACGGTTTGATCAATGGCTACTATGGAGCAAATTATGGAGCTATTTCAAAAGCCAACCTGGTCCTATATCAGGCAGAACAAGTGAAGGATGAAATTACCGAAGAAGAGTATAATATTTCCAGAGGGGAGGCATTTTTTATGCGGGCATTTTTATACTTCAATCTTGTTCGTGCATTTGGTGGTGTACCGATGATTACTGAAGTAGTAAATGCAGATGATGATTTTGTTGTACCCCGCTCTTCCGAAAGTGAAATTTATGATTTGATTGAAGATGATTTACTAACTGCAATCGATTTACTTCCGGTTACCTGGGATCAGTTCTTTATTGGACGTGTTAATAAGTCTGCAGCGCAAGGTATGCTGGCAAAAGTGTACTTGTATAAGCAAAGGTATACTGAATCATTAGCATTGTCGCAGAGTGTAATTGCTTCCGGCTTATATAATTTATCGATGCCGTATGATAAAATCTTTACTGAGGAAGGTGAGAACGGACCAGGTTCAATCTTTGAAGTACAAGCATTGCGTAATGCCGATTATCCTACGAATGACTTCGCATCTCAGTATGGACAGGTGCAGGGAGTGAGGGGATCAGGTGAATGGAATTTGGGCTGGGGCTTTAACGTTCCCTCCGATGCACTCGTAGCTGCATATGAGACTGGTGACCCTCGAAAGGAAGCGACTATTCTCTTTCACGGGGACACGACTCCGTATGGTCAGGTGGTACCCAACACACTTCCAAATCCGCGATACAATCAAAAGGTATATACAAATCCTGCGTTTAGGGAAGCAGCTAATGCGCAATCCGGACTGTGGGTTAATATTCGAATGTTACGTTATGCGGATGTGGTTTTAATGGCAGCAGAAGCTGCTAACGAATTGGGACAGACCAGTGAGGCGCTTGAAAAACTGGAGTGGGTGCGGGCGCGTGCACGTGGAGGCGCTGGTATTTTGCCAGAAGTTACAACAACGGATCAGGTTATGTTACGTGACGCCATTCGTCATGAACGAAGAATTGAATTGGCCATGGAACATGAGCGCTTTTATGATCTGGTTAGATGGGGAATTGCGGAGACAGTTCTGCATGCTGCGGGTAAAACGAACTATACCGTAGGAAAACATGAATTATTACCCATCCCGCAAAATGAAATTGACTTGTCTGGTGGAGTATTAACCCAAAATCCGGGCTATTAATTTTTAAAATTTAAAAGACAAAATGATGAAAAGAATAGCATATCTATTAATCATAAGCATCCTGGCGTGGAGCTGTGATAAGGATGAAATAAACATAACGACGGGCCCCTTAAACGTTACTGAAATTACCTATGAGGGTACCGATGAAGGGTCGGGTACACTCTATACAGCAACGTTAGCAAGCGTAGCAAATGATGTTCCATTGGATGCAGTTATTACTGCTACATTCTCCAAAGACGTGGATGCAAGTACCGTATCCGCAAGTACGGTTACACTAAGCGATGGCGCAAGCACGGTTGGTGCAACTGTGAGTGTTTCAGGAAAAGTGATTACGGTCACGCCTTCTGCTGAACTCGAACGTGAAAAAGCGTATGAGTTAATATTTTCGAATGATGTCAAAGCAACCGATGGAGGACTACTGGCAGAAGCAGCAAATTTCGCGGGTGTAAAACGCACGATGAATACAATCGGTCAGCCACCCTATGTACCGGCAGGACAAATAGCCTATTGGTCCTTTAATTTTGATTACAAGGATTTTATCAGCAAGGTTGCAGCAACAGCAGTTGGGTCACCCGGCTTTGCGAATGCAAGTGCGGCAGGTCCAAATGCTTTTCAGGCAGCAACGGATTCGTATTTGACTTTTCCAACAACCAATCTTACCAATGCTGAATTCACTGCCACCTTCTGGTATAAAGTGAATGCTTCACCGGATCGGGCTGGGATTTTGGTGATGGGACCTCCCGATGATACACCTCCTGCCAACGACCGAACAAAAGGATTCCGTTTTTTCCGCGAAAATGCAGGTGGAAAGCAACGCTTTAAATTGAATGTAGGAAACGGAACAGCGGATACCTGGTTTGATGGTGGCGCTGCGGCCGATCTGGCAAACAATGCACCCTGGGCATTTATGGCGTTTACTATTTCTGCGACCGAATGTGTGGTGTATATCAATGGTGAAGTGGTGAAACAAGGTACATTTAGCGGTGTGGATTGGACAGGTTGCAATATACTTTCTATTGGATCAGGTGATCCCAGATTTGTTGAATGGGGCCATCGGTCTGATTTAAGTTTTATAGATGAACTTCGAATTTTTGATGTGGCATTGCCACAATCTGAAATTCAGAAGATGATGGAATAAGGTGGTTTGGTTACTAGTTTACCAGGGAGGTTCTGGATTATTATCCAGGCCTCCCATGGTATCCTTGCGTATGAAATTAAAATTCTGGTGTTTACTCTTAGTATTATTTTCTTGTGCGGATGATAGCGTAGAAGTAACGGAAGATCTTTCTATACAATCAATTAGAATAGGTACTACTAATTTAAAGGAGGAGATTATTGTTACAGATATTGGAATTGATCGTCCTATTACGATTGATTTTGACAGACCCTTAAATGTAGCTTCTATTGCGTCTTCTATATTTTTGGTAGAAAATGATAATGAAATTCCAATAACCATCACCCCATCTACAGATCAAAAATCAATTGTTATCGATCATAGCAATTTGAATTATCTAACACAATACAAATTGATGATTAGTAGTACCCTTTCGGGTTCTAAAGGAGAGTCCTTTTCCGGAGGTGAATTTCTGTTTGAAACAGAAAATGGAAAATTAATTATTCATGAAATTAAATTAGAGGAATTGGATTTTAGCGGTGGTTTAGAACTTCGTAATATTCCATTGACGTTTGATATTAACATCACGTTTTCGGAGCCACTGGATGCAGTCACGAATTTTGAAAATTACATTACCCTTAAAAAATCGGGACTAAATCAACCCTTATCTTTTGCACTCAATACAGATAATACCACCTTAACCGTCTCCACTTCAGGGGTATTAGAAGATTTACGCAAGCATAATTTTTCGATTGCATCGACATTGGAAAGTATTCAGGGATATCCGTTTAGTGGATTTACCAAGCAGTTTTATACCCAATTGGATTCTGCTTTTAAGTTTCCCGAAATATCCGATGAAGATTTGCTGACGCTCGTTCAGGAACAGACGTTTAAATATTTCTGGGATTTTGGGCATCCGGTTAGCGGGCTGACACGGGAGCGAAATACATCCGGTGACCTGGTCACCATTGGTGGATCAGGATTTGGTGTGATGGCGATTTTAGTTGGAATTGAACGGGGCTTCATCACCAGGGAAGAAGGCATCGACCGGTTAGAAACAATTGTAAATATTCTTGAAAGTGCGGATCGTTTTCATGGAGTTTGGCCACACTGGATGAATGGAATCACCGGACAAACAGTTCCTTTTAGTAGTAATGATGACGGTGCTGATCTGGTGGAATCGGCCTTTATGATTCAGGGATTACTGGCTGTGCGCCAATATCTCAATGCAGGTGATGCACAGGAGCTTGCTATTAAAAATAAAATTACTGCCCTGTGGGAAGCTGTTGAATGGGATTGGTTTACACAGGGCGGACAACAGGTGTTGTACTGGCACTGGTCGCAAAACGTTGGGTGGGAAAAGAATCTGGCGATTCGTGGTTGGAATGAAAGTCTCATTATTTATGTATTGGCGGCTTCATCACCGACGCATCCGATAGCAAAAACAGTTTATGATGAGGGGTGGGCACGTAATGGAAGTATCAAAAATGGAGATTCCTTTTATAATATCACCCTTCCACTGGGATCCGATCGGGGAGGCCCATTGTTTTTTGCACATTATTCTTTTTTAGGACTGGATCCTCGTAATCTGGAAGATCAGTATGCCAATTACATGAGCCAAAACACAAACCATACTTTAATCAACCGGGCATATTGCCTGCAGAATCCACAAAATTATGTTGGGTATAGTACCGGTGCATGGGGGTTAACCGCCAGCGACAATAGCAGCGGGTATTCAGCACATTCCCCAACCAATGATAAAGGAGTGATTACACCAACTGCAGCAATTTCTTCAATTCCCTACACACCAGATGAATCATTGGAAGCAATTCGCCATTTTTATTATTTATTGGGGAATCGTGTTTGGGGAGAATAAGGTTTTCGTGACGCGTTCAATATGACTGAAAACTGGTATGCAAGTTCTGTATCTGGCCATTGATCAGGGCCCTATTATCATTATGATTGAAAATTATCGTACAGGATTGATTTGGAACCTGTTTATGCAGGATGCTGAAGTGCAGACAGGACTATCAACACTTGGATTTACATACTAACACAAAATTACGAACATGAAAAAATTTCCTTTTTATTTCATCTTTTCTTTTCTGGCTGCACTGATACTGACTTCCTGTTCAACCACCGGGAAAGAAGGATCACAAGACGAAACACTATCCGGGAAAATGGAAATTAGTGATGATTCATTACTGACGTTGGTGCAATATCAAACGTTTAATTATTTCTGGGAAGGCGCTGAACCCACCAGTGGGTTGGCACGTGAGCGTTTGCATATGGATGATGTATACCCAACACACGATAAGGATATTGTCACTTCCGGAGGATCAGGTTTTGGACTCATGGCATTGGTGGTGGGAATGGAACGTGGATTTATTTCGCGCCGGGAAGGTATGGCTCGGTTACAAATCATTCTGGATTTCCTTGAAAATGCCGATACTTTTCATGGGGTTTGGCCGCATTGGTGGGATGGTAAAACAGGTAAGGTGTATCCGTTTAGTAAAGATGATGATGGAGGCGATCTGGTGGAAACCTCTTTTCTTGCTGCGGGTTTGTTAACCGTTCGTCAATACCTGAACGATGGAAATGAAGAGGAACAAAAGTTAATTAAACGGATCAATTCACTATGGGAAGGAATTGAATTTGACTGGCATACTAAAGGTGGTGAAGATGTACTGTATTGGCACTGGTCACCCAATTATGGATGGAATAAAAATTTTGATGTCCGCGGCTATAATGAATGTCTGATCATGTATGTGCTGGCTGCGGCATCACCAACACATGGGGTCGGGGCATCCGTATATGATAAGGGATGGGCACGTGGTGGTGAGATTGCAAATGATACTACGTTTTATGGTTTGGAGACCATATTAAATCACTATGAATCCAATTCATCTCCGGTAGGTCCACTTTTTTGGGCACATTATTCCTATTTGGGTCTTGACCCCCGTAATCTTAGCGACAAGTATGCCGATTACTGGAAGTTGAATCAAAACCATGCGCTTATTCATTATAAGTATTGCGTAGATAACCCGGATCAGCACAAAGGTTATGGTCCTGATTGTTGGGGACTGACTTCAAGTTATTCAATGCGCGGATATGCCGGTCATCGACCCGATCGTGATCTGGGAGTAATTTCACCAACGGCTGCATTGTCTTCATTTCCCTATACACCAAAAGAGAGTATGGATTTTCTGAAGTTTTTATATACCGATGCTGATTCTTTGGTTGGTGCGTACGGTCCTTATGATGCATTTAGTTTTGATAATGATTGGTATCTGCCACGTTATCTGGCCATCGATCAGGGACCAATTCCTGTCATGATCGAGAACCACCGATCCAGCATTGATCT
>CALOAV010000015.1:0-9061 GCA_942491425.1 uncultured Cytophagales bacterium
ATAAAAATTTAACACGGGTCTTATTTGACACCCTGCGAAATCAGTTTGAATTGAATAAGGGGACGTTAAGCATTCCCAAAATGACGATTAACTCGTCCCTGGGTTTTATAGAAATTTCCGGCAAACAGGACATGAATATGAACATGGAATATTACCTCCGCATTCCATTAAAGATGGTGACACAGGTAGGGATGGGAAAACTGTTTGGTAAAAAAGAAGACACTAGCAATCAGGAAGACGAAATTCAATACCGTGATGAATCTAAACGAATTCGCTTTGTTAATCTCAAGATTACGGGCACCCCTGATAACTATAAAATTTCTTTGGGGAAAGATAAATCGGAGTAGAGCATGATGGTTGAGTTGAGCGCCAAGAAGAATTTAAAAAATCATCCATGTTTTGTGGATTAAGTTTGTAATTACTTAACCCGATTATTCTTCTTCATTATCTCCAACACCTTTTCCACCGGCAAACCTTCAATCGAATGCCCATCTCTCCCCGCCATTGTTTTAGCTGCAAATAATGAATTAATAATCGCCTCCTCCGTTGCTTCAATGGTAGCCATAAACAACGGGCTCATTACATCATTTCGTAAAAAAGAGGCGGTCTCTACCCGCTCATCGGAATTGTACGCAACACGAACCGATTCGGCAGTAGAAAAAGCAATCACATAGTCACCACTTCCATTACTGGCAATACCTCCGGTCTTTGCCAGTCCCATGATGGCGCGCTTCGCCAGTCGCTCTAAGTTTCTTGCATCCAACGGGGCATCCGTGGCCACTACGATCATGCACGATCCATCTACTGATCCTTCTAGGGAATTTTTGAAGGCATAACTACCCAATTCCTCTCCAACAGGTACACCATCAATTTGTAACACTCCACCAAAGTTGGATTGTACCAAAACTCCAACTGTGTATCCACCCAGATTCACTGGTAATTTTCGTGAGGATGTTCCAATACCGCCCTTAAATCCAAAACATACTGTTCCGGTTCCTGCTCCAACAGATCCTTCCGTTACCGGTCCGTCTTTTGCGTTTTTTATTGCTTCAACAACGTGCTCTTTCTTTACATGTCTTCCCTGAATATCATTTAATCCTCCATCGTTGGTTTCGCCTACCACTCCATTGACGGAGCGGACATTTTTATTTTCTTCAAATGAAAGTGTGTAATCAATCAGTCCCTCCAGACCTTGTGCTACACTTAACGTATTGGTCAGAATGATGGGCGTCTCCAGATTACCCAACTCCTTCACTTGTGTGTAGCCTGCCAGTTTGCCAAAACCATTCCCGATATAAATTGCTGCCGGCACTTTTTGCTGAAAAATATTTTCCTGATGGGGAAGGATGGCGGTAACACCCGTGCGAATATTATCGTCCTTGATAATCGTAGCGTGCCCGGCAGTCACTCCTCTAACATCGGTGATGGCATTGTTCTCCCCGACAGGAAGGACACCAATTTTAATTCCCAAATCACGCGGGCGCTTTTGGGCATAACAAAAATTAATAAGTAAGATAGCTGCAAGCAGTAATGGATAGTTCTTCATATCGATAAGTTACCAAAAGTTTATCTCCATAAAAACAAAAAAGCCCCGACATCATCGAGGCTTTGATTTTTTGTTACGAATACCATTACATATTGTTAACCACTTCCTGTGCAAACTCAGAGCACTTCAACAACGTTGCGCCATCCATTTGTCGTTCGAAATCGTAAGTAACTTTTTTATTGGAGATTGCGCCTTCCAATCCTTTTACAATCAGGTCGGCAGCTTCCTTCCAGCCCAGATATTCCAGCATCATTACCCCTGAAAGAATCACAGAGCCGGGATTTACTTTATCCTGACCGGCGTACTTCGGTGCTGTACCATGCGTGGCTTCAAAAATGGCATGGCCGGTCACGAAGTTAATATTGGCACCTGGTGCAATTCCGATACCGCCAACAATTGCTGCCAACGCATCCGAAACATAGTCACCGTTCAGGTTTAATGTTGCGATAACATCATAATCTGCGGGGCGTAGTAATATCTGCTGCAAGAAGGCATCTGCAATTACGTCTTTGACAACTATCTTATGACCATCTCTTTCAAATTCACACCACGGTCCGGCGCCAATTTCTTTTGCGCCGTACTCATTTTTTGCCAATGCATATCCCCAATCGCGGAAGCCACCTTCAGTAAACTTCATGATATTCCCTTTATGGACGAGTGTTACACTTGGCTTCTTGTGCTCAATGGCATGCTCAATCGCTCCACGCACTAGTCTTTCAGTTCCTTCTTTGGAAACGGGCTTAATCCCGATACCAACCGTATCCGGGAAACGAATCTTTGCATACATTTTTGGAAATGTTTCCTTAAACCAGGCTTTAAATTTCGCTACATCTTCAGACCCTTCCTTAAATTCAATACCTGCATAAATATCTTCTGTATTCTCCCGGAAGATGGTCATATCACAAAGCTCAGGCTGTTTTACGGGTGAGGGAACTCCCTCAAACCATCTAACCGGACGGACACAGGCATATAAGTCTAATTCCTGACGCAAGGCAACGTTCAGTGAACGCATTCCACCACCAACTGGTGTTGTCAACGGGCCTTTAATCCCGACCAGATATTCCCGAAAGGCATTGAGTGTTTCTTCAGGAAGCCAGTCATTTACTTTGTTGAAAGACTTTTCACCTGCCAGTACTTCTTTCCAGTTAATGGAACGCTTTCCTCCATATGCTTTCTCAACCGCTTTATCAAATACTAATTTTGCAGCGGGCCAGATATCGATTCCTGTTCCATCGCCTTCGATAAAAGGTATTGTAGGATTATCGGGAACTGTCAATTTTCCATTTTGAATGCTAATCTTCTGCTCGCTCATTCGGATATTATTTATTTCGGTTGTACACTTTTTTGAGCCACGAAATTAAAAAAAAGGCTCATAAAAGAAGATTTTTGAATTATTAATCGTTGAATACCAGTAGAATTAAAATATTTGTCAATATCCCCGCCGTATGAAAGTGATTATCTTCATTCTTTTGTCCTTCATTATTTTACCCATTGAACGGGAATTGGCCCCTTCGGCTTCTTCCGAAACCTGCCTGACTATGGAAGAGCAAAGACTGTATAATCTGATTATGGAGTATCGAAAAAGTAAAAATCTGCCGGCAATCCCTTATTCAGCTAAACTTTCGCAGGTAGCGCAGGTGCATGTCCGTGATCTTGCCGACAATTACGATTTTAGCTCCAATAACAGATGCAATCCACACAGTTGGTCTAAAAAAGGAAAGTGGAGCGCATGTTGCTATACCAGTGATCATAAGAAGGCCAGTTGCATGTGGGATAAACCCCGTGAAATAGCCGGGTATACGGGAGATGGATTTGAAATCGCCTATTACAGTTCAAAGGGTGCCAGCGCGCAGGAGGGAATTGATGGCTGGATAAAGAGCCCTTCCCACAATCCGTTATTAATCAATCTTGGTACCTGGAAACAAGTTACCTGGGAAGCGATTGGAATCGGAATTTACAAAGAATACGGGGTGGTCTGGTTTGGGATGGAAAAAGATGAGTCGACGATGGTGGTTTGCAAATAATTGTTGCCGGTTTCCGGTTGCCAGTGACCGGTGACCGGCAACCGGAAACCTGTTAATACTTCTCCTCTTCGTTCGGAAAATCGCGGGCTTTTACATCTTTTACATAGCTGCTGACCGCTTCATTAATAATTGTATTTAAATCAGCGTACCTCCGTAAAAATCTGGGTTTAAAATCATGGGTAATCCCAAGCATATCCTGCATCACCAATACCTGGCCGTCAACATCTGGTCCGGCACCAATTCCAATTACTGGAATGGAAATACTCGATGCTACTTTTTTTGCCAGGGTTGCCGGAATTTTTTCCAACACTAACCCAAAACAGCCGCATTGTTCCAGCAGCTTTGCATCTTCAATTAATTTATTGGCTTCTGCTTCTTCGCGCGCGCGTACGGTATAGGTTCCAAATTTATAAATCGATTGGGGTGTTAAACCAAGATGCCCCATCACTGGAATACCAGCACTCAAAATGCGTTCGATAGAACCCTTTACTTCGGCACCACCTTCCAGTTTGACGGCATGGGCACCCGCTTCTTTCATAATGCGAATAGCAGAGCGTAATGCCTCCCCGGAACTTCCCTGGTACGTTCCGAAGGGCAGATCCACCACCACCAATGCACGTTTAACTGCTTTGATTACTGAGCTTGCATGGTAAATCATCTGGTCCAGTGTGATGGGTAATGTAGTTTCATTTCCTGCCATCACATTGGATGCCGAATCCCCAACAAGGATTACATCAATTCCGGATCCATCGATAATTCTGGCCATGCTGTAGTCATAGGCTGTGATCATGGCAATTTTCTCACCTCGCACCTTCATCTCCTGAAGCTGGTGTGTCGTGATCTTTTTTATTTCAGTGGTTTTGTGAACAGACATGGAATAAATTTAGTGAAGATACACAGCGCTTTCTTTTCCAAGATTTACTTCAACATGATCGTTGATCGTGGTGGTCAATTGAAATCCGGTGTATTGGGGATTTACAGGAAACAATCCATGGCTTCGGTTTACCAACACTGCTGTTTCAATTTTCTTTACTTCAATATTGAGGAAAGGTTTCAGGCCATACGCCAGAGTTCTTCCAGTGTTGTGCACATCGTCGACCAGGATGATACATTTTTTTCGTGCATCTGCAAGATCCGAATCGAGGGTCACCTCACTTTGTTGCGGGGCAAGTTTATCAAGAGTAACCTTGAAGAGTTTTACTTCAATGGGGGAAATTGATTTGATTTCCTTTGCCAGAAGTTTTGCCAGCACATATCCTTGTCCATCAATACCCGCTATGATTATGGTCTTCTCCTTGAAGTTATTCTCATAAATCTCGTAGGCGATTCTTTTTATTTTTTGGCCTACTTGCGTTGCGTTTAGTATGATTGTCTTTTCTTCAACCATTGAGACTGATGGGCAACGACTTACTGTCCTTAAAAGTAGATAGAATCACCAGCGATTGCAGGCTGTCGACGACATCGATATTCGAAACCTTCTCCAGCATTAATTGCTGATAGGAAGCGATATCTGCACACACAATCTTTAAAATGAAATCCCCGGCACCGGTCACATGGTGACATTCAATCACCTCCTCAATCTCCTGAATTTCTTTAACAAATCGTTCAATATTTTCCTTGTTATGACCTTTTAAGGTGACCATGACAAAAGTGCTCACCCCTAATCCAACACTTTGCGGATTAATGACAGCATGGTAGCTTTTGATGACTTTATTCGCCTCCAGTTTGTTTACCCGTTCCAATGTTGGAGCAGGGGAAAGGCCAATCTCTTTTGAGAGTTGTGCATTGGTGATGTTCGAGTTGGCCTGAAGTATTTCCAGTATTTTCCGATCGATGGCATCTAATTTATGTCGGTTTTTCATGTATAAAGGGGTCTAATCCAAAGAATATTTGGTAAAAGTAGGTGAAATAATTGAATCTACTATTGGTAGTAATTAAAATTAAACATTCCTGAAAGTATATATCGTTACTCTTCCGAAGGCATCTCCAGCAATTTATGATATAGCACTGTTACTTTTGAAATACTTGAATCGAATGAAAACTGATTTCTAATCCGAACAAGGGCGGCATCTGCCAATCTGACCCTTTTTTGATGATCAGATGCCAGCTCAACGATTCTCCTGCTCATTTCAGTAACATCTCGGTTGTCAACTAAGATTCCAGACACTCCATTTTCTATTAATTCTTCAGGACCTCCGCATCGAGTAGCAATAACGGGAATTCGACTATTCATTGCCTCAAGACAAGTCATTGAGAATGATTCTGATTCTGAAAAATTTAAAAAGATATCGTTTGAAATTAGTAATCCTGAAACATCTTTTTCAAATGGTTGAAATTTTATATAGCCTAACAAGTTCTTTTGAATTACGAGATTACGAATTACTGACTTATACGTTTGATTCTTTCTCCGTCCAAGATCTCCGCCAACCATTGTCATATAAAGTTGTGGTATCTGCTTCTTAGCTTTTTCGAAAGCCGCAATAGCCAAAAGATGCCCTTTGCCCTTAATAAAATTAGAAAGGTAAAGTAATTTAATTGTTTCATGGTCCCTATCATGAAGGTTCTTCTGGACAGGCTCTGTCATTACATCATAAATAATAACAGGAATTCTATTTCCTGGCCATTTTGATGCTACCGCCTTCGAAACGACTATAATTCTATCGGCATATCTATTGATTAACTTCGCCCATATATTATACATAGACCTTACATAAGACTCGGGTAAAAGCCTAACATGATAAACGACTTTTATGGTAGGTTGAATTATTTTAATGATTACCCCACACATATTGTACAAATCATTTACATGTACAATTTTAACATTTTCCTTTTTTGCGGCATATGCAATTTTGATACTATTGAGGAGCAAGACCGGTAAATAATAAAGCAGGCTGAAATTTTTTCTTAGTTCGAGGAAATAAATTGACCTACCAGTCATTCCTTGAGCCGAAACATCAGCTATCAATTCATTAGATGGAAGCCAATAAGTAAAATGATAACGATCTTTCAAATAAGCAGAAGTGTTAATACTGGATCGGAACGCACCCGTCAATTGTCTTGAGTTATCCAAAACAAACACACCTGGAACAGACTGGCCTTTAGCTTTCATCCACTTATTTTATGATGTTAAACCTGTAGTAATAAATTTTACATTAACTTGGCGGGTACTTTTCTTAATAAGTTTATCCAATAATAGTTGGTCTTCTTTAATGTAAAAAATGCAGATCTTTCAATAGACAGTTTGCTATATTTTTCAAGCATTTGATAGTCCAGCATAATTTCAGTTATTTTTTTTGCCCATATTAATTCGCTCTGAGCTTGAGTTGCAGTTGGGAGCAACAACCCAAACATTAAATGGGAGTCTTCTGTTGTCGTTAATATTTCACGAGGGCCATAAGGACAATCACAAGCCATGACAGGTAGTCCACACAACATTGCCTCAACCAGCGAATTCCCAAAACCTTCATGGTGTGAAGTTAAGGCAAACATTTTCGCTTTCGAAAGATACTTAAAGGGGTTCTTTCTATACCCAAGGAACACCACATCCACGACTTTTCCTGCGGGAAGATTTCTTGCATCATCGAATATTGACAAATTTAATTCTTGACATTGTCTCAAGAGAATTTCCTTTTTCCGGTCCATCACCTATTATCACCAACCTACAACCTGTAGTGTTAAGGACTTCTCTAAATACTCGTACAAGGAAGTCATAACCCTTTTCTATAGACAACCTTCCATGGCTAATTATTACCGGGGCGTCGAAAATCCACTTTTCATCTTCAGGCATTTCTTGGCTTGCTAAAGATTGGATGTAATCCATATCAAAACCATTGTAAATTACATGAATAGGTATTCTTATACCGTAATGTTTCTGCAATTCATTCTTAACACCATAATTTAAAGCGACGAGAAAATCCATTCGATTGTATAATAGAGGAATTAATAAATTATGACGAAACCAACCAATTACACCTTTTATGTTCTGATCATATTTTTTTGAACCTCTAATGCTGGAAATTATTATTTCACCCTTTCGTGATAAGATATTAACATAATCTGCACCCTCTAAAAAGCTAATGGCAATTGTTATATCCAACGATCTTTTTAGGGAACTCAACCTTCTAACTCGTTTAAAGAAATTAATAACCTTATTGAAATACCCATTAGACGCGGAAACATTTAAATCATAAAGTTCACCTCCCAATAAATAATCTGTCATACCAGACTTGTTAAAAACAACGTTATAAACGGTATGATGTTTACTTAATGAAATACTCAGTTTAGAAAATGTCTCTTGCGCTCCTCCAAAATTAAGATTAGGAATAATCAGTAATATTTTTTCACGGCTTCTCACAAAGGTATCTTAATAAGATTTTTTTAATACGATCGGCACTTTTTCCATCTCCGTACGGATTTACAGAGATTGACATTCTTTTATAAACCTCGCTGTCCGTAAGCAACATTGTAACAAATTTGACAATTTTTCTTTTAGAAGTTCCTACCAATAAAGAGCATCCTGCTTCTACGCCTTCCATTCTTTCTGTTATTGATCTCATTATAAGTACAGGTTTTCTAAAGGATGGAGCTTCTTCTTGTATCCCTCCAGAATCTGTTAGAATGATTTTACACGAATCAAGTAAAAAAATCATTTCAGGGTATCCAACTGGATCTAGTAGGAATACATTTTGTATACTACTAAGTCTATTGTTAACGACTTCGCGTACATTTGGATTTAGGTGAACTGGATAAATAAAAGCATGTGTAGGAAACCTCTTCGCAAGGATATTTATCGATTCACAAATTGACTCTAACCCCGGTCCAAAATTCTCTCTTCGATGTCCAGTTATTAAGACAACACCATCAAAAGGTTCAACAATCTTTTGCAAATCTTTAAACCTTCCATTTCGTTTATATTTTGTTACTAGTTGCCTGCTATA
Organism: uncultured Cytophagales bacterium; assembly: GCA_942491425.1. GTDB lineage: Bacteria > Bacteroidota > Bacteroidia > Cytophagales > Cyclobacteriaceae > JBGTGG01. Next base: position 8,508 of record CALOAV010000015.1, read on the forward strand.
GACTAACGAGTCAATGACCGTATTTCCAGTAAATTGAATATGCCCCATCACCTTCTCTGCCTTTAATACACTGTATGATCTTTTCGTGGGGGCAAAATGAAATTTCGCAAGGCTACTAATAATTTTTCGATTTACCTCTTCTGGAAATGGCGCGAAATTATCGAACGACCTTAAGCCGGCCTCTACATGGCCTACTGGGATTTTCAAATAAAATGCCGACAATGCTGAGGCCATTGCCGTAGTAGTATCCCCCTGAACAATTATTAAATCCGGATTATCCCTAGCTAACAAATCCGTCATCTTTGTTAAAATAGCGTTTGTTAGAGTTGCAAGGGACTGATTAAACTGCATAACATCAAATTCAACATCCGGGATTATTGCGAAAAATGAATACATGGAATTCAACATTTCCTTATGTTGGCCTGTTGAAACCCATTTAACTAAAAAATTCTTGACTCCTTTTCAAGGAAAAATAGACTGGAAATAATTTTATCACTTCCGGACGAGTACCTGCAACTATGTAAATTTTTTTTTTCATTCAACGGACTTGACAA
>CALOAV010000016.1:0-2227 GCA_942491425.1 uncultured Cytophagales bacterium
ACTTCCGGAACCGGGCCATCATCAAATGTGAGGTAAACAACCGGTTTATTTTCTTTCAATCGCCAAATTGCTTTGGGGTAAATAATACGCACAATACCCGGCAAGCGAACCTTTGGATTCAGCTTAAGCATTAATTCAATGAACTATATGATTGGAGGTATTTATTAAATCCTTCCATTATTTCTTTTGCCAGATCTTCCTGGCCATTTTCATTACAAATTGTTGTCATTTCGCGCATAAAATAAAGAATACGCTGCACTTCCTCTTCTGTTGAGCCTGCAAACTTTGCATCCAGTGAAAGGTAATAATCCATCTCATTTGTAAACATTTCATGCATGCTCTTAATAATATTTAATGCTTTGTCAGTTGCTCCGGCATCAAAGTAGTTTTCAGCAATCATCATCGAGAAATAGTTAAGTGGAACAACCTCGTGTGGCACCAATTCCATGCAGTGATCCAATACTGCAATTGCAGAATCTTTTTTGCCTTCCAGCACAAGTGCTCCTGCCAAACGGTTAAAATTGTTGCGGATGTTCATCATCATTCGTGAATTATTTTGTTAGATGTTAACTTCCGGATTGTTCATATTTCCCCACGTGAAATTATTCATCATGTTATCGTACATGGTGTCGGTATTTACCCGGCCAATTGTTAGGCGGTCTCTTTTCGATTTTACTGGAACAAAACGGTAGGCAAAACCTTCCAATTGGAAATAATCCTGAAGAGTTAAGTATTTATCGCGACCGACGGTAATTGCCCAGTAAATAGGACGTTCCCAGTTGGTCGAATTGATCATGTCAAGAACCATTAGTTCATCTTTTGTTACGTAATTTTTGCTTCCGAAGTCGATAAAAATAGTATCGACAATGTTTTCGTAATCTTCAGGATCAACCACTTTGTTCTTAATTACAGCTTCCTTGTCGATCACATAAAACAATTTTTTGGTTGGAATATATGAAGCATTATCAGCTTGCGACAGTTTGGTGCGAGGATTATCATCTTTAATAAAATCCAGCGCTCTATTTAGTTCAATTGGTCCTTTTAAACGAGGATCGTTCATTAGGTAAATAACATCGCGTGTACCCTGTACATATTGATCTTGTGTGAAACTAATTGGCAGTGGATCTGAATCATATGCTTTGCGTTTCATTTGATCGATGTACCAGTCAGTTTGGAAATAACTCAGGTTACAAACGCGCACATCAGTACGGAATTCTTCAACTTCCTGATTGTACCAAAGTGGGAAAGTATCGTTATCTCCATTGGTAAATATCACCGAATTAGGCTTGCATGTTTTCAGGTAATTGGCTCCAAATTCAAGTGCGGTATATCTTCCTGAACGATCGTGGTCGTCCCAGTTTTCTGAAGCCATGATGCCCGGTACCAAAATCAAAGAAACAACAGAAACAACAACAGCGCTAATGGTTGCCGGAGCCAGTTTTTTTGTTGCCTCATACAAGGCAAGTACACCAAGCCCGATCCAAATGGCAAATGCATAAAACGATCCGGCATAAGCATAATCCCGCTCTCGAGGTTGGTGCGGATATTGGTTCAAATAAACAACAATGGCCAGGCCTGTCATGATAAATAATAATGAAACCACCCATAAATCCTGTTTCCCCTGCGTGCCTTTATTGTACATGTAGAAAAAGCCAATCAGTCCGAGAATAAGTGGAAGGAAATAGTATTTATTACGGGCCTTATTATTTTTCATATGATCGGGTAATGTTTTCTGATTACCCAACCTGGCTGAGTCAATGAAATTTACCCCACTAATCCAGTTTCCATTGGTAATATCGCCATGGCCCTGAATATCATTTTGACGACCCGCAAAATTCCACATAAAATAGCGCAGGTACATAAATCCTACCTGATAACGGAAAAAGAACAATAAATTTTCTCCGAAAGTGGGTATTTGCAGCATTTGTGTTTCTCCTGAAGGATCGGTATAACGGACATTTCGTCCTTTAATCTGTGCCCATTGCTTGTACGCCTTAATGTGTTGATCCTCGCGGCTGTACATGCGCGGGAAAAACGTACTATAGTTGTCATTAAACTGAGGCTTTTGACGCATGTCGGATACAATATACTTACCATCTTTTTGAGTGTAATATGCCTTATCATTAACATATGGCTCAGCCTCATCAAGAGGCGTATTGTAATATCTTCCATGAAATAACGGACGGTCTCCATATTGTTCACGATTCAGGTACGAAAGCAGCGAAAA
>CALOAV010000017.1:0-11187 GCA_942491425.1 uncultured Cytophagales bacterium
GCCATACACTGCTCCACGCCGCACCATTGCATATCGCGCTTCGTTTCCAGATACCTCTGGTTATGCTGGGCGAAAATTCAGCGGAGGAATATTCTGGTGAAACAGGTGAAGCATCCGCACCTGGGATGACACGCGAATGGTTCACACGTTATGCTGCGAACGCTGGAAGAGATGCCCGTTATATTGCTAAAAAACATGATATTCCATTGGAGCAGCTTCGACTATATGATTTTCCTGATGAGATCGTTGATTCCTCGACACACACCTACTTTATGAGCCATTTTTTTCAGTGGGATTCAGAGGAACACCTGGCGATTGCAAAATCGTACGGTTTCAAAGCATTAGAACAACCAAGAGAAGGAACCTACCGTAATTTTGTCGGCATTGATGAAAAGATCAACCGTATTCATCAATATTTGAAGGTATTGAAATTTGGCTATGGACGTGCCACTGATCACGCTTGTGAGGATATCCGTAATGGAAGATTGACGAGAGAACAAGCGAAGGAGTTGGTTCGAGAACATGATCTAATGCCACTTTCGGCCGACTACATAGGTAGTTTTGCTGAATTTGTGGGGTACCGCGAGGATGAAATCCGAGAGTTGCTGGAAAAATTCCGGGATAAGGATATCTGGAGTAAGAAAGAAGATGGAAGTTGGATTGATAGCGAATCATCTTGAAGAGGCCACAGAGATGGTGCGTTCATGAATCTCCAGCCCAAAAAAACCGCCCAGAAAATTTAAACCAACTGCAACTCTGGAAATCAGTGATTGCGGGACAGTCACATTAGACCATGATGAGCAGGTGACTTTTACCACAGAATCTGGAAGTGAATGGGATGTTATTCGAAAAGATTGGGGCTATTACGCTACCCCTTCACTCAATGGCAGGTTATCAAGGATGGGTTTGAAATCTGCACTGGTAAAGAACAGTTTCGAAAATACTATATCCTTCTCTGTGAACCTTCAAAAATGGCAGAATTCAGCAGTTATCTAGAGAGTGAAAAGATGGAGTTGGTTCTCTGGCTGGATGATGAGGTTTCACTGGCAAAGCTGGGAAAAGGAGAGTAGGGCAACGTGAGCGTGGTGAGTATAAAAAATAGCTTTCTGAGTGATATTCTCAATTTTTGGGACGGTGATAAATCGGCAGCTTCCATGATGAATCTCGTTGCTGACCTGTTCCCAATTCACCGTACTCTGATCAATAGCGGCTACAAAAAATCACTGGAGATGATAGCTGAACTTCTGCCAATCGAAATAGAAAAATATGCTTCAGGGATGAAAGCCTGGGATTGGACAATTCCCAATGCGTGGGATGTAAAAGAGGCGTGGATCGCTGACAGTCACGGCAACAAGCTGGTTGATTTCGCAGAGAACAACCTGCACCTTTCTCAGTACAGTGCTGGTTTTGACGGCATACTTTCTCATGATGATTTGATGGAACACCTCTATTGGCGCGAGGATTTACACGATGCCATTCCATTCAATTTCCTCTATTTCAATGATTCCGGGAAATGGCAATTTAATATCGCTTTTAGTTCGTTGAAGAAGTTCTTGGATGAAAAATATCATGTTCACATCGATGTTGAGGAGTATCCTGATTTTCTAAGAATCGGATCATTATACCTGCCTGGAAAAACTGATAAAGAGGTGATTGTATCGACGTACCTCTGCCATCCCTCAATGGCAAATGATAATCTTTCGGGGATAGTGGCATCGATTGAGCTGTTCAAAATCCTCCAACAATATGAAAAGCGCTATTATTCCTACCGTTTACTCATACTACCGGAAACCATCGGTTCCATCACCTGGATGGCAAATCATGAAGAGGAATTGGATAGAATCGTCGCGGGGTTGGTAATCAGCAATTGTGGTGATAGTGGACCGGTCACTTATAAGCAAACTTACAGTGGAATCAATGAGATTGATTTAATTGCCGGGCATGTCTTAAGCCAGTCCAAGCTGGAAACTGAAGTAAAGAGCTACACCCTTCAGGTTCGGACGAACGTCAGTACAACAGCCCAAACCTGCGGCTACCAGTCGGTTGCCTGGTAAGGTCAGGCTGGTCGAATTACCGTGAATATCATACTTCACTGGACAGACTCGACACGATTAGTGGTAAAAACTTATGGGATACTGTGAAAACCGCGGTTGAGATTTTCGACATATTGGATAGCAACCGAACTTTGAAAATCAAGGTAAAAGGTGAACCCTTTATGTCGCAGTATACTATCACCTATCCCCATTATTATGAGGATAGAAAAGGATTGGGTGCCAACCCTTTGAAGGTGCTCTTAAGGAGTTGGATGGAAAACATACAACTGTTGAAATTGCCGAAAAAATGGGGAAAATCATTTCCAGGAGTTACGTTTGTACTAGCATGGCAGTTGCAGTAACAGAGAATTGCTGAACAAATAATTAGAGAATAGGAGATCTTCACAATGCAAAACATATCAAGTGAAGGTCAAACACCTGATATTTCTTTTGCGGGCATCGTGTAAGACGGGTACCACACTTTTACTCAGCCCTCGATAATCACCCGAACCTTGTAACTTTTCCGCCAGACAGCGGCTTTTTCTACGCCTGGTATCCAGCATATGCAGAATCGGATGAATTTACTCGTGAGCAGAAAATCCAACGTATCATTAGATACAATGTATTATAACCTGAAGCAGGATCTGGAAAAGTTGGAAGCATACCAGGGTGGCTTTGAATTTGAAGCACTGAACGAACATTTCGAAGTCAGTATGGAAGCGAAAATCCGCTGATCCTGGTACTTTGATTGAGGAAGCGATTCTTGCGTATGGAGATATCGTAATCGAGAATAATCCATCTGAAATCAAAGGCTGGGTTGAGAAGACCACGAGCACAGAAATATACGCTGGTGATCTTTTCAACTGGTTTCCCAATGCGAAAGTGATTCATCTGCTACGTGATCCGAGGGATAATATTCCTGGCTGAAATCTGGCTGGCAGGCATCGTTACAGCAAACAAGCGGACAGCATCGAACGCATCCGTCAATCCATGATCGACCGTGGCTTGCTGGGGATGAAAATGGCTGCTGTCAACCAGGAAATTTATGGTGAAGAACAGTACAAAGTGGTTCGTTTTGAAGACCTGACGACGAATCCGATGGAAGTCTTGCAGGAAATTTGTGAGTTTGCAGGGGTAGATCGTACCGAATCGATGCTCTTCCCTTCTTACATGGGTTTGCCCTGGAAGGGAAATTAATTTTGATGGATTTAGGTTTGAGGCGATTTCTCCGGTAAATGTGGGACGTTGGCGTCAACGTATTGAGCCTGAGGAAGCTCATCTGATTGAATTTCATTTTGAACCAGAGATGAACCGTTGGGGGTATGAGTTGAGTTCTACTGCTGCTCAACGTTCTTCAGCAGCACGTGAACACTACAAATGGCATAATTTCGCGCAGGAATATTCGGTTCATAAAAAAGCAAACACGTACAGCAAAGCCACCACGTGAGAGTATAAAATGAGCGATTGTCCAAAGCAGGCATCCGGGAATAATGTTCAAATTGACGCTTATCGTGGTGATCGATCATTAAAACATCACGATAAGCAGTTGCTCGATATGATCCGAAAGAATCATCCTGAATTCAGGGGTTCGCTGTTGGATATCGGGTGTGTCGCTTGTGTATTTATTGAAAATATGCTTAACTATTTCCCGGACGCACACTATACCGGATTTGATACCTCTGAGGAGCTGGTTGAGAATAGCAAGCAGATTCTCAACAGTCCCAATGTTGAGTTGATTGTTACTGATGCGATGGAATTTACGCCATCGAAAAAGTTTGATATTCTGATTGCCTCCGGGGTTTTGAGTATCTGGGAGGATTTTACCGAACCACTTGAAAAAATGTTACCCTGGATGAACAATTCGGGGTCATTTTACATTTTCGGCAGGTTTAATTCTGCAAATGTTGATACCATTGTTCGTTTCAGAAACAACCATGTTGGGGGTGGATGGGAAGGTGGGCTAAGCAGTTACTCGATCCACACAGTTAGCAATTGGTTGGAGAACAGGGGATACAAGGCAAAATTCAGCAGGTTCGAACTCCCCATTGAATTGGAAAAGAGGAGTGAGAATCCCATCCGTACCTGGACAGTGATCAGCCGTGAAGGTGAGAAGCTAATCCTGAATGGGGCTAATACGGTTGCGGAGTTTTATTTCCTTACCGTTCTTAAGAATTAAGAATGAAAAGCTCAAAACAATTATTCTACCGAATTTGTTAACACTTGAAACGGAATTATTAGACCTTGGATAAAGCAAGGCCAACTGGTCTTTCGAGGTTAATCGATCCGTTAGACGTCCATAAGCTCCATGCAATATCCCCTCATTTGCTTGCTATACCCCTCAAATCCCAATAGTTTCCACTATATTAGCGTACTCTCATCATCGCATCTGGAGGATTACAATGAATCGCTGGTTGACTGGTATTGCTGCCATTTTATTTACCGCAACACTTGGACTTACCCTCAACGCAACAATCGCAAGAACAGACAAATCCTGCATGCAAAGTTGTGGAACTGACAGAATTTCCAGGTGGAATGAATCTTACCCTTGAAATTGCCCCCCTGATATGGATCGAAACTGAAGTAGACGGTGACATATTCGTTACTGCAGAATTCCCTGTCGGTGGAATGCTGGAGGAGGAGGGATATCCTGCTGTACCGGTAGCCGGGCAGATGTTCCGTATCCCTGCGAGAAGCGGAGTCACGGTTGAAGTGATTTCAGCCGACTACGAAACCTTCGAACGGGTCACTTACCCTGCCTATAAAGGCGAACATCAGGAATATAAACTGGGAAGACCGGACGAGATTGCAGATCAGTGGTTTCCTGGTGATCTGGCAACAATTGCACCGCCCGCTATCCTGCATGATTTTCGAGTTTCAAATGTGCTCACATATCCTGTTCAAGTGAATACCGCTACAGGAGAAGTGCGTGTTTACAGTAATATTCAACTGGAAGTGCGTTTTGAGGGAGTGGATGAGAGAAATGCGCTGAGGGATGAACCAACCCGTATCAGCAGAGCTTACCTGCCATGGTATCGACAGTTTGCTGATTGGAATGAAAATGAACTGGATGAGTATGAGCTTTATCGTGGTACAGTGCAAGTTGTCATGCGTAACAACAATCAACTTAGAGCTGCATTAGAACCCTGGATTGAGTGGAAAGAGCAGAAGGGCTGGATTCTCGAATACATCACAGATAGTGATGTCAACTGGAATAGTGCGGCGATCCGGTCTGAGATCATTGACAGATACGATGATACGAATAGCGGAGTTGATTATATCGTAATTGTGGGTGATAACGGTGGTTTATTCAGCACCCCGGCGGGAGCGGGGCATGGCGATCATTATTATGGTCGCATGAACAATGATGACCTGATGGATGTAGCTGTGGGCAGAATCAGTGTTGAGGATTTAACGGATGTTCGTACCTATGTCAATAAGGTACTCAGCTATGAAAAAAATCCTGATTTGGACAATACTGGCTGGTATCATCGCGGTCAGGTTGCAGTCGCTTCAACCAGCTCAGGAATTTCAACAGTTTTTGTTGAACGATACCATCGTCACGCCATGCTGAATATTGGCTACACTCAGGTTGATACTGCCTGGGTTTCACCCTGGGGAAATGGAAATGTCAACAATCGCAGCATAGACCGTTTTAACAACGGTATCAGTTTCTACAGTTGCCGTGGCTACATCAGTGCCGGTCTTTCAACAAACCAGATCGACAACCTGAACAATGATTTCATGACCCCGGTGTGTATTGATATTACCTGTGGAACAGGAAACTGGGATACTGGCTATGGGATAAATGAAGCGTATATGCGTGCTGGATCACCGAACACTCCTCAGGGTGGAATTGGTGCCATGGGAACAGCAACGTCAAGCACACACACACGTTTTAACAATTGTATGGCAGGTGGGTCAGGGATGGCAATGCTTGTTCTGCGTACTCCGACTTTGGGTGATGTTCTTTTTGGCGGCAAGGTTGCCATGTGGAAAAATTTTTATGGGCGTGACGGTCTGCTGAGTAGTTTTAATGAGTGGTATAATTTGATGGGAGATCCGACTGTATGGGTGTGGTCGGATGTTCCTCATGTTCTGGATGTTGAGGCACCCGGTGCGATTCAACTGGGTCAGCACGGTTATGAAGTTGCGGTTTATGATGATAATGGTAACCCGCTAAAAGATGCCTGGGTGACTTTGTATAAATCAGACAATGATGAGGAAGAAATTCTGAGGGGATTATCTGATCAGCATGGGATGGTAATTTTTCCGATAACTTTTGAGCATCCCGGAACCGCAGTCTTGACAGTAACTTCTCTGAATTTCGCACCCTTCCAGGTTGAAATTGATGTAAATAGTGCTGACGACTTCATTACCTATTCACAAATCGAATATCAGGATGATGGCGAAAACGGTACTATTGGTAATGACAACGGTATCCCTGAAGCTGGCGAAACTGTCGGTTTGATTGTAACCGCTTATAATTTTGGCGAATCTACAGCTACCAATGTGAGCCTGACAGTAGAATCGTCCGATCAAACATTTGCAGAGATTTCAGGCACGACAACCTTCGGGGATATTGCAAGTGGTGAAGAGGCAACAGGGGAGGGACTGGTGCTGGTAACTTTCTCACCCTATGCACAAAATGAGTGGAAGGCTCATCTTTCACTCAATTTCGGCAGTGATCAGGGTGAGTATTCCGATGATCTTGCGATTGATGTTGTTGCACCGGATATCGGCTTTGTAAATATATACGGTGCGACAAATTTTGATCGCGGCGACACAAGAGATGTGTTTGTCCGTCTGCGTAATGTGGGAGATATTGATCAACCCGGTTGTACTGGAATTTTGTATTCTCACAGTCCCTGGGTAACGGTTGATGTCGCTGAAGCAGAATGGGATGTAATGGAGGTGAACCGTTCCGTAAATGGCACTGATTTTGTTATATCTGCTGCAAACGAAACCTTCGATGGGCACATTGCGGAGCTTAGCATCGTAGTATCCTTTGAAACTGGGTTTATCGATACTGTCTATTTTACTCTGCCGTGCGGTACGATGGCAGCCTCTGACCCAAGTGGACCTGACAGTTATGGCTACTATGCCTATGACAATTCAGACAATGGGTACGAACTTGCTCCGGAGTTTAACTGGGTTGAAATTAACCCTGATGAACCAGATGCTGATTTTCCGGGAACTCGTCTGGATATTAATGATACTGGCGACAATGACGATGAGGCTGTGGTCGTAGATCTCCCATTTCCAATTCAGTATTACGGAACACTTTTTAATCAAATTACTGTCTGCAGCAATGGTTTTCTGGCAATGGGTTCTCAGGCTGATCAACCGAATATGCGTAACTGGACGATCCCTTCCCCGCTGGTCCGAATTATATGATCGCTCCCTTACTGGGATGATCGTCAGATACGGAATAATGCCGGTGTATTTACCTATTACGATGCAGAGACGGATCGATTTATCATCGAATGGTTCGAGGCAACCGATTACAACAACAATAATGGATGTACCTTTGAAGTCATTTTCTACTCTCAAGCTGTTCGACCGACTCTGACCGGTGACGATGAATTTGAGTTTTTATATGAAGATGTAACTCATACCCAGGGATCGAACAACCATTCCGGAGCAGATACTTACTACTGGACGACTGGAATCGAAAATGGTGACCAGACCGATGGACTGCTTCTCGCATATTGGAACAGCTATTATCCGGGTGCTGCGACAATACAGGATGGTCGCGCAATTCTTTTCTCAACCAACACAGCACGACTACCCGGAAACATCGAAGGAAGTGTTACGGACGCTGAATCTGGTGAACCAATTCACGGTGCGAATGTCTTCGTTCTGAATGGTCAGCGAGGAGTATTCACAGATGTAAATGGTGATTATTCTCTGCTTAGTGAAATTGAAGAAGATATCACACTCCGTTGCGAGGCGGTTGGGTATGCACCACAACAGTCATATATCTTTGCGGGTGCGGAAGATATTGTAACGCGAAACTTCTCGTTATCTCCACTGGGAACGGGAATTGTAAATGGCGTAGTATCCTATAGAAATGGCAATCCTGTTGACAATGCAACAGTTCAAGTAGTTTCCCTGAACATTGAGACTCAAACTAACAATGATGGAGAGTACAGTATTGAATTGCCAAATGGCAGAGCTTATACCCTGTTAGCCATGTTAGATGATGAAAGCGGTAAGGGTTCTGTGATTGTTGAAGAAGATGAAGTTCATGAAGTAAATATTACTATTGGTCCTGCTCCCAGTCACATCACAGGTCCGGATGGTTATGGTTATGTGGCAATCGAAGCAACTGATCTTCATCCACTCGCACCTGTTTATGAATGGATTGAAATCGATCCTTCACAGGGTGGTGATGGAACAAGGGTTACTTTTGATGAGGAAGAGGATGCAACTGTAATCGATCTTCCCTTTGAATTTCAATTCTACGGGAATACTTACGATCAGGTAACCGTTAACGAGAATGGCTTCCTGTGCATGGGTGATGTAACAAACCTTGGTGATGATGTCGCGGCAGATTATAGTAATAATGCTATCCCTCACGAGGACGGGCCCCCATCCATGATTGCGCCATTCTGGGAAGATTTCCGTGCCGCTGAAACCAATTTCTCGCATTACTATGACGCTGGCGAAGGTTATTGGATCGCCGAGTGGTACAACAGCCGTCAATTTCCCAATGATGGCACACGTGAAACTTTCCAGGTATTTCTTTATGATCCGGCTGTTCATGCGACGATAAGCGGCGATGGGTTGATCAAATTCCAGTATGAAGAAGTCAATGATATTGGGAATGCGTCAGTGGGGATGAAAATGGTCCGGAGACTGTGGGTATAGAAATCTGTTTCTTCGATGTTGATGGAGATGGAGGATTCGATCCGAATATTGAAGCAGTTGATGATGGAACAGCAATACTTTTCTATCGTCCCGGGACAGCGGTCAGCGGAACTGTGACGCTCCACCCTGATGGCGACAATGCTTCAGTACGAGTCTCGTTGAACAACCGTCGTACCCAATGTGACGGAGAAGGAAATTATCTCCTACCGATTTACCAGCAGGTGCCCAGGAATTGCACTTTGAAGCACCGGGGGTATGAATCCAATATTGCTACCCATAAATATTCCAGACCTCGCTCAACTGGACGGCGTTGATGTTGGTTTGTGGTCGTTGTACCCACCGCAGAATGTTGCTGGTCACTATCAGGGACAGGATTTCTTACTGAGCTGGCAGGAGCCTGAAAATGTTGGACTCATGGGTGTAAACTTACCTGATGGCAATGAAGAACTGAATCCTGCTGCAGATGAATTGGATGAGTTTCTGAATCTCTACAACATCTATCGTGATGGAATTTTTGTAGGTGAATCGTCCGAACTATCTTTCCTGGATGTAGAACCATTGGATGAGCCAGCGATTTACTGGGTTACTGCGGTTTATACTGGTGGTGAATCTGATACATCAAATCATGTTTATTATGAGCCGGGTGGTGGTGTAATGGAGCTGGTTGTACCGATTCAAGCGAACTACTTTGAACTGGTATCCACCTACCTGCAACCAGAAAACATGAATGCATCACAGGTGTTTGGAGGTTTGGAAAACCTTGTAATTATTTATGAAGACTTTGGCGGAATTTTTATCCCACCTTTCATCAACACCATCGGTGAGATCGATTTTCGAGATGGATATCGGGTCTTCTGCAATGCTCCTGATCAGTGGGTTGTGCAGGGTGAACCTATTGATCCAGCCATGGAGTTTGATATCGCTGCCGCTCGTTGGAATTGGATCGGTTATCCCTTCGATCATCCGGTTTCGACACCTGTCGCACTGGCTGAGATTGTAGACGATATAGCGATTGTACAGACTGACGATGGCGGTATTTTCCTGCCACCCTTCATCAACACGATTGGTGATATGGAACCGGGCGAAGGCTATATGGTCTTCTCCAACACCGATCTCCTCTTCCAGTATAATGATGATCTGGCATTGAACAAGCAAAACGATGCGATGATCCGTGAATTGCCGAAAGTAACCGGATCACCAACTCCGACTGGTCTGCCCTATGTGGTGCTGGTGGAAGTCTCAGCGGAATTGAAAAAACTGGGTGCAAATCTGGTCGAACTTTATGATGGTTCTGAATTAGTGGGTAAAGGGTTGCTGATCGATGAACTTGATCAATCTCCAATTATTGCCTGGGGTGGGTCTGCTGAGTATGATATTGCAGGATTCAGCAATGGAAATCCAATCCGTGTTCTAATTAAGGATGCCTCAGGGAATGTGTTGCGGACAGTTCGTTCGTCAACGAATGTGCCAAAATTCGGTGAGGGAGCCTACCAGGTTGTGACGCTTGAGTCACCTGAACTTCCTGAACACTTTGAGGTTGGAGCTGGCTATCCCAATCCATTTAACCCGACGATTACCATACCATTCGCATTGCCAGAAAATGGTAGAGTTACTTTCAAATTGTACGATATCCTGGGGCGGTGAAGTCCTGAATTCGGTTGTTTCGCACGAAGCCGGATTTCATCGCTTTACACTGAATATTAATGAAGCTGGTTCTCAGTTGGTTTCAGGGATGTATTTCCTTCAAGTGCAGTATAAACAAGAGATAAAAACACAAAAAATTATGCTGCTGAAATAGGGCAACCTATCGTGTTTTCCCTTAACCAGACATATCAGGGCAGCGTGGATTTTTTCGCTGCCCTTTGTGTTCATCAACCTGTCCAATGCGGAACAACGGTTTTTCCAGGATAGAGGAGTGGATTGGCTTGGGGATACGTTGATCAGTTCGGAGATTCGAACTGTTTTAACACAGGATTCTATTTTTGTCTTATCTGGTTCTTACGGTTACCATGCTTTTCATCCTTCCGATTCTTCCCTTTCTCTTATAGAAAGGGCACCTACTGTTAATTTATTCAACAAAATTGAAGACCAATTTGCTGGATCTCGTCGAGAGGAGATAGTATAACTTTTATTTACGGTCAATCTGACAGAAGGTTGTTCGACCTGCTTAAGATTAAAAAATACTCTGAAATTAATCCCATTGGTGGTGCCTTAAATGCCGTTATGCAAGACTTAGTTTATTTGATTTATGATATTTGGGATTTCTCGGATTATTCGAATCCTG
>CALOAV010000018.1:0-172221 GCA_942491425.1 uncultured Cytophagales bacterium
TTTTATTTTAATCGTTGCTTTGATTTGAACATGGTCTCCGGCATTTACTATATTACCGTCTCTAGCATTGATGATTGTCTGGTTCATTATTTTTGTAATTGATTCGTTTTCTGTCTTTAAGTCTTCTATTTCAGTTATATTCCCGAATTGCTCATCCAATTTTAGCATAAAGTCAAGCAGTTTTGATCGAATAACTGAAATAATTTGGGTGATTGTATTTAATGGAACTGTAAGTTTAGCTGACACAAGACTAAAAAAATGGATTACCATTTTTTTTATATTTCCTTCTAGGTAAGAAGAATTCAGCAGGAAATGCTTGCTCCAGCATCCCAGATTTATCTCGATTAGATTTAAATGATTCTAAAGTAGCTATACTTACAAAAATGAAATGAGTGAATTGCCTTAACCACGTCACTCTCCATACCTAATACTGGAATTGAAACCTCGTTATACTTGTAATAACCATTAATATAAGTTCCAATCAATTGGCCAGTAAACCGTCGATATTTGGGTAAATCATGACCATGATATCCATTTAGTTCGTTATTTACCCATTCAAGGAGTTCAAAGTTTTTCAGCCTGGTTGCAAGTACCTTTGTTTTTAAAAGTGAGAAGTTATTGACTTGTTATTGTCAAATAAGTTCATTAATAATGTCTGAAATTTATTTTCATAATATCCGAAGAATTGAATCTTATATTCAATCTTAAATATTAAAAGTATTATTACAAATCTGGTTTACTAATTGATTAAAATATTCGCCTTTTAGTTGACAATTGTAATGTGAATTTTTGATAGTATCATCGATTGAAAACCAACCTATCAGATGTAGCCTAGCTTGTGATTTTTTTGAAGAGGTTTGTTTAACATGATCATGTATTTCAAACGTAAACTCATCATCTATTTCCTCGGAGGTGAGCATAATCCCAGTAAAATAATTTTCAATCGAAATAGCAGTATTGTTAGTAAGTACAATTACTGGGTGTTTTAGAATACCCTGTGAAAGTTTAAATTCCACTTCAACAATATCCCTTTGACTTATGGTCAATTTAGATAACGGTTATTTTAATTAAGAGATTCAATAATTTTATAGGAAGAATTAGCCATTGCTCTTTGTCACTTGTTTGTTAATGGCTCTTTCCTTATGACAATTTTTTTAATCGAGTTCTTGTACTGTTAATGCAGACTGGCATACGGTAATTTTTTTCTTTACCCGGCTGTTCTTGAAATATGTGACTTCGGCATTTTCTTTAATTGTGAAAATTGAAGATTAGAATTCGATTTTTGCTAGCTCTTTTTTTGTAATTGATCATAAGAATTACCTCATCGATCCAATAAGTTTTAACAAAAATCATCGAGCTCACGGATATGCATATTTTGATTTCACAGAATGTGCATTTTCTTTTTAGAAGAACACTATTTTATAAAAATACAGTAGAAACCTGTTGCCGATTTCTTTCTAAAGCGTTAATTTCGCTTTTCATCGGCTTTGAAATTTTGAGATTATTTCATTGAGAAGCTCATGTTAACCGAATAAGGAAAATAACGTTTGATATTTTAATGCCTTTATTCTAGAAAGATAGATATAAAATATATCTAATAGTCACAATACATGAGAAAATAAAAGGTGTACCATTTTAGTCTATTTTTCGTCTTTTGGGGTCGACCCCCTCGCTGCGAGGAGACTCCCGCGAACAAAAGTTTGCGGGAGAACGGTTTCCATACTTCAATTTCCCTAGAGGCAGATAGTCCCCCGGCCTCCTTGATGGCTTTTGAACCCCTTTTTGATAGCCTTTAGACTTCAATAATAGCTTGTAAATTGTACTAAATCTCTCATTCCGTTGCGTATTCAACATTCCAGCTCGGATTTTTGTGGTTTCCAACATTGCATGCAGAAACTTTTATCTGTTTGACGTTTTCGAAAACGCCTCATTGTCTTGATTCGACCGCCCCGGTTCGAACTGGTCTTCCTTTGTATAAATTATTCCAGTCCATCACCAAATACGATGTGTATATCAATACTCCCTTCGGCAAAGGTGATAAAGGGGTTAGAGCAATTCTAAGTCTCCTTTTTTTGTAGCAATTCAGAAAGTATTACTAGTTTTAGATACGGTCGTTATTTAGGGTTAATCTATTGTGCAATGACTAATCAAACTCGTTGCTAGATGAAAAAAAGAATAAGGCAAAGAATACCGCAAATAAGCCTAAACCAAAACCACCCGCTCCACAGCCTAGCACTACCCAAGAAAGCAGCAATAATGAGAATGAAACCAAGCGTTCCCAAAAACATAACAAGAAATTGAAAAATAGAGCAAATACCCAAAAAAAATATCGTTAAATGGATAGATAGGTGGGGAAATCTTATAATTAATCTTGCTTTGGCTATTGGAACTTGTTATGTCTTTTTCCTTTCTAAGGATCAAAGTGAGTCCGCTAGAGTATCGGCTAACGCTGCTTCTGAGGCTGTTAATTTGTCTAAACAACAATTTAATGCTGAACACAGCCCATATCTTGTGGTTGGAGATTTTCCTAAAATTGTATTCTCTAAGAATAAGCCATTTGAGGTTTTGTACACCATTGTCAACTTGGGTAACGCACCTGTTAAGACATTCCGTAATGTTGCGACTTGGAGCATAGCACTCAATGAAGTATCTGATGAAGAAATGATAAATGGAACGGTTAAAGCTTTGGACGAGGCTAAAGATATACCTGGCACTAGAGATTCTTATATTTACAACAAACCCAAAAAGGCAACCTTCATCAATACAGCTATATTGTCCGATAGATATTATGAGATAATCACAAGGGAGTAAGGGGCAATATTATTTTTGGTGTTGAAACTTTTTATGAAAACCTTATTACGGGTGATTCTCTTAGATTCGTTTCTGTTGGAAAGGTTATATCCATTGATCCACCATTGGTTGAAAGCATTTTTATAGATAACGCTCCTATAAAAAATTAAAAGGCTTCGGATTTTTTTTTTCATGGAACATCCGAGTTGTATTCCCCTTGTCCAAAGTCCGCGATAGGTGCCGAAATTTACTATTGTACCATTTGCGAACATCACCGCTTAGCCTCCGGAAATTTTATACTTTTGATGAGATTTCAGGCACTTTCATTTCTGGCTATACATCTATACTACTTTCCCTGAAAAGTCCAGTGATTTGCCGAAACGGTATAGGAAATCTGAGCTAATTTAGTCCGGCCTTTGCTAGGCTTGTGTAATGCCATGCCCAGATACCAAATGCATTACTTTTAGGATATGCTACTTTCTTGCCTGTGGGTTGTTTTGTGATAAAATCAATTTCATTTACAACCCTTCGTTTGAACACTACATAGTGTCTGGAGTTTTCAATCCGCACTTCATACAGATACCCGGCTTCGGTCTTATCCATTCGAGTAAATAAAAATCCTTTTACCTCTCCCGTTCCTTTAAATTGAAATTCTAGTTCTTTAATTCCATTATTATTGATACTTTTATTAGGTTGATTAATTACACTTATAATCCTTCGTATTATACCCGCAAAATTTGTCCACTAAATCAGGAACTTAATTTTTGATATATCGGGGGTAACTGTATTGTTGCCTCTTTTGAATATTGGTAAGCCTGGAAGGTTCTTTTTTAGGTTGCCTAATTCCTTTGCCTTACCCAGAATTATCCATTGCCTTATGACAGAAATAAACCTGTACCTTTGCGCTGTAGCAATTAGCATTTCATAGCGCCTTTGCTTAATGCCCATTTTATTAGCGATATGCCACCGGGCTGCGAAATTTTTAGCACCACCTTCTCCTTCAAGACGCACTTCCCAGCTTACGGTATAATGATTTTTAAAGACTTAGCGAACAGGAGTGCTTCAAACTTCTTAAGCGTGTTGGCATCTTATAGATGTGCAAGCCCCCACGTTTATTCAGGTGTATTCTGTTCCAAGTTCTGGGGAATAGGTAGTGACCATCACAACCAGCCCAGCCAGAATAAACCAGAAATTCAACATACCGTTTACCGGTTTTCGGACGCATTGTAGTTTCTTGGAATAATTTGGTTAATTCTACGCGATGCCCGTGAAGTTTGGCTACAGAAAATAATCGCAATGCTTTTACCTTCTTATCGGCCAATGCAAAAAAAGAAAGTAACTTGTTCGGAATCCTGATTTCACTCATTTTTGAAAAGATTTAACTGGGAAAAAAAATGTTTGGGAGCATTGTCTGGGTTGGTAGTTAAATACCATGCGAGGAAACCAGTTTTCTTACAAATGTTTTTTCAATTTCCTCTAAAAGCCTACCTGCTTTTTCCAGATCCCTCTTGTACCTACAAACATTTTTTTGATAAATACCTGTTGCATCAGCTATCATTGAAGCTGTGGCAACGTGTTTTTGTAAGTACTGAAATATGGTTTTTAGTTGGGTGGTGTTTGTTTTTTACCTTTACTTTGTCTTTTATGCAGGGGGTTGTTCGTGTTGATCATGATCGACCCCCTTTCTTTTTAATGTAGGTTTCTGCTTCTTGGGCTGTTTCTAATAATGTTTTTTTTCTACCTTGCTTTAGCCAGCTATCGATTTCCGATTTTAGAAATCTCATTTTTTGCCCCCTTGTGAACCGAGATTAATCGCGCATTCACCCAACCATAATCTAGTTGGCTTTGTGAGTCTGTCAGGGTGGTATTGGCAAAGTTCGGTGAGGTTAAACCAATTATTGGTTTCGTACGTTTTTTCGGTACTTTTCTCGAGGTGGAGCCTTTTTAATTTCACTAACTTCATTGCTAAGTTGTGTAAAGGCTTTGGGTAATGATTCAAGAGTTAATGTTTCCATTGTGTTGCATTTATTAATTATGCTACAATGGTATAAGTGTGCTTTGGTGATTTACAATGGGCAATTGGCAGTAACCCCATTGCAACCCCATAAGATTTTTATGCTTTTATTATTTGGCTATCCTTAATATTAATCCAAAGGTCGTTGTGGATAGGGCTTCGTTACTTGAAATTGTTTTTTCGACTGTGGGGGTAAAGTAGTTTTTATTTTATTATTTGTGCAGATATTTAAAGTTTGAGACAACCCATTTTATCAAATCTATCTTTTTGCAACTAGGGATAAAATCATTTTCAATCAACTTTTTGAATGTATCCGTAAGTCTGTTTCCATTTTCTTTTTGAATAACAATTTATTTTTTGTGTTTTCTCCAGTTTTAAGAATTTTGCTTAATTCGATTTGGTCATTTTCGTAGAAATAAATTTTTGAGAATATTAAAGACAATCCGAACAGATTCGGGCTTTACGGCTGGTTTTTTTCACTTCTGTAATTTCTTGTTCGAGTTTTTATTCTTGCTGAATTGGGACTCTCCAAAGATTTAACCACAATACTGGAAGGGGCTAATTTTATTAATTCCTGCATTAGATAAGGGTTTTCTCTTAATTTTACCGGGGAATAAGCTGCTATGTATTCGAGAATGATTGTCCGTGCATCGTCAGAAATTGTAAGTACCTCACGATAGTAGTTTAATTCAATTTCATGCAATTCAATTTCAGCATAGGGCAGATCCTTTATTTCTTTCTTACGTAAGAAATCGTACCAGTCATGAAGGCAACTTTGTTCCTTAGTGATTTGATTGAACCGATTTATACAATATCGCATTAAAGTTTTCGGCTTACTTAGTTGGTATTCACGCAATACCCTAATTAATTCATTGTAGTCTAATTCTAGTCTCTCGAGTGCATTTGGGAAACGACTGCTAGGAATACCAACATGCTTTAGACTAATATAGAAGTCTGTATTCATTTGTCTTTTATGCTTTTTATCTTTTACATATCGAGTTTAATTTTTTCCGCAGCTTCGCGTTTAAGGTTATCAACAATTTTTGCATTAAAACCTGGGTAGTCTTTAGTTCCCTGTGTCCCAGCATTTTTGAAACGGTGTAAATATCCGTTCCATTTGATAGTTGAAAGGTGGCAAATGTATGCCTGAAAGAATGAAAGGTAATTTCCTTTTCAATTCCGGCTAACCCGATCCATTTTGCAAGGTGTTTGTTTTCGTAAGCAGAGAATATGAGCGTCCCTCGAAGACTTTGTCGGTGTGTTTTTTGCGTTCCCCTATTAAACTGTATGCCTGTTCGGAAATCGGCAATACCTCAATGCCTTTCGTCTTTTTGCTGTTTGAAATCAATAAAATACCCTTGCTTTTTTACGTGTTCAATTTCGCCCCAAACAAGATTCTTAATATCCGAAAACCTTAATCCTGTTAATGCTGTAAATAAGGCTGCACGTTTTAGTAAAGGGTTTTTACATTCGGCTTTTACAAGGCTGTTCAGTTCCTCAAGCGTTAAAAAAAATTCCTTCGGGTTTCTGCTCGTTTAATGGGTTCAATTTTACTGTTAAGATCAGTTTGTAAATAGCCGTCTTTGTATGCTTGCTTTAATGTGGCCTTCACCTTATTGAAATAGGAAACTGTTGAGTTTTGGTGAAAGGGTTACTGTCGCTTTGGTTGCTTTTGGTTGTGAGTAGGTACTCCTTAAAATCATTGCAAAACTTTTCGCTGAGGTCGGCAAATTTTAAATTTCCCTTTGTGAAAGTTTCAAGGTAATTGTAAGCAGAAATCCAGTTATCATGGTTACTGGCTTTACGTTTATCGACAAAGAGGATTTGAAATATTCAACAAAATTCTTTTCACCTTGTTCCTTAATCTTTAGCTGCTGCTTTTCGTACCCGGTATAAATTTCAGGGTTTGTTTAAATGGTTTTCCCGTTTCTGCCTTATCTGTTCAGCAAGTTGTATCGTTTCTTTATTTGTGCTGCTTGTCATTTATCAGGTTCTTTGCCTTATCGTGGAGGTACATACCTAAAAAATTCTCTCCTAGAGGGTTTGCCTGTTACAGGGTGGGGGATAGCTGGGTAAAAGTCTAAATACAAACTTTGCCTTTTTTGAGAAATTGCCTTTTGTCTTAATTTAACTTCTTTCGTTGCCATTGTCTTTTATGCTTTGGTGTTTAACTCAATATTGAATCAATTTCTGTTTTCGGAACGTATGCAAACCAGCCCTTTTTAATTTTGGGTATGCTATTTCGTTTGATAACTTACTAAAAATATTATCCAGCAAATCATCGGTAGTGATCGCGCCGGTGATCTCGCCGAGGTAGTGCAGCGACTGCCGGATGTCCATCGCCAGGAAGTCGCCGGTAACGCCGTTGTCCATGCCTTCGAGTACGCGGGTAAGAGCGTCGTAAGTTTGCTTTAAGTTTTCGTAGTGCCGCAGGTTGGTGACGAGCACATCGCCTTGCTTCACTTTATCGAAGTGGAATTTCTCAAGTATTTTTTCTTTTAACGCTTCAATGTTGGATTGCTGCTTAGCGGAGATTAAGACAAAACCTTTTTCTTCAAGCAATTTCAATAATGCCGGATCTGCTTTGTCCGATTTATTGCCGACTTTAATAATAATCGGGGAGAGGTGTGCCAGATCTTTTTCCTGCTGCTCAATTTCTTCAAGTGTCTCGGAAGACAGGTCGAACAAGTATAAAATTAACGAGGCCTGATCCATCCGGTCGCGGGCGCGTTGTACCCCGATTGCTTCGACTACGTCCTGGGTATCGCGCAAGCCAGCCGTATCGATAAACCGAAAGTGTACACCACCTAATGTAATTTCATCTTCAATGGTATCGCGGGTGGTACCGGCAATTTCGGAGACGATGGCTTTCTCTTCGTTGAGCAATGCATTCAGTAAGGTGGATTTACCAGCATTGGGTTTACCAGCAATCACAGTCGGGACGCCGTTCTTGATCACGTTGCCCTGATCAAAGGAAGTGATGAGGGTATGTAAATACGATTGAATGGTCTGGATCAGTTTTTTAAGATCATCCCGGCCCGCAAACTCCACATCTTCCTCACCGAAGTCGAGCTCGAGTTCAATCAGGGAGGCAAAATGAACCAACTCTTCGCGTAATTGTGCAATCTTTTTAGAGAATCCCCCGCGCATCTGATTAATGGCAGCCTGCCGGGCGTTGTCCGTTTCGGAATGGATCAGGTCGGCCACCGCTTCGGCTTGCGCCAAATCAAACTTCCCATTTAGGAATGCACGCTTCGTAAACTCTCCCGGCTCCGCGAGTCGTGCACCGGCATGAAGCAATGTTTTGATGATTTCTTTTACAATCACCGGTGAGCCATGACACGATATCTCCGTCATGTTTTCCGTCGTAAACGAAGTGGGAGCCTTAAATACTGAAACCAAAACTTCATCAATGATGGCATCGCTTTGATTTCGGATAGTGCCGAAGTGCAGCGTATGGGATGGTTGTTCTTCTAAATTTTTTCCTTTGAAAACTTTTTGGGTAATCGCAATCGCATCATCACCCGTGAGGCGGATGACTGCCAGGGCGCTGATGCCTTGGGGGGTGCTGAGTGCGACGATTGTGTTCATAGTCGTTAGTTGTTTGTTTGTATTATAGGTTTGTTTCAGGTTACAGGTTGCAAGTTTAAGGTTTAGCGAACTTGCAACCTGAAACCTGAAACTTGAAACTTATAACTAATAACTATCGGACAATAAACACCGGTATATCCACCCGATGCCGTACCGTATCAACAGTAGCACCAAAGATAAGGTCTTTGAAGAACTGATGCCCATGGGCTCCCATCACCAGTAAATCGGCATCAAATTCCTTAACCATTTTCGGTATTTTTCTGCGCGGATTTCCAAATCCCATTTTCATCTCTACATCGAGATTTCGTTCCTTCAGTTGATTAACATAATTTGTTAAGGCCGTTGTATCGGAGGTTACTTCATGGTCGGCAATTTCACTTCCATAAACCATCGCACCAGCGGATTCAACAACGTGGATCAGTAAATATTTCGTACCTTCTCCACCTTGCGCAATCGCGCTGCGAATCGCCAGCGAATCAATGCTGGAGAAGTCGATACAGATGGCAATGCGTTTGTAAACCATTTCTCCAATTTCTTTTAAGTTGGATGCTGTCCCGTGCGGAACCTTCGGCATTTTTTCTGACCGCTTGTCGAACAGTGGTTTAAAGGTAATGTACAACAAAAGAAGTCCGGCAGCAATACAAACAGGAACAACCGTGGTCCAGATTTTCCAGGCTCCGTCACCGGCATCTACAATCCAGGTGTTTACTTCCTGAATAACCAACTGAACATTTAACGTGACAATGATAATCGCAATCGCCCAGGCGCCAATCAC
This sequence comes from uncultured Cytophagales bacterium, assembly GCA_942491425.1. Taxonomy (GTDB): domain Bacteria; phylum Bacteroidota; class Bacteroidia; order Cytophagales; family Cyclobacteriaceae; genus JBGTGG01. The sequence continues at coordinate 9,171 of CALOAV010000018.1, forward strand.
CACCCAAAGTTTGTTGGCGAAGATTCCCATTTTCTTTTTGTCGCTGGTGAAATGGATCAGTGGAATGATAGCAAATCCCAGCTGTAAACTGAGTACTACCTGACTTAACACCAATAAAGCTCCTGTTTGCGATTCGCCATACACCAGAATAACAATGTATGCCGGGATGATCGCGATGAGGCGCGTGATGAGTCGCCGGAGCCACGGAGCAATCCGGATATTTAAATATCCCTCCATCACAATTTGTCCGGCAAGGGTTCCTGTGATCGTCGAACTTTGTCCGGCTGCTACCAGCGCGATACCAAAGAGGAGCGGAGCGAGGTCACTTCCCAGCAATGGTGAAAGCAAATGATAGGCATCCTGAATTTCAGAGACCTCATGCATACCGGCAGTAAAAAACGTGGAGGCGGCCAACACTAAAATTGCCGCGTTCACAAAAAATGCTGCATTCAGGGCGATTGCTGAATCGATGAAATTATATTTTATAGCGGACCATAAGCCTTTGTCGTGCCGTTCAATTCTTCGGGTTTGAACAAGCGAAGAGTGCAGGTATAAATTGTGGGGCATTACAGTGGCACCGATAATACCGATGGCAATGTATAGCGCCTGATCGTTTGGAAGGGTAGGAATAAAACCGGTAATGAGTTCGCTCATATCCGGTTTCGCGATAAACATTTCCACAACAAAAGCACCACCAATCACGGCCACCAGTGCAATAATGAATGCTTCGATCTTGCGCATGCCATAACTTTGCAACAGCAACAGTAACAAGGTGTCTAATACGGTGAGCGAAACGCCCCAGATCAGCGGTAAATCAAACAGCAATTGTAAACCGATGGCCATTCCCTAATACTTCGGCCAGGTCGCAGGCAGCAATCGCAATCTCGGCAAGAAACCAGAGGGAGTAATTTACACCAGGGCGATACGTGCTGCGTGATGCTTGTGCCAGATCGAGTTGCCGGACAATGCCTAAGCGGGCACTTAAACTTTGCAACAACAGCGCCATCAGATTGGACATCAGCAAAACCCAAATCAGGGCATACCCAAACTGACTTCCGCCGGCGATATCCGTTGCCCAGTTTCCGGGATCCATATACCCGACACTCACCAGATAGGCGGGTCCTAAAAAGGCAAACAGCTTTCGCCATCCTTTTCGGGAAGCTGTTTCAATACTGGAGTTTACTTCACTGAGAGATTTATTCGATTGCTCCATGTTATTCGGTCACGAGTAAATTTTCGGCTGCCACCTGTGATATGAAGGCTTTGTTTTTATTGTCAATGATCAGCTCCAGTGAATTATCAAAATCAATGCGATCGGTAATCACCAGTGAGGCCTTAATATAGATTCCAAGTTTATCGAGATATTGTAAAAAGGCCGGTGAGCCATCTTTTACTGATTGTACCGTGTACTTTTTGCTTAACTCGCAGGCCGACAGCGGTATTTGTTTGATCTCGTTAATTTTTCCATGCTTATCGGGAATCGGATGGCCATGCGGATCAACAGAAGGATGATCCAGAAAGGCATCCAGCTTCTCAATCAACAAGGGTGATTTTATATGCTCTAACTGCTCGGCTACTTCATGTACTTCATCCCAACTGAATCCTAACTTTTCAACGAGGAAGGTTTCCCACAAGCGATGCTTGCGAATCACCGATAATGCTTCCGTCTTTCCTTTCTGAGAAATGTTAACGCCTTTGTATTTTTCATAGGAGATTACTTCTTTGGCAGAAAGCTTTTTAATCATATCGGTGACCGAGGCAGCTTTGTTATTCATGGTTTCCGCTAATGAATTAGTAGAAACCGCATTTTTTCCGCCTTTGGAAAGGTGATAAATGGCCTTTAAATAGTTTTCTTCAACGAAACTTAGCATGATCGTGATTTAGATAATGCAAAAATATATATTTAGGCTAATCTAAAAAATATTTTCAGGAATTATTATTTTTTTTACCGCAGAGGCGCTAAGGCGCAAAGTTTTTCGCAAAGATGTAATCCAATGTAACAGCTAACCACTAACATTCTGCAAAGCCTGAACCTCCTGCAAATCAAACACTTTGAGGTTCTTTGTGGAATCTTCGTGGCCCTTTGTGTAATAACAGTCAATAGCGAAGCTATTCAACTATCAACAATTCCCGAATCACACCCCGAAGCGATTCTTCCTGATTCTCCCAGAAGATATTTTCCGGAGTCCGTGTGTAGAAAGTACTGGCCTGCAATTGCGCAAGAATTTCTTCCGGTCGACGGGCATCATCGAGTTCGATGGCGGCAGAGTATGGCATGCAATAGTCGATCCATGGAGGATGTGGCACAATCAGTATCGGCAACTGAAAAGCCAGGTACTCAAAGAGTTTAGTGGGTATTGCACTGGATACGGATGGATTGATCGGATAGGTGATGAAGCCCGCATCACTTTTACTAATCTCTTCCATTACGATGTGATGGGGTACCAGCGTGTCGCCACCGATTAACGATATGCAGGGACATCCTTCAATTTCCTGTCGAAGTTTAGCCCGTTCGTCTTCTGAGGAGCAATACCCGATGATTGTCAACCGGATACGGGGTTCAATCGTATACAATTTTTTGGTCCAACGGATTGCTTCAAACACACCCGTACCCTTCGCAAGTGTTCCCGAAAAGATCAGGTGGATAAGCTGGTCCGATTTGCTTTTCTTTTCTAAAGTATGTTGCTGTACGGCCGATTTGCTTACTTTGTTTTGAAGGATAGTAAACCTGTTTGATATAAATCCGAGTTCATGATGGTAAGCGGCTTCCGCCAGGAGGAAATGATCAATTGCAGGGCTGATCAGTATTTCTTTTAAGCGTACCCACGTAGCGATCAATTGTTTTAGCAACGGTGGAAACGTTTTCGAGTAACGGATATTTCTGAAATAGTTTTCCTGAACATCATACACTAGTCTACAGCCCGTAATCAATTTCGCAATTAAAGATGGAAGTAACAGTTCGTGTGTAGTGAAAATAACCACCCGGGGTCGGATGGTCAGGACATTTTTTACAAAAGTATACCGGGCCAGTATTCTTCTGAAACTCAGGCGGCTGAACGGTGGGTACGGTTTGTAGGTAGTATCAGGTGAAAAAGTAGTGCCGGTGGTGGGATAGCCGATCAGTGTGATTGCTGTTTCGTCAATTTTTCCAATGGTTGGGCCCAATTTTTCCATCATACGGGTATCATCCACAGGTTTAAGTATGGATGCGATGACAATTGGTATTTTTTTTATTTCTTGCGGCAAAGAATTGGAATTATGCTTCGGCTAAACTAAAAAGGAAAATGGAATTAAGACAAGTAATTGAAAAAGCGTGGGAAGATCGTTCGATGTTAAAGGATGCTGAGGTACAGGAATCCATTCGATCAGTTGTGGAAATGCTTGACAAGGGATCATTACGTGTTGCCGAGCCTGTTGCTCACGGCTGGCAGGTAAATGAATGGGTGAAGAAGGCTGTGATCCTTTATTTCCCTATTCAGCAGATGGAAACCATTGAAGTTGGACCCTTTGAATTCCATGACAAAATAGCATTAAAGAAAAATTATAAGGAACTGGGTGTACGGGTTGTTCCCCATGCAATTGCCCGGTATGGTGCGTATGTTAGCAAAGGAGTGATTATGATGCCTTCGTATATTAACATTGGCGCTTACGTGGATGAAGGTACAATGGTGGATACCTGGGCAACGGTGGGGAGTTGTGCCCAGATTGGAAAAAATGTACACCTGAGTGGTGGTGTTGGTATTGGCGGCGTTCTGGAACCGGTACAAGCCGCTCCGGTAGTGATTGAAGATAATGCCTTCATCGGCTCCCGATGTATCATTGTGGAGGGCGTACGCATCGGAAAAGAGGCAGTTTTAGGAGCTAATGTGGTATTGACGGCCAGCTCGAAAATAATTGATGTAACTGGTTCAGAACCAAAAGAATATAAAGGGTATGTACCAGACCGATCGGTGGTCATTCCTGGATCCTACCCCCGGAAATATCCTGCGGGTGAGTATAATGTTTCCTGTGCCCTGATTATCGGAACACGGAAAGAAAGCACCGACAAAAAGACTTCGCTGAATGATGCCCTGCGACAAAATGATGTTTCTGTATAGCATTTCAACTTTCTGGCATAACCTTTGAATTTGAATTGGTATTAATTTTTTTTGGAAAAAAACAGAATCATTAAATTTACATACCGTTCGATAGTTATGAAACGCTCTGCCTTTTTTGTATGCCTTTTCGCTTTGTTCGCATTTTCGGATGAACGAAATGATACCTATCAGGTAGTGAAAAACAGCAGTTTTTCAAGAGGGGAGGTATTGCACTATAAAATGAGTTACGGTATCCTGAACATTGGAAAGGGTACTGTTAAAATTCATGAAAATTATTTCCGGGTCAACGATCGTCAATGTTATAAGTTAGATGTATTTGGTAAAACCGTCGGGTTGGTCGATTGGGTTGCAGATGTAGATGATCAATGGGGTGCATATATTGATACGGCTGCTATTGTTCCTCATATTTCGTATCGAAAAATACGGGAAGGAAAGTACAGGAAAGATGAGCTTATTAATTTCGATCATGAGCAGCAAAAAATTGAAGTCAAGCATATTGATCAAAAGACCGGCAAGTATAAAGAACCGAAGTATTATGACTATGAGAAACCTGCGCAAATGCGTGATATGATCGGCGGATTTTTATATCTGAGAACACTGGATCTATCAACAATAAAAGCAGGCGACTCCATTTTAATTAAGGGATTTTTTGAAGATGAATTCTATAAAATGAATATCGTCTATCAGGGGAAGTCAACCATCAAAACCAAAGTAGGAAAGGTACGGTGCATGGTATTTAAGCCGGTGATGCCCAACAACAGTGTTTTTGACGGCGAAAATTCAATCACCGTATGGTTCTCCGATGATAAGAACCGTATTCCGATCAAAGTATCCGCGAAAATGTTTATTGGAAGTGCAGGTGTTGAACTTACCAGTTATGGAGCATTGCGAAATCCGCTTAATATTATTCGATAGACGGAATGCAGGTTGCAGGTAACCCATTTGATTGGTGATTGGTGATTTTTGATTATTGATTAGCCTGCCTTCGCCGAAGCTTCACTACGCGAAACGCTTCGTGTAGCGCAGCGGCTACGCGCAGGCAGGCGAGTTGGGTTACGAAGAATTGACCAACACCCAACACCAAATACCTAAAACCCAATCGCGCTTGTTATTGATAAAGTTGTACCACCTGCCTGCGCGTAGCTTCGGCGTAGGCAGGCAGAGTTGCACAGAGAAGCACGGAGTTACGCAGAGTTTGGTTCGTTAGCCACCGGGAACCGGCATCTGGCAACCGGTAACCCTTTTGATTGGTGATTAGTGATTTTTGATTAGTGATTAGCGATTTCGGTAACTGTATTGACTAACATCCCGAGTTACACAAAGGCTGGTTCGTTAGCCACCGGCAACCGGCAACCGGCAACTGGCAACCTTATTCACTCCCAAATATTTCCACCAGGTGTTCTTTTGAAACAGGCTTGGAAATGTAACTCAGTATATGTGCATTCTCTTTTGCGCGGTCGGTATCACGCGGATCGATAGAAGAACTAACCATATGAATTTTTACTTTTTTGGAAAGTTCCTGATGGAGATGATTATACTTCTCCAGAAATGCCCAGCCATCCACAATCGGCATATTGATATCAAGAAAGAGGATATCGGGTATTTTAGCTTCGAAGTTTTTGTTTTCCTGCAGGTATTCAATGGCTTCTCTGCCATTGATAAAAGTAAGAAAGCGATCGGATACGTTTGTCAATTGCATCAACCGCACCGCCATCATATGAAAGATCTTATCATCATCAACGATGGCAATTAACGGTTTATTCGGTTCAGTTTTGTTTTCCGAAATCAATGGTAAATGTAGTTCCTTCATTTGTTTTACTCGAAGCCGAGATCGTTCCCCCCAATGCCTCTATTTGGTTTTTAACTAAAAAAAGTCCCACACCCCGTCCTTCCGGATGATTATGAAACGTTTTTCTTAATTTAAATAATTGATGTCCGAATCGCTCTAAATCTATCCCCAGCCCGTTATCTTCAACGGTTAAAATAAGATTTTGGTTCTCGGTATAGGTTTTAACTTTTATTTCCGGTTTTCGTCTGGAATCACAGTATTTCAGTGAATTGCTGATTAAGTTCAAGAGAATACTTTCCAGGTAAATATTGGGATAGAATATGGTAGCTGCCTGAAAGTCGGATTGGATATCCGCATCCGTTTCGAGTGCTTTTGAGTGTAACATATTTCTGACCCGCTGATATACGGTTTCAAAACTCAGGTTTTGTTTTTCAATTTGCTGATCCTGCTTAATCTTGAGGACCTCATTCAGTTCATCAAGGGAGGTAAGAATATTTTTACCCGAACGTGAAATCAATTCGTTTAATTCTTCCTTTTCTTTTTCGTCGTCGGATTTAGACAACAACTCAAGCAATGAAAGTACATTGCCAATTGGCGAGCGCAAATTGTGCGATACGATCTCTGTGAACTCTTCTAACTGATTGTTCTTTCTTCTCAGATTGTCTGTAACGGCGATTAAACTTGCATTTTGTTCGATAATCTTGGCTTCAACTTTTTTCCTTTCGGTGATATCCCGGAATTCTGTTACGCGGATATTCTTCCCTTTATACGGAATATTTTTTCCATGGACTTCTATCGAATAACGACAGCCATCTTTACGAATTCCTTCCACATCATAGGGTTGCTCATATCCGGATAGGATGTTGGACATAATCAGATCGTGATACTCAGGGGCAATTAATTCCACCCCGTTCATTCCAACCAACTCTTCCCGTTGGTATCCTGTCATTTTTGCAAGCCCCTGATTGCAATCGATTATTACCCCCTTGTCATGAAGCGCGATTCCACCAAAGGAAGCTTGTTGCAGTGTTTTAAATCTGAATTCACTTTCTCGTAGTTCATTTTCAATACTAAAATTTCTCGACATGTCGATCATCATCCCCAACATACGTGTAGTCTTGCCGGGTTTATCGGAAATAAAAAAACCACGATCATGAACATAGACATATTCTCCATTCTTTCTCCTGAACCGGTAGTCGACATCATACTTTGCGAGGTTTTTTTCGGCAGCCGACAATGCTTCCGTTGCAGATTTGCAGTCATCGGGGTGAATATGCTCTGCCCAATTATTGATATCTCCCATTTCTGATTCGGAATAACCAAAAATTTCCAGAACGTTTCCACTCCAAAGGATAGCACCGGTCGATAAATCATAATCATAGATCACCTGGCCTGATGAAGCGACTACCATTTCATAACGAAGTTTCCAATTCTCATTTTCCGAGTTAGCCTGTTTGGAATCAGAAATATCACGAAAGGTTCCAGCCAGTTTAGTGGCTTTACCACGGTCATCCCGAAATATTTCACCCTTGCACTCCAGGTGGCGCAACTCGCCATTTGGCCATTTAATTTGGGTTTCAATTAAATAGGATTTGCTCGTCGCAATTGCAAGATGGATTGCTTTATTAAAATGATCCCGATCCTGTTCATTCAGCAAAGCTAAAAAGGATTCGAATTTACCGTCGAATTGATTTACAGGAAGCCCCAGGATCTCAGGTATATTTTCAGACCAGATGATCTCATTGGATTGAATAGTCCATTCCCACAACCCCATTTGAGCAGCACGTAGTGCCAACAAATACTTCCCATTGTTGGTTGAAAATGAGTCCATTTCCAATTCGTTAAGATTTTGGCTATCCGTATGTATCATCGCTAACACGAAATAACTTCATTCCAATTGGTTTTTTTTCGCAAATTGATGAAAAATGGTACTTAATCTTTGAGAGGCTTCATTTTATATAAAAAATCAATTTTAAGTTGCCTGAACCCACTTAAACAAAATAAAGTATGTTGAAAGAATTTAAATCATTTGTAATGCGTGGCAATGTGGTCGATATGGCCGTCGGTATCATTATCGGTGCCGCTTTTGGAAAAATTGTGTCTTCTTTTGTAAAAGATGTCCTGATGCCACCCCTTGGAGTGGCTATCGGTGGTGTAGATTTTACATCCTTAAAGATTACCTTACAGGAAGCCGCTGGTGAAACTGCTGCTGTTGCGATCAATTATGGGAATTTTATTCAAACCGTTGTTGATTTTTTAATTGTAGCCTTTGCTATCTTCATCGCCATTAAAGCGATGAATTCGCTCAAGAAAAAGGAAGAAGAAAAACCGGCAGCACCAGCGGAACCGCCCGCCGATGTGCAGTTGCTGACTGAAATAAGAGATCTTTTAAAGAAATAAGGTTATCGGGTAAATTGCCCGGCAACTTTTGCCTCTTTACTTCCGGGAGTATAGGTATAAAAACCACTCCCGGATTTAATGCCTTTATGCCCCGCCTGAACCATATTTACCAGCAATGGACAGGGAGCATATTTTGGATTTCCAAATCCGTCAAATAACACCCGCAGAATCGCGAGACAAACATCCAATCCAATAAAGTCTGCTAGTTGAAGCGGACCCATGGGATGTGCCATTCCTAATTTCATTACGGTATCGATCTCTTCCACACCTGCCACACCTTCGTGCAGTGTGTAAATGGCTTCATTAATCATGGGCATCAATATGCGGTTGGCGACAAATCCGGGGTAGTCATTCACTTCAACCGGAATTTTTCCAAGACCTTTCGATATGTCCATAATCTGTTGGGTAACAGCATCGGAAGTGTTATAACCACGGATTACTTCCACCAGTTTCATGACGGGTACGGGATTCATAAAATGCATTCCAATGACCTGGTCGGGCCGTTTGGTAACCGAAGCAATTTTTGTAATAGAGATCGATGATGTATTGGTAGCCAGTATCGCATCCGGTTTACTGCTTTCGTCCATTTCCTTGAAAATCTTCAACTTAAGATCAATGTTTTCAGTAGCTGCTTCAATGATTAAATCAGCATCACTGATTCCTTTAGCGGTAACAGTGTAGGTGGTGATGTTGGAAAGTGCCTGTTGTTTTGTTTCTTCTGTGATAAGTTCTTTACTCACCTGACGATCGAGGTTTTTCTCAATGGTAAGCAACGCTTTTTTTAATGCATCCTCTGAGATGTCAATCAGGGATACTTTGTAATTGCTTTGAGCAAAAACATGTGCAATGCCATTCCCCATGGTGCCTGATCCGATAACCGCAATATTCTTCATAAACTTGATATACTTTTTTTATCTTGTACAAAGATAGAATTTCGCAAACGTTGGAAAAGCAAAACCGTATCAGGAATTTATCGACTCGTTATTTGGTGCCGATGAAGGTTATCGCATTCATTTTATATAGTGCTTTATTTTGTACAATCGGCAATTACTATTTGATTGACAAGGGAGGGTGGTTTGAGATCTTCTATTTTTTTGGTTTCTATGGATACTTTTTTTACTTGTTATTTCGAATGCTTGCAAAGCTGGAACATGTGGAATTCGATCAGGAATTTCTATATGTGGTAAAATCCAGAGTTGACTACGTCATTCCTCTTGAAAATATAGAAAGCGTAGAGATTGTTTCGTTAGGGGGTGTATATAAAGTCAACCTTTATCGACCCGAACAATTAGGAAGCAACTTCTACTTTATACCTTCTTTGTTTTGTCCATTAAATTATAAGACAAAAGACCTGCTGGTTAATCATCTGAGAAGAAATATTGATCTGGCGAAAAAGAAAAAGACTTCGTTGCCATATAATGCACTAATGAGTTAGGCCAGCAGCACTAGTCGTTGCCCCCACAGTCGTATCCCATACTAGTCGTAGCGTCTCGCTACGACTTCCTTTTTTGTACCAGCGATCGGTAGGCAAAATGGTATGGATCAATGTAAAAGGGTCTTAGCGGGACGCTACGACCAGGCTAGGGTTCTGCACTAGTTGTTAGCGTCTCGCTACGACTTCCTTTTTGTATCCCATACCTGAGTCGTAGCGTCTCGCTACGACTTCCTCCTGTACCAGCGATCGGTAGGCAAAATGGTATGGATCAATGTAAAAAGGTCTTAGCGGGACGCTACGACCAGGCTAGGGTTCTGCACTAGTTGTAGCGTCTCGCTACGACTTCCTTTTTTGTACCAGGGATCGGTAGGCAAAATGGTATGGATCAATTTAAAAGGGTCTTAGCGGGACGCTACGACCAGGGCAGTGTTGGGGCACTAGTCGGAACTGAACAACTAAAACGTTCAATCGCTACACGACGGAACGTAGATGTGGAGGAACTTTGAAGGCAGACTTTGATGCGGCTTCCAGCTTCAGTATATCGGTTGGCTTTTCACACAATACAGCCATCCCATTAAAGATTGCTATGGGCGCTTTTAAAAATTGTGGATTGTGCATCAATACGTTCAACCATCCGTCCATAGTATACGTGTTACCTTTAACTTTCATCTGATATTCCGGATGCGATTTATCAAGCAGTTTTTTTGGGTGGACGGCCAGCATATTGACAACTTCTTTCCAGTAGGTAGGTCCCAGTTTTTCGTGAATGGCATCTACTTCATTAATGTTTCGGCTTATCGATTTAGCAATCGCTTTCGTTTGCTTACCCGTCGAAGTAGTAGGAATATACAATAAAAAAAGTTCGTTTTGATGAAATTGCATGGCTACGTGGGGTTAGTGGGTATCTCTAATTTAACCAATTATTTCACCGTATTCAAATGTGCAGATTATGCTATTCGATCAATACTTCCTTTGACAATCCCATTGCATTAAAACGTATAGTAAGTTTTTTAGCTGCAGAATCAACATTATTGCCACAAATGGGTGAAGGATCAATAAAATAGAAGTAAAATTTCTGGTTCCTTTTTGATAATTCATTTTGATCGGGCCGGCCTAAATATTCGACCAACTGCAATTCCTCCAGCCCAAGAAGTTTATCCCGCTGGGATTCCAATGAGGCCTTCATCACTTTCCGTTCACCCTTACAACCATTTTTATCTGCCTTCCATTTTTCGCTATCAAAATTTTGTAACGTGGGATCTGGTTTGGAACAACCTGCCCATAAAAAAATTATTAGAATAAAACTAGAGCGTTGCAACATGATGTTGTTTTTGAATAGCATTGAACCAGATGAGAGAAATAAACAAGTAACTAATCGCTATTCCGTACAACCAGATTGGCCAGTGATTGATAAAGGTTAATAAAATTAAAATAACCGGGTAGAGTATGATCCGAATCCATTCCGCCCATTTAATCCAGGAGCGTTGTTCAAAGAGTACACCACAATTGACGACCACTATTGAAATTAAAACTGTAATCAATCCGTTTTCCAACAAGGTAAACCGGTCGCTGCCATCTGGAAGTTTTTGACTAAAAAGAAACAAAGCCGTACCCCCCAGGCATAAACTATATTGAAAAACCACATACCAATTGAGCAGCTGTGGCGCAGGGGTATTGTATTTGTGATAATGTGCCCGATCGATTTCCGGAGCAGATTGATATCCGCCTAAATAGTCCGGGAGCCAGCCCGGTTTTTTAAAAGATATTTGAGTTTGTCTGAAAAGCTGGTCATCCGTTTCAGGTCTTTTCCCATCTCAGCATAATGACTGATATTCGCCCAGACTGCATTCCAGCTATTGATCGGTTTTGTAATGCCATAGGTTGGTTTTTCTTCTTCAGCCTGAAAAGTACCAAACATCTTATCCCATATAATCAATGACCCGGCATGGTTTTTATCGATGTATTTGGGATCGCGGCCATGGTGAACCCGATGGTGGGAGGGGGTATTAAAGACGTATTCAAACCATCCCATTTTGCCAATGGTTTCCGTATGAATCCAAAACTGATACAAGGTGTTCAGCGCAGATATTAATACGAAATCAGCTGTCCGAAATCCCGCCAAGGCAATGGGCAGACTGAACCCAAAAGTCCAGACCACTTGCAATGAACTTTGACGCAAGGCAACAGAAAGGTTATACTCCTCACTTTGGTGATGAACCACATGTCCACCCCAAAACAGGTTGACTTCATGACTCATCCGATGGGCCCAGTAATAGGCAAAATCGACCAACAGAAATAGCGATAACCAGTAATACCACGATCGTTCAAGCGTAAAAAATGCCAGCTGTTGATACACGAGCTGATACACCCCAACTGCCAGAATTTTCAGAAACAATCCCGATAGTTGAGAAGTAATACCACAACTGAGGTTGGCAATCGCATCCGGAAGCCGATATAAATCCTTATGCGTAAAACGCTCAACGACGAGTTCAATCCCGATCAGGATAAAAAAAATAGGAATTGAAAGTACAATCGGGTTGAGGTCCAAGACTAAATCGTTTAATTTGCTGCCAAATTTAATAACATGGCGGCAAAAGTATTACGCGGAGTATGGTTTCTTTCAGTTTTGATTTCATTTGCTGCATTATTATATGCATATGCCAGTATGCCTGTTGAATTAGTCGTTGGACAGCAGGATGTAACCTTAACGATGGTCTCCCGCGAAATTGTTTTTTACGTCGCGCTGACACTGTTTGCGTTTGTTAATGTGTTCGTCTTCATTGTAGGTAAATTCAAAAAGGCGGATCAGGATTTCAGGGCCTGGTTTTATGGTCTGATTGTGACATTGAATATCTTCATGGTCATTTCACTTTCCTTTATTACCGTTGCCAATACAGGAGAGAAGTATGATTTTAGCAATGCAGGATACCTGATTTATGGTAGCATTGTATTGTTTCTGATTTGGCTCATTAGCTGGCCGGCTATACAACTTTTCAGAAAAATTTAATTTCAATTTTAAGTTCTGGTCAACTCAATTGAGCTTTTGTAAATCAGCAAGTTAACCCTGATGAGTTTATAATTTTTTGTAATATCTGATTTTCGAAAATGCTTGTAGTGAGCTTGAAATTGACTTTCTTTAATCCGATTCTCATTTTTTAAACTGTATTAGACGCTATGGCTGCAAAGACCAGCAAATCCGAATCCATTTTCGAATACAATGATGCCAGTATTAAATCGCTTGATTGGCGTGAGCATATCCGGCTCCGTCCTGGAATGTACATCGGCAAATTGGGGGATGGATCTGCCAAAGATGATGGTATCTATGTGCTCGTAAAAGAAGTAATGGATAATTCCATTGATGAGCACATGATGGGACATGGCAAGGTGATTGAAGTGACCATCACTGATCAGCGTGTGGTCGTTCGTGATTTCGGAAGAGGTATTCCTTTGGGAAAGGTAATTGACTGTGTTTCCAAAATAAATACCGGAGGAAAATATGACTCTGGAGCATTCCAGAAATCGGTAGGATTGAATGGTGTGGGTACAAAAGCGGTGAATGCCTTATCCAATCACTTTAAAGTACAATCCATTCGGGAGGGACAAACTAAAGTCGCCGAGTTTAAGAAAGGGAAGATTACAGTTGATGCTAAGCTGACTAAATCTAAAGAGCGCAATGGTACCTGCATTACGTTTGAACCGGATGATTCGGTATTCAAACATTATCACTTCATCCCCGATTACCTTGATGATTTGATGTGGAACTATGCCTTTTTGAATGCCGGGCTGACCATCCAGTTTAATGGAAAGAAGTTTTATTCAAAAGACGGTTTACTGGACCTGCTACGACAAAAAACAGATCCTGAAAATATCCGGTATCCAATTATTCACCTGAAAGGCAACGATATTGAAATCTCCATGACGCATGGAAATCAATATGGCGAGGAATACTATTCATTTGTAAATGGTCAGAATACCACCCAGGGAGGAACTCATCTGGCCGCTTTCCGCGAATCAGTAGTAAAGACCATGCGTGATTTCTACAAGAAGGACTTCGATTCTTCTGATATCCGTTCCAGTATTGTTGGGGCGATCGCGATCCGGGTTCAGGAGCCGGTGTTCGAATCCCAGACCAAAACTAAACTGGGGTCGGTGAATATGTCGCCCGAAGAAAAAAGCCAAACTGTCCGGTCCTTCGTTAATGATTTTATCACCCGCGAACTGGCGATTCATTTGCATAGCAATCCGAACGTAGCAGATGCAATACTCAAACGTATTTTACAATCGGAAAGGGAACGCAAAGAAATTGCTGGTATTAAGAAGCTGGCGAATGACCGTGCTAAGAAAGCAAACCTGCACAATAAAAAACTTCGGGATTGTCGTTTTCATTTGGGCGAGAAAGGGGATCGAAGTGAAGACACGATGATCTTCATTACCGAGGGTGATTCTGCCAGCGGATCCATTACCAAATCACGGGATGTTCAAACCCAGGCAGTTTTTAGTTTGCGGGGTAAACCCTTAAACTGTTTCTCCCTTACCAAGAAGGTAGTATATGAGAATGAGGAGTTTAACTTGTTGCAACACGCGCTCAACATTGAGGATGGTCTTGATGGTTTGCGGTACAACAAAGTGATTATTGCAACTGATGCAGATGTTGATGGCATGCACATCCGTTTATTATTGCTCACATTTTTTCTTCAGTTTTTTCCTGATTTGGTAAAGGCGGGACACGTCTTTATTCTTGAAACGCCCCTGTTTCGCGTTCGGAATAAAAAAGAAACTCTGTATTGCTATAGTGAGGAGGAACGACAGGCAGCGATGGAGAAGTTAGGAGGGAAGCCGGAAATCACCCGATTTAAAGGTCTGGGTGAAATCAGCCCCGATGAATTTGGTGGTTTTATTGGTGAAGAAATTCGGCTGGAACCGGTATTGGCGAGCAAAGAAGGTCAGATTCAAAAACTTCTTGAATTCTATATGGGAAAAAATACACCCGACCGTCAGGAATTTATCATTAAGAATCTTAGAGTAGAAATGGATAAAGTAGATGCAAACGAGCCGATCGCAATTGAATAGTTGGATTCATCCATCAGTCTAGTATCCAAATAATATCCACAGTGGAATGAGTAAGAAAAAAGCGAAAGCAAAATCAACCCGGAAGTCAAAAGCAACCAAACCTCCTGTTGAAGCAGAGGATCATGTCATGCATGAAGGTGTGTCGGTTGTTGGCATGTACAAGGACTGGTTTCTTGACTATGCCTCGTATGTGATATTGGAACGAGCAGTTCCTCGTATTGAAGATGGTTTGAAGCCTGTTCATCGAAGAATTCTGCATTCACTAAAGGAAATGGATGATGGTCGCTTCAATAAAGTGGCCAATGTGATTGGTAACACCATGCAGTATCATCCACATGGTGATGCTGCCATCGGGGATGCAATGGTCAATCTGGGTCAAAAAGATTTGCTCATCGAAACCCAGGGAAACTGGGGAGATATTCGAACCGGGGACGGTGCAGCCGCTCCGCGTTACATTGAAGCCCGCTTATCTAAATTTGGGTTGGATGTTGTGTTTAATCCGCAGACTACCGAATGGCAACTTTCGTATGATGGTCGGAAAAAAGAGCCCGTCACCTTACCGGTAAAGTTTCCTTTATTGCTGGCGCATGGTGTGGAAGGAATTGCTGTTGGCTTATCGACCAAAATCCTCCCGCATAATTTTTGTGAACTGATTAAAGCCTCGATTGATGTATTAAAAGGGAAGAACCCCAAGGTGTATCCGGATTTCCCAACCGGTGGGTTGGCAGACTTCGAGGAGTACAATCAGGGGCTTCGTGGCGGTAGAATTAAAGTTCGGGCACGAATTGAGATACTTGACAAGAAGACACTGGTAATCAAGGAGATACCATTTGCAACCACAACCACTTCATTAATCGAATCGATTGTCAAGGCAAGTGAAAAAGGAAAGATAAAAGTGAAGCAGGTGGTGGATAATACGGCCAGAGATGTAGAGATTTTAATTCATCTGCAACCTGGGCAGTCTCCTGAAATTACACTGGATGCACTGTACGCATTCACCGATTGTCAGCTCTCCATTTCACCAAATGCCTGTGTCATCATTGACAACAAACCCGTATTTCTTCCGGTCAATGAGATATTAAAACACAACACCGCGTCGACGGTGAGTCTGCTAAAACGTGAACTGGAAATTCGAAGGGAGAATTGATGGAGAAGATTCTCTTCTCTTCTTTGGAAAAGATATTTATCGAAAACCGGATCTACCGCGATATTGAGGAATGTGAAAGTTGGGAAGAAGTAATTACTACCATTGACAAAGGATTAAAACCTCATAAGAAAAAATTCTATCGTGAGATTACCCGGGATGATATTATTCGGTTAACCGAAATAAAAATCAAACGGATTTCAAAATTCGATTCTTTTAAAGCGGATGAATTACTGAAAGATCTGGAGAAAGAGCTAAAGGAGACCAATCATCACCTGAAGCATCTTACCGATTATGCGATTAATTACTATTCACGATTGTTGGAGAAATATGGTAAGGGTCGTGAACGCAAGACTGAAATCAAAAGCTTCGAGGATGTTACTGCGGTTGAAGTAATCGCCAATAATCAAAAGCTGTATGTAAATCGTGCCGACGGATTTGCAGGTTTTGGTTTGAAACGTGAGGAATTCATTTGTGAATGTTCTGATCTGGACGACATCATTGCCATTCGTAAAGACGGTATGTTGCTGGTATCACGTATCCAGGACAAGGTGTTTATGGGGAAGGATATTTTGTATATCGGTGTCTGGAAGAAAGGAGACACACGCATGGTGTACAATGTGATTTATTCGGATGGAAAATCCGGGAAGGGATTTGTCAAGCGCTTTACGGTTCCGGGGATTATCCGTGACAAGGAGTATCCGGTTACCCAGGGAAATCCAAACTCAAAAATTCATTATGTAAGTGGAAACCCGAATGGAGAGGCGGAAGTTGTGGAGGTAAAATTGTCGCAGTCCAGTACGGCCCGTAAAAAGATTTTTGAATATGATTTTGCGGAGTTAGAAGTAAAAGGAAGAGGAGCAAGGGGAAATACCCTCACGAAGTATCCGATACGAAGAGTAGATTTCCTGCAAGCAGGATCCTCGACGTTAAGTATGCTGGACTTGTGGTACGACGAAAATACCGGTCGTCTCAATAAAGACAGCAGGGGCAAACATCTGGGTAAATTTGATGGTGATGATCAGGTTATTGCCTTCATGCGGAATGGATCATACAAAATCAGTACCTCTGATTTGTCCAATCGGTATGAACCTGAGAAAACCTTAATGGTGGAGAAATTTGATCCCGACAAGGTGATATCTGCAATCTATGTGGATGGCGAGAGCAAACAACATATGGTAAAACGCTTTCAGATTGAGACGGCATCACTGGATAAGGATTTTAATTTTATTAGCGAGAGTATTGGGTCACGATTGGTGTTGGTAACCACATCCGATGTACCGGAAGTAGAAGTCAATACAGTACGCGGCAAGAGTAAAGAGAAAGTTAAGGAGACTGTTAATCTGGAGGACCTTATTGATGTGAAAGGATGGAAAGCGCTCGGTAACAGACTATCAACGCACAAGGTAGCAAAAGTTGAGCTGGTTGCAGATCAGGAGGACACCGGACTGGAAGATGGGGATTTTGAGAATGATGTGATCGATGCACCTGAGAAATCTAAAAAAAGTGCCGGTTCTCCTGCGTTAAAAAAAAAAGAGTACGAAAACAGCCTCGATCCGGGGGAGCAGGCAAACCTCTTCGCGGAAGCACCAAAAAACCAGGCCCCAAGTCACCAGCAAAAAAGCGAGCCCCAAAAAAAGAAAGCAAAAGCCGAGCAGGCAAGCCTCTTCGGGGAGCCGCAAAGTCAAAACCAAAATCAGCCCCAAAAAAAAGAAAACAGCCAAAACCAGCAAAAAGAAAGTCAACCCCAAAAAGAAAAGGTAAAAAATGATGATCGTAGCAAGGACGACACGCATTTTGGAGTAGGAGATACAATTGAGTTTACGATTTGATGAGTAGTTGAGATTGGTAAAGGAATATTGTTTTCCGAAAAGGAATAGTTGTATCTTCATATAGAATTTGTCGTTAACAATTATTGCTTATGAAAACAAAACTCTATTTACTGGTAGCTCTTGTTGTGGCTGCTGTACTGCAAGCCTCCGGACAGGGATTGTATTTTAAATTGGGTGGCAATTATGCTGTTCCCATGGGATCTCAGGCGTTGCTCGAAGCGAGGACTTCAAATTCAATCACTGGAAATAATACGATTGCGACTGTAACAACAGAAGGGGTAAATGGAAGTTATGGGTCGGGAATTTATTTGAATTTTTCAGCTGGATATAAGTTCACACCCTTTATTGGCTTTGATATAAATTTCGCTTATCAATTAGGAGAAGAGTATGAAGGTATAACATCGCTTACCGGAGGAAATATCGAAGCTAAATTATCTACAAAAACGAAAGCAAAAGGGATTTTCATTTCACCCACAGCCATGTTTATGACAGGTGCTGGGACGGTTCGGCCCTACGCATTGGTAGGGGTAATTACGGGAACTATTCAGCTCGAGGATCAGTCAGATCTGTTCCTGGATAATGGAGATATCCCAACGAGTTACCTTCTTGAAGAAGAGACCAAAGGAGAATTTGCATTTGGTTTTAGAGGAGGAGCCGGGATTGATATTAACGTTGCTTCTAAGTTTAGCGTGTATTTTGAAGTGATCTTCAATTCCATCAGTTATTACGCCAAAGAAAAGGAGCTTACAAAAGCTATCCTGGATGGAAATGATCAACTTGGAAGTCTGACACCCAGAGAGAAAAATACAATTTTTGTTGATAAAATTACCGAGACGTATATCGATGGTATGCTGGTAATAGATGATAAGATGCCCACCCAGGAATTACGGAAGCCGTTACCAGTGAGTAACCTGTCTTTTGGATTGGGTGTAAAGTATAGGTTAAGTGTTGACTGATTCTGTTTACAATTACCAATAATCATTCTATCCAAAGTATCGCATTTTTATGCATGATGTTCAATTGAAATTAGATGAAAGGGGGCGTGGGGCTTTTTTTGTAGTCGCTAAAATGAACAGGGTTGCGGAAATGGTGGTTGCTGTTCAGGAAGAGGTCATTACTGTATTTCATACAGAAGTAAATAAAGAATTTCAAGGGACCGGAGTAGCGGCTCAGTTGTTATTTGCCCTGATAAACTATGCGCAGGGACATCATAAAAAAGTAATCCCACTGTGTACCTATGTTCGTGCACAATTTGAAAAATACCCTGAACAATATGCGGATATCTGGAAAAAGGACTGGCATAGATCAGGATAAAAAAAAACGGGAAACGAAATCAAATGAATGACTGTTTCCCGTCTTGTTAAAGCCTCACCGTAGCAAGTTTTTAACCTCAAACTTCCCGTTGACAAAACCAAAACAGGTATCTACTTCTCTTTCGATAGTAACCCCTTGTTTCCGATCACCACACAACCCGAAGGATGTATCGTAACCCAACCTTTAGCTCCCGATTTTTTTGTTCTTATTTACCGTAGCAAATAATTTTTTGTTTTTCGGGATCCTCTGGTCAACTCCGTCAGCGAGTGACTTGATGATGTGAAGGTATATTCTAAAAATTGCAGTGCCAACTTTTTTATGATAAAGTAATCCACAACTTTTCAACCAAGTTATGCACAATTTGAAAAGTTTTATTTCCGTGCGATTACGTCTTGTTCGGTCGTCCATTCGGACCAGTATTTACGCAGTGCTTCCAGATCTTCCTCCAGGCAAGGATAGAGCAGTGTGCCTTTGGGGACAGCAGGTAATCTCCCATTTCCCAGATCAACGGAGGTTAAACCTCCCGTCCATTCGAAATGACCGGGGTCATAAAGCGTTCGCCATCGTCCACCCCAACGCAAGCCCAGCCGTTCGCCAATAAGGCCAATTTTACGCCACAGCACTTTGTCATCCCATTGCGCTACGGAATCAATTATCGGAACAACATCCACGGCCATTCCGTACTGATGTTTGGATTTACCAGCACCTGAACGCGTATATTTTCTTCCGAGCGTTGCATATTCCTGTTGTTTGGCTGGAGTTCGATAGGTTTCTACAACGCTAAGTTCAATTCCCCTTTTCTTGCACAATTGGATCAGCAGTAATATCCGGTCCCTGAAAAAGGGGTGTAATGCACGCAAATCATTAATCATCGGCATATTTCCCCGGTCACGGCCAAAGGTAAAATTTTGGGCAGTACTCCAATGCTGCCATTCTTCAAGCGCAGTTTCTTCTTTTGCAATTCCGTGATCAATTCAGCTGGTATTTCCATTGCATCCAGTTCGGATTGCGGGATGGGGTTGACAGGAACCTCTACATCAGCCTTGTAAAAACGACAATCATAAGCTGCAAAGGGGCCTGCGCCAGGCTGACCAAATACCGCTATCTGGGTATTGGACAAGACTACGGAAAAAGCTAGCGTTATTACCCGATTCATCACAGTTTTGTAAATTTAGCATTACAAAATTATCTAAAATTCCGGTCAAATTTATATTTGAAAGCACCATTTGTGACTATCCTCAATAGACCTATCTTTGTGTCCTTTAAATTCGTCTGACTATGCCTGGAACCGAGTTATTTGGTGCTGAAGAGAAAAAAGAAATCAATGATGTTTTAGATACCGGAATACTATTCCGATATAATCACGAACCACAACGCCAGGATATCTGGAAAGCACGCGAATTTGAAGCTGAATTACGAAAAATAACCGGAGCCAGATATGCACATGCTGTTTCCAGCGGATCAACAGCTGTATCCTGTGCGCTAGCTGCTGCAGGAATCGGGGCCGGTGACGAAGTAATTGTCCCGCCTTTTACTTATATCGCCAGTATTGAAGCAGTTTTATTTGCCGGAGGCCTGCCGGTTTTCGCAGAAATTGACGAGACACTCTGCCTGAGCGCTGAAGGTATCGAGAAGGCAATAACACCAAAAACACGGGCCATCGTACTGGTTCACATGTGTGGTCAGATGGCCAATATGGACGATATCATGACGGTGGTAAAAAAGCATAATCTTGTGCTGGTGGAAGATGCAGGTCAGGCGCTGGGTGCCCAATACAAGGGAACTTCTGTTGGATTGTTTGGAACGACTGGCTGCTACTCATTTGATTTTTTTAAAATCGCAACTTGTGGAGAAGGTGGCGTAATGGTGACCAATGATGAGGCGGCCTATAAATCCGCCGACAGTTATTCGGACCATGGTCACGATCATATTGGTTCCAACCGGGGCATGGAGAACCATCCTATCCTGGGTTTTAACTACCGCATCGGTGAAATTAATGCGGCCATTGGTTTGGCACAGGCGCGAAAAATTCCTCAAATCTTAAAAGACAATAAGAAGAACAAAATGTACCTGATGGATCAGCTCAAAGAGGTGAAAGGAATTTCTTTCGCAGCACTCCCTGATCCTTCCGGAGATTCTTCTACATTTTTAAATATTTTATTTGATACTCCTGATTTCGCTGCGAAAGTGGTGAAACAAATGCAGGCCGATGGTGTCGGCGGGTTCAACTACTGGTTTACAAATATGTATCACTTTATCAATCAGTGGAATCACATCAAAGAAATGAAAACCGCTGCAAAACTGCCAATCCATATTTTAGGAGCACCGCAGGACTACGCGACATTGGAGTTGCCCAAAGCTCAGGAGGTCGTCGGACGTCTGGTTTCCTTCGGAATTCGGTGTACCTGGACGAAAGATGAAATGGACATATTGGTTTCTAAAATCAAAAAATCGGTTGCAACTGTAGGATAAATATGTATAAGAATTTCACAGGTATCAACAAAACAGTTTTCGGAAGGGGAAGCTTCAGTCAGCTGGAAGGAATTCTAAAAGAAAAGAGAAATCTCAATGATGGTTTCATGTTGTTTGTTGTTGATCAGTATTTTAAAGGAAAAGAACTTGAATCCCGGCTTCCCATTGAAAAAGGAGATGTAGTTCGTTTTATCGATGTTGATCCGGAAGAACCGACTACTCAACAGATCGACGATCTTCGTGATTCCGTTTTGAAAGAAAATGGTTTGCCTGCAGGATTAATTGGTATTGGTGGTGGAAGTATTATGGACATTGCCAAAGCGACTGCCCTCATGTTTAAAAGTGAAGGCTCCTCTCAACTGTATCAGGGGTTAAACCTCATTAAGAATCCGGGTATATACCATGTTGGCGTACCTACCATTTCGGGTACCGGTGCGGAGTGTTCCATGACTGCCGTTTTAACAGGACCGGAGAAGAAACTCGGACTAAAATGTGACTGGACCATATTCGATCAGGTCGTGCTGGATCCGGAGTTAATTGCTACCGTACCGACCGATAAATGGTTTTATACCGGAATGGATACGTACATTCACTGTATTGAATCGCGCGATGGTATTTTAAATAATGCGTACAGCATGGCCTTTGGAGAGCAGGCGCTTACCCTGTGCCGGGATATCTATTTGGGCGATCAGGCTGGCCAGACTCCCGAGAATGATGATAAGTTAATGGTTGCTTCATTAATGGGAGGATTAAGTTTAACTTATTCGGAAGTAGGCATTTGCCATGCACTTTCGTATGGCTTGTCAAAAATTTTTGGCGAGAAGCATTGTTATGCCAATTGTCTTGCCTTCCAGCATTTGGGAGATTACTATCCGGAAGGTGTTCGTGAATTTCAAACCATGTTAGAAAAACATAAGATCCAATTACCACAGGGACTAGCAAAAAATTGGACTGAAGAGCAGATCACGGCCATGGCACAAGTGGCCATCAAACTTGAGCATATGTGGAACCATGCTATTGGAACCGATTGGAAATCCAGAATCACATTGGAGACCATAAAAGATTTATTTAAAAGAATGTAACAATGAGTAAAAAACATGTAGTTGTTGGAGATATAGATTGTGGAGCAGATCAGTTATTTTTAATCTCTGGTCCCTGTGTTATTGAAGATGAATCCATCATGATGAAAACTGCAGAGATGCTGAAGGAAGTGGGGGAGCGTTTGAAACTTCCGATTATCTATAAGTCTTCTTTTCAAAAAGATAACAGAAGCAGTGCAAAATATTATGATGGCCCTGGATTGGATAAAGGAGTTAAGCTCCTGGCGAAAATCAAAGAGCAATTTGGTTTTCCATTGCTCACCGATATTCACTACCCGGATCAGGCTGCTGCGGCCGGTGAAGTCGTGGATGTATTGCAGATCCCAGCCTACTTGTGCATGCAGACGACGTTGGTTGTAGCTGCAGCAAAAACAGGAAGAGTTGTGAATATCAAACACGGACAGTTTCTGGCGCCTGATAACATGAAGCATCCGGTAAAAAAAGTAGAAGAAGCCGGGAATGAAAATATTATTCTGACAGAGCGAGGTTTTACTTTTGGGTATAATGATTTAATTGTGGATCCCAGAAGCTTTTACCACCTGAATAATATTGGTTATCCGGTGGTTTTTGATATTACCCACAGTATTCGGAAATATGGTATTCCAAGTGCAGATACAAAAGGTGGTGCCCGTGAATTTTTACCCGTGTTGTCTAGAGCGGGTGTAGCTGCTGGAGTGGATGGTGTGTTTATTGAGACCCATCCTGAACCGGAAAAAGCACTTTGCGATGCGGCCAGTCAATTGTGTGTTTATGATCTTGAAGAGTTCATGAAACCCATATTGGACTTGCACCAGGTAGAAGTAAAATATAGAAATCACTAAACAAAAAAATATCCAATTATGGAATTGTATTTAGATTCAGCTGACCTCAAGGAAATTGAAGATGCATTTAAGTTAAAATTTTTAGATGGTCTTACTACCACACCGACATTTATGCACCGTGGTGGAATTACCGATGTCGATTCACTGATTGTTCAACTCAGTAAAATTGTTCCGGTTCTTCAGATTGAAGCACTTGGGGATACTGCTGAAGATGTATTAAAGGAAGCCCATCGCCAATTGAAATTGGGATTGGATCCTGCCAAAACGGTTTTTAAAATTCCGGTTTCATTAGAAGGCGTTCGGGCATGTAAATTATTACGTGATGAAGGCTTATTGGTGAATGTGCACCTGATCTATACTTTGCAACAGGCTTACATGGCTATGAAAGCCGGAGCATCGTATGTTTGTCCGTTAGTAGGACGTTTACAAGATCAGGGTCACGATGCGCTGGATTTAGTTGCTCAATGCGTATGGGCAGTTGATCATTACGGATATGACACAAAAGTGATGTTCTCGTCAGTGCGCAACGTGGAGCACGTTCGCAACGCCATCAATTTAGGGGTGCATACGATCACCGTTCCGTGGAAATTAATGAAGGTATTAACTGAAAATAATTTTACCACATTGGGTACGGATCAGTTTATCGAACACACCCGATTAATGACAGTGAAAGTAATCGATGCGATGAATACTGTCAATCCTATTGTGCCGGTGAATACTTCCATGATGGATACTATCGTTAAAATGACAGAATACGGTTTCGGTGCAGTTACATTAGTAAATGACAATAACGAAGTGGTAGGCGTGTTCACCGATGGGGATATGCGTAGAAAACTTCAGGCCGAAGGGAAGGATGCACTAACAAAAAAGATGTCAGACTACACCTATGGAGAACCGATTGCTGTTCAAACTACTGATTTGTTAAATGTAGCAAATGATTTGTTCCGTCAGCGGAAGATTGATACAATTCTGGTATTGGATGGTAAAAAGCCGGTTGGTATGTTGGATATTCAGGACTTTGCTGGCAAATGAGTTCAGAAGAAATCATAAAATTGTTTACAATGAAAGGAGGGGAGTTTGTTTCTCCTCCTTCTTTGTTTTTGGAAAAGCTTGGTAGAATAAAAGCGTTTATTTTTGATTGGGATGGTGTTTTCAATACGGGTATAAAGGTTGGCGAGAGTGGTAGCCCGTTTTCAGAGACGGATGCAATGGGAACCAATTTACTTCGCTACTCCTGGTATTTAAAAAATAATCAGGTTCCCAAAACATTTATTATCACTGGAGAAGAAAATCCCGCAGCACAGTCGCTGGCCAGACGCGAACACTTTCAGGCAATCTATTTTAAAGCGAAGGACAAAAACAAAGCACTTCAAACCATTCAGGATGCATACGGTTTGAGTGGAGATGAGATTGCCTTTTTTTTCGATGATGTACTGGATTTAAATGTGGCCCGCCAGGTTGGGCTCAGACTTTTTTTGGATAGCGGAAGCAACCCCATGATGACATCGTTTGTGAAAGCCAATACATTATGTGATTACATCCCTTTTTCTTCAAAGCCCGGAGCTGTCCGTGAATCGGCAGAATTATTAATCGGACTGAATGGAAATTACGATGAAGTCGTGGAGAATCGAATGCAGTTTACAAATACCTATAAAAACTACCTGGAAGAAAGGAATTCATTTGAAGGACAATCCTTTATTTGGGATAACCAGGAATTTGTTCGGGCATAAAAAAAGACCTCATTGATTGAAGTCTTTTTTTTAGGTTAAAGTAAGTATTTTAATGCGATCTAGTTCGCATCGGTATCATCATTTTTCTCTTTGCTTAGTTCATCATAAATTGCCTGGTAACGGGATTTTACTTCCGGGTCAGCTTTTAAGGCTTTCGAAACCCGATTATACGTGGAAGCGGTAACATACTCCTTGGCCATTGTCATGAATGTATCTTTGATCGCTTTAGCACCTTCATCTTTCATCGCTCCAATTTCTTTCATGAATGCAATTTCTTCGGGGGTTGCATTGGCGGCCTTTAAAGCTTCTTCATCATCGATGATCTTAGTCAGTTCATTATATCGGGAATTTACAATGAGATCATTATTTTCAACCTTATTTGTAATGCTTGCCATTAATGTTGCCTTCATCCGCTCTACTGAATCCATAGCTACCGCATAGCGTTGTAATTCCTCATCACTGATCCCTTCTTCTGTAGCATCTTGTGCAAATGCTGTGTTTCCAAAACATGCTAATAGAATAGCTAAAAATAATACTCGAGTCTTCATCATTGTTACATTTAGGTTTAAATTCAACATTCCAATTTGGCAATTTAGGATTTTTGCCTTTAGGACACAACCCGGATGTCAGATACACCACGATTTTGCAGATTTTCGGACTAAAAAAATACCCAACTACACAGGAGATGGGTATTCAGGTGAAGCCAACAAGCTCTTTGTTTGCTAAATTCTTTAGGCGTGTGCTTTGATGGTTGGTGCACCCTCCATGATTTCCTGATTCGCTCCATCGGAAAATTTCTCAAAATTCTTGAGGAACAAATTAGCCAGATGAATGGCCTGATGATCGTACGCTTCCTGATCGGCCCAGGTGTTTCGTGGATTCAAAACAGCTGTAGGAACTCCTTCACATTCTGTTGGCATCGCAACACGGAAGACCTCATGCTTTTCAAATTCAACATGATCCAGTTTTCCTTCAATTGCGGCAGTGATCAGTGCACGTGTAATTTTCAAACTCATCCGCTTGCCGGTACCATATGCACCACCAGACCATCCCGTGTTAACCAACCAGACATTTACTTTAGCATCCCGCATTTTCTTGCTTAACATTTCAGCATATCGGGTTGGGTGTAACGGCATAAAAGGAGCACCAAAGCAGGTTGAGAAAGTTGCAGTAGGTTCGGTTACTCCCGCTTCCGTACCTGCTACCTTGGCTGTATAACCAGAGATAAAATGGAAAGCGGCCTGGCCAGGAGTTAGCCTGGCGATAGGTGGCAACACACCATATGCATCGCAGGTTAAGAAAAATATATTCTTCGGATTTTTCCCCAGCGAAGGCGTTGTGATATTTTTAATGTGATCGATGGGATAACTTACCCTGGTATTTTCGGTCCGGGTTCCATCAGCATAGTCAACTGTATTCGTTCCTTCCTTAAAGCCAACATTTTCCAACAAGGCACCTGCTTTGATGGCATTAAATATATCAGGTTCTTTTTCAGCACTCAGGTCAATGGTCTTGGCATAACATCCACCTTCGTAATTAAAAATGATGTTATCGTCTGTCCATCCATGTTCATCATCACCAATCAATTTACGACTTGGATCAGCCGACAACGTAGTTTTTCCGGTACCGGACAAACCAAAAAATATTGCCGTATCACCCGCTTCTCCCATATTCGCAGAGCAATGCATGGCCAGTACATTCTTTTGATGTGGGAGGATAAAGTTTAATGCGGAGAAAACACCTTTTTTTATTTCACCTGTATATCCGCTGCCGCCAACAAGAATAATTTTCCTCGTGAAATCGATGATTGAAAAGTTATGCTGGCGGGTTCCATCTACCTCCGGATCAGCTTTAAAACCTGGAGCATTTAAGATCAGCCACTCCGGTGTAAAGTTTTTTAATTCAGATTCAGTTGGTCGTAAGAACATGTTATAGGCAAACAGGTTTGACCAGGAATATTCATTGATGACACGAATGTTCATTCGATAGCGATCGTCGGCACAGGCGTAGGCATCACGAACGAAAATTTCATTACCATTAAAATAGGCCAGCATTTTTTGATAAAGCTTTTCAAAGGCCGCAGCAT
Source organism: uncultured Cytophagales bacterium (assembly GCA_942491425.1). Taxonomy (GTDB): domain Bacteria; phylum Bacteroidota; class Bacteroidia; order Cytophagales; family Cyclobacteriaceae; genus JBGTGG01. Next base: position 36,461 of record CALOAV010000018.1, read on the forward strand.
CAAAAGGAATGTTAAAGTTATTCCACCATACTGCGTCCTTAGTAAGACTGTCTTTAACGGTGAATTTGTCTTTCGGAGATCTTCCAGTAAACTCACCGGTGTCGATGGCGATAGCACCGGCACTGGAACGAATGGCCTGGCCTTTTTCAATTGCTATTTCTTCAAGTGCAGTGGGAGCAAGATTCCAATGTGCCGTCCCTTCCGTAATTCCTAATCCTGCAAAAAAATTTCCTTCGGGTTTGATACCAAATTCCTGCATTGTACGATGTCATTGTTGAAGCCACAAAGTTATGGAATAAAAGAGAGATTTTGTTTATTTCAATCGTTTGCAACTATACATTTCTTGCTAATTTAAGGAAGGACCTTAAGCATATTATTAGCCCAAAAGCAGACCCTTTAGGCTTTAATTTTGTTTAAAAAAAAATTGGTTTGTTTTCCTTCTGTAAAACCCTTTTCTACCAAATAATATTGGTATATAAAATTTTATTAAGAATTATTCAAAAAATGGATCTACAACTTCTTTAGGTGAGGGCTTCGTGAGCAGACTGACCCCTACAAGAGCTACAATAGACATGATTAATGCAGGGATCGCGATCATCTTGGAATCATATGGAAAAGCCATAATCCAGAAATCAACCGGATTTGTTTCATACACCCGATTGAGCACCTCAATGAGAATAACCGAACCCATTCCTGCTATTATTGAAGCAATCCCACCCTGAACGGTTACCCGACGCCAAAAGAACGTAGCCAGGAGAGCAGGAGCCATCGATGCTCCGATCATCGTATAGGAAATAAATGCCATTGCCAGAATCTCTTCAAATTGGGTCATTATTAAATAGGCAACCAGTCCCAATACACAAATGGAAACGCGCTGAATAATCAGCTTTGTTTTTTCTGTCGCCCCCTTGATGAAAAATTTTTCAATTATATCGCGAGAAAAATTGGTAGAGGTTACCATTAAAAAAGTATTTCCGGTGGAAAGTATAATCGCTGCGCCACCGGCAAATAGTAGGGAGCCAATAAAGGATGGCAATTGTTCAAATCCTATTCGTAAAATTATTTCTTCAGACATGGGTGCATTCACGGATCCATCTGGCAGGAAGAAACGGGGATCGTGTGCATAAATTGCGAATCCTACAATCGCAAGTAAACACATCATGAATTCAATAAAGACTACGCCGATAAACATTCCCATCACGGCTTGCTTTGCCGACTTGGAATCTTTGGCGGAAGAAAATTTTTGATAAACACTACTCTCACTCAGGAGGAGGATTAATGTGGGAAGCATAATACCGATGTACCACATCGGTTCGTGCCCTTCAAATACGGAAAGGTGATCCGGGCTCACTTCATTAATGGTGGAAACCACCTTATCCCAGCCGCCAAATCCGGAAATTGCGAATGGTACGGCCAGAATGATGGCTGTGATCATGATAATCCCATTAAAGATATCGATGGAAACAATCGACACCATACCTGCAAGCGCAGTGAACGCTATGATGATGAGAAAAGTGATGAAGGTTCCTTGTTCAACAGAAATACCTCCCTCGGTAAGGATCGCCAGAAAACGACCACCTCCTTTAAATTGATAACCTGCGATGATCAGGTAGGCAACAATAATAGTAATCGATCCCAGTAAACGCGCCAATGGTGAATAGCGTTTCTCTAAAATATCCGTCAGGGTATATTGCGAAATTTTACGAACACGTGCAGCAATGAAATACACTGCTAAAATTCCGATCCATGCGCCGAGTGAAAACCATAATTCTGAAAATCCTACCTGAAAAGTAAGCCCCGCTGTTCCGAACAAACTTCCCGACCCGATCCAGGTGGTAACGAGTGTTCCAACCAGCAAATACACCGGAACATTTCGACCGGCCACCACAAAATCTTCTTCACTTTTTACCGATCGGCTTTTGTAAATAATGATTCCTGTCAGGAGTAGAATGTAAAGGATCGTAACAATCAGGTAGATCATAGTCGGTTAGGTTTTGGGGCAATTTAGAACGAAAATACTATTTTCAAAGAGTCCAGACTGATCACGGGTTGATTTATAGGATAGAAAAAGCAAAGAATTCGTTTTCTGAGAGGTTTGTTTATATTTAGCGCATTGAATACCTATTCTTAAACCAAACATTACTTCCTATATGGAGAAGCCCTATATTCCCGCCAGTACAAATCTTCCAGAAATTACTGTTAAAGCAGTAATCCTTGGTGCTTTATTATCAGTTGTACTATCTGCGGCAAACGCGTATTTCGGTCTTTTTGCCGGTTTAACCGTGTCGGCTTCTATTCCCGCAGCAGTGATCTCCATGGCGGTTTTAAAGATGTTCAGGAATTCGAACATTCTTGAGAATAACCTGGTGCAGACTGCCGCATCGGCGGGGGAGTCGCTGGCAGCGGGGGTCATCTTCACCATTCCAGCATTGGTTATTATGGGGTATTGGGATGAGTTCAATTACTTCGAGACGGTGATGATTGCTTTGTGCGGTGGTGTTTTGGGCGTTTTGTTTACTATTCCTTTACGGACCGCTTTGATTGTCCAGGAGAAGTTAAAATTCCCGGAAGGTGTGGCGACTGCCGAAGTTTTGAAAACCGGTGAGGAAGGAGGAAAAGCCGTGAAGTACTTAATCTGGGGTTCGATAATCGGGATTGTTTTTAAGCTTGGCGATTCAGCTTTTAGTCTGTGGAATGGAATCTTTCATAAGGCGACGTTAATCAAAGCGAAAACTTATTTGTATTTCAGTTTGAATCTGTCGCCAGCACTGGTGGCAGTTGGATATATCGTAGGACTGAATATTGCTACGCTCGTATTTATGGGTGGTGTCATTACCTGGTGGATAGCCATGCCGATTTATATTGGCTCCAATGGATTTGAAAATGTCGCTCAAGAGTTAGTATCACTAGGAAAATTCAGTGCGGTTAGTGAAGTGACCGTAGATAATCTGGGCGGTGCGTTGTGGAGTGCCAAACTTCGCTACCTGGGTGTTGGTGCCATGGTAGTAGGCGGTTTGTGGGCGTTGATCAGTTTACGAAGTGCACTGGTGACGGCATTCAAATCCGGAGTTGAAGCTTTTCAGAAGGGTGGTGCCGGTATGAAAGAAATTATCAGAACGGAATTAGATACGCCGATGTCGTGGGTGTTGATTGGAGTTGGAGTTTTAACAGTGCCTATTTTTATCATTTACTTATCGGTAATTGGATCGGTTCCAATCACCATTGTGATGGCCCTGATCATGGTCGTAGCAGGTTTTCTTTTCTCCGCGGTGGCGGGATATATGGCAGGATTAGTAGGCAGCTCCAATAATCCTATTTCGGGTGTTACGATTGCCACCATTTTATCAGCAGCTCTTTTGCTCTCAACATTAATGGCTGCTGGTGGTGAGGTATCAGGAGCGGCAGGTGCGATATTGATTGGTGCAGTGGTGTGTTGTGCGGCTTCTATTGCCGGGGACAATATGCAGGATTTAAAAGCCGGTCATATTCTTGGAGCGACACCCTACAAGCAACAGATTATGCAGATGATCGGTGTAGTGGCAGGCGCATTAGCCATCCCATTTGTACTGAACGCATTACTGCAGGCTTATGGTATGGGCGCACCAACTCCGGAGACACCAAATTCATTGACCGCTCCGCAGGCAACATTAATGCAAAGTGTAGCTGAAGGTATTTTCGGTGGAGGATTGCCGTGGACAATGGTGTATATCGGCGGAGGAATTGGTGTTCTCATCATTATGATGGACCAATATTTAAAATCCAAAGGATCTAACTTCAGAATGCCGGTACTGGCGGTAGCTGTAGGATTGTATTTACCTTTCGAACTGGACTCTTCCATTTTCTTAGGCGGCCTGCTGGCCTGGTCACTTACAAAGGCTACTGCCAGTGCGGTGAATAAGGACCGTGCCGATAATGCCGGTCTGTTACTGGCTTCTGGTCTGATTACTGGAGAGGCATTGACGGGCATTGGGATCGCCATCGCAATTGTGATGGGTGTAGAAATGGCGGTTCCTCATAGCATTACATTGCTGTATGAGAATATTGGATTGGTGATCCTGATGTTGATTGTATTCTTCGTGTATCGGACGGTAAATAAGATTGCAAAGAAGGCAGAATAATTGGTTCAAAATCAAAGACTCTGGCTTCGCGAGGCTTCAGTTGCAAACTGAAGCCAGAGAAGGATAAGAGCTTCCACGGTTTGTGTCCTCACTAACCGCCACTCACGTGTAATGTCAAGACTTCAGGTCCGTGAAGACACGGACCGTGGCTGGCTGATCGGTTAAGACTTCAGGTCCGTGAAGACACGGACCGTGGCGGCCTGGTGTGTTGTAGGTCTTTCGATCTGACAAGCGATTAGATGTTTAATCAGGAAGCATACTCAATCCGATGCAATACCTGATCGGAGTTTCAATTAACCCCATTCAGTGGTCTGTGTCCTCACAGACCACTTCCTTATTAATTCGACTGCCGCTAAATAACCAGGTGTTTGGTTGAAAATTATAGTCAGAATAGGAATTATATTATCGAAAGACTTCCGGTCCGTGAAGACACTGATCTGGGCGGCTGGGTGTGTTGTCAGGTCTTTCGACCTGACAAGCGATTAGTCTTGTTTAATCAGGAAACATACTCAATCCGATGCAATACCTGATGAGAGTTTCTATTAATCAGTAGCGTATGTTTTTCATTTCCTTTTACGCATTCATACCGTTGATAAGATTGTGGGGTTGCACTCCAAAAAAATGAACCTGCCTGCCGCTCATCTTCAGATAGCGAACCGCGTAATGCAGCAAAACCATAAAAGCCAATCTCTAAACAGACTGTGTCAGCACGCATCGCATATTTTGAAAAGGGGAGACGTGCGATGGTTTTTAATAATTGACCTGCATCGGTTTCATATTCCAGATAGGTGACTGCCTTACCATTTTCATAAATTCTGTTTCCCTGCTTTTCCACGACTTTTAATTGCTGGTAGTATTCAATTGGAATTGAATCGGCTAGTGAAGTGGATTGTTTTGAAGGAAGTTCTGTTATGGTTCGTTTTGGGATGAATAAATAGAAAATGAGAAATAGCGGAAGCGCAAATAAAATAATTTTGGAAAGCTTTATCGATTTCATTGTTTACTGCAAATTGTACTATCCCAGATCTACTCCTAAATCAATAATTTTCTTTAACGATTCTAGTGCTTCGGTTTCGGATTCATCAATGGTACCGTCTGCATTGATGATATCATACATGTCGGTATACACCTTATATTTTTGTGAAAATTTAATGTGACTGAACTGGGCAAACGTATCCTTAAAAAGTTCTTCAAGTTTACTTTTATCGAATGACTTGTATTGTTCCATGGCGTCCTTCAACTTACCTTCATGTTCACTGGTATTCGGAAATATTTTTTTAATCTTGGCTTTCACAACGCTGACTTCATCTGGATGGAATTCCCCATCAGCATACGCCATGTGTACGTAAAGGAAAAGGACGAAATCTGCGAAGCTTTTGTGAATAACCATACTGCTATTGGGTGCTAGTTTTAACTCTTGAAAATTAGAATAATTTCCGGTATTTCCCCTAACAGGGAGGCATAAAAAAACCCCGAAATAATCGGGGTTTTTTTATTTGAAATTGATGGGAGATTACATCATTCCACCCATTCCTCCTCCCGGAGGCATAGCTGGCGCTTTATCATCTTCAGGAATTTCAGAGATTACTGCCTCGGTGGTCAATAACAGACCAGCGATAGAAGCTGCATTTTCTAATGCCAGACGTGCTACTTTCGTAGGATCGATGATTCCTTTTGCAAAGAATTCTTCAAACTTATTCGTATGTGCGTTATAGCCGAAGTCTTTCTTACCATCACGAACTTTATTCACAATAACAGAACCTTCCTGGCCTGCATTGTCTACGATCGTCCGTAGGTGGAGACTCAAGTGCCAGTCTAACGATGTTGACACCAGTAGCTTGGTCATCATTTTCAACTTTTACGGCATTTATAGAGACTCAATAGCCCTTAGAAATGCAACTCCACCACCAGGGACAATGCCTTCCTGAACGGCAGCTCTTGTTGCGTGAAATGCATCATCAACACGGTCTTTCTTCTCCTTCATTTCGACTTCAGTAGCAGCTCCTATGTAAAGAATTGCAACACCACCAGAAAGTTTCGCAAGTCTCTCCTGAAGTTTTTCTTTGTCGTAATCCGAAGTAGTAGTTTCAATCTGTGCTTTGATCTGATTAACACGGGCATCGATATCTTCTTTTTTGCCAGCTCCATTTACAATGATCGTATTGTCTTTGTCAATATTTACTTTTTCAGCAGTTCCAAGATACTCAATGGTTGCGTTTTCAATTTGAAACCTCTTTCTTCAGAGATAACTGATCCACCAGTTAAGATAGCGATGTCTTCAAGCATTGCCTTTCTTCTATCTCCAAAACCTGGAGCTTTGACAGCAGCAACTTTCAGAGATCCTCTGATTTTATTAACAACCAAAGTAGCCAATGCTTCACCATCAACGTCTTCAGAAATGATCAATAATGGTTTTCCTGTCTGAGCTGCGGCTTCAAGCACAGGAAGAAGTTCTTTCATGGCAGAGATTTTCTTGTCGTAGATCAGGATATATGGACTCTCCAACTCGGCTTCCATTTTCTCTGTGTTGGTCACGAAGTAAGGAGACAAATAGCCTCTGTCAAACTCCATACCTTCCACAGTTTTCACTTCCGTGTCAGTACCTTTTGCTTCCTCAACAGTGATTACGCCGTCTTTGCCAACTTTTTCCATGGCATCCGCAATCATAGCGCCGATTTCCTTATCGTTGTTTGCGGAGATTGTCGCCACCTGAGCGATTTCACTTGAATCAGAAATTGGCTTTGATTGCTTCTGAAGACTTCCAATTACAGCAGTTACTGCCTTGTCAATTCCTCTCTTGAGATCCATTGGGTTTGCACCTGCAGCAACGTTTTTGATGCCGTGAGCAAAAATAGACTGAGTGAGTACAGTTGCAGTAGTAGTTCCGTCACCTGCATCATCAGCAGTTTTAGATGCTACTTCTTTTACCAACTGAGCTCCCATGTTTTCGATAGGATCCTTCAATTCGATTTCTTTAGCAACAGTAACACCGTCTTTAGTTACGGTAGGTGCACCAAATTTTTTGTCAAGGATTACATTTCTTCCTTTTGGGCCTAATGTTACTTTTACTGCATTTGCCAGTTTATCAAACGGTGTCGTAGAGTGTATAAAAGTTTTGGATAGATTAAATTTTAAAAATAAAATTAAAAATGGGATTAGATCGATACCGAAAATGTCAGAATTTCTCATGATCAGGTATTCCTTTCCTTCGATCATAAGTTCCGTTCCGGAATACTTACCATAAAGGATGTTGTCGCCAACTTTCACAGTAACAGGCTTATCGGGTAAGCCGTCACCGATTGCTATCACTTTGCCTTGTTGCGGTTTTTCTTTGGCCGTATCCGGTATGATGATACCTGAAGCGGTTTTTTTCTCAGCTTCCGCGGCTTGCACAAGAACCCGGTCTTCATTTGGTTTAAAGTTTACTTTTGCCATATTACGTATTAGTTTTTAGGGTTTAATTATACGGAGTTGATGGTTATCACCTTTTATGCCAATTCCGTATAATCGTTAAAATGCTTATTTTAATACCCAATATGACAGGGTTTGGACTTAATTGGTTCGGAAATTGTCAGTTTTTTGGGGTAAGAATGGCAGGTTGTCAGTATACTGAAAAGACAGGTAATTCAAGAATACTATGGAAAACTTAGAAAAAGACTGGTTTGTAAAGGGTTTGATCGATTTTGAGTACAAGAAGTACGTTTTGCTGGACTATATTTCAAAGGTTTCAAAACGATTTTCGAATACTCAACTCTATCCTTTTCTGGCCGATTTAATCTTTCATTATAAGAATTTGCAGAGTGTTCGCGCCAGCCGTGAAGCGTTAAAACAGGCCTTTCCAAAAGAGATTTCCAAGGCTGATTTTTTGGCCTTAAAGCTGAAATATCAGCAGCTTATTGATGATGATTCGGTTATGGCAGAAATCGAATCAATCATCGAGTATGCCATTCCTGTCATTCAACATTCGCTTGAAGACGGTACCTGGAAATTTTTGATTTTGTAGAATCCACAATGTAAGATTCATACCCATTGGGGTAACCCCACTTTATCGTAAGGAGGGGTATTTATTCATAACGCAGCCACCTGAATCGGTCACCCAGCTGTATCGTTTTAAGTTCGGGTTGATTGAGTCGAATGATCAAATGAACCAGGGCCTTCAAACTGAACATATTGAAGAAATCCCGAAATCCGTTTTTCACACCTACGAGAATATGAAGATTGACTTGATTAAAAGATTTCAGGATCTGCCAAACCCCGCTGCGTATCTGATTCTTTCGAAGATGAAGTTTCCATTAAATGAGACACTCGCACCGGTGGCAAAAAGAATGTTTGTCAGGCACCTAACGGCAGCCTAATAAGAGACTTTAACAAAGTCCTGATATAAAAAAAAAGCCCTGATTTTCATCCGGGCTTAATTCGTGTTTATGAAATTTGTGTTTACTGACCGTCAGTCGAATCGACAACAATCGGTGTTGTATTCTGGGCTGGAGGAAGACTAAGCGGTGACTGTTGTTCACCTGCTTTCTCTAATATTTCATTTGTAGGGCCACCGGTTCGTGGAGTAATCAGGTTGGTTGACAAGGATAAGACCATAATGGCAATCATAAATCCCCAGGTAAGTTTTTCAAGTAAATCACCTGTTCTTTTAACCCCGATAATGTTACTGGCTCCTGATCCACCAAACTGGCTGGATAATCCACCACCTTTTGAATTCTGTGCCAAAACGATCAAAATGGACAAAACGGATAGAAAAAGAATGATTCCTATAATTAGTGTAGTCATTGTTACTGCTTTAATTCTTCAATTTGAGCGGCAAAGTAACTCTTTTTTTGTGGAAACTTCCAAATCAGTTTTCGAAGAACCTCGATAGCCTTGTCTTTTTTACCCTGACTTAGGAGTATTTTAACCAATGTCTCGGAAATAATATTATCACCAAACTCACTGCTTTGCATGCTAAAATCAACATTGGAAGGGGATGCAGGTTTACCTTTTTGAGGAGAAATGCTAGGTTGTGCCTTGATAAACTGGTTGATCAGTTCGATTTGTTCTTTTTGCCTGTTATTTTCGGGCTGGATTTTTTTTTTACTTGTTTTGATCTCGTCAATTAACTGGTCAGCCGGTTCCGTTACTTTTTTTTTTCGCTTTTTTGGAGGTGATTTTTTTTCAGTGGTTTCGTCCTTCGCTTCTTCGTTTTCAAGTTTTTGCGCTAACTCAATGATACGCTGTTTTTTTGTTTTACCGGTTGCTTTTTTACGTACCGGTGGTTTGCGCTTCGCAGGTTTTTTGATTTGGGATTCTTTTTTTGCTTCAACCTTCTCTTCACTTACAGCAGGTTTTGCAACCACAACTTCAGGAGTCTTTAACTTTCCGGAATCGTTAAATAACGCTTCAAAATTATGTCGTGACTGGTTTAACTTTTCAAGGTCTGAAACCACTTCTTCCGCAACACCGGTATTAGCATAACTAGTGGGTTCAATGGTTTTCCGGCTTTCAGCTTTCGTGATTGTAACAGTAGATTTTTCTACCGGTTTCTTTTACTTCAACTAATGGCTTTTCAACGGGTACAACAACCACTGGAGTGAATGCGCCTGTCACAATTTCCTTTAATACATTCCGATCGGAAGCGTATACTGCAGCCAGTTGAAGTTCTTCTTTCTGATTACTGAATCCGTGATCCTTTGCTACTCGTGCTGATAAGGCATGGAGCAATTGACTAAATGGAAACTCTTCCTTTAGCGTAAGTAGGTTCTGAGCTTCTACTTCGGTAGATGCTTCAGGGGTTTGGAGGAGCCGATTAAAATCTTTATTGTCCACTTTTAATTTCAGCGAATGGTAAAAATAGGGCAAATATTACCAATTGGCAACCGAAGCATTGAATATGTCGTTGATTATTCGTTCAAATATCTGGTTGGTATAGGACTCTTCGATATCACTGAAGTTCAGATCGTTTGAAAAATCTTTATAGAAAGAGAACGACCGGTCTTTAAAGCTCATCGTCTCATCCAGGGTATTGATGTAGGTTACTTTAACCGTGATCGTTAGCCGGGTTGAGGAGGCGGTATTGACATCGTTGGGGTCACCTGTGGAAGTCGGAGCTATCGGGGTCAGCTTAAAATCATAAATCTCACCAGTCATCTGCAGTTCACCTTCCTGTGCGACCACTGAGAGGCTGGAGTTCCGGATCAGGTAATCCTTCAGGTCATTTGTGAAGGAGGGCCCCATATTGGCTGGTCCCAGGTCCGTGTTGTTGTAGAATTCCTCAATGCTGATATTTTTCGCACTGGTAGAAGAACCCGACATGGAATAGTTAATTCTGCAGCCATCGAATAAAAGAATCGTGATGCAGGCTAGGGTGGTTAGAAGGCGGTTAATCAAGGCTGTACTGTTTGATTTTTCTGTACAAAGTCCGTTCCGAAATGCCTAAATCTTTAGCCGCATATTTTCTTTTGTTGTTATTTTTTTGAAGAGCACGAATAATCAGTTCCCGCTCTTTTCGTTCGATAGAGAGGGATTCGTCCTCGGTTTCATGGGTGATATCGTGTACATCTTCTACCTCCTCATCGGATCGCTCTGAAGGAAGGTTTAATACAACTGAATCGGTACCAATTTGCTGTGTCGGACCTTTTTCCATACCATTGAAAAGCTCCGGGTTTTCCTTAATAATTTGTCCGGCATTCCCCTGATTATGATAAATGTCGAGCACCAGTTTTTTAAGGTCAACCATATCCCGCTTCATATCAAACAAAACCTTATAGAGAATATCCCGTTCGGACAGATTTTCCTTATCACCGGTTCCTGATTTATAAAGTGCTGGTAAACTGTTTGTTGAAGGTAGGTACTTCAATAATTCTTCCGCTGAAATCTCCTTGATTTCTGTTGATAGTACCGAGATCTGCTCTACCAGATTCTTGAGCTGTCGGATGTTTCCGGGAAATCGGTACTTCAATAACACCTCTTTTGCCGATTCGGTCAGTGTGATGGGTTTAACCCGGTATTTTTCTGCAAAGTCGGCGGAGAATTTTCGGAACAATAACTCAACATCATTGCCGCGTTCCCGAAGTGGCGGAACAAAAATAGGAACGGTGCTTAGCCGGTAGTAGAGATCTTCCCGAAACTTCCCTTCTTCGACGTTACGCATCAGGTTTATATTGGTCGCGGCCACGACCCGCACATCTGTTTTTTGAACTTTTGAAGAACCAACTTTTATGAATTCTCCATTTTCAAGAACCCGTAGCAGACGGGCTTGTGTGCCCAATGGCATTTCCCCAATTTCATCGAGGAAAATAGTGCCTCCGTTCGTCACTTCAAAGTAACCTTTTCGAGATTCATGTGCCCCTGTGAAGGATCCTTTCTCGTGCCCAAAGAGTTCGGAATCGATGGTACCTTCCGGAATTGATCCACAGTTGATGGCAATAAACTGGCCGTGTTTTCTGGAACTGATGGAATGAATAATCTTCGAAAAAGATTCCTTTCCACTTCCACTTTCACCGGTAATCAGCACCGACATATCGGTAGGGGCAACCTGGAGCGCTACTCTCACGGCATTACTCAGTAATGGGGAGTTTCCGATGATCCCAAACCTGTTTTTTACACTTTGTATTTCTTTGTCAGTAATCGACATATCTAATCCACAATTTTCCCAATAAGCGTACCACCTGTACTTGATTCTACTAATACATTCACATACTCGCTTATTCGAGTATTATTTCTTGGAAAAACAACTACCTTATTGGCAGAGTTCCTTCCCTGAAAATGCTGATCCGATTTTTTGGATGTCCCCTCAATCAACACTTTGAATATTTTCCCTACATCCATTTGATTACGCAATTCTGAATGTCTTCGTTGCTTTTGAATGATCTCCTCTAATCGTCTCTTTTTTATTGCCAATGAAATATCATCCGCAAACTTCTTCTCGGCTAGTGTACCGGGACGTTCTGAGTAATAAAACATGTATGCGAAGTCATAGTGTACTTCATCCATCAGGGTAAGCGTATCCTGATGTTCTTCTTCAGTTTCACTACAAAATCCTGTTATCATATCTGACGATAAACCACAATCTTCCCCCAGAATAGCCCGAATGTTGCGGGCCTTTTCCAAATACCATTCACGTGAATATCCTCGGTTCATCATCTCCAGAATCCTGGAATTTCCACTCTGAACGGGTAAATGAATATTGTTGCAGATGTTTTCATACTTCGCCATCGTATGGATGACGTCATCGGTTATGTCTTTTGGATGAGAGGTGGAAAACCGGATGCGTAAATCCGGATGAACCTTCGCTACCATTTCCAGCAACTGTGCAAAATTGATAATGGCTGTCGTTTCCTTTTTTTCCAGGCGTGCTTTGTTATTCTCAACCTCACTCCATTTATAAGAGTCAACATTCTGACCCAGAAGCGTTACCTCCCGATATCCACGGGCAAAAAGATCTTCAGCCTCTTTAACAATAGAATGGGGATCGCGGCTTCTTTCACGGCCTCTGGTGAAAGGGACAACACAAAAAGTACACATGTTGTCACATCCGCGCATTATGGAAATAAAGGCAGTAACACCATTTGAATTCAGGCGCACCGGACTGATATCCGCATAAGTTTCCTCCCGTGATAAAAATGTATTTACCGCTTTTTGTCCTTCATCTACCCTGGAAATTAATTGAGGAAGATCCCGGTAGGCATCCGGGCCCGCTACCAAATCCACAATTTTCTCCTCTTCCAGCAATTTTGATTTTAGCCGCTCCGCCATGCATCCCAGAACACCAACTAATAATTCCGGGTTTTTCTTTTTATAACCGTTGATGTGCATTAACCGATTACGGACCGTTTGTTCTGCTTTATCACGGATAGAACACGTATTCAAAAAAACAACATCAGCATTTTCTATAGTGGAAGTGGTATCGAAACCAGCCTCATTCAGAATGGAAGCTACAATTTCACTGTCCGAAAAATTCATCTGACAGCCATAACTTTCAATGTAAAGCTTCCGGGATTTGCCGTTATGCTGATCTTTCGAGATATGGGCTACTTCACAATTTTCAGCTTGCTGATCCAGTAATCCTATATCTTCAATTAAGTTCTCCATCCTTCTCATTTCAGGTCGCAAAAATACAACATTTAGTGTTTGTAGTGACATCTTGTCAGCATAAAATTTCTGGATTTTATCTTCAGATAACGCTGATTAGGACTTATTTCGTAGGTTTAGTAAAAAAATCATCACAATGGCATTAATAAAAAACGTCCGTGGGTATGCACCCCGATTTGGTCAAAACTGCTTTCTGGCCGAAAATGCAACCGTAGTGGGTGAGGTGGTGATGGGAGATAACTGTACCGTCTGGTTTAATGCAGTTGTGCGGGGTGATGTACACAGCATTACCATCGGTAACAACACTAATATTCAGGATGGGGCGGTTATTCATTGCACCTATCAAAAAGCAAAGACGGTTATTGGTGATAATGTTTCCATTGCGCATAATGCCATCGTTCATGGCTGTAAAATTGGTGACAAAGTCTTAATTGGAATGGGTGCCATCATCATGGATGATGCCGTAATCGGTTCCGGCTCGGTCATTGCAGCCGGTGCTGTTGTTTTACCTAAAACGGAGGTTGAGCCGGGCAGTATTTATGCCGGAATGCCTGCCAAATACATCAAGGACGTTGGAGAAGAAATGAAAGCCGTCATTATACGTACTGCCAAAAATTATCCGATGTATGCCGATTGGTATAAATGATTACCGGCTTGGAACCGGCATTATAATCTGACTGAGTGCACCATCCTGTCCGACTGCCTGAACAGCAAAGAAATAATTATCTTTTGAATAGGGAAGTTCAGCAGTAGTTCCTTCTACAAATACCTTTTTCGACCAGAAGGGTTCATACGTTTCGCGTAACAACACGTTGTATCCTTTAACGGAGGGGCCGGTGGTAGGTGCAGTCCAGGACAGGTTTGTGATATTCCCAAGATTGATTTTCATTTTTACTTCGGAAGGCGCTGCTGGGGCCTTTGCAAGCATTGTCATTCCAACCAAGTTCATTCGTGCTACGTTGGCTGCGTAGTTATAGTCAACAAATTCAGGCAGGTCACCATACTTGATTCCGTTTTCCTCACGCAGATTCTGATGCTGTTGTGTAAAGTTTTCATTGAACTCGCAGAATCGAACCGCTGTAAATCCCAATTGATTGAATGGGGTATGATCGCCCCCGCGTAAAAAGCGATCCGGACGGGCATTTAACGTAGCAGTAAACCCTCCCAGGTAGGGTTCACTGACTTCCTTGATGTAACGCGCCAATTGACGGGATGGACTGTCATTCTCAGACTTCAGTGCATTTCGTGCGGAAGTTTCGTCGCTGGTTTCCAGGTAGGGAATCATCTCACTGAAGATGCGAACAGTTTTGTCATTTTTATCCCCGGTTTCACTCGCGACAGAGTTGCCCACAATATCATTATTAAACATCGCAATTAGATTTGCGTTTTCCTGTTTGAGTTTACCGGCCATATGCCGCGCTCCAACAAGTCCCTGTTCTTCCCCCTGTACAGCCATAAAAATGATCGTGCATGGAAACCTTTTTTTAGAAAGGATACGTGCTAATTCAATCACCACCGCAACCCCACTGGCATCATCATTTGCACCCGGAGCCAGGTTTACGCTATCCATCACATTGCTGTTACGGGAATCCAAATGGCCACTGACCAATATGATTCGGTTATCATTTTTATCTGTTCCGGGAAGCGTTCCCAAAACATTTTTCATGGTAACCGGGTAAGGAGTTCGGGAAGACCGGGGGCCGGGTTTTAATTCGTATGGATCAAGTTCCACGATCATTGGTGCGGAATTCCTTCTGCCAAAATCCCTAAATTTTGAGGCGACCCATCTGCGAGCGGCCCCGATCCCAAAATCGTCACGGGAGGTATCACTCAGGGAGTGCCGGGTTCCGAAACTCACCATCTTCGCGATATATGATTTCATGCTGTCGGCAGAGACCTCTTTAACCATTGCGGCCAATTCTTTGTTAAGTGCTGGTTGGTCTTGTGCAGATTGAGAAAAGGAGGCTTTTGCGCAAAAAATAAAAGTGGTAAAAAGGATTATTTTTTTCATTCGTTTGTTAACAGTTTGAAGTTGAACTATTAGTTAATTTTTAACATCAGAATTGAAATTCAACACATAAATGATCTGGAATAATGTGCAAAAAGGGATGTTTTTGAGAATATTATTTCCTAATTTAAAGATACGGTTAAATGGATATTTCAATGGCAAAGAACAAAGGGTTTGAAGGAGCGGTCATTCAGGACTATGCTGAAAAGATGCAGTCTTCCGGAACAAATTATATCCTGTCCAGCGAGGATGAAATGACCGATGAGATGGCGCATTTTCTTTTCATCGGCGAGCATGAAGGGAAAGCGGTAATCTATGATACCGTGATGTACACCCTCCGCCTTCAACATGAAA
Organism: uncultured Cytophagales bacterium; assembly: GCA_942491425.1. Lineage (GTDB taxonomy): Bacteria > Bacteroidota > Bacteroidia > Cytophagales > Cyclobacteriaceae > JBGTGG01. Next base: position 52,019 of record CALOAV010000018.1, read on the forward strand.
GCGAATTGTTTGATATTGCCGAGCATCGTGCCGCCAGGCAATTTTCAGACTACGAAAAGATCACCTATGATGAGGATGAAAATGGGAACCTTCAGGCGTTGGATGAAAGAGAAGAAGAGATCGGGATGTTTATGGCGGAAGTAATTCTCGAATTGGAAGAAGAGGAGTCCGTAAAAGTCCATGAGCATGTTGAATATGATTTACATGCTGATTTTGGAATTGGTCTTGATGTTGGCCTTCATATAGATCAAATTACCGGCAGGGAGATCGCCCGGTTTGTGGAGGCGTTCAATTCAAAAAAACTGAAATTGGATAAGACTTTATACAGTTTTCAAACCAAATCGGAGTAATCTCCATTTGAAATCAGATATAATACATCATTTTTGCGATGATTTGACTGGCATCCTTATATTTGCCGCTTCAAACTGAAAGTAGTAGAATCTTCAGTGTATTTGATTTGTCAGGTATTGCCAATCAGGACATGAATTCCATTCTCAGTTAAAAAAATTAAAATTAACTCATGAAAAACCTATCCTTAATCTTAAACGCTGTACTGCTGGTGGCGGTTGGCATCCTTTATTTTTTACATTTTTCCTCCACGGGTGATCAAACTCCTTCCGGTGGACTTATTTCAGAAGGCGGCAATCTTTCATTGGCGTACATCAATACAGATTCCGTTTTAGAGCATTATGACTACCTGAAAGTAGAGCAGGCACGACTTGAAGAAAAAGGCGGTAAAATGGATACTGAGTATCGAAATCGTGCTCAGGGACTACAGAATGAGATCAATGCCTACCAGCGAAACGTAAATAATATGACCTATAATCAACAGCGGGGTGCTGAGGAAGAGCTTACAAGAAAGCGCCAGAATCTGGAGTTGTTTCAGCAAAGCCTTAGCCAGGAGTTGATGGTTGAACAGAATAAACTACAAAAGGAATTATATGACCGAATCACTTCCTTTCTGAAAGATTACGGCAAATCGAGGGGGCTTCAATTGGTATTAAAATACGATCCAACCAGTGATGTGTTGTATGCAGGTGATAGTCTGGAAATTACTCAGGTAGTAATTGATGGCTTAAACACACGGTATAAGGAAGAGAAAACAGGCGTAAAAGCAGATTCTACAAAAACGAACTAGGCGTTCTTTCACTTATAAAAGCTTAAAACCGGTCATGAAAAGCCGGTTTTTTTATTTTATATTTGGTCTGACTATGATGAAAAATTTTTTGACTCCGCTGAAGGTCAGGAGCGATGAGCAGGTACAGATCACGCTCATGTTGACCACGGGTTTTTTCATGGGGGTTTTTATTGCCACCTACCAGGTAACCGCCGACTCACTTTTCTTGAATCGGTTAGGTCAATATCTCGATCGTGCATTTTTAATTGCAGGAGCTCTTGGGATCATCACCACTTTTCTGTTTTCGTATTTTCAAAACTGGATCAAGTTTTCCACACTGGTGGTTTCAAGTGTGTTGCTGGTTTTCGGATTCACACTTACTGTGTATTATTTATTACATCTTGGCAATCCTTTATGGGAAGAATTTCTGCTTTTCACCTTGTATTGTATGACGGGCCCCATTGTAGCGGTGCTCTTTCTCAGTTATTGGGGAACCTTCGGAAGGCTCTTTAATTTCAGACAATCAAAACGGATTATCGGCTGGATTGATACGGGACAATTGATCGCCGCAATTATTGCTACTTTTTCCATTCCTTTTACAGCTGCCCTTTTTCCGGATACAACGAATTACTTATTGGTTTGCGCAGGAAGTATCCTGGTAGTATCGGTACTGATGATCGTTATATCCTCCAGGTTTGAACTGTCAAAAAATAACCCCAAAGAATTTGGAAAGGAAGTAAGGCGGGAAACGACCATCCGTAAAATTTTCTCAGACCCTTATATTCTATTGCTCTCCGGTTTTTTGCTGGTTTCGATGATTACATTTGTCTTTAGCCAGTTTGCCTTCCAGGAACTTGTGAAAGAGCAATACCCGGATCAGCGCGAACTTACCAATTTTATGGCGTTCTTTACCGGCTCTGTTTACGGACTCAGTCTGATCATGCAGACCTTCATCAACAACCGGATTATCTCGAATTATGGACTTAAAATTTCATTGTACCTCCTTCCGATTGTCGTCGGTACATTTTCAATTATTGCTGTTACATCGGGAGGTATTTTTGGATTTGAAAAATCGCTTGCGCCTGCAGGATTTCTTTACTTTTTCCTTTTCATTTCATTAAGCCGGTTGTTTAACTGGACACTCCGGGAATCATTGGAAAACCCGGTGTTTAAATTATTTTTTATTCCTCTGGAAGGAAATTTACGATTTAGTATTCAATCAAAAGTTGAGGGACTTGTCAATGAAAGCGCCCGGTTTGTTGCGGGATTGATGATTTTTGTTTTCGCACTGATCCCTTCTTTTCGTGTCATTCACCTTTCGGTTTTATTGATCATACTGGCTGGACTCTACTTATTTTTTGTTAATAAATTATATGCCGGTTATCGTAATAAAATCCGGTTGAAGTTGGAGAGCGCGGATACCAATGTTGAAAAATTGGAGCGGGGATTTTCCAAGGTTAGTACGAAGTTACAGGAAATGTTACGATCCTCTTCCTCTGAAAAAGCAGTATTCTCCTTTAAGCTGTTAGAGAAAATAAACGCAACTAATATTTCTGGGTGGATCAATAGCCTAATGAAAAACGATGATGAAACGACCCGTTTTTATGCGCAGCAACGGATGAATGAAATGAAGGGTCTCTCCGTGTCAGATAAGTACGTAATACATGCGGACGGAGCATCAAATGAAATTGAACCGAAGAATATTCTGAGTCGGTCAGATCTGGAAATGATCATCCAAAATGATGGAGATATTACGAAGCAACGGATTCAACGACTAACCCGCTCAGGAAATTCAGATGACCGTCATTACGCTGCTGAATTATTGCTCCATACATCAAAGGATGAATGCACCTCCTTTTTGATGGAACTGCTGGTGGACGCTGAATCAAAGGTTAGAAAGACCGCAATTAAAACAGCGGTTAAGAAAAATAATCCGGAAGTAATCAATGCACTGATTGAAAATTTGGGAAGCCCGGAGTTTAGCAACCAATCCATGAATTCACTGGTATTGATCGGTGAACCATCACTGACAATGTTAGACAGTGCCTTTCATAGAACCGGCCAATCCTCACAGGTGATGCTGAAGATCATTCAGGTGATGGGAAGAGTAGGCGGAAACAAAGCAAAAGAAATGTTGTGGAACAAGATGGACTACCCCAATAAGGTAGTGGTTTCTCAGGTATTATTGTCGCTGGGAGAATGTGGTTTTAAAGCGGGGATATCTCAAATCACCAGGATCAAGTATGTCTTGGAGGCTGATCTTGCCGATATTCGCTGGAATTTAAGTGCCATACAGGAAATTGAGTCGGAAGCTTTTGGAGAGAAAATAAAAGAATCGCTACGACTGGAAGTCCAGGGCGATATTGAGCACATCTATACCCTCCTGGCCATGTTGTATGACACCCGATCTATCCAACTGGTAAAGGAAAATATTGATAGCAATACCAGCGAAGGAATTACGTATGCGGTAGAGATGCTGGATGTGTTCTTGTCAGATCAGTTAAAACAACGCGTCATTCCGGTGCTGGATGATTTAACGGAATCAGAACGGATCAACAAGCTGGAAGACTTCTACCCAAGGTCGTCTATTGATTCAAAACTTGTATTGAAGTTTATCATTAACCGCGATTTCACACAATCCAACCGTTGGACAAAAGCATGTGTTTTGTTCCATCTTGGTTTACAAAAATATAGTGAGTTTGAACTTGATCTGATTGCACAGATGTTTAATCCGGATACCCTGATAAGTGAAGTAGCCGCATACGCACTTTTTCAAATCAGTTCGGATTCCTACCATGCTAATGTTTATCGATTGGGCGAACATAGAAGTAAGGAATTGAATGATCTTATTATTCATTCCAAGAAGATGACAGTATTTGAAAAAGTCCTGTTTCTACAGCGTATTAATGCATTTGAAGCTATCCCCGGAATTATACTTTCGCATCTTGCAGATATATGCGAAGAACTTCGCCTGAAAATAGGGGAAACACTAATTCTGGATGAAAGAAGTAATAATAATTTTTATGTGATCGTTGCCGGAAAAGTAGAATACTTCAAAAAAGGCGAGTTAATTAGTCAATTTACCGACGGTCAGTTTGTAGGAGAAATGTTAGGGTCGCCAAATTATGTAAATACCAACATGATTAAGGCTACGGAAAATGTTGTGATACTGCGGTTCAATAAAGATCAGTTTTATGAACTGCTATCGGACAATGTGGAGTTGGCAGATAAGATCATCGAATTTATCTAATGTGAAAAATTCCAGAAAGCTATTCATCTTCTTTGTCATTGTTTTTGTTGTTTTACTGGCCTATGCCAGCTATGATATTAGCCAGCGAACAACATTTCCAGGCTCAAAACCACAATTGAAAGAGCGAATTAATAGTGAGATCTTGGAAAATGTACCTGATTCAGTAACATTAGATTCAGCCATCCGGCAGTAAAAGGCCCTTTTTAGGGTATTTATCAACTTTGATATTTGGAAAATTAATTTATTGTTATAAATTTGAAACAGATTAAAGCCAACTATAGACATGAAAATCCCCCTAAGTCGAGAACTCCGGGGGATTTTCTATTTATAGCCAATCTACTAAACCTTCATTTTCGGCAATTTATCTCTGAATTCTCCCTGCTGGCGATATCGTGCTGGTGGATCAAAAAGAACCCTTTACATTTGAAATAAGATTAAAGCCAACTATAGACAAAGAAATCCCTCGAGGTCCAGGACCTTGAGGGATTTTTTTTTATAATATGGCTGAAAGAATGTCCCGCCAGAGATAAAATGCCCATAGATCCATCCCGCAGAACAGATCACTGGTGTTGTGTTGATTTAAAATTTTGAAATGCCCGGGTAGGACTGGTAAGAATTCTCCGTCCGTACGGGACGGCACCTATATGCGAATAATTCAGTTTGTGATGGCAGGAGTTTATCCTTGTCGATTTACCTGATGGATTCGCCCCCCCACTTTTTTTGATTAATTTAGATGTACAGGCAACCCTTTTTTACGGGCGTACGTCTCGGAGGCGAATTACAAACAAAACCTAAATAAATCCATATGCAACTGCTACTGCAGGGTTGCAGAAAGAACGATCGGGAAAGTCAGCGGTTGCTGTATCAGCATTACTATGCCTATGCCATGAGTATTTGTATTCGGTATAGCCATTCAATTGAGGAGGCGAAGGAGATTGTTAACGATGGATTCCTCAAGGTTTTTAAAAAAATTGAGCAATATGAAAAGGAGCCTTCATTTAAAGCATGGTTGCGGAGAATTATGATTAATACCTCTATTGATCATTACCGGAAAGAGTTGAAGCATTACTATCATCAGGATGTTGATGCGCAACCCGAACTTGTAACAAATGAGGGCAACGGATTAAGCAACCTCTCACATGCAGAATTGATTGAATTGATACAGCAATTATCACCTGCTTACCGAGCAGTCTTTAATTTATATGTTATTGACGGGTTTACCCATCAGGAAATTGCAAAGCTGTTGAATATTTCAGATGGAACATCAAAGTCGAACCTGATGAAAGCGCGAAACAAGCTTCGCAAAGCACTTGGAAAAATGATTAACAAAAAGGATTGGCGAGCCATTTATGTCTGACGAGGAATTAGATAATATATTCAGAAGTGCAGCTGAGGATAGCAGCATGGAGTATGATGTGGCGGGTTGGAAAGATATGTACATCAAACTTGATCAAGCTGACCGTTCGGTTTGGTATCGCCATACATCCTTGCTTCTTGTGTTATGTGGTATGCTGCTGATCGGAACATCCACCTGGTACTATATATCGGGTAATGGTGACAGGACAGACATTGGTAATGCCAATCAAACCAACAATTCCCCAATGCAGTCGGATAGTGAAAGAAAAAAATCCAATGACCCTCGTGTTGAAAAGATAAACCCAGATGGCAATTCGGACACACCACTAAAAACTGGTGAGGGGTTAACCCGGTTGGATCCGGATACAGATTCAAAATTAAGTTCACAACCGGAACCATTGGATGATCGGATCATCCATTCGGGAATAACTACTTCGTCGAATCGACCAACTGCAAATAATGAGGACCCTCTAAATAGCAGTAGTAATACCCGTACTGCTGGTATTGAACTTATGAATCCGGTTCCTTCGTCTATCGATTCGATCGGTCTGATTAGAAATTCAAAACGTATTGTTGTTGCGGATTCATCTGCGGGCACAATCATCAGAAAGAGGAACAACCATGCAGGATGGTTTAGTCTTCGGCTTTCTGTTGCACCCGACTTTTCATCAACCGGAATGTTTAATCAAAGCAAGCCCGGCTTCGGCTTTGGGGTTACAGCTGGTTATAATTTTGATACGCATTGGTCCATCAATACCGGAGTTATGCTTGTCAGGAAAGTTTATTCAAGTACCAATATTAGTGAGCCTTATTCTACGCAGGGTGGTTATAGTTATCCCATCGATCAATTGGATGGAAATTGTAAAATGCTTGACCTTCCATTGAATGTATATTATAGTTTTCAACCACATAAATCACTTTCGTTTAAAGCAGGATTAGGTTTTTCCTCCTATATCATGTTGCGAGAGGACTATACTTACTTTCTTGATAAACCGTACGGAAACGATACCTATACACAGCGCATTGAAAATGAAAATAATGAATGGTTTAAAATGCTTAATGTATCAGTGATGATGCAAAAGCGAATCCGTAACAATTTGTTTTTGGAGGTAGAACCATTTGTTAAACTACCATTGGCTGGAATTGGCGAGGGCGGAATATCACTCTATTCCTTCGGTAGTTTTGTAAGCCTGCGGTATGATTTTAAATAGGAATTATTCAGCTAAACTAACATACTTACTATGAAACTATTTTTTACAGTACTTTGCATTTTTGGATTAACCTATCTTGTATCCTGCAGCAACGATGATATTCCAGACCCGGTTAATTGTAGCACATCCGATCTGGCCATTTCCCTATTGTCTAAAGTTAATATAACCAGTTGTGGTGCATCCGACGGAACAATCAGTGTAACTGTTACCGGAGGGACTGCACCGTATGAATTAAGCATAAATGGAGGCGCTGGTTCTACTGCTACTGTATTTAATGGATTACCCGCCGGAACACATTTAATAACGATTAAAGATTCCGATGATTGCGAACGATCCTTATCGGTTGATATTGCGGATCCAAGCTCTGGTCTCATGACCAATGTGGTGACGGAAGAAGACAGCCAGTGCCTTACTGATAATGGATCCATAACCATTAATGCAACGGGCGGAGTGGAACCATATTTGTATAAATTCGGGACGGGTGCATTTGGATCCACAAATTCATTTACCGGTTTAAAAAGCGGATCTTATTCTATTGAAGTAAAAGACGCGACCGATTGTCCGCAGACGATTAACGCGGTAGTTCCGCGAGGTGATACCGGCATAAGTTTTGAAACCGACATTAAACCCATCCTGCAGGCGAATTGTATCAAGTCGGGTTGCCACAATGGCGACAATGGTTCCGACCGGAATTGGAGTGTATTCTCCAATGTGAAAGCGAAAGCCGAGGGAATTAAAACACGAACCGGAAATGGAACGATGCCTGCGGATCAGGTTGCAACGGGTGGGCTCCCTCAGAATGAGCGCGACCTGATTGCCTGTTGGGTGGATGATGGGGCTAAGGAGAATTAGGTAGTGTCGGTGATGGCTAAAGTTGTTTTTCTTTTTGTATATGTCTGTATTTCGCTGAGTGGGTTTGGACAGAAATATCAAACTGAAAAATCCAGCATTACTTTTTTCTCCTCAGCGCCGATTGAAGACATCAGTGCCAGCAACCAATCTGCTAAAAGTCTGTTTGATCTTTCTTCCGGGCAAATTGCGATCTCCATACCCATCAATAAATTTAAGTTTGAAAAGGAATTAATGGAGGAGCATTTCAATGAAAAGTACCTGGAATCTGAAAAGTATCCAATGGCTACTTTTACCGGTAAAATTAATACTGAGGTCGTCAAAGGCTCGGACACACAGGCGAGTGCCAGCGGGAAATTAACCATACATGGGGTTACACGAAATGTAACAATACAGGGAGATATCCATTGGATTGGTGATTATGTTGTAATGAAGTCAGGTTTTACGATTAAATTAGACGATTATAAAATAAAAATCCCTAAGCTGATGTGGCAAAATATTGCAGAGGAAGTTTCCGTTAAAGTTGAATTAAATTTTAGTCCTGTATGAGGTTATTTATTTTTTTTTGTTGTGTACTTTTTAGTGGTACTGTCTATGCACAGGATGATTTACTTGATGATTTAAATGATCAACGAGAAGAAGAGACCCTCTATGCACTTACCACTTTTAATGGTTCGCGGGTAATCAATGGTCAAAGTGTTGAGGGGGTAAACAAACAAGAGCTTGAATTTATTTTTTCTCATCGCTTTGGGGCGATCAATACGGGATCCTATAATTTATGGGGACTTGATGATGCTTTTATTCGGCTGGGCCTCGAATACGGAATTACGGATAATCTCGGAATTTCTGTGGGTCGTAGTTCAACGGACAAAACGTATGATGGGTTTCTTCGCTATCGTATTCTCCGTCAAAGTACCGGTAAGAAAAATATGCCCATAACGTTATCAGGTATTGCTTCCGGATACATTAAGACTTCTCCCAGCAAAGAGGATAACCCGGATCTTACACTGGAAAACCGATTTTCTTATGCTGCTGAGATTTTAATTGCACGAAAATTCTCATCCCATATTTCCGCGCAGGTAACACCCATTTTCATACATCGGAATCTGGTGGAACAATCTTTTGAAAACAACAATGACTTTGCACTTGGATTTTCGGCCAAGATAAAGATTACAAAAAGCCTTTCCCTTTTAGGGGAATATTTTGTAAGACTCAATCCACATGAAAACTCACCGTATTATGACCCTTTGGGTTTTGGTCTTGATATTGAAACGGGCGGTCATGTTTTTCAATTAGTATTTACCAACAGCAGGAATATGATCGATCGGTCCGTAATCACTGAAACCAATGGTGATTTTTTTGATGGTGATATTCATTTTGGATTCAACATCAGCCGGTCATTCCAATTGGGTAAAAGAAAATAATAATTTGTTTCCCTACTAAGCAATTCTATTTTTGTTACAACAAAAAGAAAATTGCTTTTACTATCCATCATTCTATACCTGGCCCTCACCATTGCAGTAGGAGCATGGGCCTCCAGGCGAGTAAAGTCATCAGGTGATTTTATGCTGGCAGGCAGAAGTCTGCCAATGATGTTAAGTGCTGCTGCGTTGTTTGCCACCTGGTTTGGATCAGAGACTGTTTTCGGGGCCTCTTCAGAATTCATGAAGGGTGGATTCATGAGCGTAATTGAAGATCCTTTTGGGGCTGCACTTTGTCTGATCCTATTTGGGTTGTTTTATGCCAGAAAGCTCTACAATCTGAACCTGTTAACATTGGGGGATTATTTTACGGTTCGTTTTGGGAAGAAAGTAGGGTTGATTGCCAGTATATTCCTGGTACCCCCTTATGTGGGCTATATTGCCGCTCAGTTAGTTGCCATGGGATTGATTCTAAACGTGGTAACTGGTCTTGACATCTGGATTGGAGTAACGGCGAGTGCCTTTATAGTGACGCTTTATACGTATATCGGTGGGATGTGGGCCATCTCCATCACTGATTTTATTCAAAGCATCATTATTATCAGCGGATTGATTGCAGTTTCAGTTATTCTGGCCGGTGAAGCAGGTGGAGTGATGACCGTGTTGAACGAGGTTCCGAAAGAGACCTACCGGATTTTACCCATATTGGAATGGAAGGAATGGGCGACTTACCTGGCCGCCTGGTCGGTTATTGGATTGGGATCGATTTCTTCTCAGGATGTCTACCAACGGGTCATGTCTTCCAGGTCTGCGAAGGTTGCCGTTAGGTCTTGCTGGATTGCTGGCATCATGTATTTAACCATTGCCATGTTACCCTTGTTTATTGGACTTTGTGCACGGCATCTCTACCCCGACCTCATTTCGGGGGATGCCCAATTGGCGTTGCCGAATATGGTGCTGGCGCACACTGCGCTTCCTTTACAAGTTTTATTTTTTGGATCCCTGCTTTCTGCGATCATGAGTACCACCAGTTCAGCGATCCTCGCACCTGCATCCGTTTTTTCTGAAAACATAATCAAGCCATTATTTAAAAATATGCTGGATGACCATCAGTTCTTAAAGATCACCAAACTCTCCGTATTGTTATTCGGTGTGTCGGCAACAATTATGGCAACGATGCGAACCAACATCTATGAGTTGGTAGGTGAGTCATCCATTTTAAGCCTGGTGTCACTATTTGTTCCACTTACTTTTGGTTTATACTGGAGTCGTTCCAATCCCCTGGGGGCTACCCTGGCAATGTTTGTCGGGCTATTGGGGTATGTTATTTTTGAGTTTATGTTTCCGTTACCCATCCCTTCATTAATTCCGGCAACCTTGCTTAGTATTTTGGGAATGGTAGCCGGAAGTTTATTTTTGCCAGACACAACATTATCAGATGATAAAGATTGAATTACAACGGGTGAGTGGAGACTTCCATATGGAAGCGAAAAATGAGCAGGGTAAATCGGTTCATATTGATGCATCACCGGATATTGGAGGCACGAATGCAGGGATGCGGCCGATGCAATTGTTACTTTCGGGATTAGGAAGTTGTAGTGCAATAGACTTAATAAATATTTTAAAAAAGCAGAAACAACCCCTGGAGGATATCAGGATTACCGTTACCGGGGAACGAGCCGTAGGAGAGATCCCATCATTGTTCACTGCAGTACATACACATTTTAGACTGTACGGAAATTTGAACGTACAGAAAGTTGAACGGGCAGTTTCCCTGGCAGTTGATAAATACTGTTCTGTTGCCAAAACATTAGAGAAAACGGCTGTTGTTACGCATAGTTTTGAAATTATTAACACGTAGGAAATGACCCGAAAAAAAGGAAAATTTGAAACCGATGCTATTCGTGCACAACATGAACGTTCAGCTTTTCGGGAACACTCGGTACCCATGTATGTTACCTCCAGTTTTGTTTTTGATGATGCCGAACAGGCAAGAGCGTTGTTTGCAGATGAAGAACAGGGTAATATTTATACGCGGTTCTCAAACCCAAACAGCAATGAGTTTATTGAAAAACTATGCTTACTGGAAGGGGCAGAGGATGGTTTTGCAACCGCTTCAGGAATGGCAGCTATGTACATTAGTATGGCTTCCTTATTAAAATCAGGAGATCATGTCCTGGCATCGCGTTCTGTTTTTGGTTCAACCCATCAAATATTAAATATTTTATTTCCACGTGTGGGAATCAGTCATACCTATGCAGATGTTGGTACACCTGAAAAATGGGAGGCATTGATTCAACCCAATACGAAAATGATTTTTGTTGAAACACCTTCCAATCCTGCATTGGATATACTGGATTTGGAGTGGTTGGGTAAATTAGCCGCAAAGCATAACCTGATTCTGAATGTAGATAATTGTTTCGCGACACCGTATTTACAAAATCCTATACAATGGGGTGCACACCTGGTGACTCATTCCGCAACTAAGTTTATTGATGGGCAGGGTAGGGTAATTGGTGGCGCAGTGGTTGGAACAAAGGAACTGATAAAAGAAGTTCGTTTTTTTGCACGACATACCGGCCCAGCCATGTCGCCCTTTAATGCCTGGGTGCTTTCCAAAAGTTTAGAAACACTGGCGGTCAGAATGGAAAGGCATTGTGAAAATGCATTGATACTGGCGAAGGAACTGGAGAAAAATAGTGATGTTGTTTTTGTGAAATATCCATTTTTGCCCTCTCATCCGCAGCATGCGCTGGCCAAAAAACAAATGAAACTGGGGGGTGGATTGGTAACATTTGAGGTGAGTGGTGGAATTGACCGTGGTCGGAAATTTCTGAATGCGTTGAAAATGATTTCGCATTCTGCAAATCTGGGAGATACCCGAACAATTGCTACGCATCCGGCCTCCACCACACATTCTAAATTAACGGATGATGAACGAGCTGCAGTTGGTATCTCTTCCGGATTAATCAGGGTTTCAGTTGGGTTGGAAGATATTCAGGATATTGTCAAGGATATACAGCAGGCAATTGAAAATTCAAAAAATTAGTCAATTTCAACGGAGTCGTCAATTTCATCAACCCATGCTTTGATACCTCCGGTTAAATTGTAGAGGTTTCCTAAGCCATGATTCTTTTCTACCCATTGAATCATCCTTGCACTTCGGTTGCCGCTTTTGCAATGAAAGATTACCTGACAATCTTTGGCAATACTATCGATTTGTCCGGGGATCTCAGCCATGGGAATATTAATGGCTCCGATATTACCGGTTTCAAATTCATAAGGTTCGCGCACATCAATTAATTGAAAAGTTGCTCCTTTTTCTTTTAGCGCTGCTAGCTCCTGAACACTGATTTCTTTCATTCCTCCTGATTTTTGTTGAGTTTTCTCACCGCAAAAATATTCATAATCAATTAGTTCTTTAATGGATTCACGAGAATTTCTGTTCGGTATGGAAATTTTTTCTGTACCACCAGTGGTACTGTCAAAGAGGAGCAAAGAGTCAAACAAAACCGTCGGACTTCCGGTTACTATCTTGATAACTTCATTCGCCTGCATCGTACCTATAATGCCGGGCAAAACACCAATGACACCAGCTTCCTCACAATTCGGTATCGTGTCTGGGTCCGGCGGGATAGGGAACAAATCCCGGTAGTTTGCACTAAAATGGTTTGCGGATAGTTGAAAATTAAAGACCGCCACCTGACCTTCATATTTTAATATAGCACCGTAAACGAGTGGTTTATTCATCAGGATACAGGCATCATTCAACAAATAGCGGGTTGGGAAATTATCGGTTCCATCAAGGATTACGTCATACTCCTTTACGATTTCCAGCGCATTACCCGAATCAAGGAAAGTAGCATACTCCTTAATACGGATCATTGGATTCAGTTTTAGAAGTCGTGTTTTTGCCTGTAATGCTTTTGGTTTACCGATATCCTCAACAGTATATAATATCTGACGCTGTAAGTTGGAGAGTGCAAGTGTATCACCATCTACAATACCGATGGTTCCTACTCCGGCTGCAGCCAGGTACAGCAAAGCTGGACATCCAAGGCCTCCGGCACCAACAACCAGCACAGATGCGGCTTTTAATTTTTCCTGATTTTTTAATCCAAATCCTGGTAAAACCAGATGCCTGCTGTAGCGTTTTAGCTCTTCTTGACTTAACTTTTGCATTTAAAATCAAATATACACATGACAGAACGAAAAAATTTCTCCACCGGAGCGAAATGGGAAGATATTGTTGGATACTCCCGGGCAGTACAAATCGGAAATCAACTGGAAATATCAGGGACCGTAGCGGTAGATGAAAATGGTATTGTCGGGGAAGGGGATATGTATCGACAGACCCAATTTATTCTCGAAAAATTAAAAGGTGTACTTACCACTGCCGGATTTTCATTGGAGGATGTGGTGCGTACCCGAATTTATGTGACCGATATTACTCAATGGGAAGCTGCAGGCAAAGCACATGGTGAGTGCTTTAATACAATAAAACCAGCGACTAGTATGGTGGAAGTCAGTGCCCTTATTGACCCCGCCTATCTGGTGGAGATTGAAGTAAGTGCGGTAAAGCTCAATCTATAAGTTATACTCTTTTGCGCGCGATGGAAGCTCTCTGTTTTTCATCAGGAGCAAGTTTTGATTCAATGTTCGACTTCTGTATCCAAAAAGATGAAAGATTTGTTTTGCATAAAATCGTGCGATGGTTTTGTTAACCAGAATTGCATCTCGATTTTTTGACGCCCATTGAATTCCAGGCAGAAGAGTGAGCAAATAGTCTGCTTTTAATTTTCGAACCAGCGCAGAAAGTCGGATAAAAAATGCCGAAGTTTTTTTGATGGTAAAGAATCCGTCATTCCCCAGGTTCTGATATTGTGGCATTAAAATACGACCATTTGTTTTGGCATAGAGCTCCCTTCCATTGAGTTTGGCCAACGGCTGGTTTCTTTTTATTCTTTGAAAATTTACAAACCCGTGATTCATTTCAAAGTTATCTCCGGGTTTAATTTCAAACCGAAAATTGATCTCATAAATATTTTGCTTTTCAGTGGTATGCTTAGCCAACAATTCATAATGATGAAAATAATCTATTTCAGATTGATGCAAAACACCTGTATAGACTAAGGATAAATAGACAAACGACACATGGTTTTCAATGGAGGCGAGTGCATCATGTTGACCACCCTCAAAACCAAACGCTACATATCCTAATGTATTGATGTAACTTAACAATGGCCCTTCTAAATATTCTTCAATTCCAAGAATGATGGGAAGCGGATATTGGGCAGTATATTTTCGATTGAGTATACTGTCATTAACAGTAAGGAACGGGATGGTTTCACTTGAGGTGGTATGTAAGTCCATAAAATAAAATGGGCCTGTTTCGTGGTTGAGAATTTCCTGAAGTGTTTGGTGAATGGAAATTTGTTCTCGTGTATCTGCACTTTTTATTTCGGTCAGTCCATTTTCAAGCGACGTGATTTGGTCAGCATTCCACATCCGGTTTAAATCCTGATCCTGAAAGCGGATTCCTTTTTCAAGAGCGCCTAAATTGCCGCTAATGCAGTAGATGTTTCCGTTGATTTTGTGATTTAATCCGGTTAATTTTTCAAGTATTATTTGTAGCGCAAAAACACCAGCGGGTTCATTCCCATGAATACCTGCCATAAATATTAGGGTAGGTCCGGTAGGTGCTCCCTTTATTTTTCCAATAAATCGGTTTATATAAAGATGTTTATCTAATGCTTTGCTATAGATTTTAGCCATGGTCAAATTCGATTACATCTTCTATGGTCACAATTCCTACCAGATGTTCATTTTGGATTACCGGTAAGCAACCAATTTTATTTTTTTTCATTATTGTGATGGCCTTTTTAATCGTCATCTCCGGCGAAGCGGTAATCAGGTTTTTTTCCATTATTTCGGCGACGGATGCATCACGATGATCGGTTTGATTGTTGGTGGTATATCGTTCCATATGGGTCCAGGTTAGCAACCCGGTTAAATGTCCACCTTTATTCTCCACCGGAACATGATGAATATTTTTCCATTGCATAATACTTGTAGCTAAAGTGGCGAGGTCATTTTCATGAACGGTAAAAAGTTTAGTGGTCATGATGTGCCCAATTAACCGGGTTGTTTTTTGAAGCGGCTTTTGTCCGGAGAGGATGGGCCATGTGTGCACCGGTTCATCGGTTTCTTGAAGGGTTTGCATATTTCTGGTTAACGAGATCAGTGCATCATCCTGCCGCATTTCTTTTCTTAATTTCCTGTAATTCTGCACACTCCAGAAGGCCCCTGTTTGACCATTGGCGCGTTCGTCTATGACCGCAAGGTATTTTTCCCGATCTGCCTGATGGATGTTCATTTTCATTAACCCTGTATGTGCTATAGGAAGTAATTCTTTTTGAATTAAATCTTGAACGGTAAAAGGTTTTCCTTCCCACAGTAAAACTGTTGATAAGCCATTTCTAGCAGCTTTGATAAAGTTTGACTTTGCATCCCGAAAATCCATACGCGTAGCGATTGAATCAAAAGTTGTAGGTCTGCCCATCATTAATCCTGCCCAGAAGGCAAAGTTGGCGACTTCATCAACAAGAGTAGGGCCTGCTGGAATATATCTGTTTTCGATTCGTAAATGGGGTCTGTTGTTACCCACGCCATAACACGGACGATTCCAGCGGTAAATGGTACTGTTATGCAGGCACAGAGCAGATAATCTCGGAATTTTTCCGGTATGTAATTCATCCATTGAACTTTCATGAATGTCTTTGGTGAGAATAACTTTATGTTGTGCAATATCATTTTTAAACAAGTCCACCACCGATCCACTTGCCCACTCATTACTAAAAGTGACGCGGGCTTGTTGATCTTTTAATGCGTAGGTATAGCTTCTTATATCAATACTTTGTTGAAATAGTGCAATTCTGGTCTCGCTCCATAATTCTCTTCCAAGCAATAGGGGAGAATTTGAGCATACTCCAAGTACAGGACCCGAGATGGCCTGGGCCCAATTGTAGCTGGCGATAAAATCGGAAGGTGCGATTTGAAGATGCATCTGGAAACTTGTGTTGCAGGCTTCAAAAAGCACGGAGTCATGAATAATGGAGAGTTCATCAACGCCTTTAATATGGAGTTCAAAATCTGTTCCTCTCAATTCTTTCATCATCGTATTGAGGGCACTGTATCTTGGATTTGGGGACAGGTATTCAAAAGACAATTCTTTCTTGGTGATGGAAGGTAGAATGCCGGTCAGAACAATTTTGTTTTTAGATTTCGCGGCTGATTTTTTGGCAATGGCCAGGTAGGTCTTTAATTGATTCCCTAATTTCGTAAAACAGTCATTTTTTAAAATCAGGGGATCAAGATTGATCTCCAGGTTATACCGGGCTAATTCAGTAGTAAAGTGAGGGTCATCAATATCGGCTAATATCTTTTCCGAAAGGGTGGAAGGTCTCCAGTGGTCATTAACGAGGCAAAATTCTTGTTCTGCACCAATTCTCGTGATGTCATTTTCAAAATATTTTTTTCAAGCATCACCTCCAGTGCCTGTACATCTTTTAAAAGATGATCAATGAAAGCTACTCTTTTTTCTTTTGTAATTCTGGAGTTAACACGGTGATCGCCCATTCTTGAATTCTTTGGCGTAAACTACTGACCACCAATTACTACAACTATGATTTATGACAGTTTTACGGGTGACAATTCTCTTAAAAATATTTTCGGATACTATCCTTCATTAAATTGATCAAGCTCCTCTGTTACTTTTTTAACAATCTCATCCAATGATTCGGCCTCATTTTTCAATTTTTCAAAAATCCAAGGATACTGTAAATCACTTTCTATTTTAGAGAGCTGAAGAAGTCCGAGTAGCCTTGCCACAGGCCCACGCACTTCGTGAGCATTGGCAAATGCAACCCTGCGTAATTGCTCGTTTTGCTTTTTTATGTTCGCTGTTTTTTCTTCCACCAGATTTTCAAGGTTGCGATTGAGTTTGTTTAGTTCGTCCTGGTTCTCTACCAGTTTCTTGTTCTGTTCCAATACTTCATCAGACTTTAGTTTTAAGCGGTCTAAAATGATTTGATTAAATTCATCATTGCGCGTTATGATTACATGAAACGCATAACAGGTTCCACAAATAATAAAGTACGCTATTGTTGTGCGCATTTGCATGAGTGCATAGTCTTCTCCTGGAATCCCATGTTGAGCATGATTGATATTTGCGAATCCCAATAAGGTCTCAAAGAAAAAAACAGAAATAAATGTTGGCAGCATCGCGAACAGCAATACCGGAAATTTACTTTTATCGAAGATTAAAAAAGGTATGGGACTTAGGGCAAGTAAAAAAATCCTAAACGAGTCGTAGATGGTAGACTCAACCTGATCCATTGATATCATTCTAATAACATAAATATGCCACAAAAATAAAACCGATCCAAGGCAGAGAAACAACCTGCCAATCGTTGGTAACGAAAACCGGTTTAAAACAATAGGTGCAAGAAAAAGCAGGATTGCCTCGATCAGAAAATCAAAAGTTAACGCATAGGTATTAGCGGAATAAAGCGATGAACGAATAACAAATACTAAAATGGCTGCAATCGTTAGAATGATGGCTATATAATTGGACAATACAATACTCCTTTTCTTGGAATAGGGATCACTATCCAATACACCACTGCGAATGATATTTTTTAGTACACCCATCTTCCGGATTGAATTTGTGTATTAGTTCAATTCAAGGGCCTTAAACATTCAATTGCGGAACACAAAACTTGCTGCAATTTAATCTTAGCTACTAGCTAATCCAGCCTTTGGCGACAGCATTACGTGCAAAAACGATTAAATACAACGCAAACCCAAACACCATAACTGGCATAATTAGGCCACCTGGCCCAAAAACTTCAAATGAGTTGCTGATAAAAAAAGCATGAACCAGCTGGACAAGAATCCCGATAAATGAAAGAATTAGTACGGGGACTGCCAGTTTTTTTCGGAGTAATAATAGCACCGTACCGAATGTACCACCCCACACAGCAATCGCGAAAGCTCCGGTTGCCCATGCGGGGGTCGATTCAATAAGTGCTTGTTGGTCTTTGGCTAATAATTCAAATGCTTCGGGGGTCATCATGACCTGCCCCAGATAGGCCATAACGCCCATCAGGTTCCATACAAGTGCAATTGCGGCAACTACCCAAAACCAGGTAGCAGGTTTAGCGGAAGATTGAGTCATTGTAGTTGGGTTCGTGTTTAGAGATGTAACTTACTAAAATAATTGCTTAGTTGAACCGGGTAAGTGCCATATTGGAAATAGTTTCACCAATCGAAAGGGAGGAAGTAGCTGCTGGTGAAGGAGCATTACAGACATGGATCGCCTGGGCATCTTCAATAATCAGAAAGTCATCTACGAGACCACCCCACCGGTCGCACGCCTGGGCTCGAACACCTGCACCACCTTCAATTAAGTCAACTTCATTTATTTCGGGTATCAATTCCTGAAGAGCCTTTGTAAAAGCCGCCTTTGAAAAGGACCGATACATTTCACCCATTCCGGTTTTCCAGTATTTCCACATTACCTTTTGAAACCCTGGCCAGGCAAGTGACTCGCCCAGTTCACGCAAATTGATTTTTGATTTCGAGTATCCTTCGCGACTAAATGCCAAGACGGCATTTGGGCCAGCTTCTATTCCGCCTTTCATCATTCGTGTGAAATGGACGCCCAAAAATGGAAAATTTGGATCCGGAACCGGATAGATCAGGTTTTTTACTAAGTATTCCTTCTCCTTTTTCAATTTGAAATATTCTCCACGAAAAGGAATAATTTTCACATCAACTTTTTTTGAATTCAGTCGGGCGATTTTATCTGAATACAAACCAGCGCAGTTAATCAATAGGCTTCCTTTGTAAGTGGTTTTTTGAGTAGCAACAATCACAGCACCATCCGATTTTTGAATTTCGATTACTTTTTCTCCAAGTAAAATGGTAGCATCATTTTCCCTGAGAAGAGACGCAAACCTGGCGGCGACCAACGTATAATCCACAATTCCTGTCTGGGGAACAAAGAAGCCAGCCAACCCAGCCACGTGAGGTTCGTACTCCTTCAATCCGCTTTTGTCAAGCTTTATGAGTCCTGTTAGGCCATTTTGCTGACCGCGTATATATAGATTTTCAAGAATGGGGGGTTCATGCTTTTTGGTTGCAACTACCACCTTCCCACATAATTCAAAAGGTACCTGATGTTGCTTACAAAAAGTGATTAGCTGATGATACCCATCAATGCAATTTTTTGCTTTCAGACTACCAGGCTTATAATACAGACCAGAATGGATGACACCACTGTTATTACCGGTTTGGTGCGTGGCAATTTTATTTTCTTTTTCGAGGATTAGAATTTTTAGCGATGGTTTTGCCAATTGAAGTTTATAAGCGGTAGCGAGTCCAACTATGCCACCCCCGACAATGATAATATCGTATTGCACTTTTTATTTTTTTTGTGAAAATAGAAAAAATTGACGTTAATAGATTGGTCTCAGGTTTCAGGTTACAAGTTGCAAGTTGACACCGTGACATTTAAAATGACACTACTCGGTTACATCGAATCTACCGGCAACTGGCAACCGGCAACTAATCTACCCGCAATTCAACAGGTCGCACCTACGCGACAGGTCGCCCCGCCGGGGCTAAACTCCAATAGGCTGAATTTTTACAGCCAGGTCCGACGTGACAATAACAAAATGATTTCTGGGGACTGCCTTCCAGTCGGCCTCATTTTCAGTCAATTTTTCGGAAACGACTAAAACAGATTGATCCCGTTCACCGGGTTCTAGCATTCTGCAGACACCATCTTCACATACATACCGTCTTCCCTCAGAATGATACAAGGTAAGGGGTTCTAACAAAGGGTCTGTTACGTACCGTGTCCCGATGATGAATCTTCCATTGGTCAGCACCATATTAAGATAGGCTGGTTCACTGATTCCATTTTCAGTCATCTGCTTTTTTAAAGAATCAAAGGTTGATTGAAAAGCTTCGATAACGTGTTCCGGTTCTAAGCGATGATCATAAAAGGGGAGGTGATTCATGATCTGTGCAAATAGATGTTCAGAATCCGTTTGTCCTTTGATCCAATTATATAATTCGTCGGATAAATTGTTCCGTATTGATCTTTTTATCTTTCCGAATTCTTCCACGCCACCATTATGCATCATCAGTAAGTTGTTGTATTGAAAAGGGTGACAGTTTGATTCGGAAACATCACCAACACTTGCGGCACGCACATGTGCGACCATGCATTCGGTCTTTATTTTTGGTGCAAGGTTGCGTAAATTCCTGTTATTCCAGGCGGGATTAACCGAGACGAAATTGACTGGCTCATAATTAACCTCCGGTACATACCACCCGATACCGAAACCATCTCCATTCAACGGTTCTTCCAGTTCTCTGGCACTAAAGCTTTGATTAATTAAGGAGTTCTTGGGTTGGTAGAGTAATTCATTGATAATTATGGGCGAACCCATGTAGGCTAATAACCGACACATAAGAAGTCATTTATCCTTAAAAGCTAAGGACAATTTCTGATTTTATAACTGCACCAATTGAAATTTAATTGTTGCCGGGTTTGAAAGAAAGTGCGGCTGAGTTTAAACAATACCGTAAACCCGTTGGCTTCGGACCGTCCGGAAAGACATGGCCCAGATGGCCACCGCATCGGCTGCAAACCACTTCTTCCCGTACCATTCCAAGACTTTTGTCGACCACAATGGTGACTGAAGATTCAGTTAAAGGCTTAAAGAAACTGGGCCATCCGGTTCCCGATTCGAATTTAGTTTTGGAGTCAAAAAGTGCCTGCTGACATCCGGCACAGTAGTAAACTCCCTTTTTGTGATTATCCCACAGGGCTCCAGTGAAGGCCTGCTCTGTGCCTTTTTCGCGTAAAATGTGATATTGTGCAGGTGAAAGCTCTTTTTTCCACTCTTCTTCAGATTTCATAACCTTATTATTTGAATTTACGCTTTTCGTTTCTTTTGAATTTTGACTTTGGGAGCACCCAATATTTAATGCAGACAGTGCAATTACAATAATTAGTGAAGGTATTTTCATTTTTGGTTTATTGTTTGTACTGTAAACCTGAATGGATTAGAGAAAGTTTATTTTTTGATAAAAATGCAAAAAATCGCGGCTTTAAAGAATATCTCAGAAATGTTAGAAATCTGAGATTTATCAAAGATTTTACCGTAAGGCTAGCCCTAATTTTGAATACCAAAAAAAGATAATGTAATATTACTAATCATGAAAAAGACGCTCGTGCTCTTGCTAACGATATCGCTTACAACCCTGGCGATTGCTCAAAACTACAAAGTTCATACTGTGTTTATGTACAGCTTTACCCGCTATGTACAATGGCCCGCGGAATACAGCGAGGGTGACTTTGAGATCATGGTGTTAGGGGATTCACCGATTTTAGATGAATTAAATGAGATGGCCAAATCGAGAAAAGCTGGAGACAGAACCATTAAAATCACTAAAATCAATAACGCTTCGGACATTCATAAGTGCAATATGATATTCGTTCCCAATTCGAAAGGAGGACAAATTGATAAAGTCCTGGGCACTGTTGGCTCCCAATCGATAATGGTTGTATCCGAGTCTGATGGGGCAGGATTACAGGGCAGCGATATTAATTTTGTGATAAAAGATGGTAAATTGGCCTTTGAATTAAATCAAGCTGCTGTCAACAAAAAAGAACCTGAAGGTTTCGATGGAACTAAGCAGATTGGCAATTTTATTATAGAAGATGGAAAACAAAAAAAAGAAGTTCAGCATTCGCCTAACAATTGGAAATAAGATATTGGGAGGCTTTTTAGCTCTCGTAGTTCTTTTTATAATCAATGCCACGATCATTTTCTTAACCGGAAACAGTATCGATAATGTGGTGAAGAATTCGTCTGAGAATATCCGGCCTTCAAAGGATGCGATTAATGAATTTGTTCTTTTTGGTGACGAAGTCTAAAATGCTGGTAACCAACTGGGTATACCTTCAGACTAATTCAGAAGATAAACAAGCTCTTCGCGATTTACAACGTCAGGATTATCCACAGCTTAAAGAGGAACTCACAAATCTGATGACGAATTGGGAGAGTGATTCCATGAAAATGAAAATGGATACCGTTTTTCAGAAATTTGAAGCCTTGATAAATACGCAAAAGGACATTATGGAGCAATTGGTGACCTTCGAAAATTATGAGGATCCGATTACTAAACTTTTAGCGGAAGATGCGATCGACAGTCAGATTATTCCACAAACCAAGGAATTGATAACCCGACTTGATGAGATTGTTACCATTCAAACAGAAATTACAAATGAGTCTGATCAGGAACTAATAAGTTCCTCGAGTTTATTGAAGAACATCACCATTATTCTATCCATTATTATTATTCTATTGGCCATCGTGAGTGCACTATTATTGGTACGCGCAATTACCACACCGGTGAATTTCCTTAAAAATATAGTTGTAAAACTTGGTAACGGAGAGTTGGTGGAAGAGAAGCAGGCTAAATTTTCAAATGATGAAATTGGCGATATGGCTGTTGCGATGGATAACCTGGTAAACGGATTAAAGGCTACTACGTTGTTCGCCGAGAATATTGGAAAAGGAACCTATGACTCCAGCTTCAAACCATTAAGTGATCATGATGTGTTGGGTAACGCACTGATCAACATGCGCGATAATTTGGCGAAAGTTGCGGAAGATGATAAAAAACGAAACTGGGCAACGGAAGGCCTGGCACGCTTTGGTGAATTATTGCGAACTAATAACGACAATCTGGATAAGCTTGCAGATGAGATTATCGGTAACCTCGTGAAGTATTTAAAAGCAAATCAGGGGGCGATTTATATTATCGATGAAAATGAATCCGGAGATGAGCCTACCATGTCGATGAAGGCGTGTTATGCATGGGATAAAAAGAAATTTTTGAACCACCAGATTCATAAAGGTGAAGGACTTGCTGGTCAAGCCTGGCAAGAAGGTGATATTATTTATTTAACTGAAGTACCCTCTAATTATATTAAGATCACTTCCGGATTGGGGGATGCAAATCCAACCAGTGTTATTATTGTTCCACTGAAAGTGAATGATGAAATTTTTGGAATAGTAGAAATTGCTTCCTTTAATGTTTTCAAGGATTACGAAACAGAATTTGTACAGAAAATTGCGGAAAGTATTGCTTCGACTATTTCCTCAGTGAAGATTAATGCCCGAACTCAACGCTTATTAGAAGAGTCACAGGAGATGACCGAACAGATGCGGGCACAAGAAGAGGAGATGCGTCAGAATATGGAAGAGCTTCAGGCTACGCAGGAGGAGATGCAACGCAGTCAGTCGGAGACGGAAAGCACCATGCTTGCAATCAATGGATCCATGGGTGTAGCAGAATATGATGCGGAGGGAAAAATTACCAAAATTAACTCCATGTACCTGAATATGATTGGTTTTGAGCAATCTGAAGTAGTTGGGGAACATCATCGGATTTTCGTTCCGAAAGAAGAAAAGAATAGCGAGGAATATCGTCAATTTTGGCGGGATCTAACCCTTGGCAATGCCAAGAAGGGAGTTTTTACCCGCGTTAACCGAAAAGGTGAGGCGATGACCTTGAGGTCGAGTTTTTCACCCATAAAGAATCGTACGGGCGAAGTGGTGAAGGTTATGGAAATTGCCTACACGGTTTAAGCATTTACTGGAACTCATACAATGCAAAAAAGCCCTGCGTCTCAGGGCTTTTTTGTTTACCTAAACCTAAACCTATGAGAAGAATTGCTCTACTCATGATTATATAACGCCAGCGGGTCGAGTAGGTTACAAGATTCTTAAAATTTATGAAGATTATTTCCGGACCTTATTACCGAATACCTTTTTGAACTTGTCCAGCTTAGGTTGAATAACAAATGAACAATACGGTGCCTCTCCGTTTAGGTTAAAATAATTTTGATGATAATTCTCAGCAGGATAAAATGTATCTGCCGGCACGATCTCCGTTACAATCGGTTGCGGGTAGATTCGTTCATCATTCAACCTGTTTTTGTACAAGGTCGCCAGCTGATTTTGATCCTCCGAATGAAAGAAAATTGCTGAGCGATACTGGGTCCCCACATCGGCACCTTGCCGGTTAAGGGTAGTGGGGTCATGCGTCTTCCAAAATATTTCCAACAGTTCTTCATATGAGATTTTGCCCGGGTCATAGGATACCTGGATACATTCAGCATGACCGGTTTCACCGTTACAGACAGCCTTGTAGGTTGGATTCTTAACGTGCCCACCCATGTATCCGGATTGCACGTTGTTCACCCCAATTACCTGCAAGAAAATAGCTTCCGTACACCAGAAGCAACCGGAAGCAAAAGTAGCGATGGATTCACCTCCTGTATTGACGTCTTGTTTTTCCATACCCGAAAATCAAAGTTATACTAACACGCCAATCTAAAAGAAAGTTTAGTAATCGGTATGGGGATTTTCTTACTGGGTTTAATATGCACTATAGAACCGCTTAATACCAGGGATGAGTTGATCATAAAGCGGTCTGGTAAATTCCAGAAACAAGTCCTGTGGAACTGGTGGCTGTGTTTCCTTTTGTTTACACATGGCAAGTTGTTGCTGGCTTAATGCACGATCATCGCCGTTATAACTTGCCCAGTTACTAACCCAGGTATACCCTCCGTTGAATTTTTGATGCGACAGCACTCCATTTGTATTGGCATCAACAACCACCATGCTGAGCAATCCCTGTGAAACTACTTCTTTTCGGTAGGTGATAAGTTTTGCCTTCACCGTATTATATGCAGGAATCTTCTTTCCGTCTACCACTACCTCACCAACAATAACGCTATCACGCGTTACCGTCTCTTCTTTTTGAGAGAGTTTTGTATTGCCAACAGAAAAATCATCGAATTGGATCCTTAGAATTTGATCAGCACGTTCCAGGTTTATTTTTTGAGCTTCAGTGGGAGTTAAGAAACGGATAAAGGATGTAGGTTGATAATTGCTGTGTAAAAATTCTTCTACTTTATCCTGAAAAAATCCACCACTTAAATTATAGCGATTAGGGACAGGGATTTGCTCAACAATGACTGTTAAGGTAGCTTCCTCTATCGCCTTGTCCATATAGTCCTGAACGTCCTGATAACCAGGAACGAATGCATTGGCATCTGCAAACAGGAAATAGGCATTTTTTGCATCGTTCCGGTTTCCTTTCATCAGTGCTGTTATCCCGGCATTATAACTCTCTTCGGCGGCCTTTTGCTTGAGTTCGCCTACCTGGGTATAGTAATTCACCGGATTCGGCACCACTGTCATACATCCAGGGCATTGCTGGATGGCTTCGTACATATTATTAATCTGGTTATACGATAAAATTGCGTTTTTCCACTTAAACTGGGAGTTGGTAGCAATCTGATTTTTAGCCTTGTCTTCCAGGTTTTTTACTGCCAGCGGATACGCGCTTCTAAGGGTTTCCAGCGATTTTTTATGATCCGTATTCTGGCGAAGGCGAGCAACGGCCTGCATTACAGATTCATAGTAGTTACCGCGCTCATATGCTTTTTTTCCGGAACTACAGGCTGCAGCGATGCCTATTACCAGAATTGAGAGTAATCGTCCAATCTTCATAGTGTGTGATTTTGTATTCCCAATGGGCTTATTCAAATACAGTGCCCAAGTTAATTACTTACGGGGAAGAAATAAACTAATATGTCATCTAAGAGGTCTCTCCATTGCCCCCAGGAGTGACTTTGAGGCGTTTCTACGAATTGATAGGTACACATGGTACTCTCTAAAATGCCCTTCATTTTTTCAGCCCCTTCGATTGCATCATAGATGGAGCCAGCTGACAGGAATATTTTTAGGGGTGGGTTTTCCGCATTTTCACACATTAAAAAGATATCATTTCGATACGAAAAGGCCGGCGACTGGATCGCAGACAGTCCGAAGATATCGGGTCGGGTAAAAGAGAAAAAGGCTGAATTAAGACCACCCATTGATGTCCCTAAAATTCCACGGTGCGCGGCATCTTTTTCAACTGAATAATTGCGTTCTATCTCTGGTAGTAATTCGTTGAGATAGAAATTAAGATAGTTATAATTCATCGCTAACTCTCTCATCCTTCTGTTTTCAGCCCGGTTAATCGGATTGCGCTGGTCAACAAATACGACCACCGCTGGTTGAATTTTATTGAGGTGTATCAGGTTATTTAAAACAGTAATCATGTTACCCATTTTAGGGTGCATGTATTCGTACCCGTCGGTTACATAGAGTGTTGGATATTTTTTATTACGATTATAACCGGGGGGTAAATAAACGCTGTACATAATTTGATAGCTGAGCTCTTTGCTTTCCAGTAACACATCACTAATTACTTCCCCTTTTTTTGCTGATGGGATTTCAATAAGCATTGGATCTTCCTTCCATTCCGGCATACGGAGTTCGGAGTTTGGACTACCTCCACCAACACCTGACCATTGTTGATATGAATTAACAGGATCCAGAATCCAGTGGGTTTCATTCACGACAATTTTGTAATCCAGGCGCGCATCAAGCGGAAACTTCATCTTCAGAATCCAGATATCACTATTTGGAATATTTTTACCCTGATTTGGTATTTCCTTATAATATCCCCAGCCATTAAAGTCACCCATCCAGGCTACCGTGTTTGCATTTCCTTTATACAAAAATGCAACTGAGTCAATAACAATTAGTGGAATTCGTCGTTGTTCACTCAATGATTCAAATACTGAATCAGGGTTCTGAAAATAAAACTGATCAACAATATGTTTGAATTCAGCATATTGATCTTGCCCCAAGCACCCGGTGCTATAGAGGAATAAAGCTAACCATAGATTTCTCATGCATGTACAATGTCGTCTTTATCTTCGACAAATCGAACACAAAATGCAGCAATTAATAGAAATACACCAGCCATTACAATACTAAAAATGGCTTGAGAATTATACAGGTATTTGACGATCGGCCCGCCTACAATACCACTTACTATTTGAGGTAGTGTGATGAAGAAGTTAAACAGTCCCATATAGATTCCCATTTTAAAGGGTGGGATAGAACCCGCTAAAATGGCATAGGGCATTGCTAAAATACTGGCCCATGCGATTCCAATCCCGATCATTGGGAAGATAAGATACAGGGGATCACTGACAAAGTAAATTGAAATCAGGCCGATTCCTCCGGCAATAAGTGAAAGTGCATGCGTTCGCTTCCTTCCCAATTTAAGTGCAATGGTGGGCAGGAAGAGTGCATAGATTGCAGATATACCGTTGTATATTCCAAAAATAATTCCAACCCAATTCCCGGCATTCTGATAGGTAGCAGAGGAATGGTCAGTTCCAGGGAGTCCGTAAACGTGTGTAGCTATGGCGGGGGTAGTAAACACCCACATTGTGAACAGGGCAAACCATGAGAAGAACTGAACGAGGCCGAGCGACTTCATCGTGCGTGGCATTTTTACAAAGTCTTTCAGGATCTCCGAAATTCCTCCGGAAGGTTCAATTGATTCCGCATGTAAGTCTTTATGTTCCCTGGTGGTGATAATGGTCCATAAAATGGCAATTAAAAAAATTGCCGCTCCTACATAAAAAGACAAGGTGACATTGAAGGGAATCTCTCCTTCTGCAACAGACCCTTTTCCAATCCCAAAAAATTCAGCAAAAATGTAGGGTAGCCAGGACCCAATAACGGCGCCTATTCCAATTAAAAAAGTCTGGATTGAGAAGCCCAGTGTTCGTTGATCCGTTGGCAGGAGATCCGCAACCAGTGCACGAAAGGGCTCCATCGAGACATTAAAAGAGGCATCCATAATCATGAGGATACCGGCACCGATATAGAGCGGCGGAAGGATACCTGCAAGGAAAGCTGCATTCGGCATGAATATTAGTGCCAGGGAAGCAATGATTGCACCTACCAGAAAATAGGGCCGTCTTCTGCCTAATCTGGTCCAGGTACGATCACTATAGTGGCCGATTAAGGGTTGCACAATCATTCCTGTAAGCGGGGCTGCCAGCCAAAACCAGGAGAGGTGTTCTACTTCAGCACCAAAACTTGAAAGGATTCGGGAAGCATTTCCGTTTTGCAGAGCAAAGCCAAACTGAATGCCGAGAAAGCCAACACTCATATTCCAGATTTGACCGATGCTCAGTTTTGGTTTTTCGACATTCATTACACGATGGATTTGGAGACAGGCTCGGATTGTTTCTATACAAGATTAAATATTCCAGCGTTTACCACCTAATCTCTATAGCCTTGGGTGTGTTCGCGAGCGATAGGGTTTGAACGGTGTCGAAAAAATGGGGCGGAGGTGAGATCACGGGATCAAATTTTTCAGTGGGTGTAAAAAAGGAATGTTGTTCTTCTTTCCATTTCAAAGTTGAACCATTAACCTCTGCTGTGTTTAGTTTGGCGGTATGGTGCAGGATAATTTTTATTTTTTTTACTTCATCCTTGAAGTTGCCCTGTTTTGCACCAATCGTAACCCTGTTTTCAAGCGGTGAATAGTGTACTACGCGAATGGCAACACTTCCTTTTTCATGCTCGTACGACTCACCATCATCCGTATATTGGGTAAACGTTGTAGGTGTTTTTCCCGGATAGACATGATAAGTAATGGTATCAACTTTTTCAGTGGTATTTTTAGTTGCTTTTTGAACTGGAATAATTGCACCTTCCTTAATAAAAACAGGAAGTTTATGAACAGGAGCCTCCACGATCACCGTGTTTTTTCCATCATATTTTTTTCCTGTATGAAGTTCATACCAACTACCTTCCGGAAGATATACTTTCGCAAATTCCTGCCGGCTGTCAACAGGTGCTACTAAAATGCAAGGACCAAAAAGATATTGGTTTTCAAATTCAGGCTCATAAATTTTTGCATCGTGTGTGTAATCAATTGCGAGGGAACGTTGCACCGGGATGCCTGATTGACTGGATTCATAGAAAGCTGAATATAGATACGGTAAAAGTTGATAGCGAAACTTAATATAATTTCGGGCGATGAGTTCCACGTCTTCTCCATAAGCCCACGGCTCTGAGTCACGTGTATTGATCATACTATGTCCCCTGAAAAAGGGTGACAGCGCCCCAATGGAAATCCATCGGGCAAATAATTTTTGATCGGCATCACCTACAAATCCCCCAACATCATACCCAACAAAAGGAACACCCGATAAACCCAGACTGTTAACCAGGCGGACCCCCAATAGTAAATGTTCATCCGTGGCAACATTATCACCGGTCCATAATGCACCATACCGTTGAATTCCTGAATACCCTGAGCGTGTTAGATTGAAGGGTCGCTTATTCGATAACGTTTTGGTGGCTTCGTAGGTCGCGCGGGCCATTTGAAAACCATACACATTTCTTCCCTTGCGCATGGTTGTTTTCGCACCATCAAAATCAAGTTCAATGTTTTCCGGAATCATCTGGCCCCAGGTGGCGATTTCGTTCATGTCGTTCCAGAATCCGCTGATTCCCAGGGAAACATAGCTCTTTAATTGTTTTTTCCACCAGGATCGTACCTGTGGTTTCGTAAAATCAGGGAAGTGGCACCAACCTGGCCATACCTGACCTTCATAATTGGTACCATCCGGGTATTTAAGAAAAACATCTTCCTTTATTCCGCTTTTGTAAGCACCGTATTCTTTTTCTATTTTAATTCCGGGGTCACAAATCAGCACAATTTTAAATCCTAATCGATCCAGTTTCTTTAAAAGTGATTCGGGATCTGGGAAATCCTTTTGGCTCCAGGTAAAGATTTTGTATTCATCCATGTAATGGATATCCAGGACGATGGCATCGGCTGGTATATCTTTATCACGGAAAGTATTGGCTGCCGTCAGTACCTCCTTGTCGGGATAATAACTGTACCGACATTGTTGAAAACCTAAGCTCCACTTCGGAGGTAGTTCGATCCGTCCGGTGAGTTCTGTATAGTGCTGGATAATTTTTGCAACCGAATCGTCATGAACGAAATAGTAATTCATTTCACCAGCATCAGAATAAAACGACGCAAAGCGATTATTGGATGCCCCAAAATTGAAGAATGATTTATAGGGGTTATCAAAAAAAATTCCGTAAGCGTTCTTGCTATGTACCCCGATATAAAATGGGATGCTGGCATAAATAGGATCGGTATCTACACCATACCCAAAATAATCGGTGTTCCAATTCTGATATCCTTTTCCCTGGCGATCGAGCGGTCCTGTTTTTTCCCCGAGCCCCAGAAATCTTTCACCCGGTTGTAATTTTTTGTAGGTCGTCACTTGTTCACCATTCCAACTGGTGCCAAAGGCCGGATCATCGGCATTCAGGAGCTCATGCTTGTTATTAAAATATGAAAAACGTACAGGGTACTTGTTAATTTCAAGTTTAAGTGCATTGGTATTGACAAGAATTTTTTCATTTGTATCATCAATGCCAAACAGGTTCTGTTTTGGTTGAGCAATTACCGCATAGGAAAAGTCATCAAACGAGTCATTTCTGGAAATTGTAATCCGAATAATGTTTGGAGAGTAAATTTTTACTCTAAAATTCCCATTGGTGGTTTTACCAATTACCCCATCCTTTTGGATAGTAAGATCCTCAAGATTACCAAGACTGTTGGCACAGGTTGAGGATTGTGTAGGCGCTATCTTTAACTTTTTAGAAACATACATAATGGCTTAAAGTAAAAATAAATTAAGCGTATTATGCCAGAAAGTGCCCTAACAAATAACCGAAATCGATTGCGGGAACATATTAAGTGCGTACGGAAATTTTAAAAAAGAAATTTAATTTTTTCCTTTCTTTCCTTTGCGCAGTGAGGAATGACGAACAACTAATCGGGTTTTTAAAATTTTTGTTTCAGGGGGAATTACTTCATCATCTTTCCCTTTAGCACTTTTTTCAATGCGATCTATAAGCATACGTGCCGCTTCCTGACCCATTTCAAACCCCGGTTGATCAACGGACGACAATGGTGGATCCATCATGGAACTGAAGAACCAATTACTGAAACCAATTAATGCTACATCCTCAGGAATTCGTAATCCTTTTTCCTTAATGGCAGGAATCGCACCCATGGCAACCGGGTCGTTTGATGCGAAAATTCCGTCGGGTGGATTAGGGAGTTCCAGGAGTTGTTTAGCGGCAATTTTTCCCTCATCAATGGTGCCCAGTGAGCAGGTAACAATGAGATCTTTATCGATGGGTAAATTAGCTTCTTTAAGTGCTTCCAGATATCCTTCAAGCCTTTGTTTTGTAATTTCCAGATTGGGAGGTCCTTCTAAATGCGCAATTCGCGTACACCCTTGTTCAATTAAATGACGGGTAGCTTCCTTTGCTCCACTTTTATCATCTACGATGACCGTACAATTCTTTTCGGGATCATATACCCGGTCGAAAAAAACCATGGGAACACCCCGTGAGAGTGTGGATTCAATATGATCAAAGTTTGTCGTTTCCCGTGAAATCGAGATCAGCATTCCATCAACACGACTATTAAATAGCGCTTTAATGTCGGAGACTTCACGCTGCAGGGATTCGTTCGACTGGGTGATGATAATGTTGTATCCGGCACCGTATGCTACATCCTCAATCCCGCTAATGACCGTTGAGAAGAAGAAATGCACCAATTCGGGTATAATTACCCCAATGGTATTGGTTTTACTTTGCCGGAGGCTCAGCGCGACCACATTGGGTTGATAATTCAGTTTTTCGGCAAGTTCATTGACTGCTTTTTTTGTTTTTACGCTAATATCGGGATGATCTTTTAATGCCCGGGATACCGTTGATGGGGAGATACCAAGCTCCCTGGCAATGTCTTTTATGGTGACCTGATTGTACTTCATACTGCAAGTATAATCAGGAATTAGGTAACCTTTTTGTGTTCCATCAAATTATTGCAAATCACCGCAAACGTTTGTGTTACCGATTCCACGCTCGATTCCGTGAATTTTTACCAGAATTTCGAAAAAACTAACCCCTGATGTTCCTACTTTTTGGCGTTGAAATTCCTCAATGGCAAACGAATTCATTCTTGAATTGTTAATATTAATTAGGAGTTGAAACCAAACTTAAATCAAACCAATACAGTATGATGAAACATTATCTATTGAAATTCAAATGGTGTTTTGTTTTGCTACTTTTTGCGACCACCGTTGCGATGGGACAAAGCAGGACAATAACAGGGACGGTTACCGATTCGAGCGACGGATCGGGATTGCCGGGGGTTAACATCCTCATTAAAGGCTCTTCAACGGGGGCTGTTACGGATTCATCAGGAAAATTTGCGATTAGTGCATCTGATAATTCAATTCTGGTATTTTCTTTTGTCGGGTATGCTTCTCAGGAAGTTGAAGTTGGAGCCCGTACAGTGATCGATGTAACTCTGCAGTTAGATGCTACTGCATTATCTGAAGTAGTGGTTATCGGATACGGTACAGTTGAAAAGAAAGATGTAACCGGAGCGATATCAGAGATTTCTACGGAAGGATTTAACCGTGGGGTAATGTCTTCCCCACAGGATCTGATTGTTGGAAAACTTGCTGGCGTGAACGTGTCTACCAATAGCGGTGCTCCAGGAGCAGGTTCAACCATCCGTATACGCGGTGGTTCATCCCTTAATGCGAGTAATGATCCGTTAATCATTATCGATGGCTTCCCGGTTGACAATGGAGGTATTTCCGGTGTTGACAATGTATTGGCTACCATCAATCCGAATGATATTGAAAATTTCACTGTATTAAAAGATGCATCCGCAACGGCAATTTATGGTTCGCGGGCTTCCAATGGAGTTATACTTATAACAACAAAAAAGGGACAAGCTGGAAAACCAAAATTTAGCTTTAGCACCACTTTTTCTGCAAGTACGCCGGTTAAATATTTTGATGTATTGAATGCAACGGAATACAGAGAGCTGGTTGATGATCTTGTACTGGATGGAAAGATTAATCAGGCAGACGTTGATGCCAAACTGGGCGATGAAAATACCGATTGGCAGGAAGAGATTTTCAGAACTGCATTGTCTTCCGATAACAACCTAAGCGTAACCGGTTCGGTTAAGAATATTCCCTATCGGGTTTCGTACGGTTATACCAACCAGCAGGGTATTCTTACCAATACCGATATCGCAAGAAATACATTAAGTCTGAGCGTTACTCCTTCATTTTTGAATGACCAGCTAAAAGTAACCGTGAATGCAAAGGGGGTAGTAATGTGAAAAGTAATTTCGGAGATGCGGGTGCTGTTGGTGCCGCGATTTCATATGATCCGACGCAACCAGTTCGGGATGGTAATGAACTGTATGGCGGCTACTTCTCATGGCTTAGTGTGGCAGGGGTTCCAGCCAACAACATAACCTTTAATCCGGTAGCGATGGCAGAACTAACCGACAACAAAGGAACTGCGAATCGATTTATTGGAAATATAGAGTTGAACTATAAGATCCCTCAGATTTCTGGTCTGAGTGCATCCCTTAATCTTGGAATGGACTATCAGAAAAGTGATGGATTTAATAATGCGCCTACCACCGCGGATTTTACACGTGTGGTAACAGATGCAGGTACTATTCTGGATGGTAGAGCCAATACCTATGCAGCAGAAAACAAGTCGCGACTATTGGATTTTTATCTAAATTATCAAAGAGAACTAGGCGAACATAGTATTGATGCTACAGCCGGATATAGCTGGCAATATTTCTATCGGCAAAGCGAATCTGTTAATCGCAGAGCGGATAAATCTATCGTAAATGTCCCACCACCGTTTATTGGTGAAAACTACCTTGTTTCATTTTTCGGAAGAGCGAAATATACATTCCGCGACCGGTACATTCTAACCGCAACCTTACGGTATGATGGTTCTTCACGGTTCAATGATCCATGGGGATTATTCCCGGCTGTATCAGCTGCCTGGAGAATAAAAGAAGAAACCTTCATGGCCGGAATACCTCAACTTTCTGAATTGAAGCTTCGTGTAGGATACGGTGAAACCGGTCAACAGGATATTGGAAATTATTACCCTGGTCAGGCTATTTACAGAACCTCCAATGAAACTGCGCAGTATCAATTAGGAAATACCTTTTTACCAACGCTTCGTCCTGATGCTTATGATCCGGAGATATAAATGGGAAACAACCAGCACACTAAACCTTGGTCTTGATTTTGGTTTCTTCAATAACCGATTGACGGGTACTGTTGAAGTTTATCAAAGAAAGACTTTTGATTTATTAAATAATGTACAAGTCGCCAGCGGAACAAACTTTTCTAATTTTCTAACTACAAATGTCGGAGATCTAGAAAATAATGGAGTTGAGGTTACCCTCAATGCGATTCCAGTTAGAACAGGTGACTTTACATGGAACTTGGGTGTTAACTTTGCACGCAATCAAAATAAATTAACCAAACTTTTATTGGTTGATGACCCATCTTACAACGGTGTACCTGCTGGTAGTGTTGGTGTTGGCCAGTTTATCCAAAACCAACAGGTCGGTTATCCGATTAACTCATTTTGGGTTTTACAACAAGTGTATGGTACGGATGGATTACCTATTGAAGGGTTATATGTAAATCGTTCAGGTGAATCTTCTGTTGTTTCTACCAACAATAACAATAAGTATAGACCCGAAAATCCAGTAGCCGATTATCTGATTGGACTCAACTCACGTTTCAATTACAAGAAGTTTGACTTTTCATTCTCAAGTCGTTTAAGTCTTGGTAACTATGTCTATAACAATGCGGTTGCCGGCAGGGCTTACTTGAACAGAGTATATGCGAACAGTTACTTTAGCAATGTGCCGAGAGCCGTTTCTGAAACCGGATTTTATGGTCAACAACAGCTTTCTGATTTCTATGTTCAGGATGCTTCCTTCTTCAAAATGGATAATATAAGCATTGGATATTCCATGGACGATTTGATCTCCAGTAAACTGAAAGGAAGAATTAGTTTAACCGTTCAGAACGCATTTGTTATCACGGAGTATGATGGTATAGATCCCGAGGTAAACGGCGGGATTGACAATACAGTCTACCCACGGCCGCGTGTATTCTTGTTAGGGATTACTCTGGATTTTTAAAGTTTAATAAGAAAGATTATGAAAATAGATAAAATATTTAAGTTGTTCATGGCAAGTATAATGCTTGTAATGGCGTCTTGTGTCGGTGATTTGGATATTGTTCCAAAAGACCCGAATCTGGTAACCAGTAAGACGGTTTATAACAGCCCGCAAGCCTATAAGCAGGGACTTGCAAAACTATATGCATTGTTTATCTTAACTGGTCAGCAAGGACCTTCCGGTCAGCCTGATGTTGCTGGTGTAGATGAAGGGTTCAGCTGCTTTACCCGTTCCATGTGGAATATGGAAGAACTAACCACCGATGAAGCCATTTGGTCGTATCCAAATGATGCAGAAGGAACGATTTCAAACCTTTACTTTAATACATGGTTGGCTTCTGATGGTATTCCTACAGCGTTGTTCGGAAGATTAATGGCTTCCATGGTGATTATCAATGAATTTATTCGCGCTACGGATGGACAATCAGATGCGGAAATTCAGCGGTATAAAGCAGAAGCTCGATTTTTACGGGCATTGGGATATTATTACGGTTTGAACCTATATGGTAGTATGCCGGTTGTTACCGAAGCAGATTTACCGGGCGCGTTTTTACCTCAGCAAAAGACCAGAGCAGAAATTTTCCAATACGTAGAAGAAGAACTACTGGATATCTACGGAACGCTTGGTGATCCTATGTTTGAATATGGAAGAGCTGATAAAGGTGCAGCATCCATGCTATTGGCAAAACTGTATTTAAATGCAGAAGTATTTCTGGCTCCCACCATTCCACCAAACTACGTTGGAAGAAATTTTTACAATGATGTAATAACTGAGTTGACGAAAGTTATTGAAGGTGGTTATGCACTTGCTCCCAAGTATCTGAACAACTTCCTGGCTGACAATCATACAAGCCCCGAAATGATTTTCACATTCAATAATGATGGCGCAAAATCACAGGCTTATGATGGAGTATGGGTGATGATCAGAGGCAACTCGGGTAATGGTGGTTGGAACGGACTTCGGACCCGGTCAGCATTTGTTGAGTTGTTTGATTTAAGTCCTAACGATTACCGTGATTTTTTTGCGGATGAAAGTAAAGGACAGGATCGTGAGATCACCGAGCCCAATAATTCTACACATGGTTACGGAGTATTTAAGTTTCGCAATGAGAATTCTGACAACTCAACTCCTGTTAATGATGCTACCGGATTCATCGATACAGATTTTCCTCTTTTCAGATTGGCGGATGCTAATTTGATGTATGCGGAAGCTGTTCTTCGTGGTGCCACCAATGGCTCTACTGCAACCGCAGTTGATCTCGTTAATGCAGTTGCGCAACCGATCTGGGGAGACTGCAATCGGTGATATTACTTCCGGAGAATTATCATTGGATTTTATCCTTAATGAACGTGGAAGAGAGCTTTATTGGGAAGGTCACAGACGTACCGACTTGATTCGCTTCGGAAAGTTTACAGGAGGTTCCTATGTGTGGGATTGGAAAGGTGGAGTTGCGGAAGGTAAGAGTATTCCAGAGCACATGAAGATATTCCCAATTCCAACGGCTGATTTGGCTACGAATCCATCGCTGGTTCAAAATCCTGGTTATTAAATCTAACATTGATAACAATGAAAAATATGAAAAATCGAATATTAATAGGATTCATGCTGCTAATCGGAGCATTTATTCATGTAGGATGTGATGAACTTGAAACCATTTCCATCAATGAAGATGTAGTACCGAACACCCTGAATGCCTTAGCAAATACTGATATTGAACTTACGTTTGATGATGCAGCTGAAATTGTAGAAACATTTTCGTGGACCAATCCGGATTTTGGATTTGAAGCAGGCACAGTTTATTCATTAGAAATGGATGTTGCTGGAAATAATTTTGCCGATGCCTTTGAGCTGGCAACAACAAGAATGTTGACAGCAGCAATTACTGTAAAAGCCATGAATGATGGCATGTTGGCATTGGTTTAAATCCTTTTGAACCAGCAGACATGGAATTTAGAGTTGTTTCCTGTGATAAGTGCCAATGTACTTCCTGTTTTTTCATCCGAAAGAACCGCTGCCGTTACACCCTATGCAACAAGTTTCCCATCCATTTGGGGAATGGGAGCTGCGCTAAAAGGTTGGGGACCTTGGCCTGACAATGCTGTTGAATGGCCTAGTCAACAATTTAAAAAGTATGAGCAGATTGCGTATCTGACTACCGGGCAAACATTCCGGTTCTTTGAGCAACTCGACTGGGGACCTACTGGATACAACTATCCTTATTTTACCACCGTGTCATCAGTTTTTGTTAATGCGGGTGATGGCGATAGCAATTTTCAGGTAGCTGACCCTACAGGTTGGTATCTGGTGAAAGTAGATTTAATAGCTAAAACGGTTACAGCGACGGCTACAACGGAACCATTAATGTATATGACCGGTGCAGGCACTGGTGGATGGGATCAACCCGGAACAGGGGCTAGTGTAAAAATGACCTATGTTCGTCCAGGGGTATTTTTCGCTACTGCAAACTTTGTTAACAATGAAGCGTTCCGCTTTTTCCCACAAGCAAACTGGGGTCCAGACTCGTACAACTATCCATTCTTCACCACCGTTGATCCACTGTTTGAAAATGCTGGAGATGGAGATTCAAATTTGCGGTATCTCGGTACCACCGGTCCGCAAACGGTTATAGTAGATATAGGTAATATGACGGTAACGGTTGTGCCACCATTGTATATGACGGGTGCAGGAATTGGTGGTTGGGATCAACCGGGTTCCGGCGCAAGTATTAAGATGAATTATGTTGCCATCGATACGTACGAGGCTACTGCTAACTTCGTGAATAATGAAGCGTTTAGATTTTTCGCACAGGCAAACTGGGGTCCGGTTTCCTATAACTACCCATTCTTTACGACGGTAGACTCGGACTTTGAAAACGCTGGAGATGGCGATAGTAACTTGCGGTACCTGGGTACAAGTGGCTCACGAACAATAAAGGTCAATTTAGCAACAAAGGTTGTTGGACTTAACTAGGCAAATTTTTTTGATATAGGCATTCAAAAGATCAGGGAATTTTCCCTGATCTTTTGATTTTAAGATTGAGGAAAATTTTTAAAATCCTTTTGGTGTTGACTATTTTTCAAGAGGGTAATTAGAATAGAATCCAACGCTGGAATTAAAAATGAATCAGTTGGTAGCAGGCGATCATGAGAATTATTGAATGTATGAAGAAATTTTTACCATTAGTTTTATTTGCAGTATTAGGTTTTCAAAGTGTTGCACAAAAAGTTACCCTTAATCCTACCATTTCGCCCGCGTTGTTTCAACCGGATGATGCGATCACGGTTACCTACGATGTTACGGGAACAACCCTTGCCAGTTTAACAAACGCATGGATTTGGGTTTGGATTCCGGGTAAATCAATTGATGCTCTGTACAATGTTAATCCGGCAAGTTCGGATGCCACCAAAACAAACAACGCAAAATTTACAAAATCTACTTCCGGAAGCAGTACGTTTTTTTCGATTACGTTTACCCCCAGTGCTTTTTTTGGCACTTCCATAAGTTCCGAGACACAGTTAGGAATATTGCTGAAAGGCAATGATTGGGCAAATGGTCAAACGACCGATTTTATCACCACCTTTTGGGATGGAAATTTTGAGGTTAAGTTAACAAGCCCTGCTCAACTACCCGTGTTTATTCAAGCAGGAGAAACCCTTTCCATTGCGGCGGAAACACCTGTTGTTGCCGACTTTGAATTGCAGATTGATAATGTAGTCGTGGATACCCAAAATGGAATTACCAACTATTCGTACAATCATCTTGTTTCGGAACTTTCAGGAAGTGTTCCGGTAGTACTAACAGCAACAGCGGGAGCTAGTGTCGAGGAGACTTCATTCGTTTATCTTATTCGATCTCCCAGTGAAGCGGTGGCTCGTCCCACAGGAATAATTCCCGGGATCAATTATCATTCCGGTGATGTGACAAAAACCACACTCTGTTTGTGGGCTCCTTTAAAAACATCTGTGTACGTTCGTGGGGATTTTTCGAACTGGGAGATTCTTCCCGAAAATAAAATGAAACGTGACGGTGAGTTCTTTTGGATTGAAGTTAGTGGACTAACTGCAGGGGAGGAATATGGTTTTCAATATTTGGTCGACGAAGAATTATTCATTGCCGATCCGTATGCGGATAAAATTCTTGATCCTGATGATCAGTATATTCTGGCTTCCACGTATCCTGATTTAAAACAATTCCCTCCGCAGGCGTCACAGGCAGATTGGTATTTTAATCGGGTAGCAGTACTTCAGACAAATCAATTGGCATATGCATGGGAGGTGCCGGATTTCGACAAACCAGCAAAAGAAAGGTTAGTAGTATATGAGTTGCTGATTCGCGATATCTTTGACGTAAATAATCGAAACTATGAAACGCTGATTGATACCCTTTCATATTTGGAAAGGCTGGGAATCAATGCGGTTGAGTTGATGCCCATCATGGAATTTAACGGGAATGAAAGCTGGGGGTATAATCCGGCGTTTATGTTTGCTCCCGACAAGAATTACGGTACCAAGAACATGTTGAAGAAATTTGTTGACGAATGTCACAAAAGGGGGATTGCAGTGATCCTTGATATCGCATTGAATCACCAGGATTTACCCAATCCATATGCACTCATGTATTTTGAATTTGGGGCGGATGGAACCTATGGTAAACCCACTGCTGATAATCCGTGGTTTAACCGGGATCCAAAACACCCGTTTAATGTTTTTTATGATATGAACCACGAGAGTGCATACACTAAAGCCTATTTGGATACGATCAATCATTATTGGCTCAATGAATTTAAGGTAGATGGATTCCGCTTCGATTTATCCAAAGGATTTACGCAAACCAACAA
This sequence comes from uncultured Cytophagales bacterium, assembly GCA_942491425.1. Taxonomy (GTDB): domain Bacteria; phylum Bacteroidota; class Bacteroidia; order Cytophagales; family Cyclobacteriaceae; genus JBGTGG01. The sequence continues at coordinate 92,208 of CALOAV010000018.1, forward strand.
TCCAAACAATGTGGGGGCATGGGGTGCTTACGATGCTACACGGGTTGCATTATTAAAACGGATGGCCGATCAGATTTGGTTAACGAATCCTGAGGCATACGTTATCCTGGAACACTTCGGTGGAAATCAGGAAGAAAAAGAGTTGGCCGAATACCGCGCGGGAGAAGGGAAGGGAATGATGTTATGGAGTGCAATCAACCATTCTATGAATCAAAATACGATGGGATATGCGGAGGATTCCGATATCCATTACATTCTTTATAATAACCGCGGTTGGTCGGTTCCGCATAGTATTGGCTATATGGAAAGTCATGATGAAGAACGATTGATGTATAAAAATCTGACCTTTGGTAAAACGCTTGGTGGATATTCCGTTCAGCATGAGCAAACAGCGCTGGCGCGGATGAAGGCAGCAAATACTTTATTTTTAACTCTTCCGGGACCAAAGATGATCTGGCAGTTTGGTGAAACTGGATATGATCAAAGTATTAACCGATGTGAAGATGGCAGCATCAACAACGACTGCAGATTATCGCCGAAACCAGTTTTATGGAATTATATGCAGGACCCGGACCGGAACAGTCTGTATTTTCATATTGCGGACCTGCTGCGTTTACGGGAAACCTATTCGGTATTTACTTCGGGAGATGGTCTGCTTCCCGAATCAAACACGCTGTTTAAACAGGCTACCATCAAAAATAGACCTTATACGGAGACACCTGTTGATGAATCACAAATGAATGTTCATGTTGTTGTAAATTTTGAATTGGGTAATAAGGTGGAGAATATTACTTTTCCGCATACCGGAACCTGGTATGATTACTATGCTTATGGTGAAGCCATCAATGTTACCTCAACCAGTCAATCGATGACGTTAAAACCTGGTGAGTTTAAGTTATATACCGATTATCCGATTGCCAATTTAATAACCGGGGTAGAAGAAGATGCAACGCTTGAAACCAACGCAGTCGTATATCCAAATCCTACCACAAATTTCTTTTCAATTCAGCTACAGGAGCCAATTCAATCTGTTCAACTTCTTTCCATGAATGGTCAAAAGATAACACCCTCCCGGATTAGTGATACCACATGGAACGTAGCAGGAATTTCTTCGGGTTTTTATGTTGTTGAAATTCAAACTTCTAAAAAGATTATAAGAACCAAATTAATTAAAGAATAACATGCGCTATTCATTCTTCACATTTCTACTCATTGCTCTTTTATATACGACGAATTCCTATTCGCAGAAAGAGATAAAGTTCAGCCATGTAGAACCTCCATTTTGGTGGGTAGGAATGAAAGAATCTTCCCTTCAGGTGATGTTTCATGATGCCACAAATAATCTAAATGAGTACACGGTTTCGTTGGATTATCCGGGGGTCACCATTCAGGAAGTTAAAGCGGCAGAGAATCCACACTTTTTATTTGTGAATCTTCAACTTGCTGCGAGCGTCCATCCTGGTGACTTGAATTTCCTGTTTTCGAATGGCAAAAAGAAATGGAAATATACCTATGTGTTAAAACCACGATCGACGAATGGACCTCTTCCAATAACCGCAGCCGATGTGGTGTATCTCATCATGCCTGATCGTTTTGCAAATGGGGATGTAACGAACGACAATGTAAAAGGAATGCGTCAGGGACTTGATCGGGCAGCACCTTTTGGGCGCCATGGTGGTGATATTCAAGGAATCTCTGATCACCTTGATTATATCGAAGACCTGGGGATTACAACCCTCTGGTTGAATCCTGTTCAGGAAAATGATCAGGAATTTGGAAGCTACCATGGCTATGCCATCACGGATTTGTATGCAGTAGACCGACGGCTGGGTTCCAATGAACGCTATTTATCTTTTATCAAACAATGCCATGAAAAAGATATGAAAGTCATCCAGGATATGGTCATGAATCATATCGGACTTGGCCACTGGATGATGAAGGATATGCCCACACCTGATTGGGTGCATCAATTTCCTGAATTCACCCAAAGTAATTATCGGGGAAATGTGGTCTCAGATCCCTATAAATCGAAAGCGGATTCAATAAAAATGAGCAATGGATGGTTTGTAAAAGATATGCCGGATATGAACCAGTCAAATCCACTCGTTGCAAAATATTTGATTCAAAACACCATGTGGTGGATTGAACATGCAGGTATTGATGGGATTCGTATGGACACGTATATGTATCCTGATAAATTTTTTATGCAAGATTGGATGCGGGCCATTAAACAAGAATACCCGGATTTCTATGTGGTGGGAGAAGTGCTGATGAATACGATTCCACACATTGGCTATTGGCAGCAAGGTGGTCATAATAAAGATGGTTATCAACCTGATTTACCCTCTGTAATTGATGCCCCATTGTCCAGAACGATTGCCCAGGCGTTAACCGAACCAACCGGATGGGATACCGGAGTGAGCAGATTATATGAAGCGATTGGACAGGATTTTATTTATCCGGATGCAAATCATAACATGACTTTTGTGGATAATCATGATTTAACCCGCTTTTACAGATTGGTCAATAACGACCTAAACAAATTCAAACAAGGAATTGGGTTTCTGCTAACCACGCGTGGGATTCCACAATTGTATTACGGTACCGAACTCTTAATGGACGGTGATGGTGGATTTCATCCGGATGTTAGAAAAGATTTTCCCGGTGGATGGAAGGAGGATAGCCTAAATGCTTTTGAAGCAAGTGGAAGAACGGCAGAGCAAAATGAAGCTTTTGATTTCATTAAAACTGTTTTAAACTGGCGTAAAAGTGAAACACTAATTCATACAGGCCGGTTGACTCATTTCATCCCCGAAAACGATGTTTATGTTTATTTTCGACACGATTCCAACCGGGCTATAATGATGATGTTGAATGGCAGTTCGAAAGCAGTTAACCTAAAGACCGATCGATTCCGGGAAATTACTGCAAAGTTCAAATCTGCCGTTGAGATTGTAACCGGGAAGCAACATCCTTCTATCGAAACTGTATCAATCGGTGCAAATGAAATTCTGATCCTGGAATTGAAGTAGATTTGATTTAACGTTGATTACGTTTATCTTTCACAAGTCAACCAGACTTGAAAGTATATGAACGTATATCTCGCTGAATTTCTCGGCACTCTTATTCTTATTTTACTTGGTAATGGGGTTGTAGCGGGAGTATTGCTCCGTGGATCCAAATCCGAAAATGCCGGTTGGTTGACAATTGTAATTGGATGGGGACTGGCGGTCACATTAGCAATTTTTGCAGTTGGGAATAGTAGTGGTGCTCATATTAACCCTGCGGTAACAGTAGCGCTTGCCTATGCTGGTGACTTTCCATGGGATCAAGTAGTCGGATATATTCTGGCACAATTAGCTGGAGCTTTTGTTGGCGCCATTCTGGTTTGGATTCATTATTATCCACATTGGAAGCAAACTGAAAACCAAGCTAACAAACTAGCAATTTTTAGTACAGGACCTGCTATTCGAAATACGTTTGGAAATTTGATTAGCGAAGTACTCGCCACAGCAGTGTTAGTACTTGGTCTGTTATTTATTGGAGCAAATAAATTTGCAGAAGGTCTCAACCCACTGGTTGTTGGATTATTGATTATAGCCATCGGACTATCGTTGGGAGGAACTACTGGATTTGCCATTAATCCTGCCCGCGATTTAGGCCCGAGAATAGCTCATTATTTATTGCCCATTGAAGGAAAAGGAGAATCAGATTGGTCGTATTCCTGGATCCCTGTAGTGGGGCCAATTATTGGTGGAATACTCGGAGCAATAGTTTACCTGAGTTTATTTAATTAGTTTTTATGCCGTCTTTCATCATTGCACTCGATCAGGGAACAACAAGCTCAAGAACCATTCTGTTTGATGAGAAAGGTGAAATCGTAACATCAGCACAACAAGAATTTACCCAGATATTTCCCGCATCGGGGTGGGTGGAACACGATCCATTAGAAATACTTTCATCCCAGTTGGATACACTTCGAAAGGTGATTGGAGACAGCCGTGTTTCCATTGCGGATATAAAGGGAATTGGGATTACCAATCAGCGGGAAACAACCGTAGTATGGGACAAGCAATCCGGTCAACCGATCCACAATGCAATCGTCTGGCAGGACAAACGGACCGCTGCAACTTGTGAAGCCTTAAAGAAACAAGACTTGTCAGACTATGTTCGCAACAATACGGGATTAGTAATCGATTCATATTTTTCAGGAACAAAAATTAAATGGTTGCTGGATCATGTTGATGGAGCCCGGGCCAGAGCAGAAAGGGGAGAGTTTCTTTTCGGAACAATTGATACCTGGCTGGTATGGAACCTGACGAATGGTAAATCCCATTGTACGGATTATTCCAACGCGTCACGAACAATGCTATATAATATCCGAACGTTATCATGGGATGAAAAATTACTATCCGTGCTGGAGATTCCGAAGTCCATGCTACCGGAAGTAAAAGAATCAGCTGCGTATTTCGGAGATTGGAATTATGAAGGAACCACGATTCCCATTGCCGGGATCGCTGGAGACCAGCAAGCTGCTTTGTTTGGTCAGGCATGCTTTGAACCCGGAGAAGTGAAGAACACATATGGTACGGGTTGTTTCATGCTGATGAATACCGGTACAGAATTTAAACTATCGGACCATGGATTGATAACAACAATCGCCTGGGGCCTGGACGGGAAGGTTGAATATGCGCTGGAGGGAAGTGTATTCATTGCCGGAGCTGCCGTTCAATGGTTACGGGATGGCCTTCATATGATCGATCAGTCGCAGGATTCTGAATATTTTGCCATGAAGGCGTTGGGTCATAACGAAGTATATGTGGTTCCTGCTTTTGCAGGATTAGGGGCTCCCTACTGGGATATGTATGCGCGGGGGGCCATCTTCGGTTTGACGCGAGATACGGGTAAAGATCATATTATAAAAGCCACCCTGGAATCAATGGCGTACCAGACTAAGGATGTTCTGGAGGCAATGAAAAAGGATTCAAACCTGGACATCAGAATACTAAAAGTGGATGGTGGAGCCTCCGCCAACAATTTATTGATGCAGTTTCAATCAGATATTTTAAATGTTGAAGTAGAACGTCCAACGCTTGTTGAATCAACAGCTTATGGGGCCGCATATCTTGCAGGAATTCAGGTAGGGTTATGGAAGAAAGCGGATATTTTGAAAAATAGAAAAGTGGAGATGCTTTATAAACCAGAAATGGAGGAAGCAACCCGTATCACGTTGTATTCCGGATGGTTGAAAGCCATTGAGCGTACTAAAGGTTGGGTGGAATGATACCTTTTTCTTTCGCGGAACGGTCAATAATCCAAACCAGGCTTGCGGGAACTCATTATGATTTATTAATTATCGGAGGGGGAATTACCGGCGCAGGTATCGCCCTGGATGCTACTTCACGGGGATTGAAAACCGCACTTTTAGAAAAAAATGATTTTGCTTTTGGCACCAGTAGTCGGTCCACAAAATTAATTCATGGAGGGCTGCGCTATTTAAAACAACTGGAATTCGGATTGGTAAAAGAAGTGGGGAGTGAACGGGCCATTCTTCATCAGCTGGCGCCCCATTTGGTACTGGCAGAAAAAATGCTTTTACCACTGCGGGAAAAAAGAGGATTTGGGAGTATCCTCACCTCCCTCGGACTGAAACTTTATGATTGGTTGGCGGGTGTTAAAGAGGCGGATCAACGCAAGATGCTAACCCGAAAACAAACGTTGCTGGCGGAACCACTATTGGATCCGAAAGATGTAAAAGGAGGAGGCCTCTATGCTGAATATCGAACCGATGATGCGCGATTAACCCTGGAGATCATTAAAAAAGCAGTGGAGTTGGGGGCTGATGTCCTCAATTATTCAGAAGTAACTGGTTTTAAATATCATGATGGTAAAATTTCCGGAGTTGTTTACCGGGATGTTTTTAGCAAAAATGTGCTAACGATTGATGCATCCGTGGTGGTAAATGCAACCGGACCCTGGGTGGATGATATTCGTGACCTCGATAGATCGAAGAAAGGAAAAACCCTTCATCTCACCAAAGGGATACATGTTGTGGTAGCACGTTCAAAATTTCCTGTGCAGCAATCGATTTATTTTGACATACCCGATGGCCGGATGATTTTCGCCATTCCAAGAAACGATACTACCTATATTGGAACCACGGATACAGATTATACCGGGAACAAGGATGCGGTGTATGCTACCCTTGAGGATGTTCAATACATTATTAATGGTGTGAATGAATCTTTTCCAGCAGTGAATCTAACCATATCTGATATTCAGTCCAGTTGGGCCGGATTGCGTCCGTTAATTCACGAAACGGGTAAATCTGCTTCCGAACTTTCCCGAAAAGACGAGATATTTGAGTCATCCTCAGGGTTGCTTTCTATTGCCGGGGGCAAACTTACCGGCTATCGGAAAATGGCGGAACGAATAATTGATCGGCTAGTTGATCAAAATTTTGAAAACAGAAATTTTCGGGTGTGTACAACCGATACATTGAAATTGGTAGGGGCTGATTTTGATGAACCTGAAGAAGTGAACCAATATATTCAGGAAGTTTTCGCCAAACTTCAGCCACATCAAATGGAGAAATATACCCGCTATCTGGTCTATAACTATGGTAAAAATACATCCGCTATTCTCAATTATATTTCAAAAAATTTCGAGGTGCTCGATGTAAACACCCTGGTAAAAGCGGAATGCTGGTACACCATACACTATGAGATGTCACTTACGCTTCTTGATTTTATTAATCGAAGAACGGGTATGTTATATTTTGATATGGACCGTGTGCAGGCACTAAAAGAATTGATTAAGGAAGAATTCGTTTCCTTAATGCATTGGGACGAAGTGCGCATCAGGATCGAAGAACAGGAGCTTCAGGACGCGATTTACAGTGCAACCTCGTTTAAGAATAGTCCTGGTGGCTAAAAATTTAGAGTAATTGGCTATTTTGCAAAAATTATTCTGAAGGTGACCGTCAATGGCGAAAAAACAAGGAAATGTATTATGGGGTATCGATTTGGGTGGAACCAAGATTGAAGGAGTAATTCTTAAATCAAATTTAAAAGGCGAACCTGTTTTCAGAGAAAGAATCCCAACCGAAGCTGAAAAGGGATATAAACACATTATCAGTCAAATCATCCTGCTGGTTAACAAAATGAAAGAGTATGGTGATTTGCCAGCGATGATTGGTGTTTCAGCACCGGGTAGTCTCGACCCGGGGACGAAGGTTATTAAGAATAGCAATACAACGTGCATTAATGGCAAACCACTCAAAACCGATTTGGAAAAAGCGTTGGGGGTTGGTATTGTTCTGGAGAACGATGCGAATTGTTTTGCACTTGCAGAGGCAACGATGGGTGTTGTAAAAGAAGAGTATCCTGAAGCTAAAAATATATTTGGGGTGATAATAGGAACAGGAGTTGGTGGTGGCATTGTGATCGATGGAAAAATAATTTCTGGAAAAATGGGTATAGCTGGAGAATGGGGACACAATTACCTTGATGAATCCGGAGGAAAATGTTATTGCGGAAAGGAAGGATGTGTTGAGACTATCATTTCGGGTAAAGCTTTAGAACGATACTACTATCAATTTACCGGCAATCGAAAATCATTTAAAGAAATCAGCGCGCTTGCTGAATCAAAGGTAGATCCCACTGCTCAAAAGGCGATTCAACGACTGGTTAAATATTTTGGATTGGGGCTGAGTACCGTCATCAATATTTTAGATCCTGATGTGGTCGTTATTGGCGGGGGTGTTGGGAATGTGGATTTCCTGTATGATCTGGGAATTGAAGCGGTTCGTCAGCATGTTTTTAATCCCGAACTGGAAACACCGATCGTTAAACCATATTTAGGGGATAGTGCAGGCGTATTGGGTGCAGCCTTGCTTACCCGATGAAACCAGATTGAAAGTTGTTAATTAAAATAAGCATGAAACGTTTACATTTTTTAGTGGTTGGAATATTGTTGGCTACCTGTTCTCCAACCGATAATTCAAGTTACAGGTTAGCGGCAGAGAACCCGGAATTTATTCATCGTTCGATTAAAAAGGTGACCGATGTAATTGTTCATGATATATTTTCACCACCAGTTGCTAGTCGGATTTATGCCTATGCAAGTGTTGCAGGATATGAGGCTGCCCGATTTGGAAATCCTGAACTGATCTCCCTTGTCGGCCAGCTTCACGGATTAAATCAGTTACCAACTCCTCAGCAAGATGTTGAATATTGTTATTCACTCTCCGCCGTTCAGGCTATATTAAGTGTCGGCAGAAGTTTGATTTTTTCTGAGGATCAGATCGATGAGTTTCGGGTAAATATAATTGATGAATTTAGGAACACAGGAATTCCAGAAGAAGTATTTGAACGATCCGTTTCTTTTGGTGATGAAATGGCGAAGGAGATTATGGTATGGGCGAATTCAGATAATTATAAGCAAACACGTTCTTATCCGAAATACACAGTGACTGAATCTCCCGATACCTGGAAGCCGACACCGCCTGCATATATGGATGCGATCGAGCCGCATTGGAATAAGATTCGGACCTTTGTCATTGATTCAGCGCAGCAATTTGTTCCAGAACCGATGAGTGAATTTTCAATAGATCCAAACAGTGATTTTTACAAGACAGTAAAAGAAACTATGGAAGTTGTGAATAATCTTTCCGATGAACAGCGCGATATTGCCTTTTTCTGGGATTGTAATCCTTTCATGATGAACGTGAAAGGACATGTGATGTTTGCGACAAAGAAAATTTCACCCGGAGGACATTGGATCAATATTACCGGTGTTGCCTGTCGGGTAGCAAATACGGATTACACAGAATCTGCTGAAGCTTATGCACGTGTTTCCGTAGCACTTGCTGACGCATTTATCAGTTGCTGGGATGAAAAATTTAGAAGTAATGTGATCCGCCCAGAAACTTATATTAATAATTATATGGATGCTGAATGGACCCCCGTGCTGCAAACTCCGCCATTTCCGGAATACACGAGTGGCCATAGCGTGATCTCTTCCAGTGCTGCGATTGTCCTTACTGATTTATTTGGAGATAATTTTGCCTTTACAGATTCAACCGAATTGGAATTTGGTTTGACAGCGAGAAGTTTCAACTCCTTTAATGAAGCATCAGAAGAAGCTGCCATTAGCCGATTGTACGGAGGAATCCACTATCGGGAAGCCTGTATGGTTGGAATTACTGAAGGTAGAGCAATAGGTCATTTTGTTGCCTCCAGGCTGAAAACCCGCAAGGAATAATTGCTAAAGGCGCATAAAAATTAACTTATTTCCGGTTTATAAAATTATTACCGTAAATTAATAGTCCATTTCTTATTGGTCATAATGACTATAAGTATTACTTTGCAACATGGATTATTTTTTAGGGTACGATTTAGGCAGTTCCTCAATAAAAGTTTCGCTGATTGAGGCTGAATCTTCAACGATCGTAGCCTCCTTTATTTCACCATCTGTTGAAATGGAAATCTCCAGTCCACATAAAGGGTGGGCTGAGCAAGATCCTGAAGTTTGGTGGTTGAATGCTATTCTCGCTACGCAGGGCTTATTAAAAAAATGTCATGTTGATCCATCCGATATAAAAGCAATTGGAATTGCCTACCAAATGCATGGCCTTGTGATTGTTGACGAACAGCGAAATGCTTTGCGTCCAAGCATCATTTGGTGTGATAGTAGGGCAGTAGATATCGGTAATGAAGCATTTCAGCAATTGGGTGAAATGTATTGTATGAACAGGCTCTTAAACTCTCCTGGAAATTTCACGGCATCAAAGCTTAAATGGGTAAGAGAAAACGAACCGGAAGTATATTCAAAAATTCATAAAATGATGTTGCCTGGAGATTTTCTGGCGATGCGAATGACCGATCAAATAAATACAACTGCTTCCGGTCTTTCTGAAGGAGTGTTATGGGATTATGAGAAAGATACGATTCCCGAAAGATTAATGACCTTCTATGGATTGGACCAAAAACATATTCCGGAAATCGTTAGTACGTTTGCTTATCAGGGGTCATTAACGGAAAAAGCTGCGGGATTTTTGGGGTTGGCACCAGGCACACCGATTACCTATCGGGCCGGGGATCAACCTAATAATGCATTTTCGCTAAAGGTATTGAACCCTGGTGAGATTGCAGCTACTGCCGGTACTTCCGGGGTAATTTATGGAATTGTTGACAGGCCAACATCTGATGCCTTGTCACGAGTCAATACCTTCATTCATGTAAATGATACAAAATCGGACCATCGATATGGTGTATTACTCTGTGTTAACGGTACGGGAATATTAAATAGTTGGCTGCGGAAAAGTTTTTCTAATGATGGGGAATTGTTTTCGTATGAAAAAATGAATGAGCTTGCTGAGCGTGCCCCGATCGGATCAGATGGTCTTGTTGTTTTGCCATTTGGAAATGGTGCAGAAAGAATGCTGGAGAACAAAAATTTGAATGCCAGTTTTCATGGTCTGAATCTGACACGCCACATGAATACGCATTTATGCAGGGCCGTTCAGGAGGGAATTGTTTTTTCAATAGCATATGGATTTGAAATTTTAAACAGCATGGGAATTAAGGCAAAAACAATTCGTGCCGGACAGGCGAATATGTTTTTGAGTGAACTTTTTTGTAAAACATTCAGCAATGTAACGGGTGCTACTATAGAATTGGTGAATACAGATGGTGCGCAGGGTGCTGCACGTGGAGCAGGAGTTGGGGTGGGATATTATAAAGATATCGAAGCAGCATTTGAGGGATTAACGTGTCTGAAAAAATATGTTCCCGAGAAGGAATTATCAGAAGAATATGCAAGTGCGTATGCACAATGGAAACAAATACTTAACAAACAATTAGTAAACTAACCTATTACTTAATTATGAAGGTGACCACCGGCAGTTTAAAATACTTTAAAGAAATTTCAAGGATTAAATACGAAGGAAAGGATTCAGACAATCCCTTTGCCTTCAAATATTATAATCCAAAGATGAAAGTTGGCAAGAAAACCATGGAAGAATATTTCCGGTTTGCTATCTCTTATTGGCATACCTTCTGTGGAACCGGAGGTGATCCATTTGGAGCGCCAACCAAAGATTTTCCCTGGTTAACAAATCCGGACCCCGTACAGCGGGCAAAAGATAAAATGGATGCCGCCTTTGAATTCATTACGAAACTGGGTGCTCCTTTTTATTGCTTTCACGACTATGATGTAGTGGATGAAGCACCTACGTTAAAGGAATCAGAAAAAAGATTACAGACGCTTGTTGAATACGCCAGGCAAAAGCAAAAAGAGTCGGGTGTGAAATTGCTTTGGGGTACCGCGAACTTGTTTTCAAATCCGCGGTATATGAATGGCGCAGCCACCAATCCTAATTTTGATGTTGTTTGCCATGCTGCTTCTCAGGTAAAACACGCCCTGGATGCGACGGTGGAACTCGGTGGTGCAAATTATGTTTTTTGGGGAGGAAGAGAAGGCTATCTGTCATTGTTGAATACAAATATGAAACGAGAACGTGAACACATGGCACGTTTTTTACATATGGCCAAAGACTATGGAAGAAAGATCGGGTTTAAAGGCACTTTTCTTATTGAGCCGAAACCCATGGAACCCAGTAAACATCAGTACGATTTTGATGCCGCTACGGTCATCGGCTTTTTACAGGAGTTTGATTTGTTGAATGACTTTAAATTAAATCTGGAGGTCAATCATGCGACCCTTGCCCAACATACCTTTCAACACGAACTACAAGTGGCAGCGGATGCCGGTCTGCTGGGAAGTATGGATGCGAACCGGGGAGATTATCAAAATGGTTGGGACACCGATCAATTTCCGAATAACATTACTGAATTGATTGAATGTATGCTGGTTATCGTTGAGGCGGGTGGATTCAAAACTGGTGGTATTAATTTTGATGCAAAAACCAGGAGGAATTCAACAGATTTAGCAGATTTATTTCACGCCCATATTGGTGGTATGGACATGTTTGCCCGTGCACTGTTAACGGCTAATAAAATTCTGAAGAATGGTGAGTACCAGCAACTTCGCAAAGAACGGTATCGTTCGTTTGATTCCGGTAAAGGAAAACAATTTGAGCGGGGGAAATTATCCCTTGAACAGTTGCGCACCCTTGCGGTGAAGTCAGGTGAGCCTGAACAACGAAGTGGTCGTCAGGAATATTTTGAAAATCTGATCAACAATGCGATCTGATTTGTAAAATTCAAGTATAAATAAAAGGCGCATTCCCATTGCGCCTTTTTATTTTGTGTTTTCCATTTAAGTGCTGTCGGGTTAAGTGCTGTTGGTTTTTCGACCCGACAGTTTCAACATCCTTGCTTTAAAGACCTGACACCACTGCGAATGCAGTCTTTTATCTTGATTTTCCACAAGCGGGAGTTTTTCAAATATTATTATTGGTAATTTGAGAGCCATTAATTTTATCTAACCTTACCTAATATGAAGCATTTATCTGCATGTATAATACTGGTTGTGATGACGTTTACCAGCTACGCTCAGAACCGTGAACTGGAAGCCGAATCGGCTGTTGTTACAAAACATGAAGTGACCATCAAGGGTCAACGTTTTGCCTATACGGCAACGACGGGAACACAGCCGGTTTGGAATGAAGAAGGCAAGCCAGTTGCTGCTTTGTTTTATACCTACTATGAACGGGATGGAGTCAAGGATCGAGCAGCACGTCCACTGGTGATTTCCTTTAACGGTGGCCCAGGATCAGCATCCGTGTGGATGCACATTGCCTATACGGGCCCACGGGTGCTGGAAATTGATGCGGAAGGATATCCCATCCAGCCTTATGGTGTAAAGGAAAACCCACATTCCATTCTGGACATTGCCGATATTGTTTATGTGAATCCTGTAAATACGGGTTTTTCCCGTATCCTTGATAAGGAAGCAAAGAAATCAGATTTCTTTGGCGTCAATGCCGATATCAAATACCTGGCCGAATGGGTCAATACTTTTGTGACCCGGAAAAACCGTTGGACGTCTCCAAAATATTTGATTGGCGAGAGTTATGGAACAACCCGTGTCTCGGGATTAGCACTTGAATTGCAGAACGCACAGTGGATGTATTTGAATGGTGTTATCCTTGTTTCACCAACCGGGTTAGGAATTGAGCGCGATGGGCCTGTTGATATTGCAAACCGATTGCCCTATTTTGCCGCAGCTGCCTGGTATCAGAAAGCCCTGAACCCAGCATTGCAACAAAAAGACCTTGATCAATTATTGCCTGAAGTTGAAACCTATGCAATCAATGAGTTACTTCCTGCAGTTGCAATGGGTGGTTTTCTGTCAGAAGAAAAGAAAAAAGAAGTAGCAGCCAAAATGGCCTATTACTCCGGGCTATCTGAGGAATCGATACTCGCTCAAAATCTTGATGTTTCAACTTCCTATTTCTGGAAAGATTTACTCCGTGATAAAGGGTATACCATAGGCCGACTTGATTCACGTTACCTGGGGATCGATAGTAAGACAGGTGGTGATCGGCCTGATTATAATTCAGAGCTGACGTCCTGGTTGCACTCGTTTACACCGGCTATCAATTATTATCTCCGTGAACATCTCAATTATAAAACAGATGTTAAATATAATATGTTTGGTCCCGTGCATCCATGGGATCGAAGCGGTGATCGTACCGGTGAAAACCTTCGTCAGGCGATGGCACAAAACCCCTATTTAAATGTGATGATTCAGTCGGGATATTTTGATGGCGCCACCACATATTTTGATGCGAAGTATACCATGTGGAATCTGGATCCAAGTGGTCGTTTAAAGAATCGACTAAGTTTTAAAGGGTATCGAAGCGGACATATGATGTACCTGCGTGCCGAAGATCTTGCCAATGCAAATGATGATATTCGTGAATTCATAAAAAAGACGTTGCCGAAGAAAGGGGAGCCTGCAAAGTATTAGTGGATTATAAATTCTTGTCAACATAGATTGATTTTGGGACCCTCATTTTTGGCTAAATTCATATCTTTAGGTTTATACTATTGAATAAACAATTGTACATGAAGAACAGATGTTTGCGAATGGGCATGATCGGAGGAAGTTCCGATGCTTTTATAGGTGCAGTACACCGAAAAGCTGCCGCACTGGATGGTCAGATTGAATTAGTATGTGGTGCTTTCAGCAGCGATCCTGGCAAATCAAAAGCGACCGGTCAGGATTTATTTTTAGACCCGACACGCGTCTATGGTAATTTTGAAGAAATGATCCTGAAGGAGAAAGCCCTGCCGGCAGATATTCGGATGGATTTTGTTTCTATCGTTACCCCTAACCATGTACATTTTGCTCCCGCAAAAATGGCCCTTGAAAATGGATTTCATGTAATCATGGACAAACCCATTACGTTCTCATTACAAGAGGCGAAAGCATTAAAAAAGATTGTTGACAAATCCGGATTGATTCTCGCGCTTACGCACACCTACACAGGGTATCCGATGGTGAAGGAAGCGAAGGCGCTGGTAAAAAGTGGAGCGATTGGTAAAGTCCGGAAAATATATGTTGAATATCCTCAGGGATGGTTATCGACCAATCTTGAAAAATCAGGAAATAAGCAAGCCGGCTGGCGCACAGACCCCTCGAAGTCTGGAGCGGGTGGTGCGATTGGCGATATTGGTACCCATGCAGCGAATTTAGCGGAATACATTTCAGGTTCAGAGATTACTGAAATTAACGCGTTGCTAAACATTGAAGTCAAAGGAAGAAAACTGGATGATGATAGTTCCATGTTGGTCAAATTCGCAAATGGTGCAACGGGAGTATTATTGGCAACACAGGTAGCAGCTGGCGAAGAAAATGACCTCAATATTCGGGTCTATGGAGAGAAGGGGGGCTTGCAATGGCGGCAAGAGGAACCCAATTCCTTGGTGAGGAAATGGTTGGATAGACCGAAAGAAATTCTTCGGGCCGGCCAGCCTTATTTGAGTGATGCAGCAAAACAGAATTGCAGGACACCAGCGGGACATCCGGAAGGATACCTGGAAGCATTCGCAAATATTTACGTTGCATTTAGTCGGGCGGTGAGAGCTTACCGGCAAGGAAAGAAAATCAATGCAGCCAAATTTGATTTTCCGGATGTGGAGGATGGTATCCGTGGTATGGCATTTATTGATACGGTAATTAAATCGTCTAACTCCAATCGGAAATGGACGAAGGTCAAAAAATAAATTCAGAAAATAGTATGGCAAAGACAATTCAGGGACCAGCGATTTTCCTGGCGCAGTTTATGGGTGATGAAGCACCTTTTGATAATTTAAAAACGATTTGTAAATGGGCCGCTTCTCTGGGCTATAAGGGTGTTCAAATTCCAACCTGGGATGCGCGGTGCATTGATCTGGAAAAAGTTGCGAAGAGTAAAGACTATGCAGATGAATATCGCGAAACGGTTGAAGCATGTGGTGTTCAAATTACAGAGCTATCGACGCATCTGCAGGGACAGTTAGTAGCTGTGCACCCCGCATATAATGAAATGTTTGATGGGTTTGCACCCAAAAGTGTTCAGGGGAAACCAAAAGAACGGGCACGGTGGGCAGTTGAGCAATTAAAACTGGCAGCCAAAGCGAGTCAAAATTTAGGACTGAAGGCACATGCCACATTCTCCGGATCTTTGATGTGGCATACTGTCTACCCCTGGCCCCAACGTCCGATGGGATTAGTGGAAGATGGTTTTAAGGAACTTGCCAAACGCTGGCTTCCGATTTTGAATGCATTTGATAAAAGTGGAGTTGATCTTTGTTATGAAATTCATCCGGGCGAGGATCTTCATGATGGTATTACCTTCGAGCGGTTTTGGGAAGCCACCGGCAAACATAAACGTTGTGCTATCCTATATGACCCCAGTCATTTTATTTTACAGCAACTCGATTATTTGCAGTATATCGATTTCTATCATTCCTTTATTAAAATGTTTCACGTTAAGGATGCTGAATTCAATCCAACAGGAAAAAGTGGTGTGTATGGAGGGTATCAGGATTGGATCAACCGGCCGGGCAGATTCCGATCGCTCGGAGATGGACAAATTGATTTTGCGGATATCTTTTCCAAACTTGCACAGTATGGTTTCGACGGATGGGCAGTGATGGAGTGGGAGTGTTGCATTAAACATCCTGAACAGGGTGCAGCTGAAGGCGCACCGTTTATTCAAGATCATATCATTCGCGTAACTGAAAAGGCATTCGATGATTTTGCTTCCGCTGGTAAAAATCCCAAATTGAATAAAAAAGTATTAGGACTAATTTAAAACTATGAATATGAAAATCAGACTATTTTTTGTTGCGTTGGCGAGTGCCTTGATCCTGACATCCTGCGGATCAAAAAAAGAGGAAGCCAAGGACGAAAGCGCTTATGAAGAGTATGAGGGCGATGAGGAAACTGATGCCAGTCAGGAAACTGATTTGGTTGCGTTGGGAAAAGTGTTGGTCGAGGAATCCGATTGTAAGACATGCCATCATCCAACCAATAAAATAGTGGGCCCGGCGCATGCTGATGTTGCTGCTAAATATGAGTTTACAGAAACTAATATTAAAATGCTGGCTGAAAAAATCATCAAGGGTGGCTCTGGTGTATGGGGAGAAATGCCAATGAATGCACATGTTGATGTTTCACAAGCCGACGCTGAGAATATGGCACGGTACGTATTGTCGCTCGATGGAGAGACGGAACATTAATCCTGATCATGCGTATTCTTTTAAGACTGTTTCCAATCCTTTGCCTAGTATTATTACTTCAGAACTGTACGAATAGAAATCCCCGTGTTCTCGTTTTTTCAAAGATGGCAGGAGAGCGGCACGAATCGGTTGCTGCTGGAAAAGACGCCCTTCTACTTTTTGGCAGTGAACAGAATATTCGCATTGATACGACTTCCGATGCTAATGATTTTACTGAGGAAAACCTGAAAAATTATGCGACCGTTGTTTTTCTGAATACGTCGGGGGATGTACTCAACCTTCAACAACAAAACGCTTTTAAAAGATTCATTCAGGCCGGAGGTGGTTTTGTAGGTATCCACGCGGCTGCTGAAACGGAGCAGGAATGGTGGTGGTATGGTAAGTTGGTGGGAGCGACTTCAAAACATCACAGTGCAGCTCAGCATGTATCCATTAGAAAAAAAGACACTTCTCCAATTAGCCTTGCATTAACCGAGCAAATTGAATGGACTGACGAACTGTATTCAGTGGAGAAATCTTCGTCTGCAATCAACGTCGTATTTACTGTTGAAGGGACAACTATAACGGATAGTTTTGATTTAGATCAACCGGGAGTTTGGTATCGGGAATTTGATGGTGGGCGTTCCTATTATATAGGATTAGGACACGCTTCTGATCATTATACGGAACCATTTTTTCGCGAAGTACTTCAACATGGAATGGAGTATGCAATTGGTGAGGGGAAACTTGATTATTCAAAGGTAAAAGAGGAAGTTCTTCCGGAGGAGACGCGCTTCACTAAAAATGTGCTGGGATATTATTTTGATGAACCCACTGAAATGACCATTCTTCCTGATGGCCGTATTATTTTTCTGGAACGTAAGGGAACAGTTAAGATGTATGACCCCAAAAGCGATTCTATTGAACTGATCAATACCTTTAAGGTAAACACAGTTTTCGAGGATGGAATGATTGGACTAACAAAAGATCCTAATTTTGAAGAAAATCATTGGCTTTATATATTTTATTCGCATCCAACACGATCAGCAAATGTATTATCCCGCTTTACTTTCGAGAACCATCATATCAATCTGGAATCAGAAGTTGAAATATTAGCCGTTGAGGTACAACGGGAATCATGTTGCCACACTGGTGGATCATTAGCATTTGATTCAAATGGAAATCTTTTTATTTCAACGGGTGATAATACAAATCCTTTTCAATCCAATGGGTATGGACCTGCCGATGAACGACCGGGACACGCTCCATTTGATGCGCAGAAATCATCAGCCAATACGAATGATCTGAGGGGTAAGATCATGCGTATTCATCCTGAATCGGACGGAACCTATACCATTCCCGAGGGGAATCTATTTCCAGTCGGTACCAAAAATACCAGGCCTGAAATCTATGTGATGGGAAACCGGAATCCATACCGTATTTCAGTTGATAAAAAAACAAACTACTTATACTGGGGAGAAGTAGGTCCCGATGCAGGAAATGATAGTGAAGCCCGGGGACCTCGCGGATATGATGAAGTGAATCGTGCCCGAACTCCTGGAAATTTCGGATGGCCACTTTTCGTCGGTAACAACTATGCTTATGCAAAATATGATTTTACAGCAGGGGTTGCTGGAATATGGAATGATCCGGCAACGCCAATCAATACCTCACCGAATAACACCGGTCTTCAGATGTTGCCCCCTGCACAACCTGCATTAATATGGTATCCGTATGATGTATCACCTGATTTTCCATTGATGAAAACCGGGGGGAGGAATGCAATGGCCGGCCCCGTTTATCATGCTGAGCTTTATTCAACGCCATCAGCGGTTGCCTTGCCCAATTATCTCAATAATAAGTTAATAATTTACGACTGGATGAGAGATTGGGTTCGGTTGGTATCCTTTGATGAACAGGAAAACATTGTAGATATCGAACCATTTTTGGATAACCTTACCTTCAACAACATTATGGATATGGAAGTAGGTCCCGATGGATCGCTCTATATATTGGAGTATGGTGAAAAGTGGTACGGAAAAAACCTGGATGCCCGACTTTCAAGAATAGAATTTAATTCGGGTAATATCAGACCCATCGCAGCATTGACAACAAACACTACGCGTGGTGCAAATCCACTCAAGGTGCTGTTTGATACATCCGGCTCAGGGGATCCTGATGGTAATCAGGTTACTTATAAACTCGATGTTGGGCCAGAAACTCTTACGAATTCTTCAGGAGGTTTTGAATATACATTTGAAAACCCCGGGATTTATCATGTGACATTAACTGTATCTGATCCACAGGGATTGGAGGTGACTGCCGAAGAAACAATCGTCGTAGGAAATGAACCCCCTTCAGTTGCAATTGAATTGGGTGGGAATCCCGAGTTCTTCCTCGAAGATAGCGAAGCACAGTATACGATTAGTGTCACGGACCGCGAGGATGGAAGCCTGGCAGGCGGAAGTATTAACCATGAAAACGTGAAGGTCACATTTAACTACCTTCGGTTTAGTCCGCAGACAGAGACAAATCCGGCAGGACATCAAAAAGCAGAACTTTCAGGAAGTGTTTTGCTTGCAGAAAGTGATTGCAAGGCTTGTCACACCCGTACCGAAAAATCAGCCGGGCCAAGTTATCAGCAAATTGCCGAGCGGTATAGCAAAGATCCAAAAGCAATCGAAGTACTGGCAGATAAAATCATCCGGGGAGGTGCAGGTATCTGGGGTGAGACAGCGATGTCTGCGCATCCGCAGCTTTCAATCGAACAGGCGCAGGCAATGGTCAGTTATATTCTTTCAATGGATTCTGGTGGTGATAAAAATAAATTGGCGACAAACGGAACGTTGAAATTTAAGCAACATACTCGTGATCAAAACCTTCCACCGAGAGGTGTTTATTTACTAACGGCCATGTATGAAGATGGAGGAATGGGAAATATACCGCCCTTTTCATCTGAAGATAGGGCTTTGCTCAGAGCACCCTTTTTAGATGGATCTTATCTTGATAGCCTGAGTGGAGTAAAGACAGAAGAAGTCAGAAGAGTTGTACACATACATGATATCAAGGATCAGGGTTTTGTAAACTATGTCCCTGTGGATTTAACCAATGTCAGGTCACTTCATTTTTGGATTGATACAGATGAGGATAGCCAGGGTGGAATAATCGAGTTGATGCTGGATGATAGTAAAACAGCGGAAATTGATTTGAAAGATGCACGCATAGTAGCTGCAGACGAGGCATCATCATTGGTAGTCGTTTCAGTACAGATTAATCCATTGCAGGGCAAACATCATTTTTCATTACGGTTTAAAAATGAAAAGGCAGGTAGTAAAAAGTTATTTTCCATGAGAGGAATTGAATTAAAGAGTAAATAGCTATGAAAAGAAAGGAGTTTATTCAAAAGTCAGGTATGGTAGCAGTATCAGCTTTATTTTTACCGGAGTTGGTCAGCTGCTCACAACAACATTTTGCAATTGGTTTGCAGCTGTACACGTTACGGGATATCATTCCTACGACACCAAAAGAAGTGTTAAAAGAGATTGCTGCTTTCGGTTATCAGGAATTGGAGACGTATGGCTATGCGGACGGAAAAATATTTGGACTTCCATTTTCAGAATTCATCAAGGAGGTGGATGGATTAGGAATGAAAGCGGTAAGCGGTCATTACGGGTTAAATCAACTCTCCGGAGATATCTGGAAAAAGGCTGTTGAGGATGCTCAGAAGCATGATCAGTCATACATGGTATTGGCCTACCTAAATGAAGAGGATCGAAAGACCATTGACGACTATAAAAGAATCTGTGAACAAATAAACAGGGCGGGTGAGGTTTGTAATGCCTCCGGTATTCGTTTTGGATATCATAATCATGACTTTGAATTTAAATCCATAGAAGGGCAAATTCCTTATGATGTGATGCTTTCGGAAATTGATCCAATAAATTGTGGAATGGAAATGGATTTATATTGGGTAGTTCGGGCAGGTCATGATCCGATTACATATTTTGAGAAGCATCCCGGACGATTTGAACAATGGCATGTAAAAGACATGGACAAGGGCGATCCGGGAAAAAACGCGGATATTGGTACGGGTTCTATTGACTTTAAGGCACTGTTTTCAAAAGCAAAGCAATCAGGACTTAAGCATTACTATGTTGAGCAGGAAACATATCCTGGCGCACCTATTGATAGTGTTAAAAATAGTATTGAGCATCTAAAGAATATTTTGTAGTTGATTGTTGAATGAGGTACCTGATATTTATTTTTCTTGGTTTTATTTTTTTGGCATGTTCGCGGGAGCAAGAAAGAATTCCTGCGTTACCACGCGCTTCCGAGCCTGAGCACAAGATGGTCATTTATCAGATTATGACCCGTTTGTTTGGAAATAAGAATACCACCAATACTCCTTATGGAACACGCAGTGAGAATGGAGTGGGTAAGTTCAATGATATCACTGAAAAGGCCCTATCCGGAATCCGTGAGCTGGGCGTCACCCATGTTTGGTATACCGGTATTATTGAGCATGCAACACAGTCAGACTATTCGGCATTTGGAATTGCTAACGATGATCCCGATATCGTAAAAGGACTCGCCGGCTCACCCTATGCAATTAAAGATTACTATGATGTCGATCCTGATTTAGCTGTAGAAGTACCTGACCGAATGAAGGAATTTGAACAGCTTGTTAATCGGACGCATGCACAGCAGTTAAAAGTGATTATTGATTTTGTTCCCAATCATGTAGCGAGGGCGTATCATTCGGATACAAAACCAAATGGAATTGAAGATCTTGGTGTTAAGGATGATACAACAGTTTCATTTCACCGGAACAACAATTTCTATTATTTACCGGGAGAAGAGTTTAAGGTGCCAACAGGTAGTACCACACGTAACAGAGGATCTGATCGGGATGGAAAATTCACTGAACGGCCGGCAAAAGTTACAGGCAATGATGTGTTTACCTCCTCACCATCTGTTACGGATTGGTATGAAACCGTTAAGCTTAATTATGGGGTTGACATTCAGGATGAAAGAAAGCAGTATTTTAATCCGATACCTTCAACGCGTGGATTAAAATGAAAGAGATTCTTCTTTTCTGGACCGGAAAGGGAGTAGATGGATTTCGGTGTGATATGGCCGAAATGGTACCGGTAGAATTTTGGAATTGGGTTATCCCGCAAGTAAAAGAGGTGAAACCATCCATTATCTTTATTGCAGAAATATATAATCCCGATGAATATGAGAATTATATTCAGGTAGGTCAATTTGATTTTCTGTACGATAAGGTTCAATTATATGATACGTTGCGAATGTTGACAACCGGAAGGGGAAGTACTGCATTCATTCCTGGGATACAAACCCGTTTAGCGAAGCTGGATACCCGGATGCTTCACTTTATCGAAAACCATGACGAGCAACGTGCTGCATCACCTTCATTTGCAGGGGAGATGTGGAAGGCTGCACCTGCCATGACGATCAGCGCAACAATTGATAAGGGTCCTGTAATGATTTATTTTGGTCAGGAAGTAGGTGAAAAAGGAGAGGGTATTGAAGGTTTTCAGGGAGACGATGGCCGAACTTCTATTTATGACTATTGGGGGGTGCCTGCGCACCAGGCATGGATGAATGAGGGTACATTCGATGGAATTCCATTATCAATGGAGCAAAAGCAAATTCGATTATTTTATAAAGATGTTTTAAACATCGCTTCGAAGAGTAGTGCTGTTGTCACTGGTGATTATGTAGATTTAACAGCGTATAATCTTCAACAAGAAAATATTAGTGATCGGATCCACGCCTATGTCCGCTTTTCCAACAAGGAGAAATTATTGATCATTTCAGGGTTTAATGACGAGGTTGAAGACGTCCGTATCGAGATTCCGAAATCGGTAGCCACTACAATGGGACTTGATCCGGAAGAGATTTATATTGCCCGGGATTTGCTTTGGAAAGAAATTGAGGTAGGCTTTGATGAGAATTTTGGTTTCGCATTGACGATGAAACCTTATAGTTGTTTTATTTTTAAGATAAAATGAGGGATTAGGTGCAGAAACTTTATCGCGCAATAACCTATGTTTTTTTTGCGGCACTGCTGGGTCATGTACTATTGGCATTTTTTTTAATCTTCTCTCCAACTAGGAATAATCTAACAAACACCCGCTTTGAAAAAGTGTACCGATTACTTGGTCTAACGGGCCTTTTTTTTCTGAAGATAGGATCAACACGATTCCTCATGTTTATGCTTCATTAAAGAAAATAATGAGGAGTGGAGTGAAGCTATTGAATTGGGAAAAAAAGAGTTTGAGCAGTACCATCGGAATTATTTTGATTATAGTAGTTTTTCGATGAGTATTTTGCCAAAATATTTGTGTTGGAAACTGGCGTCTCATTCCGGTAGTTTTGAAACAAGTCCTCACCTGGAATCCATCCGGAAATATATTGTATTTGCTAACCCTGATATAAAAATTGATTCCGTTACGTTAACGTATACGCTTGAATCGCTCGTACGTGAGAAGTCTGATACCATTTTCCATAAATCAATTGGTGGATTTGATCGGTATTTCCCATGAGCTGGCGGATTCCATATATCGATAAAGTTGCAAAAGAAGCAAGCTCGTCTTTTCAAAATCCAGGAGCAATTTTTCTTCTCATTAGGGGAGTTTATTTGTATTATATTTTGAAAATAATTTTTAATTGGCGTGCCAGTCATGCGCTTTCAGAAGTGATGGAGTATGGACCGATTACAAGCCCACTGGCCTATGTGGTCTTCCTTCCCTGTGAAGTTTTTTATGCAAACCCGACATTCTTTTTATCACTTGGTTTATTATTGTTAGGCGTCAGTATTTGGAAACCCAATTATGTCGTGAGCGGTTTCTTATTTTGGTTCGCATTCAGCTACTACCGTCTTCATTTCAGCGTGGCCAATGGTTCTGATGTAGTGCTATTGGTACTTATTCTCCTTTCAATAGGATTGAGTGCCGGTCTTGTTTGGAAAAAGTATGTGGGTTTACAGCGACTAATATTTAATGGGACTTCACTGCTTATCAAAATACAGATTGCTATTATTTATTTACTTTCGGGTGTGGATAAATTATACTCTCCGGCATGGCGGTCCGGCGATGCAATGCATTATATAAAATCGTTGGATTACCTGGTTAACCCCAGGTTCGTTGGGTTACTTCCGGATGTCCCCTGGTTTAATTTATGTATTGGATGGTGTGTTATAATTTTCGAATTACTATTTCCATTATTGATTTGGAATCGTAAAACAAAATTCTGGATGCTATCAATCGGGGTACTGTTTCATCTTGCCATCATCATCCTGCTCAGCCTGATTGATTTCGGACTGATCATGATCATCTCTTACCTCATCTTTCTAACCGATGCGGACTGGGCGCGGATTGGCGTTGGTCAATCAAAACGATCTACACCAGTTCTTTCTTAGTTTTCGAATCCAGAAATTTCCAGACCAGACTACTGGCTCCTAAAATCGGAGCGGCCTGATTGGAAAGTTCCGAAGGAAGAATTTTGACCTTTCCTCTAAATAGGGGCATAAGGTTCGCTTCCATGTGTTCAATCGTTGGTTCAAATATTAAATCACCCGCTTTTGAAAGCCCTCCCGACATAAATATAGCTTCAGGGTCGGTGTGAACAACGGTCTCAGCTAATTTCATTCCAAGGATACGACCTGTATACTCAAAACATTTGTTGGCCACGATATCACCCCTTAGTGCTGCTTCTGTGATCATTTCAGTATTTAAATTGTCAAAGCTGATTCCACGTAATTCGCTATTCTCAAGATGATCGGCAAGGAGTTTATACACAGTTCTTTTTATTCCGGTAGCCGAAACATACTAATCAAGACAACCTCGTTTTCCGCAATTGCAAAACCTTCCCGTAGGGTTAACCATCGTATGTCCAACTTCTCCTGCAAATCCATGTTTGCCGTTGACGAGTTCGCCATTGCAAATGAATCCACTTCCCAAACCTGTTCCCAGGGTGATTACAATAAAATCGTTCATTCCCTGAGCAGCACCATACACCATTTCACCTACAGCAGCTGCATTGGCATCATTAGTGATAATTGCAGGTGTATGGTATTTGTCTGTCAGCATTTGACTGATGGGAATAGTCTCTTTCCATTTTAGGTTAGTAGCCTGTTCAATGGTTCCATGAAAGATATTGCCGTTTGCAGCGCCCACCCCAATACCAACTAATTCAACTATATCCGTTAGGGCTTCCATACCATCGTCAATCGCACTTGTTAAAGCATCAAAAAAATCCTGGAAGGTATCATGAACAGGAGTTTCAATACTATTATGGTACAGGACCATTCCGTCTCTTGTTACAATTCCGAACTTTGTATTCGTTCCTCCGATGTCAATTCCCACAGTAACCTTTTTCATAATTCAGCTTTTTTAAATGGATAGTATTTTCGCAATTCGTAGTGCTTCCTGATCGATTTCATGATGACTTGACTGTACAATATCAACAGAATTAAAAACGATTTTGTTATCCTTAACTCCGACCATTGCATTGGTCTTACCCTCTAGCAGGCCCTCAACGGCCGCTACAGCCATTCTGCTGGCCAATACACGATCGAAATAGGTAGGAGATCCTCCGCGCTGCAAATGGCCCAGAATGGTCACCTTGATGTCGAAATAATCGGACCGCTCCTGAATTTTCTTTGCCAGCTCATATGCACCACCAATTTTAGATCCTTCTGCAACAACCACCAGATTTGATTTTTTGGTTGTTTTGCTGCCCGAGAGTAACAAATCATACAACTCGTCAAAGGGAGTATCGAGTTCCGGACAAATGATGGCAACGGCTCCGCCTGCGATTCCGCTATTGACCGCAATGTATCCTGAATTCCTTCCCATGACTTCGATAAAGAATAGCCGATTATGGGAAAGTGCCGTGTCGCGGATTCTGTCAATTGCCTCTACGGCCGTATTGGTTGCTGTATCAAAACCGATTGTGAAATCAGTACCTGTAATATCGTTATCGATAGTACCTGGAATACAAATTGAAGGAAGTTGAAATTCTTCATAAAATTTTGATAACCCGGCAAACGTTCCGTCACCTCCAATCGCTACGAGCGCATCGATGCCGTCTTTCTTCAAAGCCTCATACGCTTTTCTTCTGCCTTCCGGTGTACGAAATTCTTTACTGCGTGCTGATTTTAAAATTGTTCCACCCCGCTGCAGAATATTACCAACAGATCGTACATTTAATTTTGTTATATCGCCTTCAATCATGCCTTCATAGCCACGCATGATTCCATATATCTCCTTCTTATAATAGGTCGCGGTTCGTACTACTGCTCGAATTGCAGCATTCATTCCGGGGGCATCACCACCCGATGTAAAGACACCGATTTTTTGAATTGAACTCTCCATTTTTTCTTGTAAAACCCTCAAAAATACATGTCTGAACCAACTAACCAAGCATGAATTTAATCAATTAGATTTCAACCGTTTGAAATAATTGATTAACCCGTTTGTGGAGGCATCATGACTTGTAATTTCTTCGTCTGAGTTCAATTCGGGAAGAATTTTCTTTGCTAATACCTTACCCAATTCAACACCCCATTGATCGAAACTATAGACATTCCAGACGACTCCCTGTACAAATATTTTATGCTCATACATCGCAATTAAGCTGCCCAATGTTTTGGGTGTTATCATTTTAACCAGAATACTATTGCTGGGTTTGTTTCCTTCAAAAATCCGGAAGGGCGCCTGGTTTTTGATTTGTTCATCTCCCATGCCTGTCGCTTTTAATTCATTGACAACAGCATCCATAGTTTTGCCCTGCATTAATGCTTCGGATTGTGCGAAGAAGTTAGAAAGTAGTTTAGCATGGTGATCACCAATAGGATTATGGCTGGTAACCGGTGCAATAAAATCGCAGGGAATTAATTGTGTTCCCTGATGAATTAACTGATAGAATGCATGTTGACCATTCGTTCCGGGTTCTCCCCAGATGATTGGGCCTGTCGCATAGTTAACGGGTTGCCCGCTACGGTCGACTGACTTGCCATTGCTTTCCATATTTCCTTGCTGAAAATAGGCGGCAAAACGATGCAGGTATTGATCATAGGGAAGGATGGCTTCCGAGGATGCAGCAAAAAAATTGGTGTACCAGATACCAATCAGGGCAAGCAGTACGGGTATATTTTGTTCGAAAGGCTCATGTCTGAAATGATTGTCCATAGCATGCGCACCTTCCAATAATTCTTCGAACTGGTCGAATCCAATGGTGCAGGCAATCGATAATCCAATGGATGACCACAAGGAATAGCGGCCACCAACCCAATCCCAGAATACAAACATATTCTCTGGGTCGATACCAAATTCTTTAACTTTTTCCGTGTTGGTTGAAACGGCAACAAAATGTTTAGCAACTTCAGCCTGTTCACCTACATTTTTTAAAAACCAATCTCTTGCAGATTCAGCATTCGTCATCGTTTCCTGCGTTGTGAATGTTTTGGAAGCAATGATGAATAATGTGGTTTCAGGATCAACATCTTTCAGTGTCTCCGCCAGGTGTGTTCCATCCACATTAGAGACAAATTGGGGGGTAATATTTTTCCAGTAGGGCTTTAATGCTTCGGTCACCATGTACGGGCCAAGATCTGATCCACCAATGCCAATATTTACGATGTCTGTGATCGGTTTATTGGTACAACCCTTCCACTGACCACTTAAAACTTTTTCCGAAAACTGCTTAACCTGTTGCAACACTGCATTTATTTCGGGCATGACATCCGAATCTCCAACCAGTACCGGATTGTTGGACCGATTGCGAAGGGCAGTATGCAAGACTGCTCTATTCTCCGTGCGGTTAATGGTTTCACCTTTGAACATGGATTCAATGGCCAGCTTAAGTTCCGTTTCATTGGCAAGTTCAACGAGTGTAGAAATCGTTTCATCGTCGACTATGTTTTTGGAGTAATCCAATAGAATATCTTCGAATTGAATACTGAATTTTTTGAACCGGTCGGGATCCTCCTCAAACAAATCCCGCATGTGTGTGGCCTGCATCATCAGAAAATGAATTTCAAGTTTTTGCCAGGCTTTTGTAAGGGTAGGGTTACTATTTTGAAGCATATAAAAATAAGTTTTCACCAAAGGTAAAATTTCTTCAAGAAGGCTGGATGATTTACAATTAAATGATTTCAGGTTAATTATCGACGGTGTAGGGGAGATGCAATGACCACTATTTTTGTGAATAAAAAACCCATCTCAAAGTGAATTGAGATGGGTTCCTTGAATACTGGTTATACTCCAGATAAAATACTATTTAGGGTGCTGGGACAAATACCCAGGTCCAACCTGTTGCCCATTCGGCATTTGGAACGTGTAACACTAGCTTGTCGGCAGACAACTCAACGATGTTATACTCACCTGAATTTCCACCACCGGAACCGGCAATGGCGCCCAGTAAATTGTTTGGTCCTGTAATGTACAGTTTCTTAAAATCACCACTGAATTTAAAAGTTCCTCCTGTTACGGCTGCTCCACCTGCACTTGCAAAATAGGTATAGTTGGCGCCGCCATCCAGATCAAAAATCATTTTTCCAGCTGCATCAGCCGGTGGGCAACAATCACCGGCAGCATTCCACCAGATACCCCAGGGGTTGCTGGGATCCGACATAAACCACCATTGTCCACCATCAGATGCGGGTCCGCCATCGAATACCCATGTTTTTTCCGTTAAATCATCACCTACTAAATCATAGTAGGCTTGAGGAAGCGGTTGATCGAGCTCTTCGATTGTTACATCAATAGTTTTGGTAATAATTTCACGGTCACCAGGATTTCCACCGTTTATATAGGGAGTTGAAACTGTATATGTAAACGTGTGTGTACCTGGAATCGGGAAATTAACATGCACCTCATCCGTATATTTTTTATCGATAAGATAATCCCAATATCCGATTACTCCTGGTGTATTCATTTTCAGAACTAATCCATTGCCCTTACCACCTGCGGTTTGGGTAACTATCAGTTGAATCTGATCAGGGTCAAAGCTGTTTTTCAGTACATCCCTGTCCTCAATCGGATCACAGGCACTCATGAAGATCATGAGTCCCGCGAAGAAGGCTGTTGATATATTTTTAATTGCTTTCATGTGTTTATAATTGGTTTTTAGTTTGACACACGCCTGCCTTTTGACAGACAGAGAATGGTCTATTACTGTTATATGAGTTAATCATCATTACCATCCCGGGTTTTGTTGATAGATACCGTTTGATAGCCTGATTTCAGATTCAGGGATCGTTACCAAGCCTTTCGTTTCAGTAGGATAAGTGACGCTATATGTAGTCGCAGTACCACTGTTGGTGACATCAATTACGTTATCAAAAAAGTTTTTAGAATCATCGTTTACATCGCCCCAGCGTACCAGGTCGAACCAACGCAGACCCTCGAAAGCCAATTCATGCAAGCGTTCTTGCTTAAGCGCATCTAAAGAATATGCCACAGGTCCTAAACCAGCCCGGTCTCTTACGAGGTTCATATATTGAGCATCTCCGGTTAGTTCAGACATCATCAACAAGACATCAGCAAAACGCATAAAGTAAAAGTCCTGAGCATGTCTGAGTTGCATGTCTGTATTGGGCCAGTTGTAGATGTAGTTAAACATCCCCTTCATGCCGTCGCCATCATCGTATTCGAGGTGCATATACTTCTTATTGAAGAGACCGGTTTCATGGTCACCTTTATTTGGCTGGTAACCATCGGTACCCTCATCTGCAACGCCAACCTGAAGCACGGAGCCCAGTTTACGCATGTCAGCATCATCCCACGCAAGGAAGAAACCTGTATGAACAGTACCCCATCCCCAACCTTCTCCGAAAGGAGTGAGGCCCGAGTTGCCACGAAGGCCCATAAACAGACAAGCTCTGTTAGTTGTTCGTTGTCCTTTGTTCCAGCCCCAGTCAGCAAACGAGTAACGGAGGGAAAACATCACCTCATTGTTACCTGTACCGATTGTACTGTTAAAACCATCCTGTCCGACCCATTCCAAACCTTCGTCATCAGCCCATGGATATTTTACTTCACCTGCACTTTCGTTCACATAACTGTAGGGCCACAAGTTGCGGAAGTCTGGTACAAGACCATAGCCGCTGTTGTTCACACAGTCTGTCAATTCATCAATAACATCCTGTTTGGTAATGGTGCCTCCATCAGGAAGGGTAAAATCTGTGGTCGCTTGTCCTTCTATGTTTGTCATATATCCCGTATAGAATAGATAGACTCGTGCCAGATAGGCCTGTGCTACCCAGCGGTTGGCATGACCAAACTCCGAAGCAGGAATAGCAGCCGGATCTATCGATGGAAGTAAATCAATTGCTTGCTTTAAATCAGCGGCAATTTGTCCAAAAGTTTCAGTATACGTTGCTCTGGGAACATCACGTGGTGTCGTGGTAGCGGTAATCAATGGCATGCCGCCAAAAAATTTGGCTGCTCTGAAAAAAAGAAAGCCACGCATAAAATACATTTCACCTGACACCTTATTTTTATAGGCAGTCTCATCGGCTTCACTGCTGAAATCAGCGGATAAATCGGCATCCACTAAATTTTCAATAATTGCATTAGCCCGGAATATTCCATTATATGCTTCAACCCACAAATCTCTGTAGGTATCATCATTCGGATCTACAAAATTGTCAACATTCTTAGCGCCCTGGTCATCGGGACCACCTCCGCCAAGTACAATGTCTGACAACAAGGAGGCGGTGATATGTTCTTCGGCGAATACATTTCCACCACTTAAATACAAGGTATTGTACACACCGCCAAGCGCTGCATCAAAATCGGCTTTCGTTTGATAAAACGTATCCGTGTTTGACCCGAATCTGTTGGTCATATCAAGGAAGTCGTCATTACATCCGGATACTACCAGCAGTATTGCAACTGCTACTATATGTTTAATATTTTTTTTCATGTTCATAATTCAATTCTTTAAAAAGTGATATTGACACCAAACATTACTGTACGTGGTAACGGATACAACCCTAGATCGATACCTGATGCCCATTGCATATCATCATTGCCACCAAAGGTTACCTCTGGATCCATTCCATCATATTTTGTAAAGGTGTGCAGGTTATTAACTGACATATACACCTGAGCTCCACTAAACCATCCTAGCTTTTGAGCAAGATTTCCGAAGTCATAGCCTATTGTCAGGTTATTAATCCGCAAGAAATTAGCGTCATACATATAAATATCGGAGATGTACTGCTGGTTGCGATGTGAAACCGAGCTGAGGCGTGGAATCCGGTCAGAAGTACCTTCACCGTGCCAACGACCAAAAATCTCAGTTGTGTAGTTTTGTTCAAAGTTATCCGCAAATGAACGGTACGACCGCATTACCTGCTGGCCAAACTTGCCTGCCAGCGTTACGTTGGCATAGATACCCTTCCAAGAAGCATTGAGTTGCATTCCCAGTTCAAAATCAGGAATGGGGTTGCCCAGCATCACTTTATCAGATTCGTCGATTCGACCATCATTATTCTGATCTACAAATCGAACATCACCGGGACGCAAACCATTATTATCAGCAAACTGCATTGGAAGTCCTTCAGGACCAACATAGGCGTCTACTTCAGCTTGATTTTGCAGGATCCCTGCTGTTTGATAACCGTAGAAGAAACCGATAGGTCGGCCTACTTCAACACGAGAAACAAAAGAGGTGCCCTGAGAAAGGATATCCGAGTAACCATTAATAATCCCTTCTGCGTTTGCTAACCTGGTCACTTCGTTTTTAACCGTTGCACCACTTAACACAACACCATACGAAACCTCTCCAACATTGTCTTTCCATCCCATTATAAATTCAAATCCAGAGTTTTTCACATCTCCGCCGTTGATCCAGGGTGCACTGGCACCGGTTGTACCCAGTACGGGTGCACGTACCAACCAGTCTTTCGTGAGTTTCTGATACCAGTCTAATGTTACCGTCAACTTCGAATTCATAAAGGAAGCATCCAACCCGATGTCTATTTGTTCTGAAGTTTCCCAACCGAGGTCAGGATTCGGTGTGTTTTCAGGGATATAGGTAGTGGTTGAACTTAATTTATTACTACCAAAATAATAGCCCTGGCCAAGCGGTACAATGTTTGTTTGGTAGCGGAATGCACCTACATCCTGATTACCGTTTTGTCCCCAACTGGCACGTAATTTACCTGTGTTAAAGATCGTACTGAGCGCGGACATGAAACTCTCTTCCATGAAATTCCAGCCCCCGGATACAGCAAAGAAATTACCATATCGGTTGTCACCAATAAAGTTTGAAGAGCCATCTCTTCTGGCAGTAAAATCCAACATATATTTTTCCATGTAGTTATAGGAAATCCGGCCCATATACGATTGAATTCCTCCGCCGTTTGCAGCCCAGTCTTTTCCCCAGGTATTTACGTCGGCCTGAGAAGTTGCAGGTGCCGTGTTATCCAGATACGCATAGTCGGCTCCTTTGTATAACGGATTCAATCTGCTGCCACCAACATTGAAGTTCAAAATATCGTTTCTCACTTGTTCAGTACCTACCAGGACTTGAACGTTATGATCACTGAAGGTTCGCTCATAGGAAGCGATATTTGTCCAGGTCGTGTTAATGCCCTGATACGCTGACTGCTGAATGGATTCAGCAGATTCTGGTCTATTGAATTGTGAACTCAATCCATATGCAGGAGCATAGGATCGATTATTTCCGAACCAGGAATTGATACCGAATGAAGATCTGAGCTTCAGCCCCTCAATGGGTTCCACTTCACCATATACGTTTCCAACGATGCTATTACCCTTTCCCCAGTTAAAATTATGTCGGTAGAACATGGTGGCAATCGGATTTGCCTGACCGAGGTTAACGCCCTCCAGTGTTGGCCCAAAACCGTATTCATTAGGAGAGTTCTCCCAATAGGCTGGAATTAATGGATTAATTACCAATGCATCGTGCAAGTCATTCCAATAGATATTGCCGGTACCGGTACCCCGGGTTTGTGAGTTTGTGAACGTCACATTCTCTCCTAACTTCATGATTTTCCGACCACCAATTTCCAATAATTTGATTTCGGTATTCAGACGCACAGTTAGTCTTTTGAGACCAGCATCGATGATATCTCCACCAATCATACCAGCCTGATCAAAATAGGAAAAACCAGCCCCATATGTGATGTCTTCTCCAGCCCCTGTGATATTTATTGAATGACTGGAGATGGGGGCATTCTCTTGCGTGATTTCATTTACCCAGTCAGTTCCACTCCATCCGTTTTGAAGCATGTTCCATACTTCTGTTCCATATTGTGTACCTAGTCCTGCTTGCTGTGTATTCAGCCAGCTGTTGGACTTAATTTCGTTTTCCCAGTTTGTAAGTGGTTTTCCATCATTGGCAAGACCTTCATCCATGATGAACATATATTCCTGGGCATTGAGT
Source organism: uncultured Cytophagales bacterium (assembly GCA_942491425.1). Taxonomy (GTDB): domain Bacteria; phylum Bacteroidota; class Bacteroidia; order Cytophagales; family Cyclobacteriaceae; genus JBGTGG01. The sequence goes on from CALOAV010000018.1 coordinate 125,330, forward strand.
GATGGCGGCTTTTTGTAGATGTTTTGAACACCTGTGAATCCGCTGTAACTGATTTGAGTTTTCGAACCCTGTTTTCCTTTGCGTGTAGTTACCAGAACCACACCATTAGCACCACGTGAACCATAGATGGCAGCAGATGCTGCATCTTTAAGTACATCGATTGACTCAATATCGGATGGGGCCAGATAGTCAATGTTTCCTACATAAACACCATCAACGATGTAGAGTGGGTTTGAATTGGCAATGGTACCGATACCACGAATCCGTACCCTTGTTCCTGCACCGGGTTGTCCGCTATTTCTCGAAATGCTCACACCAGGCGTAATACCCTGAAGTGCCTCCATCGTGCTGCTCGTATTCAGAGCCTGAAGTTTTTTTCCATCCTGATGGATGTTGGCACCGGTGACCAGCGCTTTCTTCTGTTCGCCATATCCGATAACCACCACTTCCTCGAGTGAAGTAATATCCGGCTCCATTGAAATATCAACTGTGGTACGGGCACCTACCGTCACTTCATTGGTGATATACCCAATAAAGCTGAAAACAAGAACGGAGTTGTCATTCACTCCCGCAATTGTGTAAACACCATCTCCATCGGTGACAGTACCGGAAGATGTGCCTTTTACTAATACGTTCACGCCAGGAATTGAAGCTCCTGTATCATCAGTAATTTTCCCCGAAACCGTACGGTTTTGAGCCACTACTATTGATGAGTACAGAAACAGCAATAACGCTGTGAAACTCAATTTTGTGTAGAGTTTTTTCATCATTTTAAGTTTGGTTTAGTTTGGTTATCGACTGTTTTATTGATAAACAATGCGTGTTTATCCTTAGTTTTTATTCTGTAGTTTTTATTCAATCCCATAGAATCATTTGTTTGGTTTTCTGAAACCAATGTTAATCATTCAACAAATGAGAGAGGTTTGGGAAATTTCCCTTTAGAGAGGGGTATTTGTTACAAACAGCACGTAAGGCCTGGATTAGCCGTTTTTTTCTTCGTTTTCCAGTTTTGCTTCCGTCACAACGTATTCTGATGGATTAACTCCAAATTGCTTTTTAAAGCATTGTCGAAAATAATGAAGGTCATTAAAACCTACCATATAAGTAACTTCCGCAATTGTAAGTTTCTGTTGCCTAATCAGTTGAGCAGCGCGTTTTAGTTTAATAGATCGGATAAATTCGTTCGCGGACAAGCCAATGAGCCCCTTCAACTTTCTATAGAGTTGCATTCTGCCCAAGCCAAGTTCCTTACACAAATCATCAACCTGAAAACCCGAGTCAGCTATATTTTCCTCGATACATGCCACAATATTCTTTAAAAAGTCATCATCGGCAGTAGTAATCACAACATGTTTTGGGTCCAGGTTTAACGTTTGATTATTCAGAATTCTTTCCTTTAACTGAATTTGGTTCTGAAAAATATTTTTAACCCTGACTTCCAACAGCGATGGGTTAAAGGGTTTGGTAATGTAATGGATAGCTCCGGTTTCAAATCCTTTCAATTCACTACTGGAAGATGCTTTTGCGGTGAGCATGATCACCGGAATATGACTGGTCTTCTGATCTTTTTTGAGTGCCTCACAAAATTGGTAGCCATCCATCTCGGGCATCATGATGTCGGTAATAATCAAATCCGGAATTTGTGTTCGGGCGATTTTTAAAGCGTCGAAACCATTGGTTGCAGTGGTGACGTTATAATGGGCATGCAGTATATTCGAAATAAAATGAAGCATTTCGACATTGTCATCGACAATCAAAAGCAGCGGCGTTTGGTTGTCTAACGATGACTCCTCGATATTTTCTTCATGTGACTCTTCATCATCCAGTAAGGAAATTTTTGAGAGTTCTTGTTGGAAGGTAGAAGGTGATGGGAATTCAGCCTTTTCACTGATTTCGGCAGGAGTTAAATGATTGGAGCCCAGGTGCAGGCTAATCGTAAAGGTGGTTACTTTACCCAGATCACTTTTAACGGTTATGCTTCCCTTGTGAAGTTCGACAAGTTCTTTGGCTAGTGATAATCCGATTCCAGTTCCCGTTTTGCTGGTATTCCCCTGAAAGAAACGGTTAAAGATCTGATCAATTTCTTCTGCAGGGATGCCCGGACCGGAGTCTTCGACAAATATGTGTACCACCCTGTTATCCTCCTTAATACCAACGGTAATCGTTCCGAATTCGGGTGTAAATTTAAACGCATTTATAAGGAGATTGTTAAAAACTTTTTCAAGTTTCTCATGCTCAAAATAAACGGGGATCTCTTTTTTCGGCAACTCCGTTTTATAGGTAATGTATTTTTTATCAGCAAATGAAGTAAATGAATAGGCGATTCCACGCAAAAAATTAACGATGTCACTTTTCGTAGTCACCAATTTCATACTTCCTGATTCAAGCTTGGATAAATCCTGTACCTGGTTGATTAACCCCAGTAGTTGTTCGGCATTTCGAATCATCATTTTGGCCTGGGTTTTTTCAGTTCCTTTCAGGTTTTGATAGAGCGTTATCAGGGGCCCGATAATCAGTGTTAAAGGTGTTCTGAATTCGTGCGAAATGTTTGCGAAAAATCTTGATTTAAGTTTTGAGAGTTCCTGCGTTTTTGTCAACTCCATATGTTCAAGTTGGAGTTCACTTTTCAATCGTTCCCGCTTAATGATATTGTCACGTCCAATAATCAGAAAAAGTATAATAACGGTGGCATACAAACCGTAGGCCCAATAGGTTAAGTACCATGGTTTATTGATGATGACAACAAGATCATGCGGTGTTGTATTCCAAACGTTATCGTTGTTAGAACCACGTACCTTAAAGATATAATACCCAGGAGGAACATTCGTATACGCCGCAATATTCCGTTCGTCTGCCAGTTGCCATTTGTCGTCGTAGTTTTCCAATTTATACTCAAATTTGTTTTTTGCAGATTGTGAGTAGTTAAGCGATGAGAATGAAAAACTGAAATCATTTTGATCATAATCAAAAATGATTTCTTCAGTTTCCAATATATTCTTTGTTAACGGTTTACCTTTCCCCGGAATCAATGGTTCTCCGGATAGTGTAGCACTGGTAATGTAAACTTGGGGCGCATTTGGATTTCTTCCAACGCTTTTTGGATTAAAGATGTTGAATCCTCTTGATCCACCAAACAAGAGTTGCCCGTCCCGTGTTCGATAGCTGGACGCTTTATAGAATTCTTCGGATTGTAACCCGTCTAGCTGGTCATAAATATGAATAGCTTCTTTTTCGACTTCATACTGAACGAGTCCCTGGTTGGTGCTGATCCATAGACTACCATAGTAATCTTCTTCAATACCATAGATAACATCACTTGGTAATCCATCTTTTTTGCTGAGCACGTCAAAGTCGTCATTCGTAAAATTATATTTGTTTAATCCACCGCCTTCCGTGGCCACCCATAATGTCTTGTTTTTATCTTCAAATAAATCGGTGATAATGTTATACGAAATACTGGTGGAATCATTGGGGATATTCATATAATTCACAATACGATTGACTGAGTTGTCCTGATTGAGGGTTATGCAATACAATCCTGCACCTTCAGTTCCTACCCAAATTCTACCCTGAAAATCTTCAAGAATTGTTCGGATTTTATTCGCACTGATCTGATGAATAGTGCCTGGTTTGAGATAATGGTGTACGGTATTTTGGGACTGATCAATCATATCCAGGCCACCCCGAAAAGCTCCGATCCAGATTCTATTCTTTGAGTCACAGTAAACTTTATGAATATCATTACCACTTAGGCTGTTAATATCACCTGCAAGGGCATTAATTCTTTTGAACTTTTTCTTACCTTTTTCTAATAATGAAACGCCGCCTTCCCAGGAGCCTACCCATAGATTGTCCTGATGATCTAACGTCAGACTCACTACAGCATTGTCGGCAAGGCTGGTAGGGTCATTGGGATCGTATTTAAAATGTTCAAAAGTATTGGTTTGGACGTTGTAATAATTCAACCCACCACCATCGGTACCAATCCAAATATTACCTGCCTTATCCTCTGCAAATGAACTTACAACATTATGGCTCAGGGAATTTTCAAAAGGATTATTTTGAAATATTTTGGTAAATTTTTCCTCATATGGATCGATCTTAAAAAGTCCTTTATCATACGATCCGATCCAAACCGTTCCGAAATTATCTACATGCAGTGACCAGATGGAATTACTGGGGATACCATTTTTCGCCTTCGGATCCCGCAAAAATTGCCTGCCTTCTCCCGTCTTTGTATTCAGATAGAATAGCCCCTCATTTTCTGTACCAACCCACAAATTTCCAAGTTGATCTTCTGCAATTGAAAGGACACGTACGCTGGATAAGGCGGGATCCATTTTTACATCATCATGCAAAGTATCTGAAATTGTATACGAATTGCCTTTGTAATGCAGTTTCTTTAAACCATGATAAGTACCTGCATAAAGATCACCATTTCTGGATGTAAAAATATTTCGCACCACATCATTGTCGATGATGTTGTCAGGTTTGGTAGAAAACTTAATAAACCTTTTGGTGTTCTGATCAAAAAAATTAATCCCTTCTCCCCATGTGCCAACCCATAGGTTACCATTGCCATCTTCGCCAATGGAAGTTATGTTGTTGCTACTGATACTAAACGGATCTGCCTGATTGCTTTTATAGCGCACAAAATTTCCGGTCTTAATATTGAGCATGTTCAGACCTCCGGTTTCTGTGCCCACCCAGATGTTACCCCTGGAATCCTCAAAAAGTGCCATTACAAAATTATTGCTAAGCGAATCGCCGGACTGGGCTTCCTTGTAATACTTAAATGTATCCTTTTCATAATTATAGTAGCTCACCCCACCACCGTACGTTCCAATCCAGATATTGCCCAGTCGATCGACAAGTATGCATTGTATGGTGCTGTTGCTAATCGTTTGTATAGTCCCCAAAGAATGGTCGTAATTTTTAAATTCTTTTCCATCATAGCGGTTTATTCCATGACGTGTACCAATCCAGAGAAATCCCTTCGCATCCTGGGCGATTGCTGCGACGGAGTGTTGTGAGAGGCCTTGTGACTGATCATAAAAACGAATGTTGTCCGGTTGCGCATGGCTGCGGAAGGATAGCCCTATACCTATTAAAATCAACAAGAATCCCCTCATATTGCAATACTTCTACATTAAAACTACGCATTTGAAACAATTACCCCACACGAATGTGATAATCCTCACCTTTTAAATTGAGGATGATTCGCAATTTTTGTACAAATCAACGAACTGTTGAAGGCAAAATAAAATAATTCAAACCAAAGTTTTCAGGATGCGCTATTTCATAGTTACAATTTTTTTTGCTGTCTTGCTTTATTCATGTAAACCTGAATCCGGTACCACCACCACGAGTGATGATCAAATTGAGTCCTTGCTGAACACGATGACAATTGAAGAGAAAGTGGGGCAAATGACGCAGGTAACTATCGATATGATATTACAGAATGACAAACTTGACGAAATCGATGAGCGAAAGCTGAAGGCAGCAATTCTGGAAAAGAAAGTGGGTTCGATTCTGAATGTAAAAGGGCACGCTTACAGCCGGGAGAAATGGCATGAAATCATTACCCGGATTCAGGATGTTGCAACAAAGGAATCCAGTACCGGGATTCCCATACTTTATGGGATTGACGCTATACATGGTTCCAACTATTTAAAAGGAAGTGTTTTGTATCCACACAACATTGGTATGGCAGCTACCCGTAACACCGCTTTGGTATCCAGTGCTGCTGCGCTCACGGCAAAAGAAACCCGATCGCTCGGAATTCCATGGAATTTTGATCCCGTTCTTGATTTGGGTCGACAACCCTTGTGGTCTCGCTTTGAAGAAACTTTTGGAGAGGACGTGTATCTTGTTTCCGCCATGGGAGCCGCAACCATTGCTGCTTATGAAGGGGATGATCTGTCAAATCCTAACCATGTAGCATCAACGATGAAGCACTTTCTTGGGTACTCGTATCCACAATCAGGAAAAGACCGAACACCAGCTTATATTCCCGCAAACATGTTACAGGAATTTTTTCTTGTTCCATTTCGTAAGGCTGTGGAAGCAGGAGCTTCAACAGTAATGATTAATTCTGGTGAAGTAAACGGAGTTCCTGTACATGCCAGTAAGTACATATTGACAACGATTTTACGCGAACAACTCCAATTTAAAGGAGTTGCCGTGTCAGATTGGGAAGATGTCATTCGGCTTCATACCCGGCATCGTGTAGCGGACTCACCCAAGGAAGCTGTACGGATGGCGGTAGAAGCGGGCATTGATATGAGTATGGTGCCACTGGAATATTCTTTCTATGACTTACTTCTTGAATTAGTTCAGGAAGGGACGATCACGGAAGAACGGATTGATACTTCGGTACGAAGAATATTAAAATTGAAATTTGATTTGGGCCTATTTGAGAACCCCTATCCACCAACCATGAAGGTGTTAATGAATAACACAGGTGAAGAGACAGCACTGGACGCTTCACTTGAATCGCTTACGTTGCTTAAAAACCAGGATAACATCCTCCCGCTGAATCAGGATGCAAAAGTATTACTGGTAGGACCTGCTGCTAATAATGTTACGGCACTTCATAGTAGTTGGTCATATACCTGGCAGGGAAATGATGATAGCCAGTATCCTAATTCTACGCTAACCATCAAGGAAGCTTTTGAGCAAAAGTTAGGTGCAACCAATGTATTATCCCGAAGCACAAGAGGGTTTCATGATGAAGCAAATTATTCAACTGAAAGCATTGCCACTGACGCTCGAAACGTTGATTATATTATTCTTTGTCTGGGTGAACCAGCATATGCAGAAGGTCCAGGTGCGATTGACGACTTAACGATGGATAGCAAACAATTAACACTGGCGCGTGCAGCAATCGCAACCGGTAAACCGGTTGTGTTGGTACTCGTTGAAGGACGGCCAAGAATAATTTCAAGCATTGAGCCGGATATTAAAGGTATTTTAATGGCCTATCGCCCTGCTACAATGGGTGCTACTGCCATTACAAAGGTGTTAACGGGTGAATACAATCCGAATGGATTGCTACCGTTTACCTACCCACGAAATTCAGGAGATATTCTTACCTATGATCATAAATATTCAGAGGGGGTTCGAGAAGATATTCCAAATGTATATGGAAACGGAGCCTATCGACCTCAATGGGCATTCGGGTATGGACTGAGTTATACGCAGTTTGAATATTCAGATTTAAAAACAGATAAGACTACCTATACAGCTTCCGATTCTATTCATATCACTGTTCATGTTAAAAATACCGGAGCCAGAGATGGGAAAGTAAGTGTTGAATTTTATTCTCAGGACTTGTATGCTACCATGACACCAAGTTTTAAAAGATTACGGGGGTTTAGTAAAGTATCGATTACCGCAGGTGGCGATAAGGAAGTAACACTGGTGATGCCCGCTGCTGATTTGGCATTTGTAAACGAACGGGGTGAATGGGTTATGGAGACCGGTGATTTTAAGCTGCTCGTGGGAAATCAATCGGTTCCGATTCGAATGGAATAAGTATTACAGGTTAATGATTATTTTAAAAAAAGCATGGAAGTAATTCCGTGCTTTTTTTATTCACTTCATCGCGGGGGATTTTGTAAATTGGGGATCGATCATAACTTTTTAGGATGAAACCAGCGGGCTATTCAGGAACACCATTGGCGAAAAAACTGGGAATAAAAAATGAATACACGATTCGTCTGATAAATCCGCCCGGTAATTATTTTGATTTATTTGATGATTTCCCATCAGATGTTGTGATCACAAAAAGCAGGAAGAAAGAAAAAGAAATCATTCACTACTTTGAAAAGAAAGCTGCTTCATTAAAGAAGAATTTACCATTACTGCGAAATGAAATTGTTCAGAATGGAATGATTTGGGTTTCCTGGCCAAAAAAAGCATCAAGAGTAGAGACGGATATTACAGAAGATACCATTCGTGATTTTGCCTTATCAATTGGTCTTGTCGATATTAAAGTTTGTGCTGTTGATACCATTTGGTCAGGCTTAAAACTTGTAATCCCTGTAAAGGACAGAATATCTAAATAAGTTTCTGCTGGTCTAATTTTTCCTTTACATAATTTTTAAATTCTTTTGGACCGACAATAGTTATCTCATCTGCCAATCCCATTACAAATCGCCCTACGCCTTTGAAGGTCAGCACTGGGCCATGAAAGGTGTACGTTTTCGGTTCTTCATTTTCTTTTTCAAGATAGGGGAGTGCCAGTGGATACTCTTCCCGGAGCAATACATATGCTCGCAAACTCAGGTGCATGGTAATCCAGGTCTCCTTGCGGCCACTGATTCCAAAAATATCCGTGCTTGATTTTTTGTGAAGTTTTTCAAACTTGAATTGTTTTTCAAGGACAACAACATCACCTATACGTTCGAGTTTAAAAAATTTGCATTGTTTGTCTTTAGTATCAAGTGCCTGAATCGATTGAAATCCTTCTCCAAATTGAAAAGGCTCTACCAATCGGTCCGTTATTTCGGCGCTATTGGCAGAATGGTAACTTTTTAAAATTACCTGATAACCACCTTCAACAGCTTCATTAAGGATGCGGAAAATTTTCGCCACCCGAAGTTTCAGAAATTGCTCTGGCAATTCTTTGGCTTCTGAGTGAAAGGCCAGCTTTTTTAGCAACGTTCCTTTTAACGGATGTCCCGATGCAGCACTTTGTATTAGCTGGCGAAGGATAGAGACTTCTTCAAGTGTAAAGCGGTCTTCCGGACTTTCTCCATCTTCCCGATGAACAAAATAACGTCCATGAAAATCCTGATCGATAATAAAACCTATTTCCTCCAGCAATTTAAAATAGCGATAGATCGTCCGCTCGGTCGTATCCAGATGTTGTGCGAGTTGACGAATCGTTCTGCCACCGCTTTTTAAAAGCCCGATGAGTTGGAAGACGCGGAGAATTTTTGCCTGTGGGATCATTTCGTAAGGTAGCCTCAGCAAAACTAATTCTTTTCATTTGTCGGACAACCGTTTAAATCGCTTCTTTACCATCAATTTAAAAACTTAGAATTCATATAGGGAAGCTTCTTCACTTCCTTTTATATTCGTTTAGCAAAACAGCATCTTAGCATGAAAATCAGTAGTTATTTCAATCTGCGTCTGTGCGAACATCAAGTTTTTATTACTTCCATTTTTCTGGTGGTGGCATTGTCGGGCAGTGCCCAAAGCGTGTATTTTCCTGCCCGGACAGGTCAATGGATTGAAAAAGATCCTGCAGCAGTTAACATGAATGCTTCAAAAGTAACGGAAGTAGTGGCCTTTGCGAAAGCCAATGAGTATAGCGGTTCACGGGATTTACGAGTTGCAATTCTTCAGTCCTTTGCTCGAGAACCCTTTCATCAAATTGTGGGGCCTACACGAACGCGCGGTGGCCCTGCAGGTATGATTATTAAGGATGGCTATATTATTGCCAGGTGGGGCGATCTGGATCGGGTAGACATGACGTTTAGCGTTACGAAGAGCTACTTATCAACCGTAGCAGGGTTGGCGGTTGCAAAGGGATTTATCGTAGACCTAAATGAGCCCGTGCAAGATTATGTCTGGGATGGTACATTCGAGGGGGATCACAATTCAAAAATCACCTGGGCTCATTTGCTTACGCAATCATCAGACTGGTCGGGTACCTTGTTTGGGATGCACGACTGGGCCGACCGACCTCCACGGAATGGAGGAATAGACGATTGGAAAAGCCGGGAGTTACAGGAACCGGGGACAATTTTTGAATACAATGATGTTCGCGTGAACCTGCTGGCCTATTCACTGCTGCAGGTTTGGCGCAAACCTTTACCCACTGTATTAAAAGAATATGTCATGGACCCAATAGGTGCGTCGACCACCTGGCGTTGGTATGGTTATGAAAATTCTTACCTCAATGTGGACGGAATAATGACCCAGTCGGTCAGTGGGGGCGGTCATTCAGGGGGTGGAATGTTTATCAATACTTGGGATCAGGCCAAATTCGGATTGCTTTTCTTGCGACAGGGCAATTGGTCAGGAAAACAGATCATTACCAAAGAATGGATTAAATCGATAAATCAATCTTCGCAAGCATCAGAAGCATATGGATATATGTGGTGGCTCAATAAAGGATCCCGAAAATGGGAAGGTGTTTCCGACCAGGTATATTATGCATCCGGATTTGGCGGAAACTATATAGTGGTGGATGAAGAACATGATTTACTCATAATTACACGATGGCTTGAACCATCGAAACTGGGCGAATTGGTGAAACTAACCACTTTGGCGCTGATGCGTTAAAAAATATCTGATTTTATTATCTTCGTGTATTCGAATACGTTATGCATAATTTTGACCGCAATGGTAACTGAAGTATTGATTTTACTCCTGATAATTTCTGTTAGCATAACTGTTTTTTTTCTGCATAAAAACAAAGTAAAAATGCGGCAATTTGAGGACTTGCAAAAGCGAGAGCGGCAGCTTGGTCAGGAAATGCTTTCTGTTGCATTTGAAACCCAGGAAGCCGAACGGAAACGAATTTCAGAAGACTTGCATGATAGCATTGGAAATAGTCTGATGTCCTTAAAGATTAATCTATCAGTACTCGAAAGGCGGGGCCATTTTCTAAGCGAACCCGTTATTCGTGATGAGATGAATGAAACGGTAATTATGCTGAAAGAAAAAATCGATCGGATTATCAAGGAGATTAATCCGATGGCGCTTGAAAAATTTGGTTTGAGTAATGCCATTCTGCAACTCATTGATAAAAAAATCAACAAATTATATACGGTCAATATAAGTTTTGAAGAGACCGGTACAAGCAAACGTCTAACACCCCGTAAAGAGTTGATGGTGTACCGAATTGTTCAGGAATTGATAACGAATTCAATCAAGTATAATTCTGCATGGTATATGTGGATTGAGTTTCAGTGGCAGGATGAAGCATTACTGGTACAAATTAAGGATGATGGTCTTGGTTTTAGTAAATATTATCAGAATCGATACGATCCCTATAAAACTGGTTTCGGACTATTAAATATTCGAAACCGACTGAAAGTCTTAAATGCCGAACTTGAAATCTTCACGGAGGAAGGTAAATCGTGTGTGGGGATAACGATACCATATACTGAAAATACATGAGCATAAATGTGTACATGGCTGATGATCATACACTTTTTCGAAAGGGGTTTATTCGTTTGCTTCAATCGTTCAAACGCATTGGAGAAATTCAGGAAGCTGCCAACGGCCAGGAGTTGATTGAATTGGTGCAAAAGAAAATGCCCGATGTAGTATTATTGGATATCCGTATGCCAGTGAAGGATGGAATTGAAACGTGCGACTATTTGCATCAGCATTTTCCTGATTTATTAATCATGATGCTAACCATGGAAGATGATGAAAATTATGTCGATCTCTTAATAAATAAAGGAGCTCGCGGATATTTGTTAAAAAGTGCCAGCATGGAAGAAGTTGAAACCGCTATTTATTCATTGTATGATTCCCACTTTTATTCCAATGATCTGATTGCAAAATCGTTGCGCGTATCAAAAAAAATTGAACAGGAAGGGGAGCTGTTTACAAATCGGGAGTTTGAAATTCTACGGCTGACATATTTTCAAAAGAGCATGAAGGAGATCGCGATGCAGCTGGGTATTAGTGAGCGTACCGTTCAGACCCATCGCAGGAATATGATGCTCAAAATAGGGGTTCACAATTCTACAGGGCTTGTAAAATATGCCGTTAATCACGATTTGTTTAAGGACTAGGTGCGATATTTTCCGCCCATCCCGGTAATCCTCCCGACATATCAAAAACAGGTATTGCGATCAGGTACATGACCACGGTCAGTAGGAGAATGCACAGTAAATTGAGAAAAAATCCGGTGCGTGCCATCTGCGGAATGGTCACCATGCCACTGCCAAAGATTACGGCGTTTGTTCCGGTACCTGAGGGCATCATAAAGGCAAATGAACAGGCAATTGTACCCGGGATCATCAACATGTATGGATGAATGTGACTGACTACTGCCATCGTACCCAGAATAGGGAGGAAGATGTTGGCTGTTGCAGTATTGGAGTTTATTTCTGTAAGAAAGGTCATCACTGCCACAATAACTAATAAGGTGACCAATGTAGGCCAGCCAGCAATAAAATAAAGTTCTTCACCTAACCAGTTCGCCAATCCAGTAACACCGAAACTTTCTGCAATGGCATATCCGCCACCAACGATCATGACCACGCCCCACGGAACTTTTTCCGCTGTCTGCCAGTCGATTAATTTGCCGCTTTTGGTCGTTTCCGTTCCGGCCGGAATTACAAAGAGTAACAAACAGGAAATCAACGCAACCGTTGAGTCATGAACATATTCGCCAACACCAAGGATAGATCCCCAGCCGGGAATGACGAAAGTATCAAAAGCAAAATCACGTCGGAATACCCATCCAATAGCCGTAAAAATAAAAATCCACAATACCCTTCTTTCAGCAGAAGTCATTGGCCCCATTTGTTCCAATTCTTGATGAACAATAGTCTTCCCGCCTTCAAAGGATCCCTTAACCTTAAAGAAAGAGGTTAAATATATCCAGACGATGGGTAAGAAGATTACAACCAGTGGAATTCCCAGCATCATCCATTGAAAAAAAGTAATTTCAGGTGCCTCAGGATAAAGCTTTTGAACAATTCCTACAAAGACCATATTTGGGGGTGTGCCTATCAATGTACCCGTACCTCCAATGCTTGCAGCGTAGGCAATCGAAAGCATGAGTGCAAGACCAAAGTTCGCCTGATGATCGGCGGTTTCTGATTCTTTCGCAATAATGGCCAGTCCGATCGGTAACATCAGTAAGGTTACAGCAACGTTTGCTATCCACATGGATAGTAAAGCTGTGGCAACCATAAAACTCAGGATGATTAGTCTTCGGCTACTTCCAATCAATCCCATTATGACCAACGCAATCCGCTTATGAAGTTGATGGACTTCAATAGCCTTTGCCAGGATAAAACCCGCCAACAGCATCAGACCATAATTATGACCATAGTTTTTACTGGTTTCTTCTGCCGGCAGAATCCCCAGCATGGGAAACAAGACCAGCGGAACCAGTGCGGTTGCAGCAATAGGAATTGCCTCAGACATCCACCAAATGGTCATCAGTAAAGCGACCGCAGCAGCTCGTATTGCTTCGTTACTTAAGCCTTCAGGTTTCGGTGCAAGCAGGATGGCAATAAACACCAGGATACCTAGTATTAATCCTATTCGTTGGGATAGACGTTCTTTTGCCATATGAAGCTTACTTTAATTAAACTTAATCGTAAATTTTCGGAATATAAGAATACCTGTATGAAGTTATATAAAAGAATAACAGTAGTGATTCTTTTTGGAATGGTTTTACCTGGATGCATGGTGTGCGCACAAGATGTACATCCGGGTTTAAAAGCTGTACCAATTGATTATCAAAATAGTGTTGATACCGAATCAAAATCCATCCTTCATCAAAACAGGAAGATTTATTTTTTTGAACGTGCTGGAGTGGGCGTTCATAACCGATTTGCCGGAGCGCGACTAACAAATTTTGTAATGGTTAATGATTCGCTTTTTGATGCAACAATTAGCCCCGAAAATTCACCTATCAATCCAAGTCCCTGGTATGCTTTTAAGGTGTGGTCGGCTACCGTAAAATTGATTACCATCCGGCTTCGGTATGAAGAAGTGAATCACCGGTATCCTCCAAAACTTAGCAAAAATGGAGTCGATTGGAAGACGCTGGATGAAAAGTTTGTATCAATTAGTACGGATAATAAAACTGCAATGATACAAGTGCTCACTTCACCAGATACAACATGGATTGCTGCTCAGGAGATCATTACTTCAGAAGCAGTTGCTAAGTGGTGTGAAGAACAAGTTACCAATCACCAAAATGTTGTGACCATGAAAGTTGCAGGAAACTCAAAACTCGGCCGCCCCCTGCATTATCTTGATATCAATAAGGGTGAAAGAAAAAACAAAAAAGTAATCGTCATTCTTTCACGTCAACACCCACCTGAAGTAACTGGATATTTTGCCATGCAAGCTTTTGTGACAGGAGTTTTTGCTGATCATAAATTCACCGAATTTTTGGAACACTACAGGATTCTTGTATTTCCACTGCTCAATCCAGATGGAGCAGACTTAGGCCATTGGCGTCATAATGCCGGAGGTGTTGATCTGAACCGGGATTGGTCTCAGTACCGTCAGGAAGAGATCAGTCAAATTGCTATAGCGATTGTAGCCGAAACCGCAACATATCCCAGCAGCGTAATAATGGGGCTTGACTTTCATTCAACATGGGAAGATGTTTATTACACCAATCACCATACAACTACGCACATTCCCGGGTTAAAGGATGAATGGTTTATGGAAATTGAAAAGCGGATTGATGGTTATACCGTTAACGAAAAACCCTCGGATCCCGAAAGTCCGGTTTCAAAAGCCTGGTTCTATAAGCAATTTTCGGCGGAGGGAATTACATACGAAATTGGGGATGCAACAGATCGGGAATTTATTAAGGAAAAAGGTGAAAAATCGGCATCTGCCTTAATTCATGTATTACTAAAGAAAAAAAAATAACAAAATCATTTGAAATTCAACAGTGCAATCGTTTATTTGAATCCCTTCTCCATTTCTTCATGTACATCAGTTAAAAAGTAGTTATCTTTAGTAATGCAAATTTGCAGCTACTGTCAGCAACAGTTAACCAATTCGGTTTCGGAGCATAATGTTTTCTGCTCTCGATTTGAAAAGGATATGGAAAACAAAGACACCAATGCAGTGTTGATTTCCTCCAAAAGTATCTATTCGGATGAACACACTTCACGCTTGACCATACGCCTGATGTTGAATGGGTATCAGTATTACAAGGTTGGTAGCACAGAGCACATTGTTAAGCCTGATAATTATTTAGTCACCAATCAGGGACAAACATTTCGAACAGAATTTGATTCTGAAATAGATTTAAAAATGATGCTGGTTGCTTTTAAACCGCAACAAGCCGAACGATTATTCTATTATCTGAGCACTCCCGAAGAGAAATTACTGGACAACCCATTTCACGAACCAGCAGAACAAGTCCATTTTTTCGAAACGACTTTCAACCACGATGCAGAAATCAATTCGATATTTATGCAGCTTGGAAATATGATCTTAAATAAGATTCATGATGAAGGATATGTAGAAACGCTGTATGCGGAATTGCTGGAGCGCATGATTTATAATCAGGGATTAATTTTGAAAAGTCTGGAACAACTGAAATCCAAGAAAGCATCTACCAGGATGGAGACCTTCAGACGGGTTAGTGTAGCCAAAGACTATATGGATAGCCATTTAAATAACCGGTTAGATCTACAGAAAATAAGTAAAGAAGCATGTTTGAGTCCGTTTCATTTTTTGCGACTTTTTAAAGAACTCTTCCACATTACTCCACATCAATATTTGTTACAAGAACGTTTGAAAAAAGCTTTGTATTATTTGGATACATCTTCAAAATCAATTGAGGAGATTGCACGAAAGGTGGGTTTTGATGATGCCAGTTCATTTGGCAGGCTATTCAAAAAAAGGTATAACTTAACACCCTCCGGTTACCGGTCGTGAGCCGTTTTTAGCAACTTCTGTTGCTGGTGATGAGGATTATTTGCAGTATGTTTGAATACTAGTAAGAATATGAAACCTGCTGCCGCAATTGAAAAATCACCAACCCTTTCCATAAATGAAGCAGTAAATCAACTTCGTTCGGAAGGACGAACGATCTTTTCATTTGGTCTTGGACAATCCCCATTTCCGGTTCCCGAATCCGTTGTCAGTGCACTGGCAAAGAATGCATTTCAAAAAGATTATCTTCAGGTTCAGGGACTTAAACCGCTGCGCGACGCAGTCGCTGATTTTCATAAGCGTGAGGATAATCTCAATATTGATCCTGACTTGGTTTTAATAGGACCCGGATCGAAGGAACTCATCTTTCAATTGATGCTTTGTTTTGAAGGCGAAGTAATCCTGGTAACTCCTTGTTGGGTCTCGTATCATCCGCAAGCCCGCGTGTTGAATAAGAATGTCCACTTTATTCATACTTCACGAAAGCTGCAGTGGAAACTTCAGCCTGCTGCATTACATGACGCATGCAGTATAAATCCTCACGTTCGTAAACTCCTGATTTTAAATTATCCATCCAATCCTTGTGGTAATACATATTCATCAGAAGAGTTGAAGGCGATTGCTTCAGTTGCGAGAGAACATCGAGTTCTTGTTCTTTCCGATGAAATTTATGGCCAGGTAACATTTAATGATCGGCATAGCTCTATTGCTGCTGCTTATCCGGAAGGAACGATTGTTAGTACTGGGTTGTCAAAGTGGTGTGGAGCGGGAGGATGGAGACTGGGTACCTTTGCATTCCCGACGCAGGAAAAAACGTTGCTCTCCACCATGATTTCAATTGCCAGTGAAACTTTTACATCCGTTTCTGCCCCCATTCAGTTCGCTGCAATTACCGCATTCTCTGGTGGCCCGGAAATCGAAGAATATCTTGCAAAATCAAGAGTGCTACTCAACAAAATCGGTAATTGGATTGTTCAGGAACTTACATCGGTAGGCGTCATCCTCCACCTGCCTGAAGGAGGCTTTTATGTTTTTCCGGATTTTGAAAATTTTAGGACTCTGCTTTTAAAAAGAAATATCCGGACATCAGCTGAACTATGCCAGGCACTGCTAACTGAAACAGGAGTTGCTTCATTACCCGGTGTTGTATTTAGCAGAGCCGAGCATGAACTTACCTTACGGTTATCTTATGTGAGCTTTGATGGTGCAAAATCATTGAAAGAATATGGTAGAATCATCCATCAACAGACGGATGAATTTATGGAACATTCTTGTCCTGAAATTTTTAATGGAATACGACAGTTGACAGGTTGGCTTCAAAATTTAAAACACTGAAATGAGAAGGAGTATGTTGCTTTTACTTTTCTCAGTGGTTTCCTCAACTTGTGGTGTTCGGGAACAAAATGAATTGGGTATGTCAGCAGTGCTTCACCGGAAGCAACTGCAGCTGGCTTGGAGATTTTACGAGCTGGTGGCAATGCAGTCGATGCTGCGATTGCAATTTCTTTTGCGTTGGGTGTTACGGAACCTGCCATGTCTGGATTAGGAGGTGGAACGCAGGTTCTGTTGTACACACCTGCTTTAAAAGAAGTACTGGCGATTAATGGCACTACTTTTTCACCCCGGCATATTCCTGATTCTGTAAGCAGGAAAGATGTTGGTGGTCGACGGAAATCAACCATTCCCTCTACTGTAAAAGTACTAGACTTTTTATTTAAATCATTTGGAAGTGGAGCGGTTAGCTGGACGCATCTTTTAGATCCAGCTATCGGGTATGCAGAAAATGGTTTTCCAATAGGAAGGTTTCGGCACCTTGTTTTTAAGAGGCACGAAGATGATTTAAGTCAGATTCAACAGTTAATAAAATATTTTTAATGAATGGGCATGCTCCTGATATTAAACGCCTTTTCAGGCAACCTATTTTGGCAAAAACATTAAAGCGATTACAAGCAGATAGGAGCAGATGATTTTTATACTGGTGAGATTGCGAAAGAAATTGCGAAAGATATGCAACGCAATGGGGGATGGATCACTGAGGATGACTTGCGAAATTTTCAGGAGATCCAAAAATGATAAAACCTATTCAGACCAACTATAATGGGCTGAACGTTTTTACTATGCCACCTCCATGTGGTGGTTGGACATTACTATTTGGATTAAATGCTTTAAGTGCTATTGGAAGAGATGGAGATACTGGTGAACTCGTGAATATTGTGCGAGCCTTAAGGATTGCGCATAATGACAGGTTAGAAAATCCAATTATAAAACTCGAAGATTACGATGAAGAGGTTAAGCTGAAAGTAAGTCAAGAATATTTAGAATTAAAGTTAAGTAAGGAAGATTCCAATGAACGAGGTGAAACCACACATTTTTCTGTTGTTGATAAGGATGGGATGGTGGTTAGTGTAACGGCCAGTATCAATGCCTACTTTGGTGCTAGAACGGCAAGTCCAACATTGGGTTTTTTATGCAATACCTATATGGATGATTTTGAATATGGGAAACCTGGTCATCCGTTTGGCATCAAACCGAATGCAATGGCGTACTCATCTATGTGTCCTACCATTGTGTTGCAAAATGATGAGCCAGTATTAGTATTGGGAAGTCCGGGTAGTGCAAGAATTATTTCTGCTGTTCTTCAGGTTATTCATTATTGGAGTGAATGGAAGTCCAATAGAAGAAGCGGTGCATTCCCGGGAAGAATTCATACGAATCGTGACCGAGTTTATGCTGAATCTAGTTACGATAGTACGTTGCTCGTACAATTTGTTAATGAACGCGGATTGCAGTTCGGAACGTATAGCGATGATCTGGCCAATGGTAACTTAAACCCATATTTTGGAGGTATTCATGCAATTGCTAAAGAAGGAAAGTTGTGGAAGGCTGTTGCAGATCCAAGAAGAGATGGTTTAGGCGAAGTCTACAATAGACTAATTTATCCCCCAACCGTTTTTCTAAGATTGTCGACAAGACTATCCCACAAGATCACTCAGTTCCTTCTGATCATCAAAGTCAGAATAGTCTTCAATTTTAAGAAAAACGGATTGTGTTAGTTCATTTGCTTCCAGCCGAAGTTCAAGGTAGGAAGGATCATCTTTATCGTCTTCGGTTTCAGGAAGGAATTCAAAACGAACAAAATGGTTTGTCCGATGTGCTACCTGCCGTGCTTTATGTTCTTCATTATCCCAAAAAAATGTAAGGGACTTATCATTGTTATTAATTTTGACATCGTCGGCAAACCACTCTGACAAGCCGCTGGCCGTTTGAATATACGGATACAGCATTTTTACAGATGCATGTATTTCGTAATCCGAAGTAAAAAGTGATTTATTTGCCATGATTATCGTTTTCAAATTAGGCTTTTTTTAATACTTAAAAATAAAAAAAGCCATTTGGTGGATTATTAAACAAACTTTGTAAGTTTGCGCTCCTTTTAAAGAGTACTTTTAAATGGCCTGATTCAGGCTTATTTGGCGCGGTAGCTCAGGTGGTTAGAGCGTTGGATTCATAACCCAAAGGTCGGGGGTTCAACTCCCCCCCGCGCTACAAAAAATCAGTATTGAGCAAGAGTAGGAAGCAAGATCCTCAATACTTTGCACCTGTCTACAGACTACCGACTACCAGCTACCAACAAATAACTATCCAATACAACTTTATTCCATTCTAATAGAATAATTGGAACAAGATTTGTTCTTTTGAACTGCACATGAAGAAGATCGACAAACTCGTATTCTCGTCTTTTATAGGTCCGTTTATTATCACCTTCCTGGTAGTTGTATTCATACTGTTGATGCAACACATGCTTCGGTATTTTGACGATATTATTGGTAAGGGAATTGAACTTGAGGTAATAGCGCAGTTGTTATTCTACTTTGCAATTTTTATGACACCAATTGCACTTCCTTTAGCGGTGTTACTTTATCACTAATTGCATTCGGAAATCTGGGAGAGCATTTTGAACTTACAGCGATTAAAAGTTCAGGAATTTGACTTATCCGTGTACTTCGGCCCATTTTTATTTTTGTCCTGTTTATTACAGGAATTGCTTTTTTTTCAAATAATTATTTCGTGCCAAAGGCCGCCCTGGAGGCATATAGTTTATTGTATGATATTCGACAGAAGAAGCCAGCATTGGAGCTGCGGGAAGGTGAGTTTTTTAATGGCATTCCGGGGATCAGTATAAAAACGGATAAAAAATTTGAAGACAAGGAAACCCTTAAAGGAATAAAAATTTATGATCACCGGGATAACAGCGGGAATCAGGATGTGACTACTGCTGATTCGGGCAGAATGTATACCATTTTAAATGAGCGCTATTTGAAATTGGAGCTTTTCAATGGGTTAAAATACAAGGCGGGTAGCGCATCGGAAGCAAGTCTGGTTAATCAGAGCAGAAGTCAACAAAAGGAGACCCTGAGCAGAAGCAAATTCGAAAAATCTCAGATTGTATTTGACTTATCTTCCTTTGACCTCGAGCGGACGGATAAAAAGTGGTTCGCTGGCAATCGGATTATGAGGAATGTACTCGAATTAGACCGGGATATTGATTCGATTAACCGAAAAGTCCTGCTGCAGCGTGTTAATTATTATCGGCATAAACCAACTTTCTTTTCCTATCTGTTTCTAGGCGATTCGATCGTGATGCCTTATGAAGTATATAAAATGCAGATCGAAATTGACTCGATTAATAAAATACGAACCGATAGTGTTGCCAACACCAGGCGCGAAGATAAAACGGATCCGGCAG
Source organism: uncultured Cytophagales bacterium (assembly GCA_942491425.1). Taxonomy (GTDB): domain Bacteria; phylum Bacteroidota; class Bacteroidia; order Cytophagales; family Cyclobacteriaceae; genus JBGTGG01. The sequence goes on from CALOAV010000018.1 coordinate 145,692, forward strand.
ATAGTAAAATCAGTATCCCGGATAGCCTGGCGGAAAAAATAGAAGCCTCCAGAAAACTTACCAGGTTTACGGCCCCGGTCACGGATTCGACAGTAAAACCAAAAAACAATTTGATTCCAACCGATAGCTTGCGGAAAAAGCTGGATAGCGTTTTTAACATGACCCCCAATATGATGGTTTACCAGAATGCTGCTAATATGGCCCGACAGGTTAAGGCGCAAGTAACTACCAATAACGCAACCCTGGAAAGTTATCGGGATGAATACAAGACCTTTGCTATTCAATGGCACAAAATCATTTCAAATTCAATTGCCTGTATTGCGATGTTTTTAATCGGAGCTCCACTCGGATCCATAATAAAAGAGGAGGGCTTGGAATTCCATTTCTGGTTTCCATTTTTTTTCTTCATCGTTTTCTACCTTCTTAATATGCAAGGTGAGAAATGGGTGAAGCAGGATTTGGTGTCCCCGGTACAGGGAATTTGGACTGCCAATTTTGTTCTTATTCATAATCGGATTGTTTTTCCTACGTCAAGCGCGAGTTGATGCCCGTCTCTTCGATGCAGATGTATACCTCGTATTTGTAGATAGGCTTAAAAAGCGATTCTTTTCGAAGAAGGAAACATCAGAAGTATAGGAATTGGCCTTTTCAGGCCATATTTGGAAATTTCGCCCATTTTAATGTATCTTTGCCGCCTGAATAAAGATGAAATAACAATTTTTTAAGATGTACTTGACGACTGAGGTTAAACACGAATTATTTTCTAAACACGGTTTCGCAAAAAAGAAAGACGACACTGGCTCTGCTGAATCGCAGATTGCCCTTTTTACCCACCGAATTAATCATTTAACCGGCCATTTAAAGGTTAACAAGAAGGATTATTCAACACAACAAGGATTATTGAAGCTAGTAGGAAAACGTAGAAAGCTTCTCAATTATCTTTATAAGATCGATATTGAGCGTTATCGTTCAATATTGGCCGAACTTGATTTAAGAAAATAATAAATTATTAGGGGAACCAAACACATTGGTTCCCTTTTACTTTTTTTACCAGAAGGCAATCATCTTACCTATGCCTCCTATAATCTATTTACTATGAACTTTAATGTAATTACAAAAAGCTGCCAACTACCTGATGGTAGAGAAATAACTGTTGAAACAGGAAAATTAGCCCGTCAAGCAGACGGTGCCGTTGTTGTACGTCAAGGAGATACCATGTTATTGGCTACGGTAGTTGCCTCTCAAGATCATAAAGAAGGAGCTGATTTCCTTCCACTTTCCGTTGATTATCAAGAAAAATTTGCGTCCACTGGAAAAGTACCAGGAGGCTTTTTAAAGCGTGAAGGACGTCTTTCTGATTATGAAGTATTGATTTGCCGCTTAGTTGATCGCGCCATCCGTCCATTATTTCCAAATGACTATCACGCGGACACCCAGGTGATGATTTATATGATTTCTGGTGATCCGTCAGCATTGCCAGATCAACTTGCAGCGTTTGCCGCTTCTGCTGCATTATCGGTATCTGATATTCCATTTAATGGTCCAATTTCCGAAGTACGCGTAGTACGAATTGATGGTCAATTTGTAGTCAATCCATCAAAGGAACAGAAAGAATCTGCAGACATGGATTTGATTGTTGCCGCTTCATTAGATAATATTCTGATGGTTGAAGGCGAAATGAAAGAAGTGAGTGAAGATGATATGATTGAGGCGTTAAAGGTTGCTCATGATGCCATCAAAGTTCAATGCAATTTGCAAATTGAATTTACAAAAGCAGCGGGCAAGGAAACCAAGAGAACGTATAGCCACGAAAATAATGACTTAGAATTAAGAGAAGAACTTTGGAAGTTATTCTATACGCCAGCATTTGAAGTGGCTAAACTTCAAACTAAAAATAAGAATGAACGTGTCTGAGGCCTTTCTAAAATCGTCAAAGATTATTTAGAAAGCCTTCCAGAAGATTCTACTGTTGATAAAGACCTCGTTAAAAAGTACTATAAGGAAATACAGAAGAAGGCAGCACGTGATCTTGTACTTCAAGAAAACGTTAGGTTAGATGGTCGTAAGACTAACGAAATCAGAGATATAGATTGTGTTGTTGATTTACTTCCTTCACCACATGGTTCAGCGTTATTCACACGTGGTGAGACGCAATCATTAACCACTGTTACCTTGGGAACCAAGCTTGGATCAACAATTAGTGGATGGAGCAATGTACTCGGGCTCTAACAAATTTATGTTACACTATAATTTTCCGGGCTTTTCAACAGGTGAGGTAAAACCAAACCGTGGCCCTGGAAGAAGGGAAGTTGGACACGGAAACTTGGCCTATCGTGCATTAAAACAAGTACTTCCAACAGATGATAAAAACCCATATACCATTCGCGTAGTATCGGATATCTTAGAATCAAATGGTTCTTCCTCCATGGCCACCGTTTGTGCGGGTTCAATGGCATTAATGGATGCAGGGGTTCCGATTACAGGACCTGTTTCAGGTATTGCAATGGGAATGATTTCAGACCCTGAAACAGGAAAGTATGCAATCCTTTCTGATATCTTGGGTGATGAAGATCATTTAGGTGATATGGACTTTAAAGTTACTGGTACTGCAAAAGGTATCACGGCTTGTCAGATGGACTTGAAAGTTGAGGGATTAACTTTTGAAGTTTTGAAGGAAGCATTGCTTCAAGGACGAGAAGGAAGACTCCATATTCTGGGTGAAATTAACAAGTGTATTTCAAAGTCCAGAGAAGATATGAAACCACATGCTCCTCGTGCCCATACCATGACAATCGAGAAAGAATTGATTGGTGCGGTAATTGGCCCAGGAGGAAAAATTATCCAAGACATTCAAAATACTTCAGGTGCTACTGTAGTAATAGAGGAAGTTGATGGAAAAGGAATCATTAACGTATATGCAACCAACCAAGAGTCAATGGATAAAGCCCTTAAGCGTATTAAAGACATTACCGTAATGCCAGAAATTGGCGAAGTGTACGAAGGAAAAGTGAAATCAATTGTTCCTTTTGGCGCTTTTGTGGAGTTTTTGCCAGGAAAAGACGGGTTACTTCACATTTCCGAAATTAAGTGGGAACGTCTTGAAAATCTGGACGGTGTGCTGGAAGTCGGTGAAGAAGTGAAAGTAAAACTTGTAGAAATCGATAAGAAAACCGGAAAATTCAGACTATCACGAAAAGTTCTTTTGCCCAAACCTGAGCGCAAAGAAACCAGTGCGAGTGAATAAACGTTGTAAATCAATGTAACATGATTTAACTTTTCGGAGTATATTGTTACAAAATTGATAACTCAATACTGAATGAGACAACTAAAGATCAGTAAACAGATAACCAATAGGGAAAGTCAATCACTTGACAAGTACCTTCAGGAAATTGGTAAAGTAGATTTGTTAACACCTGATGAAGAAGTTGAATTAGCCAAACGAATTAAAGAGGGAGATCAGATTGCTTTGGAAAAACTAACCAAGGCAAATCTTCGCTTTGTGGTTTCAGTAGCCAAGCAATATCAAAACCAGGGGCTTTCACTTGGAGATCTGATCAATGAAGGAAACCTTGGTTTGATTAAGGCAGCTCAGCGCTTTGATGAAACCCGCGGATTTAAATTTATTTCGTATGCCGTTTGGTGGATTCGTCAGTCCATTCTTCAGGCACTGGCAGAACAATCAAGAATCGTTCGACTGCCATTGAATCGCGTTGGTTCATTGAATAAAATTTCGAAAACTTTTTCCGAACTCGAACAAAAATTTGAGCGCGAACCTTCGCCTGAAGAATTAGCAGATGTTCTTGATGTAACGACCGCAGAAGTTGTGGACACGATGAAAATATCAGGGCGTCATGTATCGATGGATGCACCATTCGTTCAAGGTGAAGAAAATAGTTTATTGGATGTGTTGGAGAATGATGGCGAGGAAACACCAGACTCTGGTTTAATGGATGACTCGTTACGACGGGAAGTGCAACGTGCACTCTCCACATTAACACAACGGGAGGCAGATGTGATTACATTGTACTTCGGACTAAATGGTGAGCACGCGATGACCCTTGAAGAAATTGGAGAGAAGTTCAATTTAACGCGTGAACGAGTTCGTCAAATTAAAGAAAAGGCTATCAGAAGGTTACGACATACATCAAGAAGCAAAGCTTTAAAACCTTACCTGGGTTAAGAATATTTTTTTAAAGAAAAATTTAAACGGGTCTCCGCGGAGACCCTTTGTATTGGTAGATTTTAACAATATTTGAAAATGGAAAATGAAATTGAAAAAGTAGTCATTATCGGATCGGGTCCTGCGGGATATACTGCCGCTATTTATGCTGCACGGGCAGGACTAAAACCATTGCTCTATACAGGCGGAGAACCAGGTGGTCAGTTAACCACCACAAACGATGTTGAGAATTTTCCGGGGTATCCAGAAGGGATTAATGGTCCACAGATGATGATTGATTTGCAGAAGCAGGCTGAACGATTTGGTACGCGTGTGAATTATGGTCTGGTCACTGGTGTTGACTTTTCTTCACATCCCCTGAGGTTAATCGTTGATGAGACAAAGGAAATAGTAACGGAGTCTGTTATCATTGCAACAGGTGCTACTGCAAAATATTTAGGTATTCCCTCCGAGCAGGCATTTGCCAATAAAGGTGTATCAGCATGTGCAGTTTGTGATGGTTATTTTTATCGCGGAAAAGATGTGGCCGTTGTTGGTGCTGGTGATTCCGCTGCTGAAGAGGCCATGTACCTCGCAAAACTTTGTCCGAAAGTACACCTGATTGTTCGAAGAGATGAAATGCGTGCATCTAAAATTATGCAACAACGTGTGTTGAAAACTGAAAACATTGAAATCCACTGGAACACAGAAACAGAGGAAGTGCTCGGTAATGAATCTGGTGTGACTGGTGTACGGGTGAAGAATAACAAGACAGGGGTTAGCATGGAAATTGCGGTGGAAGGTTTTTTCCTGGCAATTGGACATAAACCCAGTACCGATATTTTTAAAGGGATCATTGATATGGACGATACGGGATATATCAAAGTAATCCCAGGCACCACAAAGACGAATGTGGAGGGGGTGTTCGCGGTAGGCGATGCTGCTGATAAAGTTTACCGGCAGGCGGTAACGGCCGCAGGTACGGGTTGTATGGGAGCCCTCGATGCCGAAAAGTATCTTGCAGCAAAGGAATCAGAGGTCACTGCATAATGTATCCAATAAATCATCGAAATTAATGAAACTTGATATCCTCGTTCTTGCCGCACATCCTGATGATGCTGAATTAGGGTGTGGTGGCACAATTGCCAAACATGTTAAAATGGGTAAGAAGGTGGGGATTGTAGACCTGACAAGAGGTGAGCTGGGAACTCGAGGAACTGTTGAAATTCGGGCCCGTGAAGCAGCGGATGCTGCCGAAATTTTAGGTATTTCGATTCGGGAAAATCTGGGACTACCAGATGGATTTTTTTGAATACACCGAGATGAACAACTAGCAATCATCCGTGCGGTTCGTAAATACCAACCTGAAATTGTGCTCGCAAATGCGGTTAAAGACCGTCATCCTGATCATCCAAAAGCTGCCAGCATTAATTTATGATGCTTGTTTTTTGTCAGGTCTTAAACAGATTAAAACGAACAGATGATGCTGGAAGTGAACAATCGGCATGGCGTCCAAGAGTTGTCTATCATTATATTCAATCCCAATTAATTGTACCTGATTTTGTTGTGGATGTTTCGGATGCATGGGAGATTAAAATGGAATGCAGTTCGTGCTTTTAAGAGTCAATTTTTTGATCCTACTAGTAATGAACCTCAAACCTATATTTCAAATCCACAGTTTATGCAAATGATTGAATCCCGGGGAATTGAATTTGGTCACGCAATTGGGGTCAATATGCAGAAGGGTTTTACGGTCCGGAATTTTATTGGTGTGAACTCCCTTTTTTATCCGATCTAAAATATTCTGAGGTTAAGGCGCCAGTAAATTTATTCTTCCATCGTGTCATCAATTAAAGTATATAACACCCTGTCGTGTAACCGATTAGGTCGACCTTGCCAGAATTCAATTGAAAATGGATCCACTGCATAACCACCCCATTGTTTGGGTCTTGGAAGTGTTTCCTGGCCTTCAAATCGTGCTTCAATTTGTTTTACACGTTCCATTAAGATTTCGCTACTTCTTAATAATGGTACTTTGAGGGGATGACCAGGCTCCAATTTGTGACCCTTTGGGTCTGCTTTTAAAATAAGCATCCGAAACATTTTCTTCTACACGAATGACATTACCTTCAATTCGTACCTGGCGTTCTAATTCAGGCCAAAAAAATGTTAACGCACACGCAGGATTTAGCTCGAGGTCTTTCCCCTTTGCACTTTGGTAATTTGTGTAAAAAACAAACTTGCGGTTTTCGATTCCTTTTAGCAAAACAATACGACAGGATGGTCTATTGTGCTGATTAATAGTGGATAAGGACATGGCATTCACTTCTAGTACTTCTGACTTTAAAGCCTCAGCAAACCAGCGATTAAATTGATCAATTGGATCACCGGAAACGGTTGAAACGTGTAGAGATGACTTTGAATACTCATTCCTAATATCCGCTATATTGCTCATTCTTGTTTTTGAAGTTTAGGATTCTCGATGAATAAATTTGGACGGGTCGATGTTAAGTATTTTATTGGAGATTGAAAATTAATCATATTTTTTACGTTATACAGACTGGGCAATAACAAAAGTAATTTGATGGACTTTTTTAAATACAAGAATCAATTTGCGCCAGAGAAGGGAAGGCTTCTGATTTCAGAGCCTTTTCTTCCTGATCCGAATTTCGAGCGGTCTGTCGTATTGCTTTGTGAAAACAATGAAGAAGGATCTTTTGGATTTGTGTTGAATAAGCCTTCGCTGCTTAGTTTAGGTGAAGTAATAGAAATGAATCACTTAGATGAACGAGTATATGTTGGTGGTCCGGTGCAGCAGGATACCCTCCATTTCATTCACCGAAATCCATCGTTAATTGATGCACGGGAAATTTATGAAGGGGTGTACTGGGGTGGAAATTTTGAAAACCTGATGGCACTAATTGACACGAATCAAATGGCTGCTAGTGATGTTCGGTTTTTTCTGGGATATAGTGGCTGGGAACCCGGTCAATTGGATGAAGAGCTGGAAGCCAACTCATGGATCGTTTGTGATTATGTTGATGATCATTTTTTGTTTAAAGAGAACACTTCAGAAATGTGGAAGAAAGCTTTGGAAAACATGGGAGGCCGTTTTTCCGTGTACTCTAACTATCCAATTGATCCACGGCTGAATTAGCCGTTTTTTGTACCTTTACACACTTGAGAGACATATAACCATGGGAACGGAGAAAGAAATACAGGAAGAATCGCAGGGAAATTTACCTGTAGACGGTGTGGAAGCCCCTGGCAAAATGAGTTTGGAATCGGAGGCAGACCTGACCGAGCACGGTGAATCGAATGATCAGGAACATGAGGAAGAGCATGATGAGAAGGAAACGATCGATTATTCCCAACTTAGTAAAGCAGAACTAGTAGGCGTCATCAAATCAATTTCTAAAGAAGATGACTTCAAAAAAATAGACCGGATTCTGAATGAAATCAAATCCCTGTACGATGCGTTTTTCAATAAAGAAAAAGAAGAAGCATTGGCTCGCTTTATTGCAGAGGGAAGCAAGGAAGATGATTTTGAGTATCGTGGTGATGAACTGGATACCGCGTTTGATGCCAATTTCAAATTAATCAAGGACAGACGGCACAAGTATTTTAAATCCATTGAAAATCAGAAGCAGGAAAACCTTGCAAAGAAGCAGGACCTGCTCGAAAAACTCAGACTACTGATAGAATCTCAGGAAACCGGTGACCAGTTTGATGCATTTAAAAACCTGCAGCGGGAATGGAAAAGTATTGGCCCGGTGCCAACGGCTATGGCCAAATCCATTTGGGCTAATTTCCATGCTTTGCAAGATCGATTTTATGATAACCAAAGCATTTATTATGAACTTAAGGAGTTAGACAGGAAAAAGAATCTTGAGCTGAAAGAAGAACTTTGTGTACGCGCAGAAAAATTACTGGAGGTTACGATTCTTAAGGACGCCATTCGTGAATTGAATGAATTGCATCATGAGTTCAAACACATTGGGCCGGTTCCACAAGAAGAGAAAGAGAATATCTGGCAACGCTTTAAAAAAGCATCCGATGCACTCTATGAAAAGCGAGACGGCTTTATGGAAACGCTTCAGACGGAACTGAAAGAGAATCTGGTGAAGAAGAATGCGCTTTGCGAAGAAGTAGCTGTGTTTACAGCGTTTACTTCCGATCGGATAAAAGAATGGAATACCAAAACCAAAGCGATTCTGGAATTGCAGAAACGGTGGGAGGCAATTGGTGGGGTTCCGAGGTCGCAATCCAAAGAAATAAACCATTTATTTTGGGGCGCCTTTAAACAATTTTTTAGTAACAAGAATGGATTCTTTAAAAAACTGGATGAGACGCGCCAGATAAATCTGAAAGCTAAAAACGAATTGGTGCAACGGGCGCTTGAGTTAAAAGAAAGCACCGACTGGGACAAGACCTCTGATGAGTTCAAAAAGCTTCAACTGCAATGGAAGGAAATGGGGCCGGTACCTGAGAAATTCAGGGAAAAAATTTATAAGGAATTCAAAGAAGCTTGTGATTTTTTCTTTGAGCAAAGAAGAAAAGAACACGGTAAAGTTGAGCATGATCAGCATGATAATCTGGTGAAAAAGCAGGCCATTTGCGAAGCCATGGAAAAAGAAATCGCTGAGGCCCAGGTTTCACAGGAAGCACTCCAAAATCATTTGCAACAGTTTAATGAAATTGGTTTTGTTCCCCGTAAGGATATTAATAAGATTAAGAAGCAATTGCACGAGCTAACGAACAAGTACGTGGCCGCCATCCCGAATCTTTCTGAGGAAGAGCGTGAGCGTGTAGCGATTGAAAGCTCGCTCGAAGAGCTTCGTAACGACCCGCGTGCTGACCAAAAGATCTATCAGAAAGAACAAACCATTCGGAAGAAGATCGGGAAGGTGGAAAACGATATTGCCGTCCTCAAAAACAATCTGGAGTTTTTTGGCCGGTCTAAGAACGCCATTAAGTACAAAGAGGAGTTTAACGGCAAAATTGATGAAGCAACCGACCAGCTGAACCAGTTGAAGCAGCAGCTGAAAATCTTACGTACAGTTTCTTAAGACTAAGTTTGCAAAGATTGGAACATCCGTTATTTTTGCACCTCCTTAACTGAAAACGGTTAGGAATGCTCGAATTTCGGGTATTACCAGGAATACGCCTCCATAGCTCAGCTGGTAGAGCAACTGACTTGTAATCAGTAGGTCGCTGGTTCGATCCCGGCAGGAGGCTCTTAATAATCAGGCAGTTACGAAAGTAGCTGCCTTTTTTGTTTAATCGGTTTACACGAAAGAATACACCTTATCTTGTTAACGTGTAGTTTTAAACCTTTTTCAGCCGCATACGGATATGATGAAATACCATTAGGCATAACCATATTTTCATTGGGCTTAATGATAGTTTTGGAATTGATATAACCATTCTCAATCTCCTGGCTTGTTGAGTTGAAAGATTCACATTCGTTATCAATTCACAATGAGAATAATTTTCTGGATTGGAATCATGTTCGATATCCAAAGGGATACCTACAAAGAGGCAAGTTTTCAATTCAAAGATGGAATGAAATTCCAACAATTAAATCACATGATTTGTGCGAGTGTTGTTGACACAATTTGTACGCTTCCCCAAAAAAATAGGAAAATTTAAATTAATTTAATGATAAAAGTTTCCATTTTGTAAGATGTTTTTTTTGGTTTTAGGAATTGACAGACCATATTTTGTGTATGAAACTCAAAATCAAATTACTCGCAATCGACCTGGTCTTATTCCATAGCTGCTTGTAAATTTGACTTCGTTAATTACACATTCTACAGGGTTGCACACTTAGAAATACCAACAACTCTCGAATCAATCAGTAACGAGGAAGAGCAAGTAAAGGAAAATATCTCGAATGAGATTTGAAGGGCATCATTTAGTATTGAACTGCCTACATGGATCACATTGCTGTTGCTTGGAATAACTTCAATCAAATTCTGAACTTTGTACTCGTATTTTGCAAAAAAATGATCATTTCAATTAAATACTAAACCCAAGCTTTATCTTATACCTGTACTTTCCATTAAATTCTTGTTCTAACTTCAAGACTTCATTTGATCGTTTACTAATCCAATATACTTCCCGATTAGAAGGATCTTTCACATGCTCTAGAAGCCAACAGGCAATATGTTCTCCTTCATAATTAGTTAATTCACTTTCACCTATAACGGTAAATGGGACTTTCTGTACTGGGAAAGGAAAGCCGGGATCATAAAAATCAATAAGGAAAGTCTTATTTATTTTGTAAGGCAACAAAGAAAATACTTCAAGGTCAAGATGCCAATTAATAAATGGTGTTTTGTAAGCATCTTTAAAAAAATTAAATCTTTTTTTGTCCTGTTCACTTACAGTTTGTTCTGTAATCTCCTCACCTTTGAATATGAATTTGCCACTTTTGAAATTAAAGATTGAGGTGTTGGTTGTGCCTCCCCATTGCCACCATACTTCTTGATACAAAGTTACAAAGTGATACTCATCCAATAGTGTTGTAGCTTTGTGAAATAATTCCTTGTCATTTTCCCACTCTTGTGTGATATTGACGACATCCCTTCCATTATACTTGGCTTTTGAAATAGTGCGAGTCCCAAATTCAAACCTGCTTCGACTACTGTCACGCCCCATTTTGAAATAAACAAGATATCTATGAGTTCCTAAGTGCAAGTCCTTCATATTGAGGTTAGTTGCATTAATCTTGAGGGTATCTTTGGCTTGACCTTCAGCCATCAAACTAATGAGAAACAGGGAAGAAATGATAGCAATGAAACGCATAATGTAAAGTGTAGATTTGTGATGAAGGGTAATTAAATTGTTGGTGTATATCTTTTATTTAATCCTTATAAACAAAAAATCTTGTTCGAAAAGGACAACTCTTACATGAAGTAGAGTTGCCACTTTAACCAATACTAAAACCTAGACTTTTGTAATTTTCACAAGAAAGTTAAACTAGATAAGATAAATTAGTCGTCTAACCATTTTTAAAGATCTTCACTTTTTTTTCCGAAGATTGATAATCAAAAAATTTAATGTTATTGGACTAATATCAATCTAAATCAATCAATAGGGGGATAAATATCAAAGTCAAATAATGCATTGACAGGTATCGTATCATATGTTTGTTGAGATAAGTACAAATTCTTTGAGAAAGAATTTTCAGGAACTAATAAGGATTACTCTATTTTCAAGATCTCAGCTGGGTTTGTGTATGCCGTCTTAACTCCATGGTAGCTTACACTGATCATGGCAGTTAGGATTCCACACAAAGCGCTGATGCCAAACAACTCCCATCCAATAGGGATATGGTACTTAAAATTAGCGATCCATTGATTCATCACATACCAGGAAACTGGTGTTGCGAGTATGAAAGCAATTATTGCCATGAAAAAAAAAGGTCTATTCAGCATGATTACAAGTGAAGAAATGTCTGCTCCCAGAACTTTCCGGATTCCAATTTCTTTGGTTTTGTTTACCGCCTGAATTCCAGCCAATCCAAATAAGCCCAAGCTTGCAATAACAATTGCTATGATGGTAGCAATCCCCGTAATCTTCATCCACCGCGAATAGCTCTCATATTGCTGTGCTACATCATCATCTACGAAAGAATAATTAAAGGGTTTGTCTGGATATAATTCCCTCCAAGCCTTTTGAGCTGTTATCAACGCTGTTGGAATATTGGAAGTATTTAGTTTTACCAAAAGTGTGATCATATGGAAATCACCAGTCGGGCTAGTCAAGAATAGTGGTTTTATTTCCTGATCTAATCCTTCAAAATGAAAATCCTTCATTACTCCGATTACATTTTTCCATGATTTGGGATTTTCATTAGGCATTAATATCTCACTAGTGGGATCGCTCCAGCCAAACGCTTTTACGAGTGCTTCGTTTACGAGCACAGCATTGCTATCGGATGGCATGCCGAGAACAAAGTTGCGTCCGGTTAGTAAAGGAATTTCAAAAAGCTCGAGATACTGGTCATCGCCTTTATTCATATATACAGTAATATCCTGATTGCCAAGAGAAATAGTTTGGCTCATACGCCCCTTTGCGAAGGAGCTGACGGTGCCCGAAACGTTTTCAATGGCACTTTCATTACTTACTTTTTGGCGGAAGCGTTCAATTGCGCGATCCGATTCCTCGTTCCACCCTATGTTGGTAGGAATAGCGATAATGGCTTGATCATTAAAACCAAGGTCACTAGTTGCAATATATCGCATCTGGCGATACATGATTATACCGGATATCATCAGAAAAGCTGAGAGAGAAAACTGCAATACCACAAGTGGTTTCATTAAACTACTGCGTAGGGCACTGGCGGATCGGAGGACAACAGCTGGCTTAAATCTGGCCACCTGGAGTGCAGGGTAGCTCCCCGAAAATAGCCCTACCAAAATCACAAGTGCAATTGTCACAAAAAGTACTGGCAATATATTTTCAGCTGTAAATTCTATTTCCTTTCCGGTAAGGATATTAAATGTGGGCAAAAAAACAATAGCGATCACTAATCCGATCAGTGAAGCAAACGCAGCTTGTCCTAGTGATTCCACATTAAATTGTTTGAAAATATCTATTCCCGATGCTCCAATAGTTTTACGTATTCCTATTTCCTTTCTTCTTTTGGCAGCGGATGCTAATGCAAACGAAATATAATTGATCGAGGCTATTATAATGATTAGAAAAGCAATACCTGATAAAATCCACGAATGCCTTTCATCGCTAGGCGTAACCCCTAGTCTCGCGTCTTTATCAAAATGAACACTTTCCATGGGCGTATAGGTAAGTTCGTCAATGACCATTTCTTTTGGTATGCCCGTTTCATTTCTTACCTTATCAAAATAAGCGGAACGGTTCTGGGCTATTAACGTATCTGCTTTTGTCTTAAAGTTTCCCACATTACTCCCGGCACGAAGCTTTACAAATGAGCTGTAGCTACGGGAACCCCAATTTTTTGGAAAGAGGTACGAATAATTATTCAAGGGTACCAACATTTCAAATTGCAAACTAGAAACTGTTGGCACTTTGACGACTGCACGAATAACATAATTGGTGATATCAATATCATTCATACTCAGCTCAATGGTCTCTCCGATTACATTGGTTTGACCAAAATATTTTAGTGCTGTGGATTCGCTCAGCACTAAATCTTCAGGTTGGTCCAAAACAATGTCAGATGCACCAGCAACAACGGGAAAGGACAAGACTTTAAAGAAGAATGCATCTACAAATAGTACAGGTTGATCAAACATCTTTTCTTTGAATTTCACTACTCCTGTTGACTGCTTCATCAGAGTGATGTCCTGTACTTCGGGCACATTCTCTTTCAGTGCATCAACTAACCCACTGGAGACAATGGCCATTGTATAATATGGGGCTGGTTCTCCTCTACTAAATGCAGGGCTATCAAGTGATGTCGATTTTAGTAGAAACACGCGTTCCATATCGGCATGAAATTGATCGAACGCTTGCTCATCCCGAATAAACATAAATACAAGGATACTAAAACCAATAGCGATTCCTAAGCCAAGGGAATTGATAATAGAAAACAATTTCCTCTTTGTTAATACGCGAATGACGATGATGAGATAATTATGTAGCATACAAATTATTTTAAGAAATCGAGCAGAAAAAATCAAGAAATAATAAACTTGATACCTTTTTGATCTGCGAAGGTTACACTTTTATTAGAATCTGAACATTATTAATCAAAAAAAACAACTCCACCATCTGCAGAGTTGTTTTTTTTAACCTAAACTATACCTACAAAGAGGCAAGTTTTCAATTCAAAGATGGAATGAAATTCCAACAATTAAATCACATGATTTGTGCGAGTGTTGTTGACACAATTTGTACGCTTCCCCAAAAAAATAGGAAATTTAAATTAATTTAATGATAAAAGTTTCCATTTTGTAAGATGTTTTTTGGGTTTTAGGAATTGACAGACCATATTTTGTGTATGAAACTCAAAATCAAATTACTCGCAATCGACCTGGTCTTATTCCATAGCTGCTTGTAAATTTGACTTCGTTAACTACACATTCTACAGGGTTGCACACTTAGAAATACCAACAACTCTCGAATCAATCAGTAACGAGGAAGAGCAAGTAAAGGAAAATATCTCGAATGAGATTTGAAGGGCATCATTTAGTATTGAACTGCCTACATGGATCACATTGCTGTTGCTTGGAATAACTTCAATCAAATTCTGAGCTTTGTACTCGTATTTTGCAAAAAAATGATCATTTCAATTAAATACTAAACCCAAGCTTTATCTTATACCTGTACTTTCCATTAAATTCTTGTTCTAACTTCAAGACTTCATTTGATCGTTTACTAATCCAATATACTTCCCGATTAGAAGGATCTTTCACATGCTCTAGAAGCCAACAGGCAATATGTTCTCCTTCATAATTAGTTAATTCACTTTCACCTATAACGGTAAATGGGACTTTCTGTACTGGGAAAGGAAAGCCGGGATCATAAAAATCAATAAGGAAAGTCCTATTTATTTTGTAAGGCAACAAAGAAAATACTTCAAGGTCAAGATGCCAATTAATAAATGGTGTTTTGTAAGCATCTTTAAAAAAATTAAATCTTTTTTTGTCCTGTTCACTTACAGTTTGTTCTGTAATCTCCTCACCTTTGAATATGAATTTGCCACTTTTGAAATTAAAGATTGAGGTGTTGGTTGTGCCTCCCCATTGCCACCATACTTCTTGATACAAAGTTACAAAGTGATACTCATCCAATAGTGTTGTAGCTTTGTGAAATAATTCCTTGTCATTTTCCCACTCTTGTGTGATATTGACGACATCCCTTCCATTATACTTGGCTTTTGAAATAGTGCGAGTCCAAAATTCAAACCTGCTTCGACTACTGTCACGCCCCATTTTGAAATAAACAAGATATCTATGAGTTCCTAAGTGCAAGTCCTTCATATTGAGGTTAGTTGCATTAATCTTGAGGGTATCTTTGGCTTGACCTTCAGCCATCAAACTAATGAGAAACAGGGAAGAAATGATAGCAATGAAACGCATAATGTAAAGTGTAGATTTGTGATGAAGTTTTTTAACCTAAACTATACCTACAAAGAGGCAAGTTTTCAATTCAAAGATGAAATGAAATTCCAACAATTAAATCACATGATTTGTGCGAGTTGTAAAGTAAGATATTTATATATGGTATTTATATGGGGGTGTTGTTGATACAACTTTACACTATCGCGGACTGCCAGTTTAGAGACATTAAATAGTTGAAAAATTTAGTGATTCGTCCGGTATCCCCTAAATTTAAAAAAATGGAACTTCACATTAATAGATAGTCTTATTTGATGAATTCAGTGACAACACTGTTTCCAATGGAACCCAATTTTTTTGTGTTATAATTGAATAATTTCTTACTTTCTTCTATTAGACGATTAGAATCAATTAATGACAAGTCATGATTTTTCGCAACATCATGGTTACCGAAAATATTTTTTGATAAATCACGGATTAGGCAGTAGTTCGCAAAGCCATGTGCATTTTCAGGCTGATTTTGTGATGCGAGAATCCGCAGTTGATTGACGCACTGACCCCGCAGTGAAATATGTACTTTGTTGGCGCTAGTAATTTAGTTGTTAATATATTTTTGTTTTGTCCATTCATTTTCGATTTGATTAAATTTTTCGCTGTAAATCTTTTCAAACATCATTTTATTCTTGTCACTATTTGCGTTTGATAATGATTTATATAATTCCAAAAAATTTTGCTTACCATATTTCTTAATTAGGAAATCAACAAAAGAAGCCGAGGTGCAATAGGCTAAAGTCGCATTTTTTGAATTACCAATTTCCCCATATGAGAGTAGAGTTGAGATAGTTATCTCATTTTTATTTTTATCAAGGAATAGAAGAATCTCATTAATACTTCTTGTTGGAAAACCAATTAATCTTGAAAAAGCTTTGTCTCCATATAATTGAGAAAGATAAACTGCAGTACCCTCATCAATCAACGATGGAGGTTCATTAAGTGAATTTCCAATAACATGTGCTAACTCATGATAAGGGTCAATACGTATTGAATCATTAAATACCTCAACAATATTATTGTCAAATCCCCATCCCAAACCATTATGTCCAGTAAGATTATACTTTATTTCCTCATTCTGAAAAAGAAAAATATTGACCGATAAATTTGTTTCAATCTCAAAAAAATTAGAAATCTCTCGATAAGCAGATTCCCTTTCTATTAGAAAATTTATCTTTTTTTTCTCACCTAGATGACCCTCAAAAGTGTATAGATTAAAATGTTCAGAAGATATTGATGTAAAAAGAGAATCTTTGTTTAATAGCCATTCTTTTTCTTGTCCATTATTGCTACACTGAATGAAGATTAGAAAGATTAATATTAATATCCAATTTCTCATTGATTCGCTTTTATTATTACCACCAACGATCAGATAAGCTCTGTGAGCATATGCTTCCAAATTGCTTCTAAAGCAAATCATATGGTAGCCATAAGTTATTTTATTAGTTCTCTAACACTTGTGCTTCCAAGTACTTCAAGTTCTCGTGTATGTTTTAGATATAGAAATTCTGCTTTTTGTTTAATTAGACTTGGGTCAATTTTATCCAAAATCAAATCATCATCTCCAGATATCAATGTTTTCAAGTCTCTAATAACGCAATAATTCGCGAATCCATGTGCATTGTTAATGTTTTCAGATGCATTTGATTTGAATTTGCGGATGAGTTCAAGTGTAGTTTTATTTGACTTGATGAGTTCAATCAATTTTGCTCTATATTCTAAATCTCTCTGCTGTAGTTGAGGAAAATGATTATAGTCTGAAAAGTGCTGTCCTTCATGGGTTAAATAACTTATTTTGTAATTCTCACTTTCTAAGTCATAGGCGCTTGCAACACAAAATAATGCTTCTCTATTGGCCCAACCTGATGCAAACTTTCTTCCAAAGGTGGTGTAATGTGACCATCCAGTTGAAATAAAGTCGTCCATTAGATGAACTTTTACAGTTACAGTTTTATTAACTAATTCTATCGAGTAATTTTTAACTTCTTCTTTTTTCCAAAGAAATAAATCGTAGAGTTGTCCTGTTTTACCAAATGCATTCGAAAAGTATCCTTTTTCATTTAGAAATTCATTGCCATAATTGTATAAATCATTCTTTACTACAATAGGAGAAATATTTTCTAATGCTGGTGAATGTGTCAAAATATAATTTGACATTGATTCAATAAATAATGAGTCGGCAATTTTGATTTGCTCATTGTTAATCAGAATGCTACACCAATAAGAATGAAAAATATCTACGAAATTTGTTATAGTGGAATCATTAACTTTATATTCATATTCATCATTCTTGTTGATAAAGCGGTTATAATATCTTTCTTTTAACTCTAATTCTTTTGGAGTCAGTTTATTTTCATTTATTGTATCCAGTATATTGAAAACTATCTTCATTTCACCTCTCAATGCAAAGGGGTAAATACTTTCAAAATACTGATTTTCATTTTCTAAAATTTCTGATCTATCTTCATTTGTACAAGCTATATGGAGAAAAAGTACAACTACAATTGGTATTGATTTCATAGGCTTTGTATAATAATGAAGGTAATTTTTAAACTTGGATATAAACTTGTATCTGATTAATCCATATGGAAATAGCGTGCCTTTTTTAGAGGAGATAAAAGCTGAAAGAAAAGTATTTTGAAAAATAATACCGGTCATAATTTCCAGATTTTAAAGATATATATGTATCGAGTTTTGTTAAGCTATTTGCTTTGAGCTTTATCCCTTGTAAGTTATGATTTGACACATCAAGCTAAATGCAGTAAATCTTTTAACTCAATCAAGTTATTAGAATATTGTTGATGCTAGTCTTTTTACTGTGCGGAGTACTATTTCCAAAACCAAAAATGTGTTTTTAAATTAAAAAACAACTCTACCGTCTGTAGAGTTGTTCTTTCATTTAACTTATTATCAAAACTACCCCTATGAAGAGTAAGTTTTTCATTTCAAAATTATAATATTGTTCAATCAATTAAATCACATCATTTGAGTGAGTTGAACTGCATTTCCCTGCATATGATGAACTAGATAATAGATTTTCAAAACAACAACTTCGTAGTATAGTGTATTGTTTCTATATAACGATCTCATTAATCTAATGTGATCTTCTTTTGTCAACTTGTGTGCAACCAATTCTTGAGCAGAGAAACTAAAGTAGTTAGTTAGCATAAGAAAAATCCATTCTTTTCGAAATGAAATAGATTCTATATTAGGTTAACGGACCTAGCCTTTTCAAGTGCTTTTTCTTTAGAGTTAACCTGGAGCTTATCATAGATATGTTTCAAGTGTGTTCTGACGGTATCGATAGATATATTTAACGAGCTTCCAATTGAACTATACGTTCTTCCTAAGGATAATTCTTGAAGAATATCATGCTCTCTTTGAGTTATTTGATTATCTTGATTAATGTCAATTTTGAAAGATTCAACCAGTTGTTTAGAAACAACAGGGCTCATGGCAATATTTCCATCTACAATAGTTTGAATTGCTAAATAGAATTCTTGAACGGAAAATGGTTCAATTAAAAAGCCTGCTGCACCGTATTGAAATCCATAAATGATCCCCCTTGTATCGATATTTTGTTCTATTATAAGAACACTCATACCAGCTTCCGCAATTTTTATGCGAATATTTCTAGTCAGTAATTTGAACTCATTTAAAGAAAGAAGGATAAAGTGTATTGATGAACGCGAGTAATAACGCTTTCTAATAATATTTAGTTTTTTCAATTTTACAAAATGCGATTCTATACTATTGAACTTAAAATCAATAAATATTTCGTACCAGATATTAACTGCTAATAGGATAACTTTCATGATCAAAACATTGATTACAAATGTGAATCAAATACAAATACGGGAATCATATTGTTATCTATTTTATATAAAGCACGAAATGCTCATAATAATCCTTAATGAATATTTCGAATGATTCAAGACTGCATCCTTAGTCATTTGACATGATTTGTTCTTTTTTCCAGGAATTTATTTTAAGTTCATACCATTGTTTATAGAAAAAATATTCTCCGGCGGCGATGCCTTTTTTTAATGCCAATGTTCCATATAAAATTGCCTTTTGAAAATCTTTTTCATGTGCAGAAATTTCAGCTTGCGTCCAAAGGTTCATCCAATTTTTCTCAATTTCAAGCGAACTATTAATCCATTTTTTAGCTTGATTTAAATCCAATTGATTATCTAATATGAATTTTGATCCTTTCCAGTAAATTCGCCAGTCATTACCACCATGATCAATTGATAACTGAATGTTATTTAAAATTTTATGGGTTACCAAAGCTTCCACCAAAAATGATATTTTGAGATTCTCCCATTGTAGCGCTATTGCAGCTTTGGTAGTTGAAACATTTTCAAAGCAAATAGTGAAGGTTTCATGAAATTCAGATCGTAATGGTTGTACCTCAAACCGTAGGGCATCATCTTTTTGATCATAACCAAATGCACCCCATAGTTTTGTATTTTTACTAAAAATTACCGTCCAATTACTTTCTCTGGGGATGGTGTAGAGTGCGTATGTACCGGGTAGAACAAGATGTTTTTGTTCTATCATTGTTGTATCTGGAAATGTAATAAGTGTTGGATAGTTTGCACCAGTTCTCCATATAGAATTATACGCAACTAGATTTCCCCAGATTTCCCTTTCTCTAATATTAGGCCTGGAATATACTATTTTTATATCGGTAAGTCCTACTCGTTGAGCAATAGATGATTTTGAACTTTCATCGGGTATACTTTGACCAAAACAAGGACCAGTAAATAGTATTAAGAGAAACAACCTTAAAGTTATATTCATTTATTTATCTAATTGGATCTTTAGTCACTAATTGAATACCCAATTATTGGTCCAATTTCCCCCATTTCAATTTGTAGTGCTCTTTTCAATAATTTATCATAGTGCATTGAATACCATATGGCTCCTTGAGCACGTGCGATTTTGATTTCAGTATCGGAAGAGATATCACAAGTACCTAGTTCTTTTAACGCTATTCTAAATGAATTTAAAAAGCCATATTCAAATGTTTCAAATTCTGAATTGATAACTTGATATGCAAAAGCTTCCAATAATGGGTCTCTTCCTTTTTCCATATCTTTTAAACCATTTATCCCTACACAAATATGGACCTGAATATTACCTTTTTCAGTAATATTATCAGGGAAAAAAAACCTTGATGCAATATCCATTATGCGATCAATAGAAACATTGACGGAAGATAATTTCTTGGAATACCCATTTAAATGTTGGCCCTTTAATTCTAAATAGTTTGAAATAATTTTTAAGAAGTGGTGATTAAATGTTGAATCATTTTCAAGAAAATTATAATAGTTATTTGGAAAGAGATCACTTTTCTTAAAAAGAGACTCTTTAGTTTCTTTTGAAATACCAGTCCAGTTTGAAATTAGGTAAAGAAATAAGTACTTTTTGGAATTTACTAACTCTGCTAACGGATGATCTTTATGTAAATCATTAACTTCATGGTTAAATGCAAAGAAAGTTTGGTTGGCTACGGTTACATACCTTGCATCAACTTTGTAGATTTCTCTATAAATTTTATGAAGGTCTGCTATGCGTATTCCCGTTTTAATCTCTTGGGACAATAGGGAATGATGTACTATTAATGCAAAGGTAAAAAGTATAGTAAACTTCATAATTAAAAATTAACTATATTGATTAAAATATTAATTCTTGTTTCCTCTGATTTCATGTGAATTTCCTTCTAAATCGTAAAGGATTAGTGTATTTTTAATCTTCTCAAAATGTATATTTTTAATATTTAAATAAGACTCGAATTCACTAATGTTTAAAGTATTAAATACTAAGGACATAGATGGTGTACTTCCATACTTCGAAGAGTTTGAAACTAAAGAGTTCTTATGGTGTAGCATAAAAGCGAAGCTGCCATCTTTATGTTTTAGTGGTAGTGCATTTGGAAGAAAATCGCGTGACCATTCTCCGAATCCTAATGTGGTTTCATAAAAGTCAATAGCTTTCGACAATTCCTTGACTGAAACTCCCGAATTGTAAACTCTCAAACCTTCAAATTCAGGAACCTCTTTGATTTGAACTTCAATAATATGGATAATATTTCCAGATGGGTCTTCGAAAGGAATGGCAATTCCGACGCCATTCCTAACAAGTTCAAGATCATGGAACTTAACCTTTAATTTCCTCATCTTATCAATTGTTGGAAGAAGCTTTTCAGTTTCAAGCGAAAGTCCAACATGAGCTTCTGTAGAAATATTACGTGGCTTCTTAATCGTGGCCTTGTAGAGGTAAATTGGAAAACTGTTAGTTTTAAGCTTAATTTCTTCATTGTTCTCCAATTCAACTTCAAAACCTAACACGTTAGAATAAAATATTTTTGATTCCGATAAATCAGTTACAAAAATTTTGATTCCATCAAAGGAAATCGATGGATTCTCCTTTCCAAAAGAGTTATTGTAAGTTGCAATAGAAAATACAAATAGAATGAACGTTACTCTTGATTTAGCTATCATAAAACAATTTTAATGATTATAAATATTTAAAAAACTTTACCGTTGCGAAATGAAAAGACTAATACTTTGTCGAAATCAATTTGGCGAGTGGAGTGCGATTTTATTTCCTTCTGTATCAATAAATATTGCGATGTAACCAATTTCTTCACTTACTTGTGTTTTTGGAACAATAATAGAACAGTTTGATTCTGCAATTCTATCGAGAATAATTTGTAAATCATCACCACCATTCAGGTAAATGGTTGAACCTTCGGTTGAAGGTTTGTATTCAACTCCTTGCACAATCGCGCCTGAGACATTTGTTCCATCGTAAGGAAAGAAACCGAACATGTCTGACTGCATTTGTATTTCCTCAATTTCAATATCTAAAATTCCTTTATAAAATATTTTTGCGCGACTAAAATTTAACACTGGAATTTCAAACCAATTAATCATATTCTTCATTTTAGACTTTGTTTAGTGAATAATTATTTATTTGAACGAAAGTATTTTAAAAATAAATGCCTAAAATCACATTAATCATGTGAATTTAATTGTGGAAATGAAAATTGGGTTTTGTTTATTCTCTGAGCAGTTGATGAAAATAATTCCCTAAATTAAATGAGACTTTCAGTACTTAGTAGTTTATGTGCATCACTGAATTTCATAAATAATGAGATACTTATTAATATTTATTTTCCTTGCATGTACTTGGATTACTTCTGGGTATGGGCAAGAATTACCACCACTAGACATAACACCGATGGATATCGCAATTTTTCGACCTGAAGGGCGAGGGACAAAGCCGATTGCAAAGATTGTTTATGGAAGACCAAGTAAAAAGGGGCGGAAAATGATTGGAGAAAAGGAACCTTATGGTAAAGTTTGGAGAACGGGTGCAAATGAAACTACTGAAATAAAATTATATCGTGATATTAAATTTGGAAATCTTCTCTTGAAGGCCGGTACTTATTCTTTGTATACTATTCCAGGCAAAGATGAATGGACTGTTATTTTTAATTCTGGTCTTGATTCTTGGGGGGCTTTTTACTATAACCAAGCAAATGATATTGGTAGAATAAAAGTTAAACGAGAACACATTGCACCAGAGGTGGAAACTTTTACAATATATTTTGAAGGATCTACTTCAAGTGGCTATTTAGTAATGGTTTGGGAAAATACGATAGTTAAAATTCCTCTGGAATATTAGGCACCTTAAAATTGTATATATTTATTTTGGTGCAAAATGTGAGCAATTGAGGAGAATATTTATTATATATCTTTTAATTGCGCGTTGATTTGTTTTGTAGAGTTTTCGTGAGGGTCTCAACCCATCTAAGAAATTAGATGGGTTGTTTTTTTACCGTTAATCACTTATCAATATTGATATCGCAAATGCGAGTAATTAAAACTTTAAAGAAATACAGACTTAAGGCACTATTATTTTAGGAATATTTAATAAGAGTCAGAAATTGAAATTAAATACTACCTAACCTTCAAAAAAAACCTCAATTATTAATCAACATCATGATTTGATAATTTCTTTTTCTTTTTTTTTGAATACACAATATTGAAAAATTCTGTAACTTCCCGAAAGAGTGTTGAATGGTCGATATTAATACTCTCAATTTTTTCAAAGTCCTTAGAAAAGATAAGCTCAAGATCAGACTCTGAATATTGAGTTATATTCAGACCACTACATTTTTTTGGCCCTTTTTTAGAAAACGTTGCGATTATGAGGTAGTCTAATACTGATTGCTCAACCGTTTTTAGGTAGTTATCAATGTCTTTTTTCTTAGTCAAGAAATGAAACATGGCACGATCATGCCAAATATTAAAGCTATGGTATGGAATAAACTTATTTATATCTTTGACTATCCAATTTATTTTATTTGCTTTTTCACCTAGACGAAGTTTTGCTCTTCTAAATGATCGTTTAGAGATATCTAATGCAGTAACATTTTCATATCCATGACCAATGAGAAAATCTACTAGTAGGCTGTCACCAGCTCCAACATCAATGATTTTCATTTTTTTGTCAATTGCTAAAGTTTTTATAATGTCTATTGATGGTTCTGGTATGACTTTTCCAGCTAAACTTGTTGGGATGGATTATCATAAATCATATCCCAGTGATTTTTCATTGTTATTGTCATTACTTGGCAGCAACATTATTTTTTTAGATACTGAGCTCTCCCAAAAAGAATATATTCATTATTTTTAAAGAAATAATCTGCAACTTCAATACTTTGGCGATTCTCGCTTATTGAATAAGTTGTCTTACCTTTTTCATTAGAATCACCCCACAAAACAGTTAACAGGGAGTCCTCCATTTTTCCTTCTATGGGGAAAGAAACACCTCGTGAATCACACCAATAACCAGTTATTTGAGCATCACTATTTTCCTTATAGTATGCAATAGCATCCATTGATCTTATCTTATTCTCTTTGTCAGTAAATTGGTTATGGAATGAAAGTTGCCAGAATTTATTATTTAATACATGCTTCCATTCCATCTCAAAGCTTGCTTTATTATTAAATAGGGTTCCTTCTCCAATCCATTTCCCCTCAAATAAATTGAGCTTATCGTTTTCATAATTTTGAATATTATTTTTCAATATTTCAGAAGGATCGTTTTGTGAATAGTCACTTGGTCTTTTTTTGTGAACACGCTCTATTTTGTCAGCAGACAAATTCATTAGATGTCCCCCAAATATGACTAGGATAGTAATTTTTATATACTGCATTTTGTAAAATTTAAAATTTGCTTCATCAATAGATTGGCAATAAAGTAAATAAGTATTTCTATTATTCTGATAAAAATTCCTCAACTGCTCAATGCCAACTTGGTTTTCTTAAAAAATAGGTTTAAAACATAGGAGGCTTTTTCCGTGAGTTTCAATAAAAAAATATTCGCATATTCTATGTGATGCCTCGAATGATTTTTATTCTCAAGTTTGATGAATTCAATTTGATTATTAACTAAACAAAATCACTATGAGAAAAAAAGTACTTAATTGTGCAATTGCTCTTTTCATGATCTCAAGTATCGCTTGGGGACAAGAGCGAACTATTTCTGGTAAGGTAACTTCTACTGAAGATGGTAGTTCTCTACCCGGAGTAAATGTAGTTTTAAAAGGAACTACAAACGGTACGGTAACAGATGCGGATGGCAGTTACAGCCTTTCTATTCCTCAAGGAGGAGGAAGCCTTTTGTTTTCATTTATTGGACTTTCAACTCAAGAGGTAATTATTGGAAATCGTTCTGTAGTCGATGTTTCAT
Source organism: uncultured Cytophagales bacterium (assembly GCA_942491425.1). Lineage (GTDB taxonomy): Bacteria > Bacteroidota > Bacteroidia > Cytophagales > Cyclobacteriaceae > JBGTGG01. Next base: position 170,721 of record CALOAV010000018.1, read on the forward strand.
TGGCACTTGATGTGACTCAACTTTCTGAAGTGGTAGTAACCGCTTTGGGTATTGAACGTGACAAGAGCTCGCTTGGATATGCAACTCAGCAAGTGAGTGAAGAAAATCTTCGGTTTGCTCGAGAAACAAATTTGGGAACATCACTTGCTGGTAAAATTGCGGGTGTACAAATTGTATCAGGATCGGGAGCAAAATTTGGAGCTCCTGCAATTCGTATCCGTGGAGCACGTGGACTTAGTCCAAGTGACCCTTTGTATGTATTGGATGGAATTGTTATTGATGATCCTTCTTCTATTAATTTAGACAACGTTCAAAATGTCAATGTTCTAAAAGGTGCAAATGCTTCAGCCCTTTATGGAAGTAGGGCACGTGATGGAGTTATTGTATTAACATCCAAAAGTGGAAAAAAAACTGAGGCAGTTAATATTAATTTTAACCAAACAAGTACCTGGGAAAACGTTTATGTTTTGCCTGAATACCAAGATGAATATGGTGGAGGTTACTCTCAGACTTTTCCAACCTTTAACTATGACCCCACTGTTCATAACCCTGGACTAGCTGGTTTAGATGGAATGCCTATGACCGAATTTTATGCAGATGAAAGTTGGGGGCCAAAGATGAATGGACAGATGGTAGCACAGTGGGATGCATTTACACAAGGAACAGAAGGTTATGGAAAGGCCCGCCCTTGGTCTCCAAATCCGGATAATGTAAAAAATTATTTTAGGACAGGAATGAGTAACATTACTAGTGTTAATATAGGTAAGAGTGGTGAACTGTATTCTTTTAATTCAACTATAACAAACTCATCTAGAACTGGTGTTATGGAAAATACTAGTCAGGATAAATTATTTTTTAATGTGAATTTTACCGGCCAATTAACAGATAAGCTAGAATTAAAGGCAGCAGCGAATTATAACAAGATAAATACCTTTGGTAATCTATTCGAAGGTTATAATAGTCTTGGGTCAAATATCAACCAATGGTTCCAACGTCAGCTTGATATGGATTTATTGAAAAAATATTATCGACTTCCCGATGGATCCTATACAAGCTGGAATATTAATTCACCCTCTGATCCAACGCCTTTATATTGGGATAATCCATATACCACTGTACATGCAAATTCAAATGAAGTTAATAAGGAAATCTACAGTGCAAAATTTGCATTATCCTATGAAATTATTGAAGGATTAAAAGTGTCAGCACAAGGAACAAGAGCGGCTGAAAATGGCCATGGTACAGTTCAGGTCGCTTCCGGTACATTAAATTTAGCCGGATTTTCTACTTACAGTTATTCTCAAAATGAAGACAATTTTCAGGGGATGCTGGCATTTGATAAAAGAATTGGTGATAATTTTTCAGTTGTTGCCAATGCCGGGTTCAACTTAAGAAATAATCAAATTGATTCTTGGAGTTTAGGAACCTCAGGAGGTTTAAGTGTACCAAATTTATTTAATATCTCAGCCTCGGTGGATCCTGCTCTTAACACAAATTTTTC
>CALOAV010000019.1:0-8438 GCA_942491425.1 uncultured Cytophagales bacterium
TATACAGGCCCCTACCCAGGGCACCAAAAGAAATTCAACTCCATTTTTTCCATCAAAGTCCAGCGGCAATAAATAACCTATCATTCTAACGTATAATCCGTTTAATGAATCGACTACAGCTTCCGCCCCTTTTTCCGAAGCTCCGTAATAGCTGTGCGCTGGGCAAGCAAGCCCTCAATGTCAACTCCTTCAGCGGTGAGTTTTTTTCTTTTTCTTCAATTGTTTTCAGACTTTCATCGCCCACACTTCCAGGTTTTCTTTCTTTAAGCATCCGCATTTTTGCTACATAACTTAAATCATAAATTTGGTCCTCCGTCAATTTTTCAAAAGGATCATCAAATTCAACTTCATCCGAAACCAGATTATACCATTGAATTACTTTAACCTCCTGGGCAAATAGGCTGGTGAAAACGGTTAAAAACAGAAAAGTGAAAATTATATTGCGCATGTTTTTTTATTAAGTTTTTTAGTGTGAAAGCAAGTTACATTTTAACTGTCATTCCATCCAAAAGTGAGTATTTATATATTTTATAACCGGGAATGATCCCAATTACTATTCCCAAAATTATTACCGTTCCGATAATATAAATTTCCTGCAATGATATCCCTGAGGGATTTAAATAAATGCCGTACTGTGTTTCCAGAATAGGCTTTACGATCTGCAGCAAGAGAAAAACAAATGCTATACCCAATGCTATTCCCGACAAGGTAATTACGATAGATTCGCTGGAAATTAAACCGAATATTTTTAACGGGCTGGCGCCAACCGAGCGTAGAATTGCCCATTTCACGCCGTCTTTCATTTATGCCGGTGAGCAGTGCCACTAGCATCCCAATTAATCCGGCAATGGCAACAAAACCGGAGACAATCAGCAGTGCTGTTTCAATCTTTCCCATCATGTTCCAAAGTCCTTGTAAGGTAATCCCCGGCATAACTGCAGTGAGGGCCTCACTCTTATTTTCATTGATTTGCCGTTGTACAGCTAGTACGTCTGTTCGGCTTTTTAATCCCACCAAAAAAGCAGTAATGTATTCGGGTTCAAGATGCAGGTGCTCTACTTCTTCGGCCGAAAAGTGCATGTGTTTATCGGGCACTCCATCCACCTGGTCAATATGAATGGCTTCAATTCCTTCTAAACTTACATGAATGGTTTGATCGACAGGAGTACCGGTCCGCTGCAGAATTCCTGAAACATGAAAGGGTTTATCGGCATGGTCATGAAAAGCAATTTCACCCGAACCGTGGTTGATTACAATTTCATCGCCAATTTTATATTCATGAGAAGCTGCAACATCTGCCCCCAAAACGGCCTCAAAAGTTTCATGAAACGCCTTTCCCGCTTGAAATTGCAAATGCTGTTTATTGGCAAACTGATAATGTGTAAAATAGTCATCGTTCGTACCAATTACGCTATATCCTTCGTGCGAATCGCCCATTGAAATCGGAATCGTCCAGTCTATTAATTCATTAGCAGCTATATCTTCGTAGCTATGCCAGCTGATATTGTTGGAAGCCATTCCGATATGAAATACAGTTGACAAAAGAAGTTGCTCGTCGCCGGTGCGCGCGCCAACAACCAAATCGGTGCCCGAAATTGTATTGGTGAAACTATTTTCAAGGCCAATCCTTATCCGTTCAACACCCAATAAAAGTGTAATACTAACAGCGATTGAAAATATGGTGAGCGCAACCGTAAACTTTCGGTTCAGCAGACTTTTTAACGCGAGTTTTAAGATGAACATTCCACGGCCTCCTTTCCTGTTTTCTCTGCAATCGGTATATCTTCAATATAATCATGGATGGAAATGCTTTGTTGGAATTTATGATGGATGCGACTGTTGTGACTTACATACAACAAAGTGCTGTTGTTTTTTTTACACTCCTCTAAAAGCAGGTCGAGAAAGCGAATGGAATTGTTTTCATCCAGGGCTGAAGTTGGTTCATCGGCCAGTATAATTTCGGGCGAACCAATTAATGCCCGGGCTGCTGCAACGCGTTGCTGTTGTCCAACGCTGAGTTCAGTAACTTTTTTTTCGTGTATCTCTTTTTGCTGAAGACCTAATTCAGACAGTAAACGGATTGCTTCATCCTTTGCACTTACTCCTTTTGCAAGAATTTTATTCTTTTTGACTTCAGAAAAATGTATGGGAATAAGTACATTTTCAATAAGCGAAAGATAGGGGATGAGATTAAACATCTGGAAAATAACACCCATGTGATTTGCCCTGATGGCGTCGCGTTTTGAAGATTTTGCGTCAGCTAAATTTTCGCCTAATATTTTAATTTCACCACTGCTAAGGGGTAAAACGCCTGATATTAAATTCAGAAAAGTAGTCTTTCCACTTCCGCTGTCGCCTTTAATCAAAAGATGTTCACTTTTCAAAACTTCAAGTTCTGGAATTACAATAAAAGGAACCTTTGATTTGTCCCAATTAAACTGTAAGTCCTGTATTTGTATGATTGAATTATTCAAGCTGAATTTAAAGTATTCAATGGTATTATTTTTAATTTGATTTTGCGGTGGTGGCGGTGTATGTATACAAGCCCCTACCCAGGGCACTAAAAGAAATTCTACTCCTTTTTTTCCATCAAAGTCCAGCGGCAATAAATAACCTATCATTCTAATATACAATCCATTTAATGAATCAACAACAGCTTCTGCCCTCTCTCTCCGAAGCTCCGTAATAGCTTCGCGCTGGGCAAGCAAGCCCTCAATGTCAACTCCTTCAGCAGTGAGTTTTTTTTCTGTTTCTTCAATTGTTTTCAGAATTTCATCGCTCACACTTCCAAATTTTCTTTCTTTAAGCATCCGCATTCTCGCTACATAACTTAAATCATAAATTTGGTCCTCCGTCAATTTTTCAAAAGGATCATCAAATTTAACTTCATCCGAAACTAGATTATACCATTGAATTACTTTAACCTCCTGGGCAAATATGCTGGTAAAAACGGTTAAAAACATAAAAGTGAAAATTATATTGCGCATATTTTTTTATTATTATGAAAGCAAGTTACATTTTAACTGTCATTCCATCCAAAAGTGAGTATTTATATATTTTATAACCAGGAATGATCCCAATTAATATTCCCAAAATTATTACCGTTCCGATAATATAAATTTCCTGTAATGATATCCCTGAGGGATTTAAATAAATGCCGTACTGTGTTTCGAGTATGGGTTTTGCCATCTGCAACAGGAGAAAAACAAATGCTACACCCAGTGCTATTCCCGACAAGGTAATTACGATAGATTCGCTGGAAATTAAACCGAATATTTTTAACGGACTGGCACCAACCGAACGTAGAATTGCCATTTCGCGCCGTCTTTCATTTATGCCGGTGAGCAATGCCACTAGCATCCCAATTAATCCGGCAATGGCAACAAAACCGGAGATAATCAGCAGTGCTGTTTCAATCTTTCCCATCATGTTCCAAAGTCCTTGTAAGGTAATCCCTGGCATAACTGCAGTTAGGGCCTCACTCTTGTTTTGATTGATCATGCGTTGTACGGCTAACACGTCTGTTCGGCTTTTTAATCCCACCAAAAAAGCAGTAATGTATTCGGGTTCAAGATGAAGGTGTTCTACTTCTTCGGCCGAAAAGTGCATGTGTTTGTCGGGTATTCCATCCACCCAGTCAATATGAATGGCTTCAATTCCTTCTAAACTTACATGAATGGTTTGATCGACAGGAGTGCCGGTCCGCTGCAGAATTCCTGAAACATGAAAAGGTTTATCGGCGTGGTCATGAAAAGCAATTTCACCCGAACCGTGGTTGATTACAATTTCATCACCAATTTTATATTCATGAGAAGCTGCAACATCTGCTCCCAAAACGGCTTCAAAAGTTTCATGAAACGCCTTTCCCGCCTGAAATTGCAAATGCTGTTTATTGGCAAACTGATAGTGTGTAAAATAATCATTGTTCGTACCAATTACGCTAAATCCTTCATGCGAATCGCCCATTGAAATCGGAATCGTCCAGTCTATTAATTCATTAGCAGCTATATCTTCGTAGCTATGCCAGCTGATATTGTTGGAAGCCATTCCGATATGAAATACAGTTGACAAAAGAAGTTGCTCATCGCCGGTGCGCGCGCCAACTACCAAATCGGTCCCCGAAATTGTGTTGGTGAAACTATTTTCAAGTCCAATTCTTATTCGTTCAACACCCAATAAAAGTGTAATACTAACAGCGATTGAAAATATGGTAAGCGCCACCGTAAACTTACGGTTCAGCAGACTTTTTAACGCGAGTTTTAAGATAAACATTCCACGGCCTCCTTTCCCGTTTTCTCAGAAATCGGGATGTTTTCAGTATAATCATGGATGGAAATACTGTGTTGGAATTTTTGATGGATGCGGCTGTTGTGACTTACATACAACAAAGTGCTGTTGTTTTTTTTACACTCCTCTAAAAGCAGGTCGAGGAAGCGCATGGAGTTGTTTTCATCGAGTGCTGAAGTGGGTTCATCGGCCAGTATAATTTCGGGCGAACCAATTAAAGCCCTGGCTGCTGCAACGCGTTGCTGTTGCCCAACACTTAGTTCGGTAACTTTTTTTTCGTGAATCTCTTTTTGCTGAAGACCTAATTCAGACAGTAAGCGGATTGCTTCTTCTTTTGCATTACTTCCTTTTGCCAGAATTTTATTCTTTTTGACTTCAGAAAAATGTATCGGAATAAGTACATTTTCGATAAGCGAAAGATAGGGGATGAGATTAAACATCTGGAAAATCACACCCATGTGATTTGCCCTGATGGCATCGCGTTTTGAAGATGACAAATCAAGCAAATTTTCGCCTAATATTTTCATTTCACCACTGCTAAGGGGTAAAACGCCGGATATTAAATTCAGAAAAGTAGTCTTTCCACTTCCGCTGTCGCCTTTAATCAAAAGATGTTCACTTTTCAAAACTTCAAGTTCTGGAATTACAATAAAAGGAACCTTTGATTTGTCCCAATTAAACTGTAAGTCCTGTATTTGTATGATTGAATTATTCACGCTGAATTTAGTATTGAATGGTATTATTTTTTATATAATCCTTTTTCAAAAACGGAGGCGTATAAATAACTAATCCTATTTCAAAACCAGCCCCATTTGTACCATCCAAACATGCTCCATAGGTAATGGCCGGAATAATAAAACTATTAGGTTCCCAACGCAAGCCAACTTTGTATTCCGGTTTGGAGTATACTTCGCCATTAGTACCGTATAATTCACCTACAATAGCTGTTTTGGGGATTATTCTATAAATAGCCAAACGTGTAGTCCAAGTAAAACCAAAAGCTGCTTCTTTATTGTTTCCATGATCGAAGTCAACCATTGCGCCAGGCATAATATCCCACGAAAACATGTTATTGAGGAACGGAATTGTAATAGGAACTGCTGTCCATATGTTTTTATGAAATTCGGTAAATTGTGTTTCGTTATAATAACCAGGCGATTGACCAAAGCCTAAAAACACCCCTCCGCCACCTGTGTTTGCTTCATTCTTCCAAAACATATACTTTCCGTAAACAGTGGTTGTAAAATGTTGAGGAATTTGTTCATCTCTATAATCCCGGTACAAGTTACCCTGTAAAAAAAACTCAAACCGGTCAATTAAGGCAAAAGACATTAACAATGATGAGTTTCTTACACCGACTGTAGGACAAAAAGTGCTAATGCCCTTAGGCATAGACAGGTAATTGTCGCTATTAAATTGTTGGGCATAAACTCCGCTTACCGAAAGCAACAGAACAATAAATACTACAATTTTAATCGGCTTTTGCATCATCTTTTTCATATTTAATTTAATTTATTTTCCTTGGGACAGGAATATTACAAAATAAAGTTTTTTCTTTTACAACCACGAACTTCCAAAAACAATGTAAAATGCAAAATCTTTCGCGTTACCCCAGGCAAAATCAATTCCCATGTGGGTTCCTAAGCTTCGGGCTATTTCGTATCGGAAACCAGTTCCAACGGTATATGCCCATTCTGAATCGCTAAAACTGTTGAATGACTGAAAAGCTTTACCTGTTCCAGTAAAAGCAACTAATGAAAATCGTTTATAAACGTTATACCTCCATTCTGTTTCGGCAACCATGGTATTGTCGCTTTGATAACGCATGGCCGGAATCCCTCTTAAGCTAACAAATGGATATGCATAAAACGGTGCATCTCCTATCAAGGAGCTGCTTTCGAAGCGCCATGATGAAAACAGTCGTGGACTGATGGGTTGATATCCGTAAAAACCACCTTTAACTAAATTGTAATTATCGCTTGAACCTAACCATTTGGCCGAGTATTTTAGCGTAAGTTCAGCATTTATTCCTTTTGTAGGAGTAAAAGCATTGTTCTCTGTTATCGAAAACCACCATAGGCGAGATGTACTTACCACCGAATTAATATTCAGTTCGTTTGATGATGGCATTAATAAGCGGCCTTCCCGGAATAGTATCGAGTGAAACATTGGAATGGGAATAAGAATATGCTGCGCCTACATAAAATTTTGATTTGGCAATTCTTACCTGCGCACTCTGATAAATCAGCCAGGACTTTAAATTAACGGTTAAGGGATTTTTAGCAAGGAGCTCGCTATTATTGCCATAATAATCAATATTCACATTGGGTTTTATAAATACAGTTATGGTTCGCACTCTGTTTTCACCAAAGGTATGCGAATGAAGACCGCCAACTCCCCATGTTCGATTTGCTGTTCCAAAACCTAACACACCCGACACATCCGGCGGAACGTAAGTTTTATATTGTTTTTTACGATTGTGAAAATAAAGGAGTGCAGCACCTCCACCATACCCCAAAGCAGGTTCGGTAATTATTACCGGCACGGGCAATAAACCATTATGTTCCAGAAGAAAAGAACTTAAATCAAAAGCACCATCTTCATGATGACGAAGTTTTGCTTTCTTTTTTTTGGGTTGATTGGTACTTAAAGTATCACTCTGCCCATAACAAAAATTCGGTTGACTGATAAAATAACAGATGAAAAGGCTGGCAAGAAAAATATACTTTTTGGCAATTTGAATTTTGAGATGGTATGGGTTCATTTTATTTTTAAAAATCAAATTTCATCATGGCCTGTAAGCGGTTTGCCTGACCAAAATCACTGTTCTTGGTCCTGTGTTCGCCCCACATATATTCGATACCAGTTGATAAACGTTCAGTTGCCTGATAAATAAGATTAATGTGCCCAATTATACCTGCTTTCATCGATTCAGGAGCACGGTACACGGAAGGATCCAGTGTGGTGTAAGCTACGGATGCATTGGTGGTAAATTTGTCGTCCCATTTATGAACATATCCGAGCACGACCGCAATAGCCGGCATGGTTTCAAGCTCGCCTTCGGGAGTAAGAATTGCATTGGAATTACTTCCTGTGAGGGCCATAATATTGTCACCGGAACCCTTACCCAGCGCTATATTAAAGGTGAAAAAGTCTTTACCAATATATTGACGTCCTCCAATTACAGCAGCTAGCTGCATGGCTGTTGTATAGACACTATCTCCCCCGTCCCAGCGCATTTGAGCAAGATTGACACCCAGCGCTACCATTCCTGTTTTCCAACTATAATCTAAGCGTCCAGCTAAAGCAGGCAGGCCGAGGCTTGACTTCCCGGGTAGATTAAAGGCATTATCGATACCTATATAATCCATCATCTCTAAGCCCACGGCCCATTTCCAGTTATCGTTAATGCGGTTTTGGTACTTTACCTGAGCTGCTCTTCCGCCGTACAAAGCATCACCGGCTGCAAAATCAATTAAATTAGGGATTGACTCCATAATAGACGTAGTCGTCCATGTTTGCCCGAAAATGAAATTACCGGCAACGATGTAAGCATGCCGTAAACGAAAGGGAAAGTTATCCGTGCTGGACCAGAAATCTGCTTCAATAAAAATCTTCAAAGGAACTTTGCCCGGAGTTACACGACGCATATCAACATTAAACCTTGATTCTCGAACAAACATGTTAAAATAACCACGGTTGGCATATTCTGGTGATCCCTCCACTGGAATTCCCGATATTAAAAACTGATATCGATCATTTGACCCATTGAAGTCATAGAGCATGTCCAATTTAACCCTGCCTCCGATTTTCATGCGGAATTCAGATCCGAACATGGGCCAGGAGGCTGGAAAATCATCTTCCACCAGTTCATTGCCTGTTAAAACCTGTTGTGGTTCTCTTAATTCAGCGTCAGGAATGACCAACATTTGCGAATCTGTAGTGTCGCTTATGGTTTCGGGCGCCCATTTTTCCTGCACTTTTTCCTGATTTCCTTCCAGTTCTGCCAGACGCATTTCCAGTTCATCCATCCGCTTAAGCTGTTCTTTGAGAAGTTGATTTTCTTTTTTTAGCGCATCGGCTTCCTGCGAAAACAATGAAACGGGTAAAAATACCAGAAAGCATAACAGACTCGCAATACTGAAAATGTA
>CALOAV010000020.1:0-18671 GCA_942491425.1 uncultured Cytophagales bacterium
GCTATGCCACCCGATCACCTATAAAGGAGTGGTTCTGAATTAATCTCTCAAACTCCTCTTCAAACGATAACCGCTGGTGATGCTGCTCCTGATTATCAATGTACCGCCTGATTCTGTTTACAACCGACTCACTTACTGAACCCGCATAATATTCATGAGACCATTCAAAATTTGTGGGGAGAATTTTTTGCTTATTCACCCAGAAAGAAGACTCACCTTTTATTAGCTGAAGCGCCTTACTTACATTCATGTCTGCATTGAGTGCAAATAAACAATGAAGGTGATCCGTATATCCATTGAGTCTGTCAATGTATATTCCCTTCTTTTTCGCATTCTCCTTAATGTGCCGGATTACACTTAACCGTACCTCTTTGGATAGCACAGGATGCCTGTGTTTTGTACCCCAGACCGCATGAATCATGATTTTCACATAGGACATAATAGTATTTTTATAGTGGCTAACGATTGATATTTCTCAATCTAATCATAATAATACAAACCACAAGCCGCAGTCCCATAACGCATCCTCCTGACTTATTTTGCCCGATCCCGAACACTTTTGGTCGCTGACGCACAATGCGTCCTTCGATAATGTTTAAAATCTACCCAAATAGAGCGATTGTTAATTGGACTGGTATTTGGCTATCCTCATTGTCTAAATCTACCATCATGTTCAAGCACCTCACCATCGCCTACCGCTTTCTCTTTAAAAACCGGGAATATTCTGTTATCAATATCGGCGGACTTTCTTTAAGTCTGGTAGCCGTCTTCTTAATCGCGCTGTATCTTTTTGATGAACTCAATTTTGATAAGATGCACACCAATGCTGATCGCATTTATCGTGTTATTGAACATCAGACTAACGAACAGGGAGAAGAATCCGATTTGGCAGGGGTTGCCTTTCGTGCCTCCACTGTCGAGGATGATATTGCCGCGGTGGAAATAGCCACACCCATCACGCACTTTGGCCGGGCGAACATTTCCAATGATGAAAATGCAGACCTGTATTATGAGGAGCTCTATTATGGCGAACAGGATTTTTTCAAAATTTTTGATTTTAAACTCGTTCATGGCGCCAGGGATCAACTCCTGACCAAACCATTCACCGCTGTTTTTACCCGGTCTACTGCCATCAAGATCTTCGGAACCGCAGATGTCGTTGGTAAAGTCTTTCATTCCGACCGGGATGATCTGCCGTTTACGATCTCGGGTGTCATCGAGGATTTTCCCTCCAGTTCGCACTTAAGTTTTAATATTTTATTCTCGATGGAAAGTTTTATAAGTAACGAACGATTTCAAGACGTTCAAACTTCCGACTGGTCATCGAACTATTTCAGTATTTATTATTTACTGAAGCCCGACGCCGATGCAAAGAAAGTGGAAGTTACGCTAACCGATCTAGTGAAAGAGAACAGAGAAGCTGCAACCACTCCGTTTTACTTTTGGTTACAACCACTTACCGACATTCATTTCTATTCCTCAACGATCCGCGGCGGGTATAGCAGTCAGACGGGTGATATTTACTATGTCTACATTTTTGCTGCTATCGGATTATTTATTCTCATTATAGCGCTGGTGAATTATGTGAATTTATCAACCGCCCTGGCTTCCATTCGCGGAAAAGAAATCGGCGTAAAAAAAGTTGCCGGAGCACTGCGCGGTCATTTGATTTTTCAGTTTATTATGGAAAGCGCGTTGTTGATTGTGGTAGCAATTGCGTTGGCGCTGGTGTTTGTAACGCTGCTCTTGCCTTTCTTTAATGCCTTTACCGGGAAATTGATAGATGTTAGTTTGCTTTCCCAACCATCATCCATGCTACTCATTGGGGTATTTGCTATTGTAGTAAGCCTGCTGGCAGGCGGGTATCCGTCTTTCTATTTAAGTAAGTTACGGCCAGTACAAGTGTTAAAAGGATTTTCAAAAGGAGCCGGATCTTCGTGGATGCGTCGCGGGCTGGTAGTATTTCAGTTTTTCCTTTCCATCACACTCATTATAGCCACCCTTACCGCCTACCGGCAGATTGATTATATTCAAAACAAGAACCTGGGCTTCGATCAGCAGCAACTCCTCATTCTGGACATCAACAGTGGAGCCGTGAGAAGAGGATTTCAAACCATAAAAAATGAGCTGGCAACAGTCCCTGGTGTTTCCAGTGTTTCTGTTTCTTCACGGATTCCTGGCGAGTGGAAGAATCTTCCGACCGTGCCGTTGAATACGTTGGATATTCCCAACGGACCAACTGCTTTTTTTCTTGGCGCCGATGAAGACTTTCTTGCAACCTTTAAAATTCAATTAATCAGCGGACGAAATTTTAATGCCTCGATGCCGGCAGATTCTACCAGTGTATTACTGAATGAAACGGCGGCAAAAGCTTTGGGGATCACCGAGCCCGGACAGGAGATTGTCATCCCATCCGTAAATATGGCCGTCGCAGACGTTCCGTTGGAGGAACCATTCAAAGTGAAAGTTATTGGTATTGTCAACGATTTCCATTTTCAAAGTTTACATCAACAAGTAGCACCCATGGTGATTGCCTATCGGAATAATCCCATTCATAGTATTGATTATTTTACCGTACGATTGTCGATGGAAGATATGGATGAAAAGCTGGCAACGATGCAGGAGATATTTTACCAGGTTGACGGTAGTCATATTATCGAAGCCAATTATCTGGACATGCGTCTGGCTGAAAATTATCAGCAGGATGCAAAACGTGGTCAGCTGTTCGGCATGACCGCCCTTGTTGCAATTGTTTTGGCCTGCCTGGGATTATTTTCACTGGCATCTTTCAATACCGCAATGCGCACGAAGGAAATCGGCGTTCGAAAAGTGTTGGGGGCATCCGTAGCACAGGTAACATTTATGCTTTCGTCTGATTACATTAAACTGGTTGGGATTGGATTTATCCTCGCGGTCCCGTTTTCGTACTGGGTACTCCAAAGCTGGTTAAGTTCATTTGCCTACCGGATTGATATTGGATGGATGATTCTGGTAGCCGCCTGTTTGATTTCAGTAGTAGTCGCACTGCTGACGGTAGGTTACAAATCCATTCGTGCTGCGATCGCAAATCCGGTAAACTCCCTGCGAAACGAATAAAGAAGTAATATGATCAGGAATTATTTCACAATTGCCATTCGGAATTTACTGAAGCATCGGGGCTATGCCCTTTTAAACCTGATGGGCCTTTCGGTGGGGTTAGCCTGCTTTGCGCAGATTGGGCTGTGGGTGCAAAATGAATTGAACTATGATCAGTTCCATTCCAACGCCGATCGCATCTATCGCGTAGCCGGAATTTTTACCTCCGAATCAGATCACATGCAGCAAGCGGTAACACCAACACCGCTGTCACAAGCTTTGAAAGATGAATTTCCGGAAGTAGAAGAATCCCTGCGACTTGATAAAAATGATGCCATCATCCAACGGGGTGATTCAGAATTTATGGAAGACGACCTGATCTTGACGGACCCTTCCTTTTTTGATATGTTTGATTTTAAAATGCTGTCCGGTAATCCGGCAACAGCATTGAACAATCCGTATTCGATTGTGCTAAGCAAAGCACTGGCAACAAAATATTTTGGTAACGAAAACCCGATTGGCCAATCGCTGAAAATATTTTTAATGGATCCCGATGGAAAAGGAATTGATTATACAGTAACCGGAGTATTGGAGAACTGTCCCGAAAATTCTCACTTCCAATACAGTGCATTGATTTCGTTTAAAACCTTTGAAGTAAACAATGGCGTCTCCCCGCACGATTGGTTTAACAATGGATACTATACCTATGTGCAACTTGCACCGGGGGCAACCCAACAGGACCTGGAGGCCAAGCTCCCACAGCTGATTGAAAAATATATGGGTGCGCAAAACCGGGAATGGAAAATTAATTACGAATATTTTTTACAGCCCCTGAGAGATATTCATCTATACTCCCATCTTAAATATGAAATCGAGGAGACCAGGAGTCTAAGCAATGTGATCATTTTCGGATCGATAGGATGTATTGTTCTGTTGCTGGCCTGTATTAATTATATCAATCTGGCTACTGCTTTTTCAACCCGTCGTGTTAAGGAAGTAGGGGTGCGGAAAGTAATGGGCGCGTTTAAAAAACAATTGGTGAGTCAGTATATTACAGAATCATGGTTGCTGGTAGTCCTGTCACTTTTTCTTGCATTCGTATGGATTGAACTTACGCGACCGCTATTTGAAAGCCTGACCGGTGCACCGATTATTGGATTGTACGAACCGTTTTCACTTGCTGTGCTGATCCTCATCGCAACATTAGTAGGGATTCTTGCCGGATCGTATCCCGCCTTACTGCTTTCATCCTTGCGTCCGGTAAACATTATGAAAGGGTACAGTGGTGGGAGTGATCACGGTGCATTCCTGCGTAAAAGTTTAGTTGTGCTGCAGTATACCATAACCATTGTATTGGTTGCCGGCATTTTGGTAGTACGCGGACAATTAAATTTTATGCGTCAACAAGAATTAGGGTTTAACCAGGCAGGGCTTGCGATACTCAATGTGAACGGAAGCAATGAGGTAATCACAGGATACGAAGGATTTGTCAACGATCTGCGTGCACTTCCACAGGTTGATGGCGTGGCCCGTTCGAATAGCACCCTTGCCGGTGGACTGAGTAACTCAGTTGCAGAATATGATGATGCCTCGGGTAAGCATGTCAATGGAACGGTGTATCGTGTGTTCGTGGATCACGACTATCTCGATGTGTATGAAATGCAGTTGCTGGCCGGTAGATTTTTCAACAAAGGCAATGCGGCAGATTCTACCCGTGCGTTTATTGTGAATGAGTCGATGGTGCGAAGTGCCGGATTTAATACCGCGGACGAGATGATCGGGAATGGCTTCACTTTTCAGGGGGTAGAAGGGGAGGTCATCGGTGTGGTGAAAGATTTCCATTACAATTCATTGAAGTATGCGGTAGATCCAACCTGCATGCGCCTGCTTCGGAGAGGGTTTTCAAAAATTTCTGTACGGATGTCATCGGCAAGTGTAGCCTCCATGGACGAAATAGAACAACTCTGGAAGAAGCATTTTCCAACCACCTTGTTTAGTTTCCGTTTTGCGGAAGAATCCCTGAATGATCAATATCAGGCTGAGCAGCGCTTTGAGAAAATATTTCTGGTTTTCTCAATACTCTCACTGAGTATTGCCTGCCTGGGATTATATGCGCTCGTTTCATTTAGCATCGAGGGACGGGTGAAGGAGATCGGCATCCGGAAGGTATTGGGCGCATCCCTTTTTAACATTCAAAGTCTGGTTTCACGGGAATTTTTAGCACTTATTTTATTATCTGCAGTTATTTCACTTCCTCTGATTTATTATTTCATGAACCAATGGCTCGAAGGATTTCGGTATAGGATTTCACTTAGTCCTGTCGTATTTTTAGTAGCCTTTATGATTGTATTTACTATCGCATTGCTGACGATCAGTGCAAAATCACTGAAAGCAGCAGCATCAAACCCAATAAATTCATTACGAAACGAATAACCCTATCCTTATGAAAAAATCAATTACAACCTTACTAGTCATCTTTCTTGTTTGCTATGCAGGAGAGGGATACAGCCAAACCGATAAAGAACTGGTGTACGCCGCCATTGAAGATTATGTCGATGGATTGTATCTGGTACAGCCAGAGCGCATTAAAAAAAGTGTACATCCTGAGCTGATGAAGAAGGGATTTTGGCGCAGGGATGGAAATACCGAGTACGACAAAGAAAGCATCATGACCTTTGATGAACTCGTAGACCTCGCTTCCAAGTGGAACGCCAAGGGCACGTTGCCAAAAGATGCGCCGAGAAAGATTGAGATCTATGATGTGCAGGACCAAACGGCAACCGGAAAGTTAACGGCACAATGGGGCACCGATTATTTTCAGCTGGCCAAGTACGATGGGAAATGGATGATTGTAAATATTATGTGGCAGCGGCATCAACCGAAGGCGAACTAACCAGGTATTAAAAAAGCCCCGGATCGGTGGAGACGACCCGGGGCATTCTTCATCACTGGTTTTAATCAAAAAGCTTTAAAATCTACCCGACGATTATTTTGTCTGCCTTCTTCTGTCGAGTTGTCGTGCGTTGAAACTTCTTCGCCATATCCAACAACAGAAATCTGTTCGTCAGGAACACCCATGTCGTGCATCAGTTCGCGGATTTTTTGAACCCGCTTGATCGAAAGTTGCATGTTGTAATCATCATTGCCCTTGCTGTCGGTGTGACCTTCAATCAAAATTGTTTTTCCCTGAAGGGCATATTCAACCGCAATTAAAAACGGTTCCATATCCACGACGGCAAATTCATCCTCATCAAAAGTAAAATACAGGGGAGCGAGTTCTACCGGTTCGTTGGTAGTATTCTGTTTGATTTGATCGGCTACCTGTTTCCGTATCTGCTCGTGTTTTTCGGAGGTTGGTACAGGGAGGTGATTCTCTTCTAGTATCTCATCTTCTTTGGTATGTGTTTCGTCCATCTCTTGCGACAAGTCTACCGGATCTTCCTGGATTTTGGGTAGTCGCTTTACGTAGGGCTTGGAATCAACTGAAGCGGTTACAGACTCGGGATCCACCTCTGCCATCGGCTTCACTTTGTGTTTACGCTTATTACTGGAAAAGACTTTGGCTTTGGGTGTATGCTTGCGTATGCTTCGTTTTGAAAACATTTCACAGGCGTTTGCCAGTTTTGTAGTTGAGGATTTATAATGGGACCGATAATACTTTCGGTTTTCCTTATGGTACTGCGCGTTGGCAGCCATGGAAATCAGCATACCCATCAGAATGACCAGAATCAAAAAGATGGTATGCCGCATCCGGGTAGAGATCCGGGCATTGGTAATCTTCTTAAAATCAAGAGGTTCTTGCATTTCCATTTTTTGTAATACAAAAGTGGCCATTTGCATGGTGAAGAACTGATTAATAAAAAGTTAAACCCTACATCCGTTGGAATCAGCCAAAAGAGCCAATCAACGTGTATAATGCTTGTCTGAGGCTATTTTTCGCACTTTATCCCCTACAAATACCTGGTGCAGAGGGTGTGATCATGCATCGATTTGAAAAAATCACCCAATCTTAACGCCATTTGTTACATGTCTTGTCGAGCCTTTATAACTCAACTTTCAGGAAATCAATCACTTCCTGACGAACATCCCGGGGGATGGTCTCATCATACGCTGCTGTGGCAATCGACTTAAAAAGATCGGCCACTACCTCAGGTTTAAACCCCAATGTTTGCGCATAGATCGTCGCCACTTCCAATTCCACATCCTCTACTACGTCGTCGAGGTAGATCATATAAATCAAATGGTATATCGCTTCTAATTTGTCGACTTTATCCTCCGGCTTCGAAAATTGCAGGTCCGTGACATCAATTTTAGCATCCCGAAGATCATCGGCATTGAGATGGAGCTGGAAACCCCACTTTAAGAGGCACCGTAAAAAACGGCTTTCAATCTTATCATCCGTGATGAACAACCCTAAAATATTCAGGTAGCTGCGTTTTATGGAATCGAGCTGATCAGTACTGAGTTTGGGATTCATAGTCCATCGTTTATGTTTATTGCCTCACAACTTTCTTGGCGATATAATTTCGCCAATTTATCCACAAGGTAGTAATGAAAAGCCAATTATTTCAGCGCCGCCGCCTGCTGAAGCAGGGAATCAGGCACTTCCCGTTCCGGCCGGAGATACGACGCCCAGTCACAGTCCTTCACCACCTCCTCATAATCGCCAAGGGCCAGGTTCGTTTTGGCACTGGATTCAAAAATAAAATAGTACAGATCCGGAACATCTTTGGGATTCATCACCACCTCATAAGCATCTCCGTACACGGAAATCAGATTCTTTTTTAGTTGCTTTTTACCCAATGCAAAATACTGTTCTGCTTCCTTAAAATTTTTGAGGTGCAACAAATTAATTTCACCGATCTGGTAAATCAGTTGCAGGTCGTTGGGTGTCTGGTTGTGCAGATGTTTCAACGAACGCAGTGCATCATTAAAATCGCCAAGATAGTATTGTGCCGTGGCAATGCGCTCAATGGTTTGCGTGCGGGGCGGAATCTCATACTGGTTTAAAGTGTTATAGTAGGTAAGGGATTGTTTGTAATCACCTTTCAGATAATAGGCATCGCCTTGCTTGCGCAAGACACCACGCAGACTGTCAAAGGCCATGCGAAACTGATGTTGAAATGGTTTGGCTTCATCCAGTTCTTGCAATCGGTTAAACGCGGAGGAATAGTCACCATTGTTAAACAGCGAATGCACCTCGGTCAGCAAAATCTGGTTTGCCAGAAATTCCTGCTGCCGACTTTTTTCAACAAAGAAGTAGATGACGTGGATGACACCAAAACAAAATCCCGAAATGACCAGAAACGTCAGAAACGCCAATCCCTGAATCCGATAATAGTTGCGGTCTAGCTTGCTATAGGTTGGTGTGGTCGGCGCACTATAGCGTGGTGTATACGGTGTTGCCCGGCGGTACGCCTTTTCCGATGGTGAAGCCGTAAATCCGATCCCGAGTCGTTCATCATAGCGCGATTTCTTTAATGAATCAGAAAGGGTGTGATACGCCTCGTTTATACGTTTAAATTTTTCTTCCGCAGCAGGGTCATCGGGATTGCGGTCGGGATGATACTTCATCGCCAGCTGCTTGAAAGCAGCTTTGATCTGGTGATGATCAGCAGAATGATCCAGTCCGAGTATGTGATAATACGTTGCCATAAAAACAGGTTGGAGCAAGAGTCTTGAGCATACAGGCGGCTTATTTAAACCTGTTTTTCCCTGTATGCTCTTGCTCGCACTCAAACTGAAGTGCGTCCTGAGTCTTAAAGTTATTAGTATTTTGCATTATAAACGAGTATAATAACGATACGGTTCGGTAAAAACAGGTTGGAGCAAGAGTCTGGGCATACAGGCAGCCTATTCCAACCTGTTTTTTCCTGTATGCTGCTATATGCTCTTGCTGATTTAAAAATCGGTAACCTCAACACCGAAAGCCCACTACCCACTACCCACTACTTCCTGCTCTTGCTCACACTCAAACTATGCGTCATGAGTCTTAAGTTATTAGTATGTTGCAGTATTAACGTCCAAAATAACGATACAGTTTAATGTTTAGTGCTGGAATCCGGTACATGCTCTACGCAACCTTCTTTTTTGCGTTAATGAACGTATTGGTCAAGTCGCTGGACCTGCCAGCAGTAGAAATCGCCTTTTTCCGCGCCCTGGGATCATTGAGTCTCGCCTATGGCATTCTGAAATTAAAAAGGATTGAACTTCCCGGCAAAAATATTAAAGGCCTGATCCTCCGCGGATTTTTTGGCTCTACTTCGCTGGTCTTTTATTTCATCACTTTGCAAAACATGCCGCTGGCCAGTGCCGTTACGATTCAGTTTCTTTCGCCGATCTTCACCACCATCCTTGGTATCTTTTTAGTGAAAGAAGGCGTGAAGCCGTTGCAGTGGTTTTTCTTCGCGATGGCGTTTAGCGGTGTTATTTTAATTCAGGGATTTGATGCGCGGGTGAGCATGGAATACTTAATGCTCGGCATTGGCTCCGCCATTTTTTCAGCGTTAGCTTACAACATGATCCGCATGTTGAAAGACAGTGAACATCCGCTGGTGATCGTGTTTTACTTTCCGCTGGTGACGCTACCGATCACGGGCATCTTCACCATCTTTATATTCGAGATGCCCCACGGGTGGGACTGGGCAATAATTTTAGCTGTCGGTATCCTCGCCCAACTCGGACAATATTTCATGACCCGCGCGTATCAGGTCGACGAGCTCTCTAAAATCTCGAGTATGAAATACCTCGGCATCATCTACGCACTATTTTTCGGCGCCGTATTTTTTGATGAGCACTTCACCCTTCAGGTTTATTTGGGAATTGGTGTGGTGTTGGTGGGAGTGGTGTTGAATATTTGGTACAAACATGTTGTGCAGAAACGAAAGGCTCTTGAGGAGTTGGAATAGTTGCCAGTTACCGGTTGCCGGTTTCCAGTTTCCGGTGGTTTAGGAGAAAGATTCATCTTAACGTTTTCTTTCGACTGATTCAGGTTTGCTCCGGATAATTTCTTTGTGGTCCTTTGTGCTTCTCTGTGGAACTTTGTGGTACAACTTTTTTTATTAATGCTATTACACAAAGATCCGCAAAGATTCCACAAAGTTCCACAGAGGCCTTCGGCGCACTACCAACAAAAAAAGGCCACCAACCGGCAGCCTTCCTTTTATCATTACAACTTCAGTTTATAGTTACCCACCGGCAACCGGAAACTGGTAACCGGCAACTATTTACTAGCTACCTCCTGAACAAGATCAATCAACTTATTTGAATATCCCCACTCATTATCATACCAGCTCACCACTTTCACGAAGTTATCATTCAAAGAAATTCCAGCTTTCGCATCGAAGATAGACGTACGTGGATCACCGATAAAGTCTTGTGATACCACATCATCTTCAGTGTATCCTAAAATTCCTTTCATGTCCCCTTCAGAAGCAGCTTTCATTGCCTTCTTGATATCTTCGTACGAAGCGGCTTTGTCAAGCTTCACGGTCAGGTCAACAACAGAAACATCAGGAACAGGAACGCGGAACGACATACCCGTAAGTTTGCCTTTCAATGCTGGGATAACTAACGCTACAGCCTTTGCCGCACCGGTAGAAGAGGGGATAATGTTTTGATATCCACCACGACCACCACGCCAGTCTTTAGCAGACGGGCTATCAACAGTTTTCTGTGTAGCCGTTACCGCATGGATGGTGCTCATCAAGCCTTCTGCGATACCGAAGCTGTCGTTCAACACCTTTGCGATCGGCGCAAGGCAGTTGGTCGTACAGCTGGCATTCGACACGATGTTTTGAGAAGCTTTTAATTCTTTATGGTTAACACCCATTACGAAGGTAGGCGTATCATCTTTGGCGGGAGCCGACATCACGACTTTCTTGGCACCGGCATCGATGTGTTTCTGGGCAGTTTCCTGCGTCAGGAACAGGCCTGTTGATTCGATGATGATTTCAGCACCTACTTCATTCCATTTTAAGTTGGCGGGGTCACGCTCGGCGGTTACGCGGATGGTTTTACCATTTACGACCAGGTTTCCGTCTTTTACTTCCACGGTGCCATCGAATTTACCGTGTGTGGAGTCATATTTTAGCATATATGCCATATAATCAGGATCAACCAGGTCGTTGATACCTACAATTTCTACATCGGGGCGGCTGGAAGCTGCGCGGAACGCGAGCCGGCCAATCCGGCCAAAGCCATTAATACCTACTTTTGTCATTGTTTTGGGTTTATTTTTTTAACTGAACGGGGCAAAAATATAATAGTGATGTACCAAAACCAATGAAATTGCGAGCCATTACGAAGAAATATTTCTGCACAGGTTTGCAAATAGGAATCCACGACATATCTTTGCAACCTTAATTACAAGACGGTCCCATCGTCTAGGGGTTAGGACACCAGATTTTCATTCTGGCAACACGGGTTCGATTCCCGTTGGGACTACGTTTCAGAGATCAATCTCTACTAAAACCTCACAAATCATATGTTTTGTGAGGTTTTTTGCTTTACAGCCACTTCATAACTTTCAAGGTTTTGCAAAACTCTGGTGAGTGATTCGGTGAACGCAAAATTACTAACATTTTGCGTTCACCAGAAATCCTCTAAGTGGGCTGGTTCGCCTGGTGAACATCTTGATAGTCCTTTCTGATCGACATAGTTTTAACTATTAAAGATCCTGTTATGAAGACTTTTTCTCACCGTTTTATCATTCGAAAAACCCAAAGTAAAAAAGCTGATTATGCCTCTATTTATGCCAGAATCAACATAAATGGTGCTCGCACAGAAATCTCGGTAAATCGATTTTGCGATCCGGACCGCTGGAATAAAAATACCGGACGATTAATTGGTCGGACAGAGGAAGCCAGGGAATTGAGAACGATTACCTCAATGCTTTTGAATTAAGAATTTTCTCCGCTCATAGGGAGTTAGTAACCTCAAAAACGGATATAACTGGTGAGTCATTTAGAGCTTCATTTCATGGAGTAGAGGAAAAGCCAAGAATGTTGATAGAAATATTCCGTCATCATAACACACAATTTGAAGCATTAGTAGGTATTGAATATTCCATCAATACATTTAAAAAATATCGCACTTGCCTCAGCTCACTGGAAAGCTTTCTAAAGTGGAAATACAAGAAAGCGGACATCGATATTAAGACCATCGGCTTTGAGTTTATTAACGATTTCGAATTCTATCTTAAAACCGAAAGAATGGTTGCTCACAATTCAGCGATGGGTGATATCAAAAGAGTAAAAAAAATTATTCGACAATGTGTTGCCAAGAATTGGTTGGATAAAGACCCCTGTATGAGCTATAAAGTCAGGACCCGCGATACAAGTCGTGATCATTTATTGGAAGATGAGTTGAACCGTTTGGCCAACAAAAAAATTAGTATCGAACGATTAGCACAGGTTCGCGACATATTTGTTTTCAGTTGTTACACAGGACTAAATTTTTGCGATGTTGAGAAACTAAGTTTTCAAGATATTGGAACTGGCATTGATGGCGAAAAATGGGTTTTCACCAAAAGGATCAAAGAAGATACTGATTCCCGAATACCACTTCTCCAGCCTGCCTTACTTTTGATTGAAAAATATAAAGATCATCCTAAAGCTTTAAACACTGGAAGAACCTTTCCCATGCTGTCTAATCAGAAAATGAACTCCTACCTAAAAGAACTTGCAGATATTTGTGGTATCAATAAGAAACTAACCTTCCATTGTGCACGCCATACTTTTGCAACAACAGTAACACTTTCTAACGGAGTACCAATTGAAACAGTGAGCAAGATGCTCGGACATAAGAGCCTTCGTACCACTCAGATTTATGCGAAAGTAATTGACAAGAAAGTAAGCGATGATATGTTCATCCTTCGACAAAAATTTGATAATCATCCTAAAACAGAATCGCAAGTGGGCAACAATGGTTGAATTGTTTTAAGAATGGTTGATTGATGCTTACATTCCTCTTCCTCTTTTTTTTTGGAGAATTTTTTAAGTTGTAGGATGTCCAAATAGTCTATTTCCGGATTGATGACTCTTTTATTTTCGATTAGGTTATCAAATGACAAGATTGAAATTTCGATTTCCCTCAACGTGAATTTTTTCGGTTCTGTTATAGCATTCCATCTAGCCCCTCCATCTTCGGAAGGAAGTCGGTGCGGAAAATTTTCATGTGGGATTTTTAGAAATGTGTTTTGCTGAATATTTTTCGTCCCCATCTTCGCCCGAACTTGTGAATATTTAACAATTGCCCTCCCCACCTTTCAAAAAAAATCCATCCGTATTCTGACAGAATTGTGAACAACTGATTTTTTGTCTTTGCAGTTTTCGCATCCAGAGTAAGGCAATGGATATGACCAGGGATTTTTAAAACTGAAAATTACAGGATATGAAGGGAACAAATTCTAACGACCGTTTAGGAAACCATACACCGATGCACCGCGACCAATTGTTGACACTCGGGGACCTAGAGGATTTTAAGAGTGCCCTCTTCGATGAAATGAAAAAACTCTTGGGCAAGCTAATGGTCACCAAACCAAACCTTGGCTACGCTCCAGTGAAGTCCGAAAGTTGTTTGGTGTTTCTGCCGGCACGTTACAAAACCTGCGCATCAACGGGACACTTCCCTTCTCTAAAATTGGTGGGATCGTCTACTACAAACATGAAGTAATTGTCAAGTTGTTGGAAGACTCTAAATCCAGGTAAACATTGGATCCTTTGCGGTCATATAAAACGTTCATAAGGCGCATCACCGCGGACAACCGGATTACGATTGTCCATATCGCTTTATGTACTGCCCTATGTTACTGCTGGCTAACGAATGACTTTTCTTCTTCCTTTCAAACTTCCCGAAGGCAACTCATGCAATTGGCGCACATCCGCTCCATTGTGACGTACCACAAAACAATAAATGAACTCCGTTCATTTGGGTACATTACCTATACCCCTTCCTACCATCCCAAACATGGGAGCACATTTTCCTTGTGCATGGATCACTTAACAAACGGTAAGCCATGAAGAACAGGCTTTCATTCTCCCAGGCAAAGCAAATCCCCATAGTCGACTACTTATCAGGACTTAGGGTAGAACCGGCCTACATCCGTGGAAACGATTATTGGTACCATTCCCCTTTTCGCGAAGAACGCACACCTTCATTTAAAGTAAATGCAAAACTAAATGTCTGGTTCGACCATGGAACAGGAGAAGGAGGAACGATCCTTGACTTGGGGGCAAAACTCAATCAATGCTCCTTACAGGAGTTTCTTGAAAAACTATCAACTGGTAACCACGGCAATGTTTCATTTCACCAGCAACATCTTCCGGTCAGTAAACCTGATTCCAAATTGGAAATCGTTTCAGTGAACGAACTGACCAGCCCGGACTTGTTGCAGTATTTAAACAGCAGGGGCATTGATCGTGATATCGCAAAGAAGTATTGCAATGAAATTGAGTTCCGAATCGCCCATAAATTTTATGATGCCATTGGTTTTCAAAACCAATCCGGTGCCTATGAACTTCGCAACCGCTGGTTCAAAGGTTCGTCTGCCCCAAAGGACATTTCCATTGTCAATGGTGAGCATGTTGATTTTTCTCGGATTGCCGTACTGGAAGGGTTTATGGATTTTCTCTCTGTCTTGAAAATTGATCAAAACGAGATCAAACACTTAACAACCAACTCAGACTTCCTGATACTAAACTCACTTCGGTTGCTGAACAAAAGCTTGCCAGTCCTTTCTGCTTACTCACAAATCAATTTGTTCCTGGACAATGACCTTGCTGCACTTGATGCCAAGGACAACCTGAAAGCAAAAGGTATCCGCTACCATGATGCCTCACCTTGCTACGATTCGCACAAGGATGTGAATGAGTTCCTCATGGCAGAGAAGAAAATGAAACAAGGCGAAGGGCAAATGAGAAGGAGGTCAAGGAATCTCGGGCGCTAGGCAGCAAGAATTTCAAAAGGTCGCATCGAGGTGAAGTCCTCCTTGAAAAGACCTTAAGCAGTTTTTTAAAGTAAGTTTTTAAAAATGAAAAATATCGTCAACTATCTGCAAAGCAAGGAAGCTGTATTTCATGGCTCGTTGCTCCTTATCGTTCTCTATGTTCCCCATGCAGGCCACCTGTTCAAAGAACTCGAACATCTGGACATGACCATTGTTGGCTTCTCTTTTTTAAACTGGGTGTATGGTATTGCACTGGCTGCGGTGATTGAATTCCTGATTTTGGTATTCATTATCAATGGTTATAAGACAACTGGTAAATTCTATGCTGTCGTTAGTTTCTTTCTCAATGCCTTCTATTACAACTACTGGTTTGAGGCGCTGCAAAACCCCAATCAGGACAACATCAAAATAACATTGATAAGCCTTTGCATTTGCCTGATCCATTCGATTGCTGTATGGCAACTAAGTGAACTGTTTTACAAAAGGGTGAGCGAAGAAAAAGACAAACTGACAGCATACTGCAATGAATGTGGAGCGGGGCCATTTCCTAGCAAGCGTTCACTGGATGGACATTTTTCGAAAGCACATAGGGCAAAGAAGAAACACATAGTTCAGAGAAGTATAAGTTAAACCAACACTATTCAACACCATTAAGGAATGTTAAACGATGTCCAGCATTGACCAAACAAATCCAATGAAGGAGAGCAAATCC
The DNA here is from genome assembly GCA_942491425.1 of uncultured Cytophagales bacterium. Taxonomy (GTDB): domain Bacteria; phylum Bacteroidota; class Bacteroidia; order Cytophagales; family Cyclobacteriaceae; genus JBGTGG01. The sequence goes on from CALOAV010000020.1 coordinate 15,735, forward strand.
CAAGGGACAGGAATGCTTGCTGTTTACAGAGCAAGCCATGTTTCCGCTACACTCCAACGGCTTGCCAACAGCTTGTCTCTATTTCAACCTGACCACTGCGTTCGATCTTTAGAACAATGGCAAGACCACGGATAAACGATAACGACAAAAGGGTTGTACAGGTGAATATCAGGTTGACCAAAGAGGAGAATAAAAAAGTCAACCAGTATGCATCGACAAGTGGGATGAGCCCTGCAAACTGGATACGCTATAAAGTGTTTGTCGGAAAGTTTCCGCCTGTAAAATTGTCACCCATTGATACTGCCCTTTACCAGGAACTAAAGCGAATCGGGGTGAACATCAACCAGGTAACGCATAAAATCAACCAGGGGGATTTTCCAAAGGAATATTTGATAAGACAACTGGAACTAACGGCTTTATTAAACAAGATACTTAGAATATTGATCGATGACCGGGAATCAGATAAAGGGGATAGGGTTTAGGGGTGCCTTGCGCTACAACCTTGAGAAGGTTGAAAAAGGAGTGGCTGAAATACTAGACTATTCCTTTGTGAGTGCCCACGAGAAATCCATCATGAAAGAAGTCCAGCTGGTCCGGGCATTACGCCCCAACCTCCAAAAATTCTTTTACCACACCTCCATTAACTTTCCTCCCCATGAAGACCTTTCCAATGAAAAGATGAAAGCCATTGGGAATGATTATCTCCACCTCAATGGATTTGACCAGCACCAATTCATCATGTTCCGTCACCATGATGCCGACCATCCACACCTTCACATCCTGGTGAACCGCATCGGCTATGATGGCAAAGTCCTTTCGGACAGCAATGATTTTGCCCGCAGTGAAAAGGTACTTCGCCAGCTTGAAGGCAAATACAACTTAACAAAAGTTAAGTCCAGCAGCCAGGCAGCCGAACGGGCAATGACCAAGAATGAACTGGAGATGATGAAGCGCACCAATACACCATCACAGAAAATGCAGTTGCAAGTACTCATCAAAGAAGTGCTCAACGCAAAGGACAACCTCTCCTGTAAAGAGTTTATCGAGAAGCTTGAAGCTAAAGGTATCCACCTGCTATTCAACCAGGCTTCCACTGGATATGTGAGTGGCATATCATATAACTATCAGGGGTTCATTACCACAGGAGCAAAACTTGGCAATGACTTTAAATGGACTTCCATCAAAAATACTATCAACTATGAACAAGAAAGAGATCGCCAAACAATTCACCGCGCGAATGCTAGAACAAAATCCCTCCACTCTGACACATCAGGAAACCCTGCTCATCCTTCAGGAGATCCAACAACTTTGCAACCAGACCGCACAAATCAACAGTCAAAAAATACACGAGCAAAACCTGCTGCGCTACTCCATGCAAGACCTGGAAACAAAAATGGAAAACCTAAACAACCTGTCAGACCAACTCCAACAAAAGATAACAGAAGCTTCTTTCACTTTCCAGAGAAATCAAAAGGCCTCGATCCGGCAGCGCTACTGGATGGCCATCGCTATGGGGATACTGGCGAACTTGATCACCAACCTGATTTGGATCCTAAAGTTGCATTGAGGTTGAAGAAGAAGAAAAAGCGGAAAGGGCTTTCCAGATAGGTTGAACAAATTGTTAAATATTACGTATTATGATATGTAATATATACTTATAAATAATTGATATACAGTATATAAAATAGTAATATTACGTATTATAATATACTATACTTATGAAATTGCAACAAGCATCAATGAGCCCCCAGGATATCGCAGTGTTACTGCTGATTGGCAGTGATGAAAAAGCGCAATGGAGCCAGGTGAAGTTAGCCGAACAATTGGAGCTAAGTCAACCGGAAATCAGCAATTCTTTGGCCCGCTCCCGCTTTGCAGGTCTTTTAGATGAGTCAGGGAAACGGGTAAGTAAACAAGCATTGCTTGAATTCTTACAGTATGGAGTTGCTTACGCTTTTCCAGTAAAACCAGGGCCTGTTGTGCGAGGCGTACCCACTGCCCATTCGGCATTTCCTTTAAATAAATTAATCGAATCAAATGGGGAGGAGTATGTCTGGCCATCAGCAACAGGAGAATTACGCGGTCAGGCGATTTCGCCACTATACAAAAATGTGGTTAAAGCAGTAAAGGGAAATCGTGAACTGCATGAACTACTTTCCCTTATCGATGCAATACGCGTGGGAAGGGTACGGGAGAAAAATCTGGCTATTGAAGAGTTAAAGAAACGACTACAGTAAATGCTTAAGAATAAAACAATCAACATGGGAGTGGTGAAGAAGGTAGCCACTGCTTTGGGTGAGTTGAACAACGATGTGGTTTATGTTGGTGGCGCAACGGTAAGTATCTATGCTGATGATCCAACCGCAGAAGATGTTCGTCCCACAAAAGACGTTGACATAATGCTTCGCATTGCCACATTTTCCGAACTCACAGCATTTCAGGAGAAGCTAGCCGCTAAAAGTATTTATCCCGATCCGGGAGCAGACATCAACTGCCGGTTCAAGTATAAGGATGTATGGATCGATGTGATGTCAACAAAGGAAATCGGTTGGGCTCCGTCTGATCCATGGTTTGAACCGGGTTTCAAAAACCTTGTAGTCTACAAACTTGATGATCAGGTGACGATACGAATTTTTCCAGCCGTCTATTTTCTTGCAACAAAATTTTCCGCCTTTCATGACCGGGGAACGGATCCCAGGACAAGCAGGGACTTTGAAGATATCGTCTACATTCTTGATAATCGAATCAATATTGTAGAGGAGGTTAGAACAGCACCAAGCGAGGTTAGAAACTATTTAAATGAAAAGCTCAGCGATTTTTTAAAGGACAGCATGAGCGAAAATATCACTTGCCATCTGAGTCCGTTTCAATATGAGGAACGATTAAGTCTTTTAAGAGAGAGAAAGTAAGTGCTATCATTGGATAACGAACATCCCT
>CALOAV010000021.1:0-15068 GCA_942491425.1 uncultured Cytophagales bacterium
TCACAGTAAAAGCAACCGGGAGGGGGGATGTCCAATAGCAAATTTCCCATGTATCATGGAATTACTCGAAAGATCCATCCCGATAAAGGATCGGGACATCAAGGCCCGGTAGTCATCTATGTAGCAAAAGTGAGTTTGGCCAGCAATAATGAGCCTTTCGCATTAAAAATCTTAGGATTAAGATAATTGACTATTTAATTGTGACCATCCGCATTGATTTATCGTATATCATCGAAATTCTAAAACTCAAACAAGTATCATGATTTTTAAACGACTAATAATGTGCTTGGCTATCGCGTTGCCACTTTTTAGCACTGCCCAAGTAGGTACCACTCCATCATTTCCACCCCTCACCTTTGTCAATCGTATTCAGTATAAGGATACCAAATTTAGCAGGGATACTGTGGGCAATGGCTTTTTAGTACAGTATGGAAAACAAGTTTACGCGGTAACCGCTAAGCACATTCTGATGATGGCCAAAACAGACAAAATGCAGACCGTACAGATGAACGATCAATTATTGCAATGGACGATGTACAGTAAAAATGATGGAAACGCAAAAGATAGTCATTGATAAGGTACTCAATGAAAGTTCTACTGATTCTTTAAACTGGAATTATTTCGGCAAATATTATCTGAACTATCCAGATTGGTTGGTGATGTCAGTAAAGCAAAATGAGACATCCGTTAAGGCTCTTGAGATAAGAACAACACCTTTACAGGTTGGCGAACCATTGTATGCAATAGGGTGGACCTATGCTGACATCAGCGGTGCGCAGCGCGTATATGAGTATTCATACTTGAAAGAGAACCCAACGAATCTTTTTTTGCGCTTGGTGAAAGATGCTGAAAATTCTTTTGGATTAAGCGGGTCGCCTGTTGTCGATAAGAATGGATTATTGGTTGGTGTTGTTTCTCTTTCTGATCGAGATCCCATTACGAAGGAGATGTATTTCATTCCATGTAAAGCTTCAGTTCTACTAAGTATATTGGATACGGTCGTTGGGAATAAATAATTAATTATAACCGGTGAACATTTTGCTTTCAACCAAATACAACGGGATTCCTGGGCTATAGGAAATGGGATTAAATGCAGCCCTCATTGCATCGGAGGGTTATTGCTCTATTGACGATAAAACGCAGTTTAGAAAAAAGGTTAGAAAGTCGAAGGAATTGCTTTTTGAAAAGATATAGCTTTGAAAATAGTATTTTTAAAGATGAAGCGAAATTATTTAGTATTCGCAGCAACGTTCTTGACGTTTTTAAACACCTCCCAATGCACAGCAAACTGATTTAAAAACTACTCAGGACTCCCTAAACCACCTGCTCAATGAGTACTACCGATTGAATCTGATTGTATTTCAGGCAAACTCAACCTTAGAAGACATCAACCACATATTTGAATTGTTTACCGATGATTTTACATACGTACATGAACAATACGGAAGTGTTTACAGCCGGGAAGATCTTTATAATGGGTATACGCGAAACCAGGAAAATGGCGGTTATGACGGAGAGGTAGTAGATATCAAAGTGAATCACAAGATAGTGGGTCGTAATGCTATTGCCGTGACTATGAGTTTTATTAAGCAGGAAAATGGTGGTCTTGTAGCAGGGGAACCACAGATGACCCTTTTTGAATTCAAAAAGGAATAAAATTTTCAGGATTAGTGAGTATTGGTAATATTACAAGCGTTAACGGGGGCTGATGCATCCCAAAATGTGTATCGCATACAAAAGGGCCTGTCCTCCAGTAGTCTTCGCGATAGCGAGAGGCAACAACCCCAATAGTAATCGAGGCTTTGGCAGGTTTTGGAGGTGGGTGCCTTCGTTCGCCGTAATGTTGTGAAGGCAGGGAAGAGGGGCCTGGTAATGAGTATTGTTGTAGTAATCAGTTGCTATAATAAATCAGTTAATTTTTATTCTTTCTCAACACCCACATCATTCTCTACAATTTCAATCCCAATTTTCTTGCAAATGCATATAAATTAATGTCTTCATCTGAATTCTTAGCGCTTTGCTGGAAATCAACTTAAAAAATTTTTGCAGGTTTTCCTATCTTTATTATCAGGATTAACTTCAAACACGATGACATCAGCTACCCAAATTCATAATAAGTTTATCGACCAGCTGTAATCCATAAACCCAAACAATCTAAAAATGATAAAACGACTTCTCTTCATCGTAATGATTTTCAGTGGCTCCTTCTCGAACGCTCAACGTGTTGGTTCCTCGCCGGAATATATCAAAGCATTAACTTCCGAATGGAAGGGGGAACGATTTCCGGATGGACGGCCAAAAGTTTCGGATGCTATCCTCAAGCGACTAAAAAATATTTCCGTCGAAGAAGCATGGGGAGTACTTCGCAACAAAGGTTATCAAAATCAATATGAAGGTGATTGGCAGATTATCTTTCCTGATAGCGTCATGACCGGAAGAGTGGTAACCGCACAGTACATACCCCTTCGGCCCGACTTACAAAATCAGGTGAAAGAACAGGGGTTGATAGAAGGGCGAGCTCAAAAAGGTGGCACCAATTCATGGCCTATTGATATCCTCGTAAATGGCGATATCTATGTAGCGGATGGGTTTGGAAAAATTGCTGATGGAACATTGATCGGTGATAACCTTGGCAATGCCATCTATGCTAAATCGCAACGCGGCGTTATTTTTTACGGATCAATTCGCGATCAGGAAGGACTTGAACAAATCAAAGGTTTCAACGCCTGGGTAAAGGGACAGGATCCTTCCTATATCAATCAGATGATGCTGCTAACGATCAATGCTCCGATTCGTGTTGGTCGGGCTACTGTACTACCAGGTGATGTTGTGTTGGCGAAAAAGTATGGTACTGTATTTATACCGGCACATTTGGTTGAAGACCTGGTGATCACCTCTGAAGTTACAGCGCTTCGCGATGAGTTCGGTCACCAGCGGCTTCGGGAGAAAAAATACTTAGCCGGTGAAATTGATAGTGAGTGGACGGCGGCAATAAAAAAAGATTTTCTCGAATGGTTAAAAAACTATCCCGGAAAACTTCCCATGACAAAAAAGGAACTTGATGATTATTTAAAAGAGCGTAATTATTAATAAAACGATTTACTCAATTAAAATAAGTTACCTATGAAAAGTGTTTTACACGATATTATTGCGAAGAATAAGCTTCGTGAGCAAGAGGCCACAACTGCACGTCAGGCAGAAATTGACAATCCGGCGACAACTGATAACAGACGTAATTTTCTTAAGAAGACCGCACTCGGTGGCATGGCCCTCACAAGTCTGATGGGAATGACTTTTGAGGATACCATGGCGCAAACAACATCGAAAGTGCAGAAAGCTTCTTCACCTTCCGATTTAAAAATTACAGATCTTCGATATTGTCTTACCGCGGTAATGGGAGGTACAGCCATTATCCGCATCGATACCAACCAGGGTATTTATGGATTAGGAGAAGTGAGAGATGCGGCAGACCCGCGTTATGCATTGATGTTAAAGAGCCGCATTTTGGGAGAAAATCCGTGCAACGTGGAACGGATATTTAAGATGATCAAACAATTTGGCGGTCAGGGACGTCAGGCGGGAGGCGTATGTGCTGTTGAAATGGCGCTGTGGGACTTGTGCGGCAAAGCATACAATGTACCGGCATGGCAATTGTTGGGTGGGCGATACCGCGATTCGATCAGACTGTATGCTGATACACCTGAATCAAGAGACGCGGAAGAGCAGCTGGAACGTATCAAATTTCGCACTGAAACACAGGGGTACAACTGGCTTAAAATGGATGTTTCAATCAATAAATTAAGAGACATCCCGGGTACGTTAGTGAATCAGGAAATGCTTAAGCAAGGGGGGAATCAGTGGTCTGGTCCCTATATGTCGTATGCGAACACCAAACACCCCTTTACCGGAATTCAAATTACCGAGAAGGGACTAGATGAATTAGCCAAATTAGTAGACAATGTTCGCAGTATGGTAGGAGATGAAATTCCAATATCAACGGATCATTACGGTCACTTTGATCTTAACAATTCAATCCGCCTGGGTAAAGCACTGGATAAATATCGTCTCGCATGGCTTGAGGATATGGTGCCGTGGCAGATGACCGAACAACATAAAACGATAACGGATGCCCTTGAAACACCCACGACGACAGGTGAAGATATTTATCTTTTGGAATTCTTTAAGCCACTAATCGATATGCACGCAGTCGATATCATTCATCCCGATCTCGCTTCCTCTGGTGGCCTTTTAGAAACGAAAAGAATCGGTGATTATGCTGAAGAAAAGGGTATTTCAATGGCCATGCATCAGGCAGGCACTCCGGTTTCATTTATGGCCAATGTACATTGTGCAGCTGCTACGCAAAACTTTCTTGCATTGGAACATCACTCCGTAGATTTGGAATGGTGGGAAGACATGGTCAAGACAACAGATGGCAGAAAGATGATCGACAAAGGGTATGCCCCCGTTCCACTTTCAGCACCTGGACTCGGAATCGAATTGGTCGATGATGTAATTAAGAAACATCTGGACAAGCGTGATACAACCTACTTTGCGCCAACAAAAGAATGGGATCAAAAAAGATCACATGACCGAACCTGGAGTTGATCCAATAGCCGGGCATACATGAGCTCCATTAAAATATTATTACAAGGTATTAAATTATTAACTGTGCAATAAATAAAAACGAATTGTTCGAACGAAAAAAACTACTGTATTTCAAGCAATTCACTAATTTAGAATCATGAAAGGGTTTGCGCTCATCATATTGATTGCTCTTTCTCAGGTGGTGTATGGCACCTCTATTCTCATTCCAATGGACGTTGCCCAAACCAATCACCTGAAGGCTTATGGTTTATCTTATCTCGCACTGAAAAACGATGTCTCTGTCGATTGGCTGCTGAACTATCGTGGAGGAAGTTTTTTAATAGCATGGTCTGTATTCTTAGAGCAGGAGTGTGCCGTCAGGGGTATTTATTTCGAGAAAATATCAGCCGTACAGGTTAACCTTCTTTTAACCCAGTTGTCAAGCCCTTCTGTGAACATGGATGTTGTGCGACTCGACAAAGCTCCACGCATTGCGGTATACTCGCCAAAAAACGAATTGATCAGTGATGAAAGTGATGCCGTAATCAATGTACTGGACTATGCCGAGATTCCTTATACCATTCTCTACGATGAAGAAATCCTGAAAGACGCGCTAGCCGATTTCGACTGGTTGCATTTGCACCACGAAGATTTCACCGGACAAATCGGCAAAGAGATGTTTCGAGTGGATAAACAAGTCGAATCAAAATTGCAGGAGATCACCTCAATCAAACTAGGTTATCGAAGCGTATCTGCCATGAAATACGATGTTGTAAAAAAGATACTGGCATTTTGTTCGGCGGGGCATTATTTGTTCGCGATGTGTTCGGGTGCAGAAACGTTTGACATCGCACTCGCGGCCCAAGGGCAAGACATTGAAAGTGAAATAGGTGAAGGCCTGGGAATTGAATTGGATTATTCCAAGTCATTAGCATTTGAGAATTTTGAATTGCAGGATGGTCGCAACTTTTCGGATATCAACACAGGCAGATGGGGCAGAGGCAGCAATTCGGAAAATGATTTTTTTAAATTGTTTGAGTTCTCTGCCAAGTGGGATGTAGTTCCTTCATTGCTTACCCAGAATCATGAACATGTGATTCGCGACTTCAATGGGCTCACCACCGCTTTCAATCCAGAACGTGTTAAATCCGAAGTACTAGTGATGGCGGAGAACAAGCAAAAACCAAATGTTCGGTACATTTATGGAGAAGTAGGCAAAGGGCATTTTACATATTATAGCGGTCACGACCCCGAAGGGTCGCGAGGTAGAGGAAGAGGTAGCAGTGGCACAGACTTGAACTTATATCCGCACTCTCCGGGTTATCGGCTTATTCTGAACAATGTATTGTTTCCTTCTGCCCGTAAAAAAAAGCAAAAGACCTAGTTGCCGGATTATTTCCATGGATGTTTCTCTCCTTCTTATTTATGTTCTTTTTGTCCCCGCTTAATGCGGGATGAAAGACTTGATACAAAATGAACCAAAAAGATCAAGACATAAATCGAAGATTCATGAGGGCAAGTGTGCATGGAAGCGGGGACGAATAAATATGCTTCCCCGCATTTATGTCGTGCCACCGCGCGCATAACATACGCTATCTCTCATCTTTATCAAGAAGGGTTCGGTTAAAATTAGGACCTGAATTTAATTAGTTGGGATCAGAGCGGTGGCCTGTCAAAAAAGCGGGGGTGTGCAGGCAAGCGGGTGGAAGCATTTTTTTGACTAGCGTTTTTTGCATACTTTTTTTGGCAATGAAAAAAATCAAAGATTCGCGAGGGAATGTGCGGCATGCATGTGGGTATGAGCAAAGTATGAGCCCGCCCGGCTTGAGGGCAGGCAGGGAATAAATAAAAAATACATGAGGTTCTAAGAATAACTTTGGGAGCGGGTGAATAGATTGGCCTTCTTTTTTACGTTCTTTTTGTCTTGATACAAAAAGAACCAAAAAGATCAAGGAGGAAATATGCTTCCACCCACTTGCCAACGCTCCTCCCCGCATTTCCTCCCTGCCACCGCGCGCATAATATGCGTTAAGGGGTTTGGTTAAAATTAGGACCTGAATTTAATTAGTTGGAATCAGAGCGGTGGCCTGTCAAAAAAGCGGGGGTGTGTAGGCAAGCGGGTGGGGTGTATGGAGCAAAGTATGAGCCCGCCCGGCTTGAGGGCAGGCGGAGAATAAATAAAAAATACATGAGGTTCTAAGAATAACTTTGGGAGCGGGTGAATAGATTGGCCTTCTTTTTTATGTTCTTTTTATCCCTGCTTAATGCGGGATGAAACACTTGATTACAAAAAGAACCAAAAAGATCTTCGATTAGGTCATTTTTCAAATCAATAAATATTCAAATTATTAAAACATATGAAATCCTGGAGTGATTCAAGTTGAATAGCCCCGGATGAAATCCCTGTCTGAACAAGCTCAGATCAGGAAGGGACAAGTGTTTAGCTTTTAAATAACTCAATGATATTCGGCATTGGGTATTTCAACAACGTATTACTAAATTTAAGTTACACGACTCCACATGATGCCATGAAGAATCAATCAAAGTTTTCAAGAAGAAACTGGATAAAAGGAATTTCAGCAGGCATGGCAGGTTTGCTTATCTCAGAACGGGCAACAGCCAAAAACTGTGCGGAAATTTTTAATCCCAACAAAGCCTTAATTGGTCCTACTGATACCATCAAGATCACGAAGCTGGAGATTATACCTGTCCATTCCTGCAGAACCATCTTTGTTAAGATGCATACCGATGCAGGTATCATCGGCATAGGAGAGGGGACAGTGGAAGGACGAATCACCACCACGATGGCTGCCATCAAGGAACTTGAACCCTACCTGATCGGTAAAGATCCGCGCCTTGTTGCGCATCATTGGCAAGCTATCTATCGCCATGCTTTTTACAGAGGCGGCATCATTCTCACCAGCGCACTGTCGGCAGTGGATATTGCCATGTGGGATATTAAAGGAAAAGCCTTGGGCGTTCCGGTCTATGAGCTGCTGGGTGGATTAACCCGTGACCGGATCCATGTCTACGGACAAGCATCCAATCCGGAAGGAGCGAAAAAAGTGTTGGCAGAAGGGTATACGTCCATGAAGATCGGTGTCACCTCCAGTCGCGGACGCAATTCACGCTACGTTGAGAACCCTGATTTTATTGAAAGCGTAGTAGACAATATCGGTGCCATCCGCCAAACGATCGGACCGAAGATTGACATGGGTATAGAACTTCACGGCGATCATCAGCCGCAAACCGCGTTGCTGTTGATTAAAGCGCTTGAGCAATTTCAGCCCTGGTTTTTCGAAGAGCCCATCCAGTTTCAAAATCTTCCACTTATGGCCGACATGGCGAAGAAGACGCACATCCCTTTCGCTACCGGCGAGCGCATGGTAACCAAGTGGCAATTCCGCGAGCTCTTATCCTTGAATGCTGCTTCCCTTTTACAGCCCGATGTTACACACTGTGGTGGCATTACGGAATTAAAAGCGATTGCCACGATTGCAGAAGCGTTTTATGCCGGCATGTTGCCGCACGCCAAGGAAGGTATTGTAGGGGCAGTAGCGTCCATGCATGTGGCAGCCTCCATCCCTAATCTTGTTGCGCATGAATTGCCAAGCCTTCAGGCCGTGCCGAAAGAGAATAAAGTGGAGCGGAGTTACTTAGGCAAGAGTTATATTACAAAACCGTTGACCATGACCGACGGGAATATTGTTGTGAAGGGAAATATTGACGGCCCGGGCCTGGGCATTACACTGGATGAGCACCTGGTGGACAATGAACGCGGCATTCCGGAATGGGAGTTCCCGGAGATGTGGGATGAAGATGGGGCGGTGCATGATCATTAATCGTACGTATACTTTTAAAAATTTTTATACGTATACATTTCTGTGAACAACAATGCAACGGATTTGCTTTTAACATAAGATCAGTACTGATATAGAATTTGTCCAGTGCGGATTCCAACGCACAGTTTATATATCTGATACGCCCTAGGCGGACAAGTTCTTATGTTAAGTACTCGCTTGTCATAATGGAGTAGAAGAAAAAAACTAAAAAAAGTTTGTGATACAGCAGCAAAAACTCACGCGGAAACGTTTGTGATGAATAGAACGGTTTACTTTATGAGCACTAAAATTTTCATACCACTTCTTCTCTTATTTCATCTGGAATTACCGGCGCAAATGAAAGCTGAGGAAGCCACCAACAAGGGTCTCACCTTTTTCAAACAATTCACTGTTGATCAGTATACCTTCAATCGGGGGATCTCAGCTATTGAAGTATCGGACGGATACGTTCTTACCGGGTACGTAAGCGGTCATGATTCTGGTTCTGGTGAAGATATTGTTGTTCTGAAGACCACCACCTCTGGAGATTTACTATGGTCGAAAGTAATACGCCATATGGGCACTGATAATGGATGGGCCGTTCGACAAACCGAAGATCAGGGATTGATTTTGGTGGGATCGACCAACAGCCTCGGTTCCGGTGGGATGGATGTGTATCTGGTTAGAATGGATGACCTGGGAAATGTCATCTGGACAAAAACGTATGGAGGGCCCAGGGATGAATTTGGATGGGACGTCAGGCTCACCCGGGACAAGGGATTTATTATCGCGGCTCAAACTGATAGTTTCGGTGCAGGTGAAATTGATGCGTATCTGATAAAAGTTAATAGCAATGGAGAATCGGAGTGGTCCAAAACATTCGGTGGTGAAAAAACAGATCGCATTTTTTCTGTCCGGCAAGCACAAGATGGTGGATTTGCGGCAGCCGGGATAACGTATAGTTTCACAAGTGTATCTCCTCAGGATCGCGATGGATACGTGTTAAAAACCGATGCTTTTGGAAATGAGGAGTGGAGTAAAACGATTGGCAAGGATAAATATGATGTAGCCCATTCAATCGCTTTGACAGATGACAATGGTTATATACTTACCGGTTATGGAGAAAGTTATTCTCAATCCGGAGCGAGGGATGTATATCTTATTAAACTGGACAAGGCAGGAATGATTCAGTGGATTAAGTCGCACGGCGACCGTAGCGATAACCGCGGGTTAAGCGGAGTGCAGACACGCGATGGAGGATATGTTTCTGTGGGAATTACAGACCTGAATCGGGATATATACCTGGTGAAAACAGATGGTGTGGGGGAGAAGTTATGGACAAAAACCTTTGGAGATTCGAATCGGGTGGAATTCGGATATGCTGTTGTGGAAGCCAGTGATGGTGGCCTCCTGATTGTTGGACACAGTGAAAATCCAGCAGATGGGATCTTTCGAATTTTACTCATAAAAACGAATAAGGACGGAGAGCTATAAATCATGATGAGTACGCTTCGACAGGTCATGAACTATTTTAAAATGATTTGAGAGATTGATAGATAAACTAAAAGGGTAGTATATGGAAATCGACCTGCAACCCTATCTCGAAAATGAATTAATACAGATCAGGCCCTTACGCGCGCAGGATTATGAGCAACTCTTTTTGGTAGCCAACGATCCTTTGATTTGGGAACAGCACCCGGTGAAGAACAGGTATGAACCAATAGAATTTGAAAAGTTCTTCAAAGAATCATTACGCTCAAATGGGGCATTGGTGATCATTGACAAAGCGAATGAATTTATAATTGGAAGTTCGCGGTTCAAAAAAATAGATTCATTAAATGTGGTAGAAATAGGCTGGACATTCTTATCGAGAGCGTATTGGGGCTCCGGATATAACCGCATGGTTAAAACGCTGATGTTAGACCACATATTTCAATTTGTACAGGAAGTACTATTTTATGTATCCATAAGCAACATACGCTCACGACGGGCGGTGGAAAAAATTGGCGGTCGATTGATAACATCGGATCAATACAAAAGTAACACCCATTATAACGACTTAGTGTATCGAATTCTAAAGGAGGAGTATTATAAACATCCTTGATCGTGTAGGGCCATCGCCTATGGAAAGTTTTGAGTAGGAATTACCCTGGCCTGGAGCGCGGGCATGGATTTGCTTTTAACATAAGATCAGTACCGATATATAACTCGCCATCGCGCAGCGCCACCGCACAGTTTATATATCTGATCTTATGTTAACTACTCGCTGTCATGAAACGGGCTCCAGGCGAATAAACACCTCAGCTCGCTCGTAGCCAGCAAATCCATAGCAAGAGTTATATAATGGCGTGCGTTATGTTAAGTAAGCTTAGGTCTCCGGGCTAACCACATCTCAAAAGAAAGTTTTTTAATCGTTGGGTTTCAGAACTTAATCTTTCCTTCTTCACCGGGCTGGGGCAGCGACACTCTTTGGAATGCTTTGGAGGTGGGAGGTATGTGCGGCCTGGCAATGGGTGTTGAGGCAGTGCTGGGTTTTCTGTCTGTTTTCCTATCTTTATAGGCACGATTAAACTACAACGATATGGCATCAGCTACTGATATTCGAAATAAGGTTATCGACCAGCTATTGGCTATTAAGGATTCAGACTACCTACGTGCCTTATCAGATATGATTAAAAGTTCTCATGTTCAGGAAGAAGCAGTGCCTCTTACTGAAGAACAGAAAATAATGTTGACGATGAGTGAGGAAGATATTAAAGCTGGAAGAACCATTGATCAGCTCACACTCAATGAACGTGAACTTGAATGGCTCAAAAGAAAATAATCTGGACGGATACTGCTGCCCGGCAAAGAAGGTCTATTCTGGAGTATTGGATACAACGAAATCAATCGACAACCTATTCATTAAAGTTACTTAGATTAAGCAATGAGAAGGCTAACCTGATTGCCGATAATCCACTGCTATACAAAGCTGCAGAATTCCCGAATACACACGTGGCATCTATGGGGCATTTCAGCCTATTTTATAAAATCTTGGAAGATGCCATTGTTATTAACGCATTTTGGGATAACCGACAAGACCCAAAGGAACTACTCAAACTTTTGAAAGCTCAATAAGGAAATAACATCAATAAATGCAAAGCTTACACCAGCCAATAATAACTATCATTCTTAAGCGCTATTAAGCTATTTAAAATAACGCTGATTATGTAACTGGTGCAAACCAGTTATAATTAACATTTTTATATAATGTTAAGGCGTTATGTTAACATAGCTTAGGCATCCGGGGCCTTTCACCAATCTTAATAAAAAGTTTTTTTTAGCGCGAGCATTTCCGAACTTAATCTTTCTCTTTCACCAACAAGCTGGGGCAGGGGCACTTATTGGCGGGCTTTGGAAGTGGGAGGGATGCGCGCCTGCCTGCCGGTAGGCAGGACCTGACAATTTGTGTTTCTGTTATAGAAATTCTTAAATTGCTTAGTAGGAAAGCTAATCGTTCCAATGAAGAAACGTCATCACAAATAAGAGAATAGGTAATCATGGCAATACGGAATATTGTTTTCTATACTATTTTCTTAATAGTCCTTCCATTGAATGTGCAATCACAAAACATTGTCCATTATAATGGTCAAAATTTCGAAGAACTTTCAATGAATGGCGCCCACATGCTTTTCATGGACAGAAAAGGTTTTTTGTGGATAGGAACCAATAACGGAGTGGCCCGATACGATGGGTACACCTATGCATATTA
Organism: uncultured Cytophagales bacterium; assembly: GCA_942491425.1. Classification (GTDB taxonomy): domain Bacteria; phylum Bacteroidota; class Bacteroidia; order Cytophagales; family Cyclobacteriaceae; genus JBGTGG01. Next base: position 12,160 of record CALOAV010000021.1, read on the forward strand.
TAAAGAGAATCCGTTGGATACGGTTGGCTTTCAAGGGCATGTTGTTTATTCCATGCTAGAAGATCACCGTGGCGGAATTTGGGTTGGTTCCGAGCATGGTGTGAACTACCTCGCACCGGGTACCACCCAGTTTATTCACTACCATATCGATAATGGTTTTATCCTGTCCATGGTTGAAGATAAGGATTCAACGCTTTGGATGACGAATAGTGTGAGCTTGATGAAATTATCAAACAAACCAGATACTGGTATCACGATTGAAACCTACAGACCAAAAGACGATAAGATTCGGTTGTCTCAATTGATTATTACTGATGATTATAAATTACTAACAACCGGAAATGGAGCATATGAACTTAATGTTAGCAAGGACGATCTTACTGTAGTTACTTTGATAAAAGAGAGAACAGTAAATGCTATAGCGCAAATAAAGGATGGAACACTTTTAATAGCTTCCGATTCCGGATATTTTGTGAAACAACCTGGCAAAGAAATAATTGAAAAAAAAGTAAATAGGCAGACCTCACAACCCAGGCGATTGCATATCGATAAATCCGGTACAATTTGGTTAGCATATCGATGGGGAATTGGCAGGGTGAAACTCAATACGGAATACGACATAGTGGAAGCTAACATTTATCAGAGTGGCTTTATACATTCAATTGTGGAGGATCCATCAGGCAATCTCTTTTTTGGTACCAACAATGGATTTCTTAAGCTTGCCTGGAACAATAATCAATACAATTTCATTTCTTTACCCCAAGGATTTGAAAAATCATACGCCTTCAATTTTGTCGAAGACGATGAGGGCTTACTTTGGGTAGGCACGTTTGACGGACTTCTCACGTATCATCCAAAAGAAAAGTATTTTGATATCTACAGGGAAGACCTGAGAAATTTAAAATCGATTCCACATCGTTCGGTTTATTCACTATTCAAGGATAGCAAGAATTCTATTTGGGTAGCCACAGAAAATGGAGTTGTTAAATACGATGCCGCATCAAAGCAATTTCTGCAAGTTCCTGTTGGTGGATTGTCTCATCACTTATGTGAAGACAAAGATGGATTGATCTGGTTTGTATCAGAGGATAAACTTTATTCGTTTGATCCTGAAAATTGGAAAATTAATCAAATCGAATTCATTGATGGTAAAAAAATTGTGGCGAATCAAATTTTTATTGACAGGGAAAATACGCTTTGGGTAACATCAAGGCAAGAAGGACTACAGGATTATATTATTGACAGTGGAAATCTCAAGGTAAGAGGAGAAATTCTGTTACCCGTACAATCAGGAAATAATGAAGCGCGTGTTCTTACAGATGATAACCTGGGAAGGTTATGGGTAAACTATACTTTTGGGGTTTACATCATCGATAAAAAAACAAGAGAAGTTGTTCATTTCATGAACACCAATAATTCTCCACTTCTGGTTGACGATGCATTCGGCATTGTTCGTGACAAGGCTGGCTACATCTGGTTAAAGCAACATCCATTCGGATCAATGTGTATTGACCCGAAAACATTTAATGCGGTGGCTCGCCTTCCCAACTGGTTATTTGGTGGCATGAAAGGCGAAAGAAATAGGTTTGAACCGGTTAGCGTGACTGCATCGTCAGCGGATGGAAAACTTTTTACCGATGGTTACGGTGACTTCTGCTACTTCTATCCGGATAGCCTTCGCATCAATAAAATACCGCCAACACTGGTGCTCCATGAATTTAAAATCAACGGAACGGTTTACGGAGACAACGAGAGGTTTCAATCAGAAGAAAACAATGCTGAATTTATTTTTAGTGCGCTGCATTTCGACAACCCCCAACTGAACCAGTACGCCTACTTCCTGAAAGGATTTGATGCCGACTGGAGTTCACCCACCCGAAACCGGGAGGCGCGTTATTCAAGTTTACCCTCTGGGAATTATGAATTCTATTTGAAGGCTTCCAATAGCGATGGCATATGGTCTGAACCAAAACGCTTAGCATCGTTTACAGTACTTCCGGTTTGGTGGCAGACCTACACGGCTTATGCTGTTTACATCATCATCATTGCCGGGCTTATCATTTTATTTTATCGTATCCGGGTTGCTCAAAAACTCGCGTACGCGGAAGCAGAAAAATTCAAAGAGATTGATGATTTTAAAAATCAATTCTTCACCAATATCACGCATGAGTTTAGAACACCCTTAACGGTTATTACAGGTGTAGCTGAAAGAATAGAAGGGCAACCGGGCATTCTCATTAAAAGAAATGCTGAGCAATTATTAGCACTAATCAATCAAATACTTGAGCTCTCTAAAATTGAAGCCAATGCTGCAAAACTTAATCCTGAACCGGTTGACATTATTAAGTATGTAAAATATTTACTTCAGTCATTCACATCATTGGCCGATGAAAAGTCAATAGCGTTGCATCTTCATGCTGATACTGACCCACTCACCACCGTGCTGGATAAAACTAAATTCACACTTATCATTCAAAACCTGGTAACCAATGCAGTGAAATTTACACCCAAAGAGGGCTCCATTACTATTAGCATTGCGCTGAAAGAAAATAACTTTGAAATTGAAGTGCGTGACACCGGTGTTGGAATTGATAGTGCAGCGTTACCTTTTATTTTTAACCGGTTTTATCAGGCAGATAATCAGCAGGATGATTTTGAAGGCACCGGTATTGGATTAGCACTCACCAAAGAGTTAGTGGAACTTATGAATGGTGACATAGAAGTTGAAAGTAAAAAGGGAAGTGGCTCCAGGTTTATCGTAAGCTTACCTATTCAGCGGCAGGCCATACGAAGTGAGATTCAACCATCGGTTAAAGATGAAGAAATTGCAACAGCAAATGGGGCGGAAAAACTAAGTATTCTTTTAATAGAAGATAACGAAGATGTGGCGGACGTAATTCGAGGAATTC
>CALOAV010000022.1:0-3510 GCA_942491425.1 uncultured Cytophagales bacterium
CGTGACCACAAGCGCGACCTGGCTTTCCGTCCGCTGGAAACCGCCCTGGAAAAAGGAATCATCGATGCGATGTACATGCAAACCAAGCCGCTTCAGCAGGTCAGCGAGGCGACTGGTAAGTTTGCAGCAATCGAGGATCTCTCCCGCTATCCCGACTGGCGCCTTCAGGTGGCTAACATTCCTGCAGCTATCACGTGTACCGATGTCATGGCAAAGGAACACCCTGAACTCGCTGTTACATTTATGAAGGGCATGATTCGGGCCGGTCGATGGGCCAATCAGAACAAGTATGCTGCAGCAGAAATTCTCGACCAGCAGACCTTCTACCGCGACATCGAGGCTACTTACCAAGGTATCAGAGATGTTGACCTAGTTCCCAATCTTTCACCTTTGAATCTCGCCGCTGTTAATATCGGTAAAGAATTTATGCTAAGTCATGGTTACATCAAAAATGATTTTGATGTAAACGAATGGGCTGCACCTGAATTTTTGGAGCAGGCTGCAAGGGAGTTGTTGGAAGAAGAATGGAAAAAAAGAACTACTGCAAAGCTTCCTCACACAGCCAGTCCGCTGGCTGGAGCCGGAAGAGTAGGATAACAAAAAGAAGCTTTAGTGTAGTTAAACAGAATATCAAGGCAACAGTTAAACTGCGCAAGGGCGCCAAAACGCATCATTGTGATTTGGCGCCTTTTTATTCGAATGTTGAATTTTGTACAAGATGAACGCAACTTACAAATTGGACACAATCTTTAAATTGGATGAATAATTGATGAAAATAAAACGCCCGCTTTTAACAGCGACAATCTTTTTTTGCTTCCTGATTATTGCAGCTTTAACAATTGTTTTAACCCGAATAAACGGGCGCTTAAATAATCTTGCCGTCTTGCTCGAACAGACAGCAGAGCAGCACTTAACCGCCAATGTTGCTTTGAATACTGATCTTCCCCTAAATTCCAGTTTCCAAATACCCGATAATGTTACCGTTGGTATAAGTATGGTGGTTGAAACTGTTATTCCACTGGATGTTGAAATACCGGTCAATGAAAATATTCTGGTTCCGTTTAAGATTGGCGTAAAAGATTACATCCGCTTAGATACCACAATAATGATAACCGAAGATGTGTATGCCATCGTGGAAGATACGCTGCATCTCGATCAGAAATTTACCATGCCAACTTCTAAAAAAAGGGGGATTACTTTACCCGTTATTGCCAGCATACCGTTGAATGAGAGAGTAAAAGTTAGGGTTAATGAGGCTATACCCGTGCATAGTGTAGTACCTGTTGATTTGCTGATTATCGATACGCTTCCGGTTGGCTTAAACATAAAAGTTCCTGTAAATATAAATGTACCGGTTAAGATTCCGGTTAATACATGGGCCAAAGTTTCATTTCCCGATTCAATACCAGTGGTGGGAGAAATCCCGGTTTCGGTAATAATTCCGGTAGATATCCCACTCTCCGAAACGGCATTGGCGCCTTATTTTAAAAACCTGGCTCAAGGGCTGCGGGGTTTAATAAAACTCAATAGTCCCGAACCTGAAATCACAAAAAAAAACTAATCACTTAAAGATTAATAAATTATGAGATCAATTCAACATTTCATTAAAAATCAATTGCACTATTGGTTCTAACCCTATTGTTTGGCCATTTGTACGTACCTGTTTTAGCACAGTCATCGAAACCTGATCTCCCAAAAGAAAAGCAAACTACACTTGAACTTTATGTAACTTCTGCAGAAGCATATGAAATGTGGAAAGCAGAACCGGAGAAAGTTCATATTTTAGATGTCCGCACGCTGGAAGAGTATTATTTTGTCGGACATGCTGCTATGGCAACGAATATACCTCGTTTTTCTGGAAACGTATCAATGGGATTCTATTAAAGGGGATTTCGCTATGAAGCCTAATCCTGAATTTTTGACAAAAGTAAAAGATACATATCAATCAGGTGACATCATTTTAATTACTTGCCGTTGTGGTGGACGAAGTGCTTTTGCTGTTAATCAACTTGCAAAAGCAGGCTTTTCAAATGCATACAACATTACCGATGGTTTTGAGGGCGATAAAGTTGGAGATACCAATAGTGTGTTTTTTGGCGAAAGAATGGTAAATGGCTGGAAAAATTCAGGATTGCCTTACACCTATTCAATCGACCCAAAACTGATGTTAATTTCAGGAGCAAAATAAAAGTATCATAAATTAAACTATTATGGAAAAATTAAAAGTTTACGCACAGGAAGTTGATACCAGAAACATTTTAGGGATCAGGGTAATATCAAATATTGCTGTAACTGTTTCAACAAAAGACACAAATTTAGCAGGAACAGATGCGCATGTATTTCTAAATTTGGGCGACCTGGGTAATTATCCCTTAATCACCATGGGTGAGGACGATTTTGAAAAGGGAGCCACCAAAACCTATTACTTAGATGTCAATTTTCCACTTATTTCTTTGCGGTCTGCAACAATTGAGATTGGGCACGACAATACAGGAAAATTGCCCGGTTGGTTTGTCTCCAACGTGAAGATGCAGGTAAAATTTGCCGGTTCAAATATGCTTGCTGTTTATAAAGAATGGGGAGAAATTGGCTGGTTATCGGTTGATGTACCGCCTTATAATACTACTGTTGCCGAACTACAGGAGGGAATATAATTAAATTTTAAAATAATGGAAATTACCTACAAATTAGACACTATCATCAAAGTTGATGAGGATTTATGTATCAATTGTGGCAGTTGCATCAGGGCCTGCCCGGGTGGTTTAATAACTAAAAAGGATTTTCCGGAACCAATCGATAATGCATGGAAATTATGTATTGACTGTGGACATTGTGTAGCAATTTGTCCAACCGGTGCCATGCACCAGCGTGCCATGAGCCCTGAAGATTGCGAGCCTATCGATATCCACCTGGTTCCCCAGTGGGATAAAGTGAAACAATACCTCACTTCGAGGCGTTCTGTCCGCACATTTATTAAAAAACCCATCGAAAAAGAAAAGGTCGAGCAATTGCTGGATGTTGCCCGTTATGCACCAAACGGGGCGAATCGCCAGGTTATCCAATGGATTGTGATTAACGATAAGGAAAAGGTTCACAAGATTGCCGAAATGACCATCGACTGGATGAAAATCATTAAGGAAAAGAATCCGGCACTTTATGCTGAAGCGAACCTGGAGGTATTTGTATCTGCATGGGACGGTCATGAGGATCGCATTTCAAGAGGCGCCCCTTGTATTATTATGGCCACTGCACCAAAAGATGAGCGGACTGCACCACCAGCTGCCATGATTGCCATTGCTCAAATACAGGTAACTGCACCGGCACTCGGGTTGGGAACCACTTTTACCGGAAGTATAAACACAGCGGCACAGGGTTATCCGCCGATGATTGAGATGCTTGGAATTCCTGAAGGGTACATTCCATTTGGAACTTTCGTAATCGGTTATCCGGCCGAAAGATACCTGCGTATTCCAACGCGAAAACCTGTGGATGCGAAATGGGTTTAGGAAT
>CALOAV010000023.1:0-59320 GCA_942491425.1 uncultured Cytophagales bacterium
GCTCACAGAAACACTCCTGGTTCAAAGGGCACATCCTCAGCAGGCCTACAGGACTCTGCTGGGGATTCTACGGTTAGGTAAATCCTATGGTGAACAAAGACTCGAAGCAGCCTGCGACCGCGCTCTGCAGATCAACGCACTCTCTTACAGGAGTATAGAATCGATACTCAAAAACGGCCTTGATCAAAAAGCCTCTGAGAAATAAAGAAAATAACAGCAAGCCCGTGCAGCACAGCAATATCCGCGGCGCTGACTACTACGACTCAACAATCCATTAAAGGAGAGAATAATGCTGCTTCACCCAACTCTTGAGAAACTGACCACCTTACGCTTCACCGGCATGGCCGCTGCACTCGATGAACAGATGCAGATGAACTCCCTGGATGACCTGGGCTTTGAAGAACGGCTGGGTATCCTGCTCGACCGGGAGATGGCCGTCAGACAGACAAGGAGAATGAATACACGATTACGCAAGGCCAGGCTACGCCAGGATGGCTGTATAGAAGACATCAACTTCCGCCATCCGCGGGGCCTGGATAAATCCCTGGTTATGCGACTGGCGGGCTGCGAGTGGATCAAAGAGCACAACAATCTGATAATCACCGGACCCACCGGGGTTGGTAAAACCTATCTCGCCTGCGCCTTTGCCCAAAAAGCATGCCGGGAAGGCTATAGCACCCTCTACCTGAGAATCACCAAGCTCTTTGAGGATCTGGCCCTGTCAAAAGGTGATGGCCGATATCTAAAGCTGTTGGCTTCTTTTGCCAAAGCTGATCTGTTGGTGCTCGATGACTACGGCCTGGAGCAACTCTGTCGAGATCAACGACATGATTTACTCGAGATACTCGAGGATCGCCATGGCTTGAAATCAACGCTTGTCACCAGTCAGTTGCCCATTGACCACTGGCATGAACAGATCGGCGACCCGACTCTTGCCGATGCCATTCTCGACAGACTGGTGCACAGCGCCCATAAAATAAAACTTAATGGAGAATCTATGAGAAAAAAGAATGCAAACTTGACGTAAACAGCAACTACAAGGTAAGGGACAAATAACAGCGTCGCTTCGCTCCGATTACCTGGCCGAGATCATCTGGAATGGGTGGCCGGGATCACGTGGAATCGGTGGCCGCCTTCGACTGGAACCCCCCCGGATCGCCTGACCGCCGCAATAGCTGCGCCAACCTTGTGTCTGAAAAGGTTACCGTTGACCGAAGAAACAAAAAAAGCTCTATCTAGAAAAGATTTCATTGTCCCTGACACACCGGCAAAATGAACTGGAGCCCCAAACAGAATACCGTCAGCCTCCTTCATTTTCTGAATCCACTCATTGACTGGATCGTCGGTTACCGAACACGCTTCATCTTGATTTTTTACACAGCCGTAACAGGCAATGCAGCCCTGTATTTTCTTCTTGCCGACATGGATCATTTCCGTCTTGATCCCGGCCTTTTCCAGTTCATCAAGAACTATCTTCAAGGAACAGGCAGTATTCCCTTTTTTATTGGGGCTGCCATTAAATGCGACAACTTTCATTTTAATTCTCCCTTTCCTCTTTTTATTTCTAGTAGTTACTTGTTTACATTGCAATATCCTGGTCAGGATACCATTTCTTCGATGATTTCTTTTATCGGTTTAATCTCTTTAATTAAGGCACTGATCTGGCCTGCCCCTGCCGGGAAAAGATCGAAATCTCCCGTGGACCATGCCTTATATGCATTGTTCAAATCATATTCCTTGCTAAAATCCTTTCCAGAAGCCATGAGCTCTCGCAGTTTCGGGTTGATAATTGTCCGCATCACCATGCCGCTCGTGGGTGTTAATGTTGTTCCTGCTTGCTTACAGCCAACGATAGCCTCTTTCCATGCGTTTGAAGCTGGACTCTCTTCTGAACCATAAAAAGCAGTTCAATCTGAACGCGCCCCTATGCTCCAAGGGCGAAGGCTGCCTTATATCCACGGCGATCGGCGATGCCTCCTGCAGCAACAACTGGGACGTCAACCATATCACAGACCACGGGGACCAGTATCATGTTAGTGGATTCTGGGGCACTGGTGCGAAACCTCACCTGATTCGTTTCCTGAAACAATAATGCCATCCGCTGCAGTAGGGTTGGCTGCAAGCTTTGCGCGACAAAGCTTACGTGAAGGCCTTTAAGGCCGAGTAGCTTTAATCTTTGGATAAATCTTGCCAGGTGCACCAGCCGAGGTTGTTACTGTCCTTAACACCTGCTTCGGCGAGCACTTCCAGAAAGGCCTCGTTATTTGGATTTGTGGCGATCATCAGATTAGCCCCAAAGGGTTTGTCCGTAAGCTCCTGAACCTCATGCACCAACCGCCTGACTTTATCCACATCCGTAATAAACCCTAATGCCAGGACACCAAAAGCTCCAGCTTCTGAAACGGCCGCGACCATCTTGGGATCATTTAATTGAGCAATGGGCCCTTGAATGATCGGATACTTGCAACCCAGAATTTCTAATAGTTTCGACATTGTAGTTTTTCCTTTGTGAAGTTGGCGTAACTCCTTAGGTTTGTTGCCTTACTTATTTTCCCGAAAAGAAATCTATAATGTTTTGATTATAAATTCCATATGGGACAGGGCGTTTTCGATATAGCCGTTATCTCGTGTTGCTTTACTCATGGCAAACCCACCCTCGAACAGGCAGATGAGTACTTGAGTCGTTCCAAGTGCATTGGTCTGCTGTGCGAACTCCCCCTCTCTGACTCCGTCCTTAATAAATGACACCATTGATCGCTGCAACGAGCCAATTGTCTTCTGGACAGCGGCTTGCAGATGTTCGTTTACATCGCTGCTGTCAACGGCAGTATTCAGAATAGGGCATCCACCGTTCAGTAAAGTCTGCCGATAGATTGCCCGGAATGTTTTCGGGTATGCCAGAAGTTTTTCGCGGTAATTTTTTGCGACCAGAATTTTTTCCTGCAATACATTGTCGACAGAAAGCGCATTATACTTGTAAACTGACAATGCGACCTCGTCCTTGTTCCGGAAATTTCCGTATATAGCACCTTTGGTCAGCCCGGTCGCCTTGGTCAAATCCTTGAGGCTGGTTGCTGCATAGCCTTTCCTATTGAATACCGGAGCCACCTGCTCAATGATAAATTGTTTTGTTTTTTCAGCTTTGCCCATGAGCACACTATACCGATCGGTATAATTACATCAAGGGTAAACTGCAAACACCTGCGTATAAGATAGTAGTAACAACATCGAAACGTGTTCCACTGCCCCGACTGCGCATTGTAGCTCGTCAGCATAACAGATAGAATCGAATTTGCAAAGGTTTCGCAGCGGCCAGGTTGTGCTTCTCCTTTCATTCATGCCCTCACTTCTTGAACTAACGTTCAAGATGCCTATTGACAAACTCCCGCACAAGATCTTATATTGAATGAACGTTCAATATTTGTTCACTAAGATACAGAAAAATGATGCAAAATTAATCACGATACAGATCCTTACTTTATCTGTCACCTCTTAACAATACATTGGAGATCGTTATGAAATTACAAGAAAAGCTCAGTGCAATGAAACAAGAGTCAATAGTTGACTAAGCCAATAGAGCTGATTGGCCCCGCTGTATCGGACAACCTTTTGGGTGTTGGAACCCATTAGCTCCCTGAAACCTTTGGTGCCATTTGAACCCATTATCACAAAGTCGTGATTATGATGTCCAATATGCTTCTCTATTTCTTCTCTCCCCTGGTTGAAAGCCATAAATTTTTTAGCCTTTAAACCCTCAGCTTCTGCTTTTTTGACCAATTCATTCAACTTGTGTTCGGCATGCCCGATACGGGCTTTCATCTCTGGATATTGCTTTTCTTTTTCAAGGGGCAATTTTGTCCAGTCAACAGGAGTGTACAGGGAATGCCAAAAATGGATTTCCGCATTGGCCTTTTTTGCCAGTTCAAGGCCGTATTCCTCTGCCGCCCTAGCACAGTCCGAAAAATCTGTAGGTACTAATATGTTTTTCATGATATGTTTGATTTAGTGATGTAATGTTTTCAATCCTTTTTTGCCATCCCTGATGCGGATGACTTCCCCCACATCGGAAATATAATAAGCCCGTCCCCTGAATGACCCGTGCTTCCATGTTGGTGGATGATTTCAGCTACCTTCTCTACATTCTCATCCTGGCACACCATTTCGAGTTTTGCCACTTTACTGTGCATAAAAGGATGTTGTAACGATGGCCAATCCTTGTTGGCATCGGTGTATTTCCCCGTTCCTTCGCCCTCAAATACGGTGAGACAACAATAGCCTTCTGTCCTCAGGACATCATAAACATCATTTAGTTTGTCAGGTCGGATAAATGCTTGTGTTTCTTTCATGATTCTATGATTTTATGTGTTCTTATTATCTGTGTAAGGCGTATTATTCCTTTAATGAGTTTTCTTATTCCGACAAGAAACATCAATACGGAGATAGTACTATAAAACAGGTTGTTTCCATCTTGTAGGTAAGGTATTCCGCTTATCATTGCAGAAATGAATATCCACATCACACCGTACCTGATGTTTTCTTTGGCTGTGTCTTTTTTTGGATTCGTATTCGTGATCAATATACTTCATTGTAACTGACTTCAATGGGAATTAAAAACTAATAATCGCTTCTATTACACCTCCGTTAAAACCACCTCCCTGATAAACGGACCCTTGCCAACCACTTCCTGAATAACTTTGATTGACATATTCTGCTTTCACCATTACATTTTCGGTTAGGAACCAGCCTCCACCAATATTTAACCTGTCAACGGACTTGGGAGCTGCACCACTTGTGTCTTTACCGGATACCAAATTGTATCGTCCTCCTACATAAAACTTTTCTTTTTCTCCGATGCGATAAAGCAGTTCAGCACCCATTTGGAGGTATAACTGCCTCATCTTTTTTAATGGATAACACCGGACAAGTTGCTTCCCGTAAAACTTTTTGAATGTTGGAGCCTATGTAAAAACGATAAGACCCTTCATTTCCATGGGAGCCAATAACAATTAGGTCTGCCTTTTTGCTTTTCGCGATGTTTACGATTTCTTCATAGGGAGTTCCGTATGAAATCAGGTGCTCAACAGGTATGCCTTTAAAAAGCGCGCGCCCCGCTATTTGTTTGAGTTTCAATTCAGCATCTTTTACTTTTTTTAAAGTCTCAGGAAATGTTTCCTTAGCTGAATCAGACATCGTTGCCCAGCGGGTATCGGTTAGTATTGCGTGCAGCAGGATTACTTTCGCACCGGATTTCCTGGCAATGTGGGCAGCAGCTTTCATTGAATTTTCAGAATATGATGAAAAATCGGTGGGGGCAAGGATTGCTTTCATGGCTCAAATATTTTAACCGTAAATTAAAATTTTGATTAGAATAATAGTGTGATGGATATCAGTGTTTCAAATGATATAGATCACTGTTCAGGGCTTTTCACCTATCAAAACCAACAGGATTTCTTTATATTGAATACATCTAATTCAAATCAGAGAATAGCATGATTAACCCTGGAAGAATCATTTACATAATATTGGTTACTGTACTCATCGGGTGTCAGGCAAATACTCAAACAGAAACGGATAATATCAAATTGCTCCTTCCCAACATTGTCATTATTTATGTTGATGACCTCGGGTATGGCGATGTGAGTGCGAATGGAGCTACGCAGTTAAAAACCCCTAACATTGACCAACTCGCAAATAATGGTATTCGGTTTACCAACGGGTATGCATCCTCGGCTACCTGCACACCCAGCCGGTTTGCGATCCTAACAGGAACGTATCCCTGGCGGCAGAAGAATGCACGAATTCTTTCAGGTGCCGCTCCATTGATAATTGACACTACACAAATGACGATTCCCAAATTGTTAAAAACAAAAGGATACAGAACGGGTATCGTTGGTAAGTGGCATCTTGGTTTGGGCAATGGAAACGTAGATTGGAATCAAACGATAAAACCAGGACCGAACGAAGTAGGGTTTGACTACTCCTATATCATGGCTGCCACGCAAGACCGCGTACCAACGGTGTATATTGAAAATGGCAAAGTGGCGAACCTTGATCCAACTGATCCAATTGAAGTGAGTTATCAACAGAATTTTGAAGGCGAGCCAACTGGATTAGACAATCCTGAATTGTTAACAATGAAATGGGATCATGGTCATAATAATAGTATCGTAAATGGAATTCCACGTATTGGATTTATGAAAGGTGGGAAGTCTGCACAATGGAGTGATGTAGACATGGCCGATACTTTTCTGGACAAAGCAAAAGCGTATGTGAAACAAGATAAAACGCAACCCTTTTTTCTTTACTATGCATTGCAGCAGCCACATGTTCCGCGGACACCCCATCCACGCTTCGAAGGGAAGTCGGGTATGGGCCCAAGAGGAGATGTAATTCTGGAGGCAGACTGGTGTGTTGGTGAATTTATTAAAACGCTGGAAGAAGAGGGGTTGTTGGAAAACACGTTGATCATCTTCTCCAGTGATAACGGTCCGGTATTAAATGATGGGTATGTCGATGATGCGGTTGAAAAAAATGGAACGCATACACCCTGGGGTCCATTTCGGGGAGGGAAGTATAGTTTATTTGAAGCAGGCACACATGTTCCTTTTTTTACCTATTGGAAAGGAAAGATCAAACCTCAGCAATCCGATGCAGTGGTTTGTCAGCTCGATTTATTATCCTCAATTGCCGCGCTGGTCTCCAGTGATTTTCGGGCAAGAGATAGTCAGGATTTACTGAAGGTGTTTTTGGGCGAAAATAATTTGGGTAGAGATGAATTAATTATTGAAGCTAATACACGAACGGCGCTTCGAAAAGGAAATTGGGTCATGATTCCACCCTACGATGGTAATCCGGTTGCAAAACTTGTAAACATTGAACTGGGTAATTCGGATAAATATCAACTGTATAATCTGGTAGAAGATATTGGTGAGCAAAATAACCTGGCGAAATCCAATCCTGAAAAATTAAAAGAGATGATAGAAACCTTTGTCCGGATTCGTGGAGAGGAAGCAGTTGAAATTGTAAAATAGATTTTCGAGGTATTCCGGGACTCGCTTAAGTCTATTGGATGTAGGAAGGATGCGGGTGACTTAAGCTTTTAAATAAATTTAAAGTTTTTAACTTTATTTTTAAGACTAGACAACAGTTATAAACTTCTTATTATTAATAAGGCTTCAGTTGCAAACTGAAGCCAGAGCAGGGTCCTTTGTGTAATACGGGACTGGCTTAAGTCTATTGGATGTGGGAAGGATGCGGGTGACTTAAGCTTTTAAATAACTTGAAATTTTAACTTTATTTTTAAGACTAGACAACAGTTATAAACTGCTTATTGTTAATAAGGCTTCAGTTGCAAACTGAAGCCAGAGCAGGGTCCTTTGTGTAATACGGGACTGGCTTAAGTCTATTGGATGTGGGAAGGATGCGGGTGACTTAATGCTTTTAAATAATTTGAAGTTTTTAACTTTATTTTTAAGACTAGACAACAGTTATAAACTGCTTATTATTAATAAGGCTTCAGTTGCAGAAGCCAGAGCAGGGATTGTGACGGAACTGCTTATTTTTTCCTTCTGATAAAAACAAAGTCACCACCTTCATCGCCAGTATCGGTGATTACTCCGTCCTGAGGTACAATTTGACTATTATTAATAACAGCTTGTTTGAAACTATCAAAGAGCGACTGGGATGTTAAGTATTCTGTCTGATTTTCTTTTAGTCGCTTTATCAGGTATTGAAAAAAAACAGATCGGTCTGGAACCTGTGTTAGTGTTCCACTCGTGATTGCCCTGCGACTGGGTAGTTTATAGAGTGCAATAATATCCATTGGCGCACCCTTTATTGCGCCAGATCCTCTTGCCTTAAAAATGCCGCCACTAAAACAGGCATCTGAAATTAATAGTGTATGGAAAGATTTTATTCCCCTGATTTGTTCACGAATATCACTGTTCGATAACCAATTAGATGGATTATTAGGGGTTGCATCCCGTGGCCACCAGTAACCCTGATTGGCATCGGAATCCCAATGGCCGTGCCCGGCATAGAATATTAATAAATTATCGATGGTGCTTATTTTTTTTCTGAAATTATATAGTGTAAAAATAATTTGATTGCGCGTCGGATTTTGAAGTAGATATATATCATCCTCACTAAATTCATAATTTTTTGTCAACACTTTTTGTAATTCCAGTGCATCCTGAATGGGTCTGTCTAAATTTAAATCTGTGGAATCATAAGAAGATACACCAATGATGATCGCGTAATATCTTCCATCAGCTTTATTTAGCGATCGAGGCTCCTCCTTTTTCTCATCTTTAGGAACATTGGTCAGTCGTTTTGTAATGGGAAGCTCCATTGCTTTTTTAATGACAGTCAGATTGCTAATCCGTTTTTCAATATCATATTGAATATCTGAAATTTTAACCCCCATTGCACCTGTTTTTAGATCACGTCTTGTAAATGAAGGGTAGTATTTTTCATTTTTTTCTACTTCTTTTTTGGTAATACTATAATAGGCCAGATTATAAAATAAAATAGCCGAATCAGCAAGGGACAAGACTTCATTACCGTCAATGGAAACATTCATTTTATTCTCGAGGATATTTGCCATGTAGTAAAAGGCGCTGGGATTATCCCGATGGGTCTTCAGATATGATCTTAATTGTGGCTCTGCCGATGCATAGTTCTTATCCTTGAGTAAGGTGACGATTTCTTCATAACTCTGACCGAAAGAATTAACAGAAAGGATTAGGAAAACCAAGTTAACAGTTAGCCGCATTTGTGTAGAGAAAGTTAAAGTTAATCAAAAGCCTGTAAACAGATCACTGGATCTAATCTATCCAATATATTGGCCGAATATTAATGCTGACGGTTTATCCATTCGCAATCAAAATCTGCATTTGATTGCGACCGTCGTTATTTTAAAAAATCCGGTTATATTTAAGGTCACAAACGATTGTGTCGATTTTACCGCAGATGCACCATAAAGTGAAAACCAAACTCTTGTTTCTTTCCGTTTTACTCCTATTCTCCATTCAAACGGAAAGGCACACGGCACACCAGGAAAATTTCAAAGCCTACACACAAACATTAACCGGATCAAAATTTATCATTGAGATGCAACCCATTCCCGCAGGCGAATTCCAAATGGGAAGCAAAAAGGCGGATGAAGTTCCTCAACACCCTGTCCGATTGGATGCATTTTGGATGGCAAAGTATGAGATCACCTGGGATTTGTATGAACTCTATCTCAACCGCAACATTGACACAGAAAAAAATGACAAAGGTAATGAAGTCGCCCTTCATGTTGATGGCGTTTCCAGCGCAACGATGCCCTACATCGATATGAGTGACGGCATGGGAAAAAATGGATATCCGGTAGTGAATATTACCCAGTATGCTGCCGCCACCTTTTGTAAATGGCTGTCGGCTAAAACCGGATTGTTTTACCGACTACCCACCGAGGCGGAATGGGAGTATGCATGTCGGGCAGGTACCTCCACCACCTTTTCCTTTGGTGAAAATGAAAAGGAACTGGATCAGTATGGCTGGTATTTTGACAATAGCAACGGTAAGTATCATCCTGTAGGAGAGAAGCTACCGAATGCATTTGGTCTCTATGATATGCATGGCAATGTTTCCGAGTGGACATTGGATCGCTATGATGCGAAAGGCTATCGGGTCACTGCCGGCGTTGCGACGAATCCCTGGAACGAGGCGGAAGAATTGTATCCCCGGGTAACGCGCGGTGGCTCATGGTACGTTGACGCAGAGGCCCTGACTAGTTCGGCACGAAAACCCTCCAATAAGAATTGGAAAAAGATCGATCCTCAACTTCCTAAAAGTTTATGGTGGCACACGAATGCGCCTTTCATTGGCTTTCGGATTGTACGACCACTCAAGACTCCTTCAAAAGAAGAGATGGAAAAGTATTGGCTGAAGGCCATAAAAGATATGTAGCATTTAAAAATTAAAATCATGATAGAAAAGGAACAAGATTCATCCCGGCGAACTTTCATTAAGCAATCCGGTTTGCTGGCTGGTGGGCTGGCAGTTTCCAGTTTGGCTTTTGGCAACAACTGTAAACGTAGTCGGCAAATCTGCAATCAAAGTAGCCTTGATTGGTTGTGGGGGCAGAGGTACCGGTGCTGCATCACAAGCATTGACCGCCGATCCGGATGTGCAACTGGTGGCCATGGCCGATGCCTTCCGTGACAACCTGGATGACAGTCTGAAAAATTTACAAAATCAATTTCCTGGTAAGGATCGTATCAACATATCTGAAAAAAATAAATTTGTAGGATTTGATGCCTATAAGGGTGCCATCGATGCAGCCGATGTGGTGATCTTAACAACACCTCCTGGATTCCGGCCTATGCATTTTGAATATGCCGTTAATGCAAACAAACATATCTTCATGGAAAAACCAGTTGCTACCGATTCGAATGGGGTACGGAAGGTGCTGGAGCTTGCAAAGGTTGCACAAACGAAAAAGTTGAATGTGGTAGTAGGATTGCAACGTCGGTATGAAACAAATTATTTAGAAGCCTATCGTCAATTACAAAAAGGAGCTATCGGTGAAATTGTTTCCGGTCAGGTCTATTGGAACAGCGGAGGGGTATGGGTTCGGCCGCGACAACCCGGACAAACGGAGATGGAATATCAGATGCGTAACTGGTATTACTTTAACTGGTTGTGTGGTGACCATATTTTAGAACAACACATTCATAATATCGATGTCGCGAACTGGTTCATCGGAAGTTATCCGGTAAAAGCACAAGGCATGGGTGGACGACTCATCCGTACAGGGATCGATCACGGTGAAATCTTTGATCACCATGCCGTTGAATTTGTGTATGCCGACGGCCAGGTAATTTCCAGTCAGTGTCGTCATCAACCCAATACCTTTTCACAAGTACGCGAGCAATTCTCGGGAACTACCGGCTTTTGTGAAACCTCGCCCGGCCGAACGTTACTGACCAGCAGATCAGGAGAAAAAATTTACCAGCACCGTGGACTGGAAGATCCGAATCCATATCAGGTAGAACATGATCAACTGTTTAAAGCAATTAAAGGTGAAGGATATATCAACAATACTGAGTATGGTGCGAATAGTACGATGACAGCAATCCTGGGTCGGATGGCCACGTACTCCGGAAAAGAAATCAAATGGGAGGATGCGATTAATTCTACCAAAAGTATTATGCCGGAGGTGTTCGACTGGAAAGCCAACCCTCCGACAATGCCGGATAAAAATGGACGCTATCCGATCCCAACTCCTGGTGTAACCGAAGTAGTTTAATCATTAACCAAATGGAAAGAAGAAAATTTATCAGGAATAGTATGCTGGCAGGGTTAACAGTAGGTGCACTGAATTCTATTGAAACTTTTGCGTTGCCAGATACCGCACCCGCTGCTTTTAAATTGAAATATGCTCCGCATTTTGGGATGTTCAAAAATCATGCTCCGGGAGGGGTTCTGGATGAACTCCAGTTTATAGCCGATCAGGGATTTAAAGCGCTGGAAGATAATGGAATGAAAGACCGTCCGATTCCTGAACAGGAAAAGATTGCTAAAAAGATGACTGCGCTGGATATGGAGATGGGCGTGTTTGTCGCGACCGCTTCGTTTTCAGATGTCACTTTCGCGAGTGATGATAAGAACGTGCAGGAAGCTGTGCTGGATGAAATCAGGGCATCAATAGAAGTTGCTAAACGGAGCAATGCGAAATGGATGACGGTGGTACCAGGAAAGTTCGACCTGCGCCTGGATTGGGATTATCAAACGGCTAATTGTATTGAACTCCTGAAAAAATGTTGTGATATCCTAGAACCCCATGGATTGGTGATGGTGCTGGAGGCCCTTAATGCCCAAGTCAATCATCCGGGTTTGTTTCTGACCAAAATTCCACAAGCGTATATGATTTGCCGTGCAGTAAACAGTCCTTCGTGTAAAATCCTGAACGACTTGTATCACCAGCAGATCACAGAAGGAAATCTGATCATGAACATGAATAAGGCGTGGAATGAAATCGCTTATTTTCAGGTAGGGGATAACCCGGGAAGAAAAGAGCCTACCACCGGAGAGATTAATTATAGAAATATTTTTAAACACCTCCATAGCCGTGGGTATACCGGGATTGTCGGCATGGAACATGGAAATTCAGAAGCGGGAAAGGATGGTGAGTTGGCGGTGTTAAAAGCGTATCAGGAGAGTGATGGTTTTTAGTTAGTTGTAAGTTGTTAATTGTTAATTATTCGGACGGTGTCTGCAACCTTAAACTTGTAACCTAAAACCTGTTACCTGTAGGGAAACCGGAACCAAAATTCGTCTTCAGAATTTCTCCAGAATCTGTTCGTTCCTTTCGGAATGATTAATTTCTCGAGGATTCCTGATAGAATCAGGCACATAATCCTGGCAATCGCAATACTCGTGGCAATCGCGACGCTGACCCGGATCGCTCTTTTAATCTATTCATTTTCCTCGATCGACTTTGCAGTATATAACCTGCTCGGTTTATTCTTCTTTGGAGTTTTCTATGATCTGATTAATGCCCTTTATTTTTTCATCCCCTTCATGCTATATCTTTGGCTTGTGCCCCACAAAGTTTTTATTAAATCGTGGCATCAGTATATAGTATATGGTTGGTATTTACTTTTCACAACCGGGATAATATTTAATGCAGTGGCAGAATGGTTTTTTTGGGATGAATTTCAAACACGCTTTAATTTTATCGCTGTGGATTACCTGGTGTACACCACAGAAGTTATTGGTAATATCCAGGAATCATACCCTATAGGATGGATTATTAGTGGGATCGCAATTATTAGTGGTGTTATCATTTTCCTTCTACGAAAATCAATCAGAATTGGTGATGATACACTATCATTCCGTAATCGATCAAAATATAGTACCCTGTATATTTTATTACTGATACTTGTATTTTATAGTGTTTCCAATCACTATCACCGGTTCAGTACGAATACATATGTAAATGAGTTGGCGGGGAATGGGTTATACGAATTGTTTGCAGCCTACCGAAATAATGAACTCGATTACAATCAATTCTATTCACGGATCGAAACGGACAAAGCATTTGCAATAGCAAGAGCATTGCTCAAAACGGATGATGCAAATTACATGGATTCGGATAACCATAGTATTGCAAGAATGATAACAAACCCTGGTCCCGAAAAACGATTAAATGTTGTGATGGTCAGCATTGAGAGTTTTAGTGCTTCATTTATGGGAATTTTTGGTAATCCGGAGCAGCTAACACCGAACCTTGATTCGCTGGCGGAACACAGCCTGATTTTTACAAACTTATATGCGACAGGTACCCGCACCGTCCGTGGATTAGAAGCACTTTCGTTATGCGTGCCCCCTACACCGGGTCAATCGATCGTACGAAGACCAGACAATGAAAATCTTTTTTCCCTCGGTCACGTCTTTGATAAAAAAGGATACGAAAGTAAATACATCTACGGTGGGTATGGATATTTTGATAACATGAATTACTTCTTTGATAACAATGGATATAAGGTAGTCGATCGGGCGGCACTGGAAGATTCAGAAATAGACTACGAAAATATTTGGGGTGTTGCTGATGAGAACCTGTTTACACTAGCCCTTCGTGAAATTGACAGCACCACCAATCAGGGAATACCGATTTTCGCACAAGTAATGACGACCAGTAATCACCGGCCCTTTACCTATCCGGAGGGAGAATTGATATCCCCTCGCATACCAACCGTCAGGGCGCTGTGAAATATACAGATTATGCCATTGGAAAATTTATCCGCGAAGCCCGTAAAAAGCCATGGTTTGAAAATACAATCTTTTTAATTGTAGCCGATCATTGTGCTTCGGTTGCCGGAAAGACTGATTTGCCTGTAAAGGGTTATCACATTCCTATGTTGATCTATTCTCCTGCGCATGTCACTCCAGGAAAAATGGAGCGACTGATGAGCCAGATCGATATTGGTCCCACCCTGTTGGGAATGTTGAATTTCACCTATTCAAGTAAATTCTTTGGCTATGATATCGCAAAACTTGAAGCAGGGCGGGAACGTGCATTCATCAGTACCTATCAAAATCTTGGGTACATTAGTGGTAATCGATTAGTCATCCTGTCTCCACAACATAAAACTGCGATTCAGCAAATTGATGGGTTTACTGCTGAAACAAAGAAGACCGATGAACAATCATTGGAGGAGGCAATCGCCTGGTATCAAATAGCAAGTCAGTATTTTTCGACTGGTTTAATGAAAGAAGATAAGTAAATTACACTTTTTTTTAAAATGAAAGTCCTCATCATCGAAGATGAACGTGAGCTGGTTAAAAGCATGGTGCAATTCCTGCGACAGGAAAGCTATGTTTGTGAAGTAGCCTACACAGAAAGTGAAGCAGTCGAGAAACTTCAACTCTTTGAATATGATTGTATTCTGTTGGATCTCTCGCTTCCCGATGGCAATGGATTAAAAATTCTGGAGCGGCTAAAGAAGCAGAATAAAACCGAGGGGGTAATCATCACAACCGCGAAGAACTCCATTGAAGATAAAGTACAAGGATTGAATTTAGGTGCTGACGACTATCTTGCGAAGCCTTTTCACCTCCCGGAGCTGGTAGCACGTATTTCAGCTGTGATTCGAAGGAAGCATTTCGATGGTAATAATCGGATAGTCTTTAAGGAAATTGAAGTGGACTTATTAGGAAAAACTATATCTGTGCATGGTCAGGAAGTGGATTTAACCCGGAAAGAATATGATCTCCTGGTATTTTTGTTGGCCAATAAAAACAGGGTGGTATCGAAAAATTCAATAGCAGAACACTTATCCGGAGATGATGCTGAATTATTTGATAAGTTTGATTTCATCTATTCACATATTAAAAATCTGAAAAAGAAAGTTGCCGAAAAAGGTGGCGACGATTATATAAAGACGGTATATGGCCTGGGGTATAAGTTTAGTATATGAGACTCTTACAAGTTAGCCTTCGAAGCTTATTAGTTTATTCATTGGTGGTTGTACTTATTAGTATACCACTTTCACTGTATTTCATCGACTATATACTAAAAGAAGAAGTAGATGAATCATTGCAAGCGCAAACTGAGCAATTTGTCAAACACATCAAGAGCTTTGAGTTTCTGGAAGATCTCGAAATTGATTTAGCCGTACTCGACAAACTCTCCTACAACATGAG
Source organism: uncultured Cytophagales bacterium (assembly GCA_942491425.1). GTDB lineage: Bacteria > Bacteroidota > Bacteroidia > Cytophagales > Cyclobacteriaceae > JBGTGG01. Next base: position 15,196 of record CALOAV010000023.1, read on the forward strand.
TATTCAGCTGGCAGGAGAAAATTATCGAAAACAAGCGGAATATGCGACCATTGATATTTATGATAGCCTGGAAAAAGAATATCATCCATTCCGGCAATTATCAACACAAATGAGTATTAAGGATACCCCATATCTGCTTACCGTCCAAATTTCATTGGTCGATACAAATGATCTGGTTTTAGCAATTGGAACCATTCAAACCATTTTGATTATTCTCCTGGTTACCGGGCTGTGGTTTATTAACCGATCACTTTCAAAAAAACTGTGGAAGCCTTTCTATGAAACACTTGATCAATTAAAAGCATATCAGATAGATAGAGACGAACTTTTCGATTTCAATGAAACCAATATTATCGAATTTGAAGACTTGAATGCAACCGTCAGGAACCTTACCGACCGCAATCGAAATGTCTATCTTCAACAAAAAGAATTTATAGAGAATGCCGCCCATGAACTACAGACTCCAATTGCTGTATTCCAGTCCAAACTGGATAATTTAATGCAAAGTGCTGCATTGCAGGCCGCTGACGCCCTGACACTGGCTGAATTGGAGGAGACCGCAAAACGGATGGCCAGGCTGAACAAAAATTTATTGCTTTTAAGTAAAATCGACAATGATCAATTTAAGAACAAAGAATATGTTGATGTTGCCCGGGTTATAGTTGAACTTTTGAAGAATGTGCAGCATGTTGCAGATGCAGAAAATATAGTGATAAAAACTCAACTTGATTCCCTTGAGGTGAAAGCCAATAAAACACTTATGGAGATCTTATTAACCAATTTAATCCACAATGCGATTCGGCATAACCATCCTAACGGAAAAGTGTTTATCAAATTAGCCGGTGAAAAACTGGAAATCTCAAATACGGGTGATCCGTTAAAAATGGATGCAGATAAGATATTTGATCGGTTTAGTAAAGAAAGTCCAACCCAAAATAGTATTGGTTTGGGATTAGCAATTGCAAAAAAAATATGCATGGTTTCCAATTATGAAATCCAGTACCAGTATAACCAGGAGCACATGATAACCGTCAATTTTAACATAGTATGAGGAAGGTTCAATTATCGCTGCTGTTAATTTTTTATTCATTATATATCCATGCACAGGTAGAGGAAGTAACTATATCCGGTACCATTACGGACCAATCTTTGCAAAGAAGTTTGCCGTTTGTGAATGTGGTACTGGTAACGCCTATGGACAGTACTTTTGTTGCAGGCACCGTGACGGATGAGGATGGTCGATTTACGTTTACCAATGTAAAACCAGGAACCTATGTGCTGGAGGCCTCCTATATTGGATTAAAGCGTTTCGTACAGTCTGTCTTAATCGGTAAACTAAGTGCCTATCTTGATTTAGGCAGCCTGCAAATGGAGGAGGACATTACGTCACTGGAACAGGTTACAGTGTTGGGTAAGCAGGATGCCGTTGCAGAAACGCTCGACAAGAAGACATTTACGATTGCTGATAATGTGAATCAAAGTGGTGGTTCACTTTTGCAGGTCATGCAAACCCTTCCGGGGATTACGATTAGCCAGGAGGGAACAGTGCTTTTAAGGGGAAATGATCGAGTTGCCGTATTGATCGATGGAAAGCAAACGGCGCTGACCGGCTTTGGAAATCAACGCGGGCTTGATAATATTCCCGCTTCGGCTATCGAACGGATTGAAGTGATTAATAATCCATCAGCAAAATATGATGCTAATGGAAATGCAGGAATTATTAATATTATTTTCAAGAAGGAAGTTCAGGAAGGATTTAACGGAAAGGCAGGGTTGACCATTGGAGCCGGTGCATTGTGGATAAAAAAGGAAAATTATCCGGATATGCGACCCCAATACCAGCGCACTCCAAAAATAAATCCATCCCTGTCATTAAACTACAGAAAGAAAAAGTCGAATATATTTTTACAGGTTGACAACTTGTATACGAAGACGCTGAATAAAAATGAATTCGTCGATCGCTATTATGAAAATGGGGATACTATTCGACAGCAAACCAACCGAAACAGAACCACAAATATTATAACAGGTAAAGCAGGAATAGATTGGTATAAAAATGAGTTTAATACATTTACTCTTTCGGGATTGTTCAGCAGTGAGAAAATATTGGATGAAGGAGATGAACCTTTTTATAACGGAGATTTATCCGAAAGACTAAGACTCTGGCAATTTCTTGAGGATGAGTTAAAAACCACAGTGACCGCAACGGTAGCATGGCAACATAAGTACAAGCAGCCAGGAAGGTCCTTCAATGGAGGTTTTAATTACACCTTCCATCGCGAAGATGAGAAATACTTTTTCACGAATGTAATGCCTGGTTTTACCGGTGAGGATGCTTTTAAATTAATTTCAGATGAAAATGTTTTTGATCTTAATGCGGATTATGTTCAGCCACTGAAGTATGGCCGCTTTGAAACAGGGCTGAAATTTCGATACCGGTTTATTCCAACCAATATGCAATTATTCCCGGTTTAAATTCACCCCTTGATGTATCCGCAGGAGGGTGGGCTGATTATTCTGAAGTAATCCCGGCCGTATATGGAAATTATGTTTTTGAAAATGCCAAATTTGAAATTGAAGCTGGAATACGTGTGGAGTATGTGAATATCTATTATGATGTAAACCCTGATCACGTTACGTATGAAAGTGATGGGTATGATTATACACAACCATTTCCCAATCTTCGGCTGGCATATAAATTTAATACCAGCAACACCCTCTCTCTTTTTTACAATAGAAGAGTAGACCGTCCCAATGAAGTCGATATTCGAATTTTTCCGAAATATGATGATGCGGAAATTATTAAGGTTGGAAATCCGGGTCTTCGACCCCAATTCACTTCCAGCTATGAATTGGGATATAAAACCAATTGGGAACAGGGATACTTATATTGGTCGGTATATCATAAGGAGACAAACGCTACCATCACAAGGATTGCAAGCACCGTGCCCCCCAGTAATTTAATTTATACGATCTTTCAAAATGCAGGCAGAAGTTATTCTACGGGGACGGAGATAATCCTTTCACAGAATCTTGGCAAATGGGCAACTCTAAGTTTGAATGTAAATGGATATCAAAAAACAATTGAAGCGTTTACCGTTGAAAATAAATATCCGGTAGAAAGTACCTTCTCAGCTCCCGAACAAAAATTGAATTCTGGAAGCATAAAATTAAATGGCCTTATACATCTTTCGAAAAATATTGACTTTCAATTTACCGGATCCTACCTGGCTCCCGATATTATCCCACAAGGGAAGATATATGCCCGTTATACATTGGACATGGGTGTGAAAAAGTCGATTCAAAAAGGTAATGGTGAAGTTTTTGTTAATGTCTCAGATTTGGCGAATACACTTCGGATCAAGAAAGAAATCCAGGGTGATGGCTTTTATTATATTAGCACAGACTATTTGGAAACACAGGTGATTCGTGCTGGTTATACCTATAAATTCTAAAAGGGTAAAATCCAACATTCCTCCAGAATCATTGTGTTATTTTAGAAAAATTAAACAGCAAAAGTATGAGAGCAATTATCATGGTTGTCTGTATTGGGTTGGTGGCTTGCCAGTCTGATGCCCAAAAAGTCAGTGAAAAAGATGTCCCCGAGATGGTTAAAGGTGCCTTGACCAAATCCTTTGGAGTGACAAAAGCAAAATGGGATAAAGAAGACAATAACTACGAAGCCAACTTCAAAAATAACGGAAAGGAAACATCTGTCGTATTCGATGAAGCAGGAGCTATTCTGGAAATAGAAGTTGAAATTAAAAAAAGTGAGCTGCCAGCCGTTATTATGGAAGTCATTAAAAAAGAATACGCCGATTATAAAATTGAAGAAGTAGCTAAAATGGAAGCATCGGGAGTTACTACCTATGAAGTTGAAGTAGAAAAAGGCGAAGAGGCTTTTGATCTGATTTTTGATAGCACCGGCAAGCTGCTTAAGAAAGAGAAAATTACCGAGGAGGATGAAGAGTAAGTGTACTTATTGGCGTACCTCAGACCACGTGGTTTTTATGTTACAGAATCTCTACAGATTCGACGCGTAATTTAGGAGGGACATAATCGGCTGTTCATGAGATCATTTGTCCTTCTGACGATACTGATTCTTCCCACCCTTTCTTTATTTGGGCAGGTAAACCCAAAGAGACACGTCGTTTCAAAAATAGATTTTTCGTTACCGAAGACTCCTACGAAACGAAAAGCGTTTCAACAAGCTGTTCAGGTACCGCTCGCCCTCACCCTTGCTGGTTTATATGCATTTACCGATAATGATATAATTGGTAATAATGAAATCCACGAGGAAAGAAATGAGCATATCCCTTATTTTCGAAATCATGCGGATGACTATATCCAATTTGCACCCATTGTAGCTGTGTACGGATTGAACCTGGCAGGCGTTAAAGGAAAGAACGATTTTGCAAACCGTACTGCATTGCTGATCAAGTCAGAATTATTGGTAAGCGTACTAACCTATTCAATTAAAACAATCACGGTACAACCCAGACCTGATTCGGGTAATCCGACCTCATTTCCCTCGGGGCATACAGCGCAGGCCTTTGCAGCAGCAACATTTATGGCAAAAGAATATGGAGGAAAGAATGTGTGGTATAGCATTGGTGCCTATTCCATGGCGACTACCGTTGGGATCATGCGGGTGCTGAATAATCGCCACTGGATGTCGGATGTTTTAGTGGGAGCCGGTATCGGAATTCTTTCAACCAACCTGGTATATTTAACGCATCAGTATAGATGGGGTAAAAAAAAGAAATCTGGCAAGACGCTTGTTTTGCCCTCGTATGATGGGGAAACCGGACGGGTGAATATTATTCACCGGTTTGGATAACTGCAGAATTTAGTTGGTAGTTATTAGTTGTTGGTTGTTAATAGTTAGACTAAGTTTTTAGCAACCTTAAACCTGAAACTGGTAACCTGTAACCTTAGCATTATTTACTCATTGATATGCATTTATCTTTAATGAACTGATCTTTAAGTATATAGGCCTTGGTGTAGTTAATTGGAAATCTTCCTGCCGTTGACATTTGACAATTGAAAATCATTTCATCCTCATTTTTAATAGCATGAAAATCTTTAGAAGGTTTACTTGCAGGATCACATTGACTAGGCTGTGAAAAATCCCTTAACGGATCCTGAACAATTTGAATCATTTCTTTTTTAATCTTTTCCAAAAGCGATCGATCCGATATTGATTTTTCCAGTTCCTCATCGGTTACAAATTCAATATCCCTTCCTATATCTTGACCATGACGGTAGATAAAAGCAGAATCCAGAATGAAGTCATTGGTGTAAAAAGAATGTACGGTTCCTATCTTGATGAATTCATCAGACGCTGAAAACTCCAATTGCTCATAAGTAGCCAACGGCTCTCCATCCTCCTGAATGAATACGTTGATCGGTCGTTCCAACAGGTCATACCATATTTCATGTTCCTGATACTCATATCCTTCCATTAGCTTTCCAGCAGGATTTTTTTCTGGAGTACATCGAATATAAGACGTAATGGATTTTGCCAGGTAATGAAACCCACTGCTTTCCCTAAGAAAAGGAAGTTTATATTCGTTTTGAAGTTCCCAACGACCCTGGTACTTGTAGCATTCAAAATTACAGTCGGCAGGGAGCTCCCGAAGGCCCTTATAGGGTTTAATAAAGTTAGACTCAAAGGACCATCTAAGCATGTCGTATTTAGTTTGACCTGTAGTAGTAATTGCTTTATTACGGTCACCGATAACAAAACCAATAAGTAGGCCGATAATGGCGAGGACAATTCCGGAGAGTACGCGTTTATTCCTGGACTGCGGAGATAATTCCTTTAGTTTTTTCTCCAGATCCAGCAAACTAAGAATTCGTTCTGCATTTTGATTGGCTCGTGCATATTCTCCCTCTGTAGCAGATTCATTGACCAATCGTGAAAATTGGGCGTCACTATAACCCAGATCGCGGGAAATTTCGGAGTTCGGAGCCTTTTCAAACTTTTTATGGGCCTCGTCGAAGGCTCCGTACAACTTTTTCAGCCTGGAAATGAATTCCTGATACGAATTTTCCATCCTACTTAACAATTTGATTATTAAATCGTTGGCCCTTGAAATTCGTTAAATTTTGATAAAACTGCATATAGTACACTAAAACCATATTTTATAAAATTTTAATTCCTACGATTGTCAAAAGTTTTTTCGAAAACGATTGAAATACGTCTTATGGAAGTTTTTGCAAAGATAATCCTCACAATAAAATGAAATGCCGATCTAAATGTTTCTCACCGGGAGGGAGATGTTTAATCGGGGATTCCATGTGACCTTAAAACCAAATTTACATACTTATGAAACGACTCTATACGATTGTCATCCTCCTCCTGATTACTTTTTGCAGCCAGGTTTTAGCGCAAGGTACCATTAATGGCAGAATTGCAGACATCAATGGTGAACCATTAATTGGTGCCTCCATCCTTGAAAAGGGAACGACCAATGGGGTCGTGACTGACATCAACGGTAATTATACTATACAGGTAAATGGTGCGGGTTCCATTCTGGTATTTAGTTATATCGGTTTTGTCGCTCAGGAAATTCTGGTAGGAACACAAACTACCATCAATGTAACCCTGGATGAAGATCTGCAACAACTGGAGGAAGTGGTTGTCACGGCCCTTGGTTTTGAGGCCAATAAGGATGAGTTGGGTTACGCCAACTCTACGATTTCCAATAAAACGCTGACGGATGCTTCTGAAACATCGTTAATTAATTCATTGTCCGGTAAAACTTCCGGTGTTCGAATTTCCAGAAACTCAGGTGATCCGGGCGCGGGTGCGTATATGCAAATCCGTGGTATTTCAACACTTCAGCAGAATTCACAACCTTTGATAATTGTCGATGGAATTCCTATCAATAATGATTCCCGGGGAACCAATAACAACTTTGCCGTTCAATCGAGACTGAATGATATTAATCCCAATGATATTGAAAATGTCACGGTTTTGAAGGGAGCTTCTGCAGCGGCTCTGTGGGGAACACAGGCGGAGGTGAGGTGTACTTTATATTACAACAAAAGGCGGAAAGTACAATCAGAAAATGAAGGTTACGTTTAATTCTACTTATTCCATTGACCAAATCAATCGTAAGTATCCGGTTCAGAGTACGTTTGGCCAGGGAACTAACGGGAATTACGACAACACATCACCGTATTCCTGGGGTGATAAAATTTCTGAGCGTACCGGTGAACAGGATGTATTCAATACTTCCGGACCTTTCTTTATCGATCAGGATGGAGCTACTTATTACCCTATCGTTACAAAAAATTCCCAATCAATTTATGACGACAGTAATTTTGAAAAGATTTTTCAAACTGGGCACTTTTTTGAAAATAACCTTAACATTTCCTCAGGAAATGAATACAGTTCAATTTATGCCAGCTTAAGTGATTTCGATCAGGAGGGAATTATCCGAAACAGCCGGTACCGTAGAACGACCGCAGCGGTTAAGACGAATTTCAAAATGGGACGAAAAGTGGAACTCACGACCTCCTTTAAGTATACGAAAACAAGTTCCAATAGCATTCGACGTTCGGTAAGTAATAATGGATTGTATCTCGGTTTTCTGCGTACTCCTGCCGATTTTGATATTTCAGGGTATCGTGGAGATTATTATGCTTCCGGTACTGCTGCCCCCATATCAAACAGGCAACGGTCCTATCGAAATCCGATAGGGCAAGTTCCGCAGCGGTATTTAACAATCCGCTATGGACCATTATTGAACAGAATTACCTGTCGGGTGTAGATCGCTTTATAGCCAGTATGAATCTGTCCTATAAGCCGGTTGATTGGCTTGAATTAATTGGCCGGGCCGGACTGGACAAGTATGGTCAACGCGACACCGAATTTTATACACCGGGCGCTGCCTCAACTTTTGTCGGCGGGCGTATGGTGAAGGAGTATGCTGCAAACAGTATTTTCAACATGGACTATATCGCGAAAGCGAGTAAAGTTTTTAATGAGAAATTTGACGGTGATATTCTGGTTGGATTCAATTTCAACCAGAAAGAACTTGTTGTGGAAGGAACCACCATTCAAAATTTTATAGTTTTTACAGACGTTGCCGCTGGTATCCTGGATGTTGATAATGCATTACCTGAAAATCGGGAGGCAACTTCTACTTACGGCAAAGAGCGGACAGTTGCATTGTATTCTGCTGCAAATTTTTCAGCATATAATCAAATTTTTCTAAACGCAACATTGCGTTCGGAATATGCATCGTCCTTTGGATTGAATGCGGATAAAGCGTTTCTGTTTCCTTCGGCCTCCCTGGCCTGGCAGTTTAGTAAATTAAATGCTGTTCAGTCTGATGTTTTCTCTTTTGGAAAGCTACGAATGTCGTATGCTGAAGTGGGGGTGCAACCCGGCCGGTATAACACATTCTCTGAATATATCTCACCTACTTACAATGATCAGCACGGTGGTGGTCTGAATGCATCACTTTATGGTATCGGCGCATTTGTTCCAAGTACCAATCTGGGTAATCCCGCATTGCGACCAGAACGTAAAAAAGAGTTTGAGATTGGTACAGATCTGCGGTTCCTGAATGACAGGCTAACTTTCAGTGGAACGTATTACTACAATAAAATAAATGATTTGTTGCTGAGTTTTCCATTGGCAAATTCAAGAGGCTATGACGAACTGTATGCCAATGCAGCAACGATGCAGAACAATGGTATTGAACTGGAATTGGGGTATACCATCTTCCGCAATTCTGACTGGAATATTGATTTTAAAATGCTTTATTTCAAAAACAAGAATGAAGTACTTGATCTGATAGGGTCAGAATCACTTCCGCTTGCAACAGGCTTAAGTGGTGTCAACAATCGTGCGGTGGTAGGGCAACAGCATGGTATTCTATGGGGCCCGCGGACGAAACGCGATGATGATGGGAATATGGTTTTTGATGCCAATGGTTTTCCCGTTACGGACGCCACGGCAGGTGTGATTGGCGATCCTAATCCGGATTGGCAGGGTTCAGCTATCGGATCAATATCCTATAAAAATTTAAGATTATCCTTCTTGTTTGAAACCTTTCAGGGTGCAGATATTTTTGCCGGAACCAAATCTGTTCTTGTTGATTATGGACGTTGGGGTAATACTGCTGCCAATGAAGTAACCTCTAATCAGAACCTGTTAACGTACAGTGGTAATGTAATCCTGGCCGGAGCAACCTTCAGAGGAGAAGTTTACAATTTTGGTGCTGGTCCTGTAGCTTTAACACAAGAATGGTACAATGGTCCTGGCGCTTTCTTCGGTGGAGGAAATCACGAACTCTATGTGGAGGATGGATCATGGACGCGCCTGCGTGAATTGTCGCTGAGTTACAAATTTCAGTCTGAATGGCTGAAAAGAGCAAGGATCAGTAATCTTGAAATTTCAGCAACCGGGAGAAACCTCATATTGTGGTCAGCCTTTGAAGGCAATGATCCGGATACAAATGTTTCCGGCGTGAGTGCATCCCGTGGTATTGATTACTTTAACAACCCCAGTACGAAATCATATGTGTTTTCTTTAGCACTTACTTTCTAAACCAGAAAAAAGATACATCATGAAAAATATAATCACTTTATCTGTTTTGTCTGCACTCATCCTCAGCTGTGGTGACCTGGTAGACGATTTAAATCAAAATCCCAATAACCCGACATCCGCACCCTATCAGTATTCGCTTACTGCAACCGAGGTAGCCAATATCAGTTTGCATACGGGGGAGGCAACCCGCAAAGCGGGGATATTTGCCGGTCAGTATACGGGCATTGCGCGGCAACATCTTGGATATTCTAACTATAATCTTTTATCCAGCGATTTTGACAGCCAGTGGAATATTGTCTACAGCAGTGTTGTTCGAAATGCATTGGTGACAAAGGAAGCTGCGATGGCAGAAGGTGTGACCGGTGTTGCAATCGGTATAACGCAAACCCTCCGAGCCATGGCTATCGGTACCGCTGCATCTTTATGGGGTGATGTTCCTTTTGACGAAGGAGGAAGTCTTGATTTTGAAAATCCTGCTTATGAAAATCAGGAACTTGTATTTTCAAAAGTTCAGGGTTTGCTGGATGAAGCAATTGTAAACTTTTCAACAGGAACGGGCAGGCCTCCTGCATCAACTGATATATTTTTCAATGGTAATCCGGTCGCCTGGTTGCAAGTAGCCTACACACTAAAAGCAAGGTATTTTCTACAGGTTAGAGATTATACAGCTGCATATACGGCAGCACAAAATGGAGTTGGATCGGACGGAACCAGCAAGGATGCTAATAATCTGCAATCGCCACACGGAACGGCATTGGATAACGCTAATTTGAATTATCAGTTTTTTGAACTTGCATCCAGAAAGAATGACCTGATTACTTCAGATTTTTTTGCGAGTCTGATTGATTCCGATCCCGCCAGTAATCCGATTCCGGCTAATTACAGAGGACATACCAAAACAGACGAGACTGCCCGCTATAACTATTTGTTGCAAAAGACAGCCGTTGGAGTTCAGCCGAACACAAAAACCAATGGTTTTGCACAGATTGATGGGGTTGGAGCGATGGTTACCTACGCGGAGAATTTACTGATTTTGGCAGAAGCCGGTGCAAGAACAAATTTCAACACCGGTTTGGGCCACCTGAACGAATTTCGGGCGTACATGGCAACAGGCGGATATTTATCGAACCCAACGATGAGCAATGTAAAGTATGAAGCATATTCTGCAGCCGATTTCAATTCTGGTGGCATTGAAAATGCGGACGGGATTTCAACGGACGATGCATTACTTCGGGAAATCATGGAAGAACGCTACATCACACTTTTTGGTCAGGTTGAAGTTTTTAGCGATACACGAAGAACTGAAGGTGAAGCAACTATCCGTGTTCCTGTTGTTCCCAATGTTGGTGCTACCCTGCCGCAGCGATTTCTGTATCCACAATCTGAGATCGACAGGAATACGAGTACACCGAATCCTGTCCCTGGTTTTTTCGAACGTACCTCAGTTAATCAATAAGTGGAACAGGAAATGAAGAAGACTATAACGATAGGATTGATGACGATGAGTATGATCCTCTTGTCTTTTCAGATTTCCTTTTCACAACAACAGAAAGGGGATACAATCCGGGTACTTTTTGTCGGGAATAGCTTCACCTATTTCTATAATCTCCCACAAGTTGTGAGTGCAATGGCAGCTACTCAACACCAGGTCATTATCACGCGCCAATCTACCGTAGGAGGATCGAACCTGGAGCAGCATTGGAAAAAGCAACGGGGTACCCGAACTATGAATCTGCTTGACTCAACTTCCTGGGATTATGTCGTATTTAATAATCACAGCACCAGTGCCATCGATTCGCCTGAAGCATTTAATGAATATGGAAATAAATTTTCCAATCTGGTAAAAGCAAAAGGTGGCCAGCCCATTTTTATGATGACGTGGGCATATAAATCGGACTCTTCTATGCATACACCAATTCGTGAAGGATACCTGGCGCTCGGGAAGCAAACCGGAGCAGATGTGGTTCCCTGCGGAGAGTTGTTTGAAAAAGCTCGTACCCAGCGACCCGAATTGGAAATGTACTTCGATGATAAACATCCTTCTTCGAATGCAACCTATATGCTGGGACTTGCCTTCTATAAATATTTCACCAAGGCACCGGTGGATAAAATTCCGGTCCGCATTACCACGCGTGATAAAGACGATGAGTTGACCTACCTGATCTTTATGCATGATGATGATGCAACATTTCTTAAAAAAATAGTAACAGAATTAGATTTTTAATTGGCCAATGACCTCGAAAAGTAAATTGATAGCACTCCTTGCGGGACCATTGGCTTTCGGGTTATTGGAGTTTATTGGGGCGCCTGCTTCAATGAATGTGAATGCCTTTCATGTGCTGAGTGTTTCCGTTTGGATTGCGATCTGGTGGATTTCTGAAGCAATTCCCATCGCCGTGACGGCATTACTTCCGATTATATTATTTCCATTGACGGGTGCCCTGGAGTTAAGCGCTACTACTACTTCTTTTGGTCATAAATATATTTTTCTCTATCTCGGCGGGTTTTTACTGGCCATCGCTATTGAGAAATGGAACCTGCATAAGCGCATTGCGCTAAACATCATTAATATCATTGGCTCCAATATCTATACCATCATTCTGGGGTTTATGCTCGCCACCGGATTTATGTCGATGTGGATTTCAAACACAGCAACTGCAGTTATGATGCTGCCGATTGGAATGGCGGTAGTATCGCAATTTAAAAAACACAATAACGGCCATGCACTTGATGGAGATCATTTTGGAAAGGCATTGATGCTGGCCATCGCGTACAGTGCCTCCATCGGGGGCCTGGCGACATTGATCGGAACCCCACCCAATCTGGTATTGGCAGGCGTATTGGAAGAAACGTATGGTGTAAAAATTTCCTTTGTGCAGTGGATTAAAATCGGACTGCCGATTTCCATATTGCTCATGGTTGTTTGCTGGATTTACCTTACACGATTTGCATTTCACTTCGAACAAAAAAAATTTCCCGGAGGTCGAGCCGAAATAAAAGTGATGTTGAATAACCTTGGAAAAATGGGGTATGAAGAGAAGGTTGTGTTATGGGTATTTATCCTGACTGCCCTACTTTGGATTTCTCGCTCATTTATTGAAAAGTTTGTTCCTGCCATCGATGATACGATCATTGCCATGATTGCCGGGGTAGCGCTGTTTATTATTCCCGCAAAGGATGGTGGGCGCATTATCGATTGGACGGAATGCGCAACCATCCCATGGGGAATTATTTTGCTGTTTGGCGGAGGCATGGCACTGGCAGAGGGATTCTCGGCGACGGGCCTGGCTGAATGGATCGCTTTGCAGATGTCACAGTTAAACGGCCTCTCCTTGCTGTTATTAGTATTGGTGTTAATCGCCATGGTAAATTTCTTAACGGAGATCACTTCAAATCTCGCTACCACAGCCATGTTGCTGCCCGTATTGGCACCGATGGCGTTTGCGTTCAATGTTCACCCATTTATGATTATGGTCGGGGTGACGATCTCAGCTTCCTGTGCGTTCATGTTACCGGTTGCTACGCCTCCCAATGCGGTGGTCTTCGGTTCCGGATATCTACGAATACCCGACATGATTCGTTCCGGCATTTGGATGAATCTTGTTTCCATTGTGCTGGTAACACTAGTTACCTATTTTCTGCTGCCAATTTTATGGGAAATCATCCCGAATGCATTTCCTGCTGCTTTTGTAAAAGAATTAACTCCATAAACTGAACTATAATTTGAAACCAATACATACCACTATGAAAACTACACCACAACGTCCGCTGATGCAATGGTTAATGTTTGCAATGTTTCCGCTATTTATTTTTAATTCGTGCAGCGAAGATGAAAAGGGGTTTCCAATTACGAACGACCTGCGGGTTTTACTGGTCAATGTGAATGATAGCCGCGTGGAAAGTGGAGTGAGTAGCATACCTGTTACTGCTCAGATTGAAATGGTATTTTCCAATGCCCTTAATACAACGGATTTTGAGAATGCAATTACGATTACTCCAACACTGGACTATTCCATTACCTATGATGCTACGAATTCAATGGTTACCATTACTCCGGACGTTCGCCTCGCATATGAAACAAATTACGCGATTACTTTGCCCAAAGGAAGCTATGGTGCGAAAGGTGAATCCTCAATAGAGGATTTTATTTTTGAAATGAGCACCAGTGAGTTTGCACCACCAAAAATTACCTTAGCGGCTGATAAATTGAGTTTTTTCGAAGGAGAAACCTCCACCATAACAGCCAACATCGACAAGGTAATTTTTGATGACGTAACGTTTGATTTGGAATTTAGTGGAACCGCAACCGGAGGTGGAGTTGATTACACGTCAAGTATTTCATCGGTGACAATTCCCGCCGGGGAAACGTCAGCAACCTTTACCATTACCGCCCTTGAGGGTGATGCTGTGGAAGGTGAAGAAAATATTGTGATCACCATAACCAATGTAGTAAACGGAAGTAATGTACCTCCCGTTGAGTTAATCCTCTCATTGGGGGATCGGGCTCCTTCTCTTGAGCTGAAAGGGGTCATGCACTTGCAGAATTTTAATGCCGGAACGGGGACGATTCGTGCCGTACATCTAAATGTTTTAAAAGACATTGCAGACTTAAGTAGCTATGGAGTTGAGGTGGCTTCTAACGGAGCAGCCCCAAATCCTGCTGATATTGATTATCTTTTTCCTACCATGGCCGTATCCGCTGGAGATCAAATTCTGGTGATTCGTGATGCAGATGCTGGTTTAGCTCCAGCCTATTTTGACGCGTGCTTTGCGGAGTTTGATCACGTGTTGGAAACACCAAGAATGACCCAGAATGGTGATGATGCAATTTTGCTTTATAATGAAGGAGTAGCAATTGAAACATTTGGTGAGGGGGGTGTGGATGGTACCGGACAGTACTGGGAGTATGTAGGAACATGGGGCTATAAGCTGGGGAGTAATTGGATTTATGGCGCTTTGGGCTGCTCCAACAGTGTAGGCAGTAGCACCACCCAAACCTCTTCCTGCGTCTACCCCATGTGTTCTGAAGGTCTTGAGTTTGTTGGAATTATGTCACTAAACTCTGCCGCAGGCAGAACAAGAGCCTATCATTTGCGCGCCTTAAAGGATATTCCTGATTTGAGTATTTACGGTGCTGGAATCGCTTCCAATGGTCAAGCTACTTCCGATGGGGTAGAAATCAGCTTTCCATCTATTGCCGTTAAAGAAGGGGAATCAGTTTTGATCATTCGTGACTTGGATGTAACCAATGCCTCCACTTATTTTGGTGACTGCTTTGCTACATTTGATCATGTTGTTCCAGATGGGGGAGTTACCTCGAATGGTGACGATACGATCGAGTTGTTTAAGAATGGTGTGCTGATCGAAACGTATGGAGAACTTGGAATCGATGGAACCGGAGCGCTTTGGGATTATACAGATTCATGGGCGGCAAAAGTGAATACGGTATGGACCTATGGGGGAGCAGGCTGTTCAGTTGGCGCTGCTTCCAATGATACCTCACCTTGTCCGTATGTTTTGTGTAATTGATTGGTAGATTGTGTTTTAGTAAAGGGAAGGTTCTTTGATAAAGAACCTTCCTATCTTTAAACTATGAAAAATTATTTCTCCTGGGTTATTTTTTTGTTGTTGTTCACGCTTGGCTCTTGCTCAGGTGATGAATCAGAACCTAAAGTAATAACGGTACTTGCTGCTACCATCAATGGTTCAGGCAGCAGCAACACGAATGTAGATGTTCCGGTCGATGTAACCATCGTTATTGCGTTTTCCAGTTCCCTTAATCCCACCCAATTCGAATCCGCTTTTTCGATAGTTTCAGGAACTACCGCTGCCGATTATGATATTTCCTATTCGAACGCAACAACAAAAGTTACGGCTACCATGACCTTAGATTATAACACCACCTACACGGTGACTGTTGCCACAATCTCAATCGGTGCAGGGGGTGAGAAGCTTGCCAACCCATTAACGTTTACGTTCACAACAGCAGAAGATGATGTAATTCGGTCGATGACACCGTGTACAACAGTTGGTGATTGTTTAAGGAGCGTCGAACTAGCAGGTTCTCTGGGAAACGGAACATTCGAGTTTTATAGCAATTATCCCATCTACGAGGAAAATGCTCAATGGGAATCCTTAACCGATGCAGTAATTGTTGTGCATGGTGCGAGTCATGATCCTGATAATTATTATTCGATTATGACCAATACATTCGAATCTCTTTCCATATCCAATAGCACTATATTAATCGCACCATTTTTCAGGAGTACGTCAACCGGATCTTCAGAAGATTTCTTTTGGCCAAATACCGACTGGAGGAGGGGAAGTTTGTCATCGAATTCAAATAAACTAAGTTCCTTTGAGGTGCTGGATGCGTTAATCAACCAACTGTCGAATACAGAAAGATTTCCGGTTCTAAAAAAGATTATAGTTACTGGCCATTCATCGGGTGCTGCTTTCACCCACGTGTATTCAGCATCAAATACCTCGGAAGCAAATTACCCGTTGATCGACTTTGAGTATATAGTAGCTAATTCTCAGTTCTTTTATTACCCCGATGGTCAGCGAATCGATGAGTCAACAAATGAATTGTATACCCCATCGGCTTGTGCCGGCTACACGATCTGGCCCCTGGGATATGTGGCAACACCTCCGTATTTGTCCGGGATAAGTGAGAGTGCATTTAATATCAATTTTATAAATCGATCGGTTACCTACCTGTTAGGCAATGGAAATCAATCCGACCCAACCTTTAACACAACCAATTGTGAAAATACACTTCAGGGTTCGAGTCGGTACAAAAGGGGTGATAATATGTTCCGGTATATGGAATTGGTGTATCCCGGTGTGCACAATCATAGCAAAGTGATTGTAGAAGGAATTGGTCACGATGGACAGGGGATGTATCAATCTTCCGCTTTCAAAACACTACTTACTCAGTTGTTACAATAACTGATTCAACGCATGAAGTATAAGATAGCAGTGATCCCTGGTGATGGGATTGGAAACGAAGTAATACCCGCTTCCTTAAAGGTATTGGATACGCTTAGTTCGGTCTGTGGATTTCAATTGATGAATGTTCACTATGATTATTCTTGTGAATACTACAAGAAGACCGGTAACATGATGCCGGAAGATGGGATAGAACGATTGAAGGACTCAGATGCAATCTTCCTCGGGGCAGTTGGTTATCCAGGTGTTCCTGATCATATTTCTTTGTGGGGATTACTGATACCCATTCGAAGAGCCTTTCAACAATATATTAACCTGCGACCGGTTCGGCTGCTAAAAGGAGTTGAATCACCATTGCGAAATCCCGGCAATATTGATTTTATGATCGTACGGGAAAATAATGAAGGTGAGTATTCCAACGTAGGAGGGAGAATTCATGAAGGAACACCTTTTGAGACCGTTGTTCAGGAAAGTGTCTTTACCAGGCGAGGTGTGGATCGGGTGATGACCTATGCGTTTGAACTTGCACAAAGGAGAAAAGGAAAAGTAGCCAGTGCTACCAAATCTAACGGGATCATTCATACAATGACGTATTGGGATGAACGCTTTGAGGAATTGGGTGCCAACTACCCTAAACTTGAAAAGTCTAAATTTCATATCGACATTTTATGCGCACAATTTGTGCAGCACCCGGATTGGTTTGATGTTGTGGTAGCCAGTAATTTATTCGGGGACATTCTATCCGATCTTGGTCCCTCCGTAGTAGGAGGGTTGGGTATAGCGCACCTGGAGCAAATATCAATCCCGAAAAGGAATTTCCCAGCATGTTTGAACCTGTGCATGGAAGCGCGCCGGACATTGCAGGAAAAAATATAGCCAATCCAATTGCTGCCTTCTGGACAGCACAAATGCTGTTGGAGCATTTGGGTGAAACAGATGCCTCGAACCTGTTAATGACCACTATCGAAAAACTTACGGCCGACAAAAAGATTTTAACCAGGGATTTGGGTGGAAAGGCATCAACAACGGAGATGACTGAGCAGATTATTCAGCTGATTAAATCAACAACGTGAGTACTGTAAGTTAGTAGCAATCCAATTCAGAACTAATAATCATTGTTGTCCCTGCGCCTTCGGCATCGGCACGGAAATGTAGTTATTAACGTTCCTGACATTAATAACTAACAACACCAACTAACTAACAACTAATAAATCGAATCCCTCTGGGATTCCCGGGCTTCAGTCCGGAATTAGTTTAGAATTTTGAATTTCATTCGAATTGGAAAATGTTCTTATCGATATCAGTGGAAACTATTATCCGCGCTGGTACGGAAGAAATGTCTGCCCGTGAGGAGCTTCGGCATAGGCAGGCGGAGAAGTGATTCCAGTTTAAATTCAAATGACTTCTAACCTCAAAAAGTTTAACCAGACTACAGTGACTAATAATTATCAATTAACCATTACCAATTTAACTTATCCATTTTCGAAATACCGGCGCCGTTTCTTTGCTCACATAAACGGCTTCTTTACACGGCGGTAAAAGATCGATTCGCAATTTTCCGTTTTCTGGTTTGAATTTTTCAATGGCGTCTACATGACAAAGGTATTTTCGGTTAAGCCGGAAAAACTTTTCGGTTTCGACCATGGTTTCCAGTTCACTAATGGTTTTGTCAACAATGAGTTGACGGCCGTTGAAATCGCGTACAAAAACTACTTTGTGTTCTGTAAAGAAATAGGCAATACTGTCCATTTCCAATGCAATGAACTCGGTCCCCTTCTTGGCTAGAATTCTTTTCGTAGAAGGATTTTTTAGCTGACTAAGGATTTTTAGAAGGTCAGGTGTAAAGTGTTCTTTAAAATTTTTGATCTTATCAATCGAACGTCGGAGTTTTTCTTCCGTGATAGGCTTTAAAAGATAATCCACCGAGTTGAACTCAAAAGACTCCAGGAGGAATTTATCGTACGCTGTGGTAAAGACGACCGGAAATTTAACCGGGTGCTGTTTAAAGATTTCAAAAGAATGATCATCCGTCAATTGAATGTCTACAAATGCCAGGTCGGGTTCTGCGTTGGCTTCGAGCCACGCCACAGTTTCTTTCACACTCCCCAACATCGCAATCACTTCAATGGTCGGGTCGATCATTGCAATCATCGCCACGAGTTTGGCCCGCGCCGGGAGTTCGTCTTCAATGATGATCGCCTTCATTGCCTAGTAAAAGTAAGGGTAAACTGACTATAAATTTATCATTATTCTGTTCCGCATGAATAGCGGCACCTGTGATTAATTCAAAACGCTCGGCTAAATTTTTAAGTCCGATTTGTGAGGATGCTGGTTTATTCCTTTTCACCCGAATGCTGTTCGTGATCACAAACCTGTCTTCCAGGATATCCATCTGTAGTTCCAATGGTTCTTGTTCGCTGATTTCATTGTGCTTCACCGCATTTTCAAAGGCCATGAAAATTGAGGTTGGAGGAATGAGATATTTCGTTATCGTATCTTCACTAAAATTATTCGTGACGATTAATGCATTACCAAAGCGCAAACGTAATAAGTCGGTATAACGCCTGGTGAAATCGAGTTCGTCTTCCAGCATCACCAGCGTATGATCTTTCTGAGAAAGGATATACCGGTAAACTTCCGCGAGGTTTTCTGTAAACATAAAGGCTTTGTTGGTATCTGAATTAATCAGATACGATAGCGTATTCAAGGAGTTGAACATGAAGTGCGGGTCTACCTGATTTTTCAATGCGGTCAGTTCTGCTTCTGCTGTTGCGCGTTGCAGTTGTTCGTTTCGGATTTGTTCACTCTCAGTCTCTTTTACCAGAAAAACGGTTTCGTAGACATGCGTAACGAAGAGTACACAGATTACATTGATCAACACAACAATCTGGATGGCCTCCCAGTCGGTTTTTGGAAATCCGGCAAAGAGATACCACATGCACAACCACGCAACGGTGAGGGGTGCGGTATAAAAAATATTATTCATCAAGAGTAGGATCAGCTTTTCGATGGGCTTGTCAAACCAGGTGAACCGTTTTCGTGTACGGAAAAGGAGATAGCGGTTGCCTTGCCAGATAAGGAAAGCAAGTGTGATGAAGTAGAGGTAACCGAGCCAGTAGGCTGGATCTTTTAACGCCAGTGAGCCGAAAAGTCCCGAAACATTGGGGATCGTGATGCCGAAGAGTGGAATGCCTATCAGCATGAATCTTTTGTCGTCCAGCTGGATGTCGGGTTGAGCGTCTTTTTTTTTCGTTTTGCTCCCGGATTGTGCCGTTTCAGTCGATTCGTTGTGCATGGTAAGTGTAAAGTTCACAAATTGTGTACAGTTAATCCGAAGCGTAAATCGGGTTCATTAGATAAACAATAGTAAACATTATTCATCAACCAACAGTAATTATGGAAGCATCACATTTAAATTTTTGGGCAATTTTAGTAGCAGCACTCTCAACGTTTGTTCTGGGTGGTATCTGGTATTCACCGGCCGCGTTTGGCAAAGCCTGGATGAAGGAGAATGGATTGACAGAAGAAGATTTGAAAAAAGGTAGTATGGCAAAAATATTCGGATTGGCGTTTGTGTTGGGATTGGTAAGTGCGGTGAACCTCGCCATGTTTTTAGGTCCGGATGCAGATGTTTCGTTTGGTGCGTTTGCGGGATTTGCAGCAGGGTTTGGTTGGGTCGCAACGTTTGTGGGTACACATTATTTATTTGAACGGAAGTCTTTTAAGTTGTTTTTGATTAATGCAGGGTATTCGGTTGTGGCGTTGACGATTATGGGGGTGATTATTGGAGGTTGGAAGTAAGGATTCTATTTTTTTCTGGTTGGTGTTATCGCCAACCAGCACAGTAGCGGATCGGTGATAACACCGACCGAATGTTCAAGTTTAAACAATCAACCTCCAGCTGCTGAAGCATCTGTAATTGTATACGTGCGGGTGCAACTAAATTAAATCAGGTTTTAATTTTAAACTGGTGACCTCCGGCATGATGAAGTACTAACATTATAAAAAATAAAATTTCTCTAGGAAGTTACTTCAACCTTTATCTATATTTGCACCATGCAAAAACAAACACGATATCATTTTATAACGCTACCCAGTAATAATTTGGGTTGCCTGTCGCGGCATTTCAGTTAGAAGTATTCTAAACAATTACTGAAAGCCCGGCATCACCGGGTTTTTTTATTTCCAAAAAAAATAATGAATCCATCATGATCATTCGCCCATCGCGAAGTGGAATGCTTTTGCCTGAAAAAATAGGTAACAAAGGAGTACGAATGTGCGGTGATGATTCACCCCGCAGAAGTGGATTAATATGTATTGAGTAGAAAAAATTACTACAATGGAAAAATTAGAATGGTTAGACACCTACTTGACAGAGGCGGAGACCTTAATTATGGAAGGAAGTGTAAACGACGGGTTGGCATTAATGCAAAACTTGTTGTATGAAGAGCCGGGGTATGCGGCCTTGCACAACTATTTGGGGTGGGCATACTGCTACTACGCAGAAAATGAGCAAAAAGCGGAAGTTCACTGGAAGTGGGCCATCCAATTCGACAAGGAGTTAGCACCTCCATACTTACATCTGGGTAGATACTACAGAGGAAAAAGAAAATATTCCGAAGCAGTGAAATACCTGGAGGCAGGCTTGGAGACACCCGATGCAATCCGTGAGGCGTTGTTGGAAAACCTGGCGCATGTTTATGAATTGCGTGGTGACTACCGCAAAGCTGTTGAGACCTACAAATCTGCATTGGCAAGTTGTGTAGGTTACCAAAGCGAGGCATTGCTTGATGGTATCAAGCGCTGTCGTAAGAAAAAATGGGCATTGTTGTTTAGAGCAAAGCCTGTTACCGCCTAGGCGACAGATTGGATGAAATGGATTAGTTGCATTTGTTGGTGAAAGTCCCGGGGAGACCCGGGACTTTTTTAGTTTCCTCTGGTTGGTGTTGTAACCAACCAGCACAGTGGTGGATCGGTGATAACACGGACCGCATGTTAAACGATGCCGGGAAATTTTGTATTTCATTCCAAAATAACTTTTTCCCGCTTTGGATACTTCACCTCATACTCAAACTTCAACTCCTTTTGCTGCTTCGGATCGATCCGTAATTCCCAGGTGATCTTCCCCGTTTTTTCATCACGAACACCCCCTGATAACTCCATTTCATTTACCGTAATTTCATTGAGCACGGATACCGGCAATTGATCAAAGAGTGTAAGTTTGATTGCTTGGGATTTTTTATTGCGTACCACAATCTTAAATCCACGTGTTTCAGTGGTGTTACCTCCCAGAGTTCGTTTCTTTGTGAACTGATCATTTTTTTCTCTGCCAACCACAATATTTCGATCACGACCTAACGATATGGTGAGTGTATCCTGTAACGATTTTGCATTCAATATTGAACGACCAATAAATGCATCTTCAAAATATAAGTTTGCTTCACCCTCCAGCAAGTTATACTGATCCCAATGGATAATCCGTGCTATCAGAAATGCATCTTTATCAAGTTTGGGAATTGCATAATATTCATACATCGCCTCGATGGCATGTTTTTTCAGATCCACTTGTAGTTTCTCACCATTCGACTTGATCGTATATGGTGTCTCCACTTCAATTTCTACGGTAGTTTGATTTTCAATAACCCTGGTAATGATAGGGGTAGAGTATCCATCATTATTACTACGGGAACCACGAATACGAATTAATGGTGAGTTTCCGGAAACCCCTGAGGCATATCCCACTACCTCTTGAAGTTGTGTAACATCTTCCTGCAGTCGAGCATTCACAACATTACTATTTATTGGTAGTGTTTGCGAACTCATTCCAATAAATGAAAAAACCAGATTGGAAGCTCCATTTGGAAGCGTTAAGCTATACTGCCCACCCACATCTGTGACGGTACCGATGGTAGTACCTTGAACCACGACATTGACACCCGGTATTGGCGATCCATCCTGTGCAAGCACCTGACCACGAACCGTTCCCTCCATTCCCATGGAGCGACTTCCATAAATTGAAGGAGACCCATAAATAGTATTGCGTGCATAATTTAAATTCCAGGTTTGCAAGTCAGGGATTAATCCGCTTTGATTGGGGTTGCCATTGGAGAACCGAAGCTTCACATCTTTCCAGTCCACCCCGGTTTGCTGAAAAACTTCTGCCTTATAAGTTAGTGTAAGTGGTGACTGAATATCCTTTACACGAATATCATACTTGGGATACCATCCGGCATTCGAAACCATATAAGTAAGTTTAAATTCAGCTGAAACTTGTCCATCAGCCTGTACACGGATTTCTATTTCGCTGGTGGGTAGTGCACGTTCCGAACTTAATGATTTTTTTTGGTTCTCCAGTTTCGCAAGCAGTAGCTGTTTTGATTCTTTATTTTTCCAGATTTTGATTTCTTCTGCTTTGATTTTTGTAATCTCAGTTTCATAAAACGCAATGGCTTCCTTTAGTTGTGTAATGGAGGCTCCTGAATTCATCCCGCCCAGGTTTTTGTTTTCATTTAGAACACTGTATTTCTCTTTTAGCACCTCGAGGCGGGCATTCTCCTGGTTCATGGTTTCAGTAATCATTTTGATTTGGTTCTGCAGGCTGTCCATTTTTTCATCCTTCATGAGTTCAGCCAGATAATTGTGTTTGTGATTTACTGCCAGGATAGTAAAATCACCTTCTGCTTTTATTTGAATACTTTTTTCATCGACATAAGGAGAAAGTCCGGTAGCTTTTAAGATCGTTGTACCTTTGGGAATGGTTACTTTTCCTGATTCAAAAAGTTGTGCTCCGCTTTGAAAAACGGTGACTTCTTTAATATCTGTTTTAAATTCTTTTTCTTTTATGGACTGCGAGTAACCGATTAACTGCATGCCAATGAGGAATAGTAAAAGTAGTGTTCTCATAATATTTTGGTTTTATTATAAGATGCAGATTCAAATAGGATTCCATAAAATGAAGGAAATTATTTTCCTCTGGTTGCTGTTTTCCTCCGGTTAGTGTTTTCACCAACCACCAAAGTAGCGGATCGGTGATAACACCGATCGCATGTTTAACATTACTAATTGCATCTACACATTTGGAATCGATGTGGAGACTCATGCCGAGGAGAAGGAGCTAATTAGATTCTTCGCTAACGCCTGCCTTTGCCACAGCGGCTACGCGCAGGCAGGCTCTGAATGACGCACTGTTTTTGAGTTATTCCTTTCTCTCGGCCAGAAACAACTGATTCCCATCGCTATCCATAAAATGGGCCAACCGGATCCAACCATCTTTTTCAATCGTGAAGGTAATACCCATTGCCTCTAACTCCTGAATGGTATTGTCAAACTCCACCACTCCAAAACCAATTGAGATATTGTTTCCGGTTGTGACTTTAGCTGTAGCGGGATGCAATGCAATTAACATATCGGGGGCTTGAAGCTCCGCGTAGTGATCACCGTATCGGTTTAGCAACTCCAACCCAAGCTTACCTGATAGAATTCAATCGCCTTTTCCATACTGGAAACCATCACATTCACCCGGCAGGATTTTAAGGTCTTCATAAGTTAAAGATACCGAAGATTAATGAAACGAGTTGGTCTTTGAATGCATTAATTGAGCTCACCCAACCAGGATGAAAGAATGGCTTGTTGCTGGGCGGTTATTTCAGGAAGACGTTGTATCGAAGCTTTAACTTTGTTTACTCCGTTGACGGAGATAGGTTCCAGTTTTAATCCCAGTCCGGCATAGTTTAGGTACAAATTATAATCGAGTTCTTTTGTAGTATAGATATATTCAAAAAAAGACGATAATTTCTTTCCGGCGATTGCCTCACAAGCTTGTTGAAACTCTGCATCGGTGAATCCACGATCCAATTTTTTGTAGTATTCCCAATATAAAAAACGCATAACATCATCCAATGATTTTTTATTTTGGGTGGCCTGTCGGATTTCAAAGTCCAACAGCAATCCAATGATAGGACCTTTTTGATAATAGGAAATCGATTTACCCGGTTCGGTTCCCTGAGTTCCAAAAGGCCCTTCCTGCCAGGTGGCATAGCTGGCTTGTGCTAGAGATTGATGCAATCGTCCGGGATTATTTTCAGTGGCATTGATATTTTGTTCGAAGTTTGCCAGTAGCATCCGCTCATCGCTGAGTCCAGCTCTGTTCACCACTAAATATTCATAATAGACGGATAACCCCTCACTTACCCAAAGCAAATTGGTGTTGTTGCCCTTATCATAATCAAATGGCCCGAGTTCAAATGGCCGGATACGTTTTACATTATAATGATGAAAATATTCATGTGCCAAAAAATTCATCATGCTGTTCATTCCTTCCGGTGTTCCTAATCCTCTACCATTAAAACTAACCGTTGTATTGTTTAAATGTTCAATTCCACCGCGTCCTTTCCCTATTCCAATAAAAGTATATTGTTGATAGGGAATGTCACCAATAATATCGCTGGCGGCGATAACTACTTTTTCTAAATTTTTCATAAACAGTTCGCGATCAAAATTACCAGGATCATAACCAATGAAACGGTGTTCAATTCCCTGAATGAAAAAAGATGGAAGGGTTTCGAGATCGCCAATAAGAATCGGGCAATCATAAAGGATATCAAAATCAGGAGCATAAAATTCATTCACCTTATCAGGAACTGTCTCCAGTCCGGTTGCAATGGTTGACCATTGACTTGCATTTACTTTTACCGATACCGGTGTATTCAAAAAACCATCGATGTACATGAAGATTCCGGAGTTGACCAGGTAAGCATGTGTTGAATCAATAAAACTATTGGCGACAAATTGCCTGTCGGCTTTAACATCATATTGAATAGTTACCGACTGGTTTCGCACTCCGCTCAGTTCCCAGGTGTTCTCATTTAATTTTCGTAGTTCTATTTTATTCCCCTTTGTATCGTTGGCTTCTACGTTTTCGACAGCCTTAGCATACTGCATGAGTTGATAGTACCCGGGCATCCATTTAGGCATTTTCAATTGAATAGTGTCCTCGTCCCATCCCTCCAGATGAAGTTCAACATGACAATATTGAGAGGTTGGATCTGAAATTGACACGTCATATTGTAAAGTCAAAGACTTTTCTAGTGTACAGGAAAGATTACTAACGAGCAGGATCGCCAGGAGTACACCCACGAAAAAAGGCTTTCGGTTCATTACTTATCAGAGATCATGGTTTATTGGATTAAGATACAAAAAAAGGCTGATGTTAAATGCCAGGATAACCCAACATCTATTTATTTCGTTTTTGAAAGATATACCAAATCAATCTTTACAATGCCAATATTTAGAATCGCTTTTCCTCTTTTACTGTTTATTGGTATCATCGTTTATTCAACTGGGAATGCACAATCCACATCCTTTCCGGAATCTCAAATCAGTATTTCCAGTGAAGGTTGGAGCCTGATCGGTGACCTCACTTTCCCTGATACCAAGGGAGTATATCCAACCGTACTGTTGCTCAACAAAGCAGCAGGTGATCGAAGTGATTATGTTGAACTGGCCACTGAACTTGCCCGGCGGGGTATTGCCTCTTTGCGACTAGACTTGCGCGGGCATGGAGCAAGCACGAATCTTGGAGCCTTTGAACCGGGAAAAAATACTCCTGATCCGATGATTTGGGATGCTGAGCAAGATGTGATAGCGGCTATCCGCTACATGAAAAAACATCCCCGAATGGATTCAACCCGTTTGGGTGCAGTAGGTGCAAGTTACAGCGGTGAGGAACTTGCGGAGGCAGGTCGACTGATGGGCTACCTGCAGGCTTATGTTGAATTATCACCGGATCCTTTAGTGATGAATCCATTGATGGGATGGATGCCAGCGGAGTACCGTGGCTTTTTATCGTTTCTAACAATGAACGCTACCTGACAGAAATAACACAAGCCGTGCGAGAGAAAAGTAAAACAGTGGAATTGGTAGTTATACCAGGCACACAGCATGCAACCCGAATTTTTGGATATACGAATGGTATTACCGAACGGATTGCTGTTTGGCTGGCATCTATCCTGTAAAATTTTCCTCAGGTTGGTGTTGTCACCAACCAGCACAGAGGCGGATCGGTGATAACAACCGACCGCATGTTCAATGATCATTCAATTCTTATATTTTTTTAAAAGTCAGGTAATCGGTGCCACCACCTCCACCACTAATATCAATCAATTCAATTTTAGTCGCCGATTGGGTGATGATTTCCCAATCATCATTAAGATCTTCGAAATCGTTGGTTAAATCAAAGTAGATATTGAAGTCTAAATCATCCTGACTATCATCGTTGCTGTTACTATCAGAAATACTCCAGGTACCTTCATAAGAAGTGGCTCCATTAATGGCCTGTAATACACCACTGCTGGCAAAGGTAAAGGTATACCCATTAAAGTGGCTCGTCTCATCCGAACCCGAATCAATAAATTTTGTGATCTGCCATGTACCTTGCTGAATATTCGATTCAATCTGACTCTTAATGGGTGTTGGATTGTCATCACTCGAACAGGCACTCATAAAGAGAAGAACTTGCACCAGCAACAACAGGTTAATTAATCTGATTTTCATTGTATTATTATTTAAATTGTTTTAAAGCTGTTTTTAAATGGACACCTGATTTCTCTTTTTTTTGGATTACCTCAAACATGCAACATAATTATTTACTGGTCAGTTCTTTTGGTATACCCTTTTGGTTTCACCAGTGTGAATACCCTGGAAATCGTAAATCCAATATGAATATCTCCTTTGAAAAAATCGCCAGTTGTTTCTGTAATAAATCCACGTTCGGTCATCCCGGTTGAATTGGTAAGATTAATCTGAAAAACATGTCCTCCGGTTTCAATATCAAAACCAATGGCAATTGAATTATGCGTATTTGTAAACTTATAATCAGGCAGTTGATAGTAGTATTCCGCATTAATACTGATCCGTTTGCTCAATTTGATTCTTCCACCAATACCAATAGCGTACAAATCATTTGGGTCATTAATTTCACGGACCAGATTATAGTGAACAATTGAGGGAGTTACCTGGAGTGAAAAACGTTCGCCGAATTTTCTGCCAAGAATTAACTGACCGGTATAACAAAAGTTGGACGATTGATAATTGATACGCGAGGGATCATCGAATTTAATGGAGTTATAGATTACCGATCCGACTGCGCTAACAGTAAGAGGGAAATTTTTCGCGCCCGAAGATTGTCTGAAAATTTTAATTTTTGTAAAACCATCATATTGTTTTTGATAGGTGCTTCGGCCTACACCAATCATCAACCACCTGGTTAGTCCATAATCAAAGCCCATGCGCATAGAGGCCTGGTCTAATCCCCAGAGTTCATACCAACCACCGTTGACATAGCCAAAGCGATGAGAAATGCGAAAATCTAAAACGACCAGCCGCCACATTTTCGACAGAGTGGCCATTGACAATACGGGTTGTTTTAAAGGTTGCGGTAGTATAGGTTGGCTTTTCATCCTTTTTCACTTCTTCCTCCAGCATATTCATTAAATCATCCTGTGCATTTGATAGCCGGGGAATAGCTACGCAAAAAGCAAGTATTAAAAATATGGATCGCATCTTAAGACTTTGGTTGATAATTACAATTCACTTTGATCTCCAATGTTTTTGAAACCTTTTCCACCACGATAGCCGGGATTTCAATTTTGTAATCCGCGACATTCACAACAAATATGGAGGTTGCAGATATTTTGCCTTTTTCTATATTGACACTGCCAGTTGTTTTAATTTGTTGGGTTACACCATGTATGGTAAGGTCACCTTCCACCATTGCCGGATAGACTCCATCTTTTGAAAAATTAATTTTAGAATGATTTGTAATTTTTCCCTTAAATGTTGCTTTTGGAATCTTATCAGACTCCATATAATTTTCGTTGAAGTGTTCTTCCATCAGCGCACGTTCAAAATGAAAACCTTTGATCAGAACAGCAAAAACCATTTCGCCATTCTCGGTATTCAGCAAACTTGTCACTTCGTTATTGACTGCATCAATACTTTCCATCGATGTTTCTGAATAGAATGAAATCTGGCCGCCACGCGTTATGTAAACAGTTTGGGTAATGGTGGATAAGGTGACAAAGAA
This sequence comes from uncultured Cytophagales bacterium, assembly GCA_942491425.1. Lineage (GTDB taxonomy): Bacteria > Bacteroidota > Bacteroidia > Cytophagales > Cyclobacteriaceae > JBGTGG01. Next base: position 43,797 of record CALOAV010000023.1, read on the forward strand.
GAGCAAAAAAGAGAATCGAAATCTTCTTCATGGGATGTTAATTTAAAAGTTCATGGTGTTGTATTAGTTGTTAGGTGTCCCGTTGTTAATCCAATCCTGAATTTTTTGAATTTCACAGTCGGGCATTTTATACCCTCCTTTTGGCATGGCTGAATATCCGGAGGCGTGGTTTATGCTACCCATCAGACTTTTGTCGTTGACATACTTCACAATTTCTGCATAGGTATCCAGCCGAATTGCGCCTGAAGGAGAAGAGCCCGCATGACAATTGTTACACTTTGTGTTTAATAAGGGCAGTACATCTGCGCCAAAAGTAGGATCGGCTACAGGCGTACAGGAGTTTGCACCCGGATAGAGCAATGCTGCATTATCGTAGTAGCAACTACTGATACCAAATGCGTATTAAAATTAAAATCAAAACTAACGTCTTCAGCAGGTCTTCATATTCGTGTTATCCTTTAGTTGTAATGGGAGCGCCTGCATTCACCCATTTTTTCACCTGTTCAATTTGACAATCTGATAATTTGCCACCCTGTGGCATCGCAACAAATCCGGCTGCGTGAGTTATACTACCAATCAAATTACTATTGCTGACCTGTGTTTTAAGGCTGTTATACGTTGACAAATCGATGTTACCTCCTAACGATCCTGGTTTGTGACATCCAACACAATAGGTGGCCATCATTGGTTGGATCGTTAGTGCATAGGTGAATTCATTTGGATCACAATTGCAATCACAGTCTACTGTATTTTTTGCGCCTTGATTTATCCAGGCGGCGATCAGCTCTTTTTGTGCAGCGGTTACGCTTCCATCAGGAGGCATACGATCTTCTCCATTTTCGAATAGTACCTTATACAATTTACTTTCATTTGCATTGCCTGGTTTGATTCCTTTTCTGAGGATGTTGTTGTAGGTATCCAGTACAAACTCTTCTTCATGCGAATGGGCATCGTGGCATCCTGTTCGGGCACAGGAAGAAATAAAAATGGGCAGCACACTGCTCTCAAAACAGACTTTTCCATCCGTAATGCATCCGGGTGTACTGGGCAAACCGTCATTGAGAGCGGTCGGATCCAGGAATGGATCGTGAATACAGGATCCGATGCTCAATAGTAAAACGAGCGTCATCAATAGTGGATAAAATTTGTGAAGATTCATAGAATAGTTTATTTACTGTATGATGCCCGAGGTGATGACCACATCCGACAGATATCCGGTACAGATTCCTTTAATCGTTACCGTATTACCAACATTGACTTTTTTATTTTCTTCCGAAAGTGTACAGTGAATTCCAAATAGTGGATCATTTGTACGCAGTATAACAACCGGCTGACCATCCTGATTATAGGAAGTTTCACTGATGACACCTGTTACAGACAGTACCCGGTCTAAATAATTTTTATTGGTTTCCTCTTCATTCGTTGCATAGGCTTCGAACAAATCCGTTGCGGTCAGTTCAATGGCTTTTTCCATTTCAACAGAACGATGTTGTTTATTATACATCCGATAGCCTGCTATCATTGCAGCTAAGAAAACAATGCTTATTAAAATCAGGATCTTCCGTGCCATTATATCTTTTCTAAAATCAGCGTTCGCTCCGGATTGGATACATTAACTTCATCAACTAAATGGATCATGGTAGTCGTAAAATTCTTTACCTTCCAGTCTTCTCCGAGTTCCTCCAGTGGTTCGGTCTCGCCAAAGTATAAATCAATTTCCAGGACACCGTCATCACCATAACTCATCCAGGTGCCATTAACAGTAAGTGCCCCTTTGGTTGCAATGGCCGTACCGTCTGCATTGAACACGAATTCAAAATTTGTGAATTCGGATGTCTCATCTTCATTCTCATGAATAAATGATGTGACTTTCCATGTTCCGCTTAACAAGACAGCCACCAGGTTACTGTCGTCAACATCATCATCATCAAAATCGTTATCATCATCTTCATCGCAATCATCTGCTGCATCTTCAATTACTGATTCCAATGTTTTATTATCGTTTAAAGTCAATTCTGTTCCGTCGGTAAAAATCAATATCAGGGGAAAGGTGAAGGTCAGGAGTTCATTATCATCCAGTGATTCCATGAAATCATACAATTGTTTGTCATCGTTTATAATGATCACATTGGAAATCTGATTTTGTGTGTCATATGCGGTGATCTTGATGGGATATAAAAAATCGATACACTCAATGTCATCATCTGATCCACCTTCTTCACATAAATCCCGGAGATCATGCAGCGTATCCTTATTCGCGACCGTAAGCGTTGTATGATCGGCACGAAGTACGGTTACAGGAAATTGGAGACTAACGTAGTCCTGATCAACTGAGCTTTCATCCCAAATTCTTTCAATTAGCTTAATATCTTCTGGTGTATTGAAGATGACTTGCTGACCATTTACTGTAGCCGTTACCGGAAGGACCAGTGAAAAACAGCTCGCACTGTCAAGAATATTATCATATGAACCATCATGAAGACTCGCCCGAACAATCACTGCAGCTGCAGAAGAGTTGGCCGTAAAGGCGTCTTCCGGCGGAGGTAAAATGGTGACGTCTATTTCTTTTTGACACCCAAAAAGCGTAATGACCACAAGTGCAGGTACAATAAGGGATTTAAATTGTTTCATAGCGATGATTCTGATAGTAGAACCGTTTGAGCAGCAAAACTCCTACCGGACGCCATTCTTTTTTTTTGGAAATTTTAACCAATTATCATTAAAGGGTATCGCAACATTTATTCCTTACATATTTCTTCTTTTTAATAAATTGGGAAAAATGGCGTTGAATTGTATATGGAATCCCAGGATAATGTATGTCAGGAAGGTGTGTTTCAGAAAATATTTGAGGCGAACTCCCGGGATTTATACAGGTTTTTGTACTATAAATATGGCGAGGATCATAATCCTGAAGATTTGGTACAGGATGCCTTTATTAAGCTGTGGAATAATTGCAAAAAAGTAGTACCGGAAAAGGCTCGATCCTTTTTGTTCACAGTAGCCAATAACCAGATGCTCAATGAGCTGGCAAAAAAGAAAACCGCTTTAAATTATCGTCAGGATAAAAAGAAAGGGTATACCCACGAATCTCCAGAATATGTGATGGAAGAACGTGAGTACATGGATCGCCTTCAAAAGGCGATACAGGAATTATCGCCCGAACAGCGAAGTGCTTTTCTGCTCAACAGAATTGAAGATAAAAAGCATAAGGAAATTGCTGAAATGCTGGGAGTTTCCCAGAAAACCGTGGAAAAGCGGATTTACTCGGCGATAAAGATTTTGAAAGATAAAGTGGGAAATTTATGATTTTTCAAATTTTTGGGGAGGATAAATTAAGGTGAACCTGTTGTATAATATGAAATTACTATGGAGCATCAGGAATATATAGAGAAATGGCTGAATGGCACCCTCACGGAGGATGAAAAGCGCATTTTTGAACAAACGGAGGATTACCGCGAACTGGCTCGACTATCGAAGGCTGTACAGGACTTTTCTGCACCAGAATTTGATGTTCCGGCTGAATATGTGCGATTACAAAAGGAACGTAGTCGTACACCCCACCAAAAGGAATTCAAAATACAGATACCCGCTATGCTCTTGCGGGCTGCTGCTGTACTGGTGATACTAGCGGGAAGTTATTTCTTCTTCCTCTATTCTCCCGAGACTTCCATCAATACCCTTGCAACTCAGACTACTGAATTGTTTTTACCGGATTCTTCTACTGTCATGTTAAATGCAGGCTCAAAATTAACATATCATCAAAAGCATTGGAATGATAACCGACTGGTTTCACTGGAAGGTGAAGCATTCTTTCGGGTAGCCAAAGGGTCACGTTTTGATGTTAAAACTACCTCGGGTATAATTACGGTTCTGGGTACCCAATTTAATGTCAATGTCCGGGAAGAATATTTTGAGGTTGTCTGCTATGAAGGGTCCGTTCGGGTAGAAAGCCCGTTGAAGGAAGTCATCTTGCAACCAGGTATGATGTTCCGGGTTGTAAAGGGCAAATTGGTACCTGTTAATGCTACGAAAAAAACAGCACCTTCCTGGTTGGCTAAAGAAAGTGCCTTTGAAAGTGTTCCTTATGAAGAAGTACTGAAGGAATTTGAGCGCCAGTATAACGTAGTCATTACTACCCGAAGTGTCAATATAGAACAATTATTTAAAGGAAGATTTACGAATGAAAATATTTCCCTGGCACTAAAGTCTATTTCAATTCCGTTAAATTTAACCTACGTTATTGATGAGAAACGAAAAACTGTAGTGCTATCTGGTGAGGATAATTAACATCGCAATATTCTGCACCTTTTTTCTACTCTTGGGGATGTCAGCAAATGCTCAACAAGAGAAGCTACCACTACGTGAAGTCCTGTTGTTCATCGAATCAGAATACAAGGTATCTTTCACCTATTCAGATGAACTTGTTAAAAATGTTTCAATCGACCCGATTCCGGAAACCAAAAAGATTGAGACGGTGCTTTCCTTTCTTCGTCAACAGACAGGTCTAACCTTTACTCAACTGGATGAACGGTTCATAACCATAAGCAAAACGGACACAGTAACCCTGCAGGTATGTGCCACGCTGATAGATGATGAGACCAATGAAAAAATTGTAGGGGCAACGATTCAGGTACGAGGGAAATTTATTGTCAGTAATTCGGAAGGGTATTTTGAGCTGTCGAACCTTCCTAAAAGTAGTGTACTTTATATTCACTCAATGGGATATGAGCGGATGCAACTTGCGGCAGTAACGCTTACTGGTAAAAACTGCTCAACACTGCGGCTCAAACAGTCCACTTTTTATTTGTCAGAGGTAATTATATCGAATTACCTGACCACAGGAATTCGGAAAAGAATTGACGGTTCCTTATCCATACAAACGCAAGAACTTGGAATTCTTCCAGGGCTTACCGAACCGGCTGTACTTTTTACGATTCAGGCACTTCCGGGAATTCAAAGCATCGATGAAACTGTATCCAATATCAATGTTCGTGGTGGTACCCATGATCAAAACCTGGTTTTGTGGGATGGGATGAAGATGTACCAGCAAGGTCATTTTTTTGGATTGATTGCAGCATTCAATCCCTATGCTACCAATGAGGTAAACCTGGTCAAGAACGGAACCAGTGCAGCATACAGTGATGGTGTTTCCAGTACCATTGATATACGGTCCGACGATGAAGTTACCCCGGCACTTAGCGGTGGCATTGGAATCAATATGCTGGATGCCAATGCACAACTTAAAATTCCAATTTCCGATAAATTGGCGCTGCATGTTTCCGGCAGAGAATCCATTGCAGGCCTGCTGGAAACCCCCACGTATCGGGCGTACTATGACCGTGCCTTTCGCGACACAGATGTTACCAGTCATGCTAATGATTCCGTTGAAACCGATGAACAGTTTAATTTTTACGATATCAGTGCGAAACTATTGTATGATGTTTCCGATAAGGATAAACTACGGGTAAGTTTTTTACAGATCCACAATCAAATAGAATACGAAGAAACCGAAAAGATTGGTGGGCAACCCGAATCCAAGACCAGTAGTCTTGAACAGGAGAACCTGGCAGGAGGGATTTCGTATAGCCGGTTGTGGAACGCCAGGTTACGAACTTCTGCCCAGGGCTATATTTCCAGATATGAGCTAAAAGCCATCAATAATGATATCCTCAATGAGCAGCGTTTGACCCAACAAAATGAAGTGTTGGATATGGGGATTAAGATTGATGCTCGAATTAGTTTATCCCGACAATTAGATTTGAATACCGGTTATCAATTTTTCGAAGTGGGTGTTAGTAATCTCGAGGATATCAATACACCACCATACTTCCGACAAAAGAAAACGGTCTTACGTACACATGTAGTATTCACAGAAGCTGGATATACATCCCGTTCAACCCGTACCAACATCCGTGCAGGCCTCCGGGCGAATTATTTTGCTTTATTTAATCGTGTGAAAGTTGAGCCTCGCATTACGTTTCATCACCAACTTAGTGGGGCACTCACACTTGAGGTGTTGGGTGAAATGAAAAGCCAGACTACCACTCAAATCATTGATTACCAAAATGATTTTCTGGGTGTGGAAAAGCGCAGATGGGTAATGTCAAACAATGATGATATCCCGATTATTAGCAGCCAGCAACTTTCTGTTGGATTCCATTATCAAAAGAAAGATGTTTTGATTTCACTGGAAGGATATGGCAAGTGGGTTGATCATATCCTTACCTCCAGTCAGGGTTTTCAAAATCAATTTCAATACGTTAGGTCGGCAGGGAGTTATCATACCAGTGGTCTTGATTTTTTATTAAATCACCGGTTTTCAAAATTTAATTCGTGGTTAAGCTATTCGTTTGCGCAATCAACCTATGCATTTCCCGAACTGATCCCCTCAACTTTCCCAAGCAATCTGGATATTCGTCATCGGGCTACTGGTGGTGTAGGCTACCAATCGGATCATCTCGATTTTTCCTGTGGTATCAACTGGCACACTGGAAAACCCTACACGAAACCATTGGACACTATTAATGATGATGGGCCTATTGCCTACCATGATCCCAATACAACACGACTCGACAATTACTTGCGGCTGGATATTTCTGCTACCTATAAAATTACCTTATCTCCGGGGTTACGAGGACTGATTGGGATTTCCATTTGGAATCTCCTTGACCAGAATAACATTATTGATGCATACTACCAGACTAATGCCGCAGATGAAATAATTTTATCACAACGAAAGGCACTTGGTTTTACACCTAATGTAATGTTGCGAATCGAGTTTTAAAAAATAATTATCTCTTCCGCCCGGTAAACCGAATGACGGAACCTTTACCATTATGATATAATCCTTCGTTTAGTTCAATTTCCTCTTCGGTCAAATGAATGATTTCAAAATTCTTAAAGTCTTTCTTGATTTCGTCAACAGAGAATAAACTGTCTAAATCTCTTGGCCCGCCTACTTTATCATTTAACCGGACGTAATCTAAATGGGATTTACTAAAGGCTTCGAAAATGACAATTCCGCCAGGTCGTAGATAAGTCGATAACACCTGGTGATAAACTGATTTTTTGTCTGCCGGGAAATGCGCATAGATTAAGGCAATGGCATCGAATTGATCAGGGGCATAGCGTAGTGATTGAAATTCACCCGTATCATAGATAATGGAAACCTTATTTTTTTCCGCTAGCCGTACAGCTTTCTTTTTCCCTTCCGTACTCTGATCAAAAGCAACTACTTTCCACCCCAGTGTAGCTGCATATACGGCGTTTCTTCCCTCACCTTCTGCCGGGAAAAGAATGGTGCCAATAGGAATTTTTTGAAGTTGTTGTTTCAGATAGTTATTCGGTTTCTCACCATATGCATATGCTTGTTGCGAATACCTTTCGTCCCACTTTTCTTTCATCCTTCGAATTTAATTTGGTACAAAATATACTCCAAATATTTTGACATGCTCTTTTTTTATTGTTTGTTGGATCATGGAAGCCATCGACCGCACAACCCCTCCAGGATCGACCTATACAGTAAGGTTGGCAGAAGCCTGAATAAATCAGTATATTAAATCCAAAATCAAAAACCACATGCTATTAACCAATTCAAAATTATTGTTCAGAATATTTTCAGGAATCATAATTCTATTCCCCATAATTATAAGTAGCTGTAGCCCGAAGGAAGACACACCTCCCTGGATTAATTTGTTCGATGGCCAAACGCTAAATGGCTGGCACAAAGAGAATGGAGAAGCTGAGTATTTAGTTGAAGACGAAATGATCGTAGGGAAAGCAACACTAAACACACCCAATACATTTTTATGCACCGATCAATTATATTCTGACTTTATTTTGGAGTTTACTTTTAAGGCGGATGCGGATTTAAATTCGGGAGTACAATTCCGAAGTAATCAATTGCCCGAATATAGAAACAGCAGGGTACATGGATATCAGTGTGAACTTGATCCGACCGATCGGCAATGGTCCGCCGGAATTTATGATGAGGCAAGAAGAGAATGGCTGGTTTCCTTAACAGATAATCCTAAGGCACAGCAAGCTTATAAACATAAAGAGTGGAATACGATTCGGATTGAAGCCATTGGTGATACCATCAAAACGTTTGTAAATGGTGTGTCGGCAGCGCATCTGGTGGATGATATGACCTCTACCGGTTTTTTTGGTCTACAGGTGCACGATATTGGTAACAATGAAGAATTGAAAGGCGCAACAGTTCGTTGGAAAGACATTCGCATCATTACCGATAACCCACGTAAATATGCAACAGAATCTGCATTGCCCGCCATAAACACACTGAATACCTTATCGGTGGTGGAAAAGGACCGGGGATGGAAATTATTATTTGATGGTGAATCAGTAACTAACTGGCGTGGGGCAAAACTTGAAACTTTCCCGACTTCTGGTTGGAAAGTAGAAAATGGAATCCTGACCATTTATGAATCCGGTGGAGGAGAAGCAGCTGGTGCCGGTGACATCATCACTCGCGAGAAGTTTAAAAACTTCGAATTAAAAGTTGATTTTAAAATCACCGAAGGTGCCAACTCCGGAATAAAATATTATGTTGATGCGGAAATTAATAAAGGGGATGGATCATCCATCGGTCTCGAATATCAAATCCTCGATGATGAACGGCATCCGGATGCTAAACTGGGCAATCATGAGGGCAGTCGTACGCTGGGTTCATTGTATGATTTAATAAAAGCTGAAAACAAATTAGTCAATCCAATAGGTGAATGGAATGTAGCCTACATAAGGTCCAAAGACAATCATGTTGAGCATTGGTTAAACGGGATAAAAATTCTGGAATACGATCGTGGTACCCCCGAATACCGAAAACTGGTCTCAGAGAGCAAGTATAAGGTCTGGGAAAATTTTGGCGAATTAGAGGAGGGGCATATCCTCTTACAAGATCATGGAAATACTGTCTCTTTTCGAAATATTAAAATTCACTCATTAGATTAAACCATGCAAAAGAACAAGAAGATAAAAGGAAAAAATTCAAGACGTGATTTCTTAAAGAAGAGTGCGTTCTCACTGGGCGCTATCACCGTTCTTCCCAGTCATGTTATTTTTTCAAAACCTGCCGTCATCAATAACGAAGGTGTCGTAGTAAAAGCAGCAACTGTTTTACCAAGCGACAAAGTGAATATGGCCTTTTGTGGTATTGGCAATAGAGGTGGGCAGATTTATGGTGATTTTATGAACACCGGACTGGTCAATAATGTGGCCATGTGCGACACCGATATGGGTGCAGCACATACACTTGACGTACTGAAAGCAAATCCTAACACCCCAACCTATCAGGATTTCCGTCAGCTCTTTGATAAGTCAGCAAAGGGGTTTGATGCAGTCTGTGTAGGTACTCCTGATTTTTCGCATTTTCCGATTGCCATGCTAGCCATGTCGATGGGCAAAAGTGTATATGTCGAAAAGCCGTTGAGCCGAACGTTTCAGGAATCGGAATTATTGATGAAGGCTGCTAAGAAATTCAAGGTAGTTACGCAGATGGGAAATCAGGGCCATTCAGAAGGTAATTATTTTCAGTTTAAATCCTGGGTAGAAGCCGGAATTATCAAAGATGTTACGGCCATCACAGCACACATGAATGGTCGCAGGCGTTGGCACGGTTGGGATACCAACATGAAAAATTTTCCAGCCGCTGAACCATTGCCAGAAACGCTCGACTGGGATACCTGGCTCATGGCAGCTGCTCATCATGATTATAACAAAGATTTTATTAATGGTCAATGGCGTTGCTGGTATGACTTTGGAATGGGTGCATTGGGTGATTGGGGCGCTCATATTATCGATACCGCGCATGAGTTTTTGGAGTTGGGATTACCGTATGAAGTAGACCCTGTAAAAATTGAAGGACATAACCCGTTGTTTTTCCCGCAAGCTACAACACTTGATTTTAAATTTCCAAAACGTGGTAAAATGCCTCCGTTGACAATCAGCTGGTATGATGGAATGGATAACGTTCCACAAGTGCCGGAAGGATATGGTGAATCAGCACTGGATCCAAATATTCCTGCGGCCAGCGATGGTAAGATTCAACCTACTACCTTAAATCCCGGAAAAATTATCTACAGTAAAACATTAACGTTTAAAGGTGGATCACACGGCAGCACCTTATCCATAATTCCTAAAGAGGTAGCAATGGAGATGCAATCGAAGTTACCATCTGTTCCGGATAGTCCTTCCAACCATTTTGAAAATTTCGCGAAGGCATGTAAAGGAGAAGAGAAAACGCGTTCACCGTTTGAAATTTCTGCACCGCTGAGTCAGGTGTTTGTATTGGGAACCATTGCCCAACGCTTGAATATGAAACTTGAATTCGACCGGAAGAAAAAACAGATCACCAACAATGCGGCTGCAAACCAATTACTGGTTGGTCCGCCGCCACGGAAAGGGTGGGAGTCTTATTATGCGCTGGCAGATTAATCGTTAATTAAAATAACGCTCATAATTGGACCGAGTGGTAATCCCGATAATTCCTTCATAGATACCGCCAAAATTTCCGATGTCTTCGACAAGGACTTCAATGGTATTGATTTCACCGGGTTTTAATAAATTTCCGGGGATGGGATACACGCGACTTTTTTCATAGGAAGTACTATTTCCATACCTTTTATGATCGTTAGTAATCCCGATCAGTTTTCCATTCAAATATACTTTATCGAAGTCGTCTATCTTTCCCAGTATGAGTACCAGGGGTGCATCGGTCAATTTATCGGGTACACTAAATGTTCGTTTGTACCAGGCAAAGCCATCATAGTATTTATACCCCTGATTATCCCATGCACCCGGTACCATAATTTTTTTCCAATCAGTTTTTTCGGTGATTTTATCACCCCATTTAATGGGGGTAAAGGACCAGATGCCTTGCAAATCAATTAACAACCGGGCGCCCTCGGATACACCATAAATTCCGATATCACCATCCACAATTCCACCAGCATGAATGGCATCAAATACACGAATCGCAAGTACATTTTCACCTTCATTGATGGCCATGGAGGGAAGTACATATTTGCGTTCATTATTATACGCAGTCTTAAACTTGGGAGGGAGATTACCAGAAAATCCAATCAGGTTACCGTTCAAGTATACTTCATCCGCGTCATCAATGAATCCCAGGTTAAGATAGTAGACTTCATTTTTATTCAGTTTGCTGCCATCGAATTTTGTCCGATACCAGGCGAAGCCATCATACCCGTTAAAGCCTTCGTCTTCCCAGTTAGCGGGGACGCGAATGGTTCCCCATCCGGAATCATTAAAACTACCGGACGCCCACGAAGCATCGTCACCAATGTGAAATTTCCATCGACCCCTGAGGTCAATGGTTTGAGCCTGGGTGAGGGTGGTGATCAGGACGAATATAAATACGAAGCGTTTCAAAAGCTTTCAATTAGTTTAGGTTAAAAATACAAAAAGTAAGAAGAAGGTGAACGGATCCACCTCCTTCAAACTCTACACAAATGCTTTATTTTTTTCTGGATCCTTTTCTGGAGGCAATAATTACCTCATTGTATGATACTTTTTCAAGAACCGATTCAAAAGTTTTGCGATCTTTCGACGGGATGATGCGATATCGGACAGTCGCATTTTCTGTGCTGACTTCCACTGAAAAATCAGTAGCATCGATATGTCTGACATCGTACCATTTTAGAAATCCTTTTTCATAACGATCTTTTGAAACCTGATCTGAACCGATTTGTCCATTTTGATTAAAGAATTTTATGGCGACAGGTGAATCAGACTCCAGTGCATATAATACCTTGATGATTCCTTGTTTGTCTGTCGGTAAAACTTTTACGCTTTCCACGATGGAGGGCAGGGGTGATTCAGTAGTTTGTGCAAAAAGGGTTCCACTGAATACAACAGCAATTGCTAAAAGGGTGAGGGCGAGTTTCTTTTTCATAACCTAGTTTGTTTTGGATGATTGATATGTAAAGAAACGGGGATGTCACCTGCCAGATGTCATGGGCTGGTAAAGGTTTGTAACAAGATGTAACAGCTTTGTAGTAAGTAGTATCTAGTATTGAGTATTGAGTATCTGGTATCGAACTCTGCTAAAAAACAAGCTTATATCCTGAGCCGTGTACAGTCAGTATCACCTTTGGTTGGTTGGGGTTTTCTTCCACTTTCTGGCGTAATCGTGCGATAAAGTTATCAACTGTGCGTGTAGTAATGTGTTCATCATACCCCCACACATGTTGTAGTAAATCGTGACGGGTGATCAATTTGTTTTTGTTTAAGTACAGATGATGTAAAATCTCAAATTCCTTGTGTGACAACTTCACTTCCTGGTCATTTTCTTTCGCCAGGTAGCCATTAAAATCAAGCTGTAATCTTCCAAGCGTCACGAACTGGGATTCCTGGGCATATCCGGTTGATTGATTTCTACGCAACAATGCTTTTATTCGCGCTAATAATTCGCGAACCCCAAACGGTTTGGTGATATAATCATCCGCGCCAAACTCCAGACCCAAAACCTTATCAATTTCTTCTCCCCGGGCAGTTAGTAGAATAATCGGGGTGGTAATGTCGGACGCACGGGCTGCTTTACACACATCAAAACCCGACATTTTGGGCAACATAACATCCAGTAATACCAGTTGATAATTGCCGGATTTAATTTTCTCAAGCCCTGTTTCTCCGTCATCAACAATATCCACCTGGTATCCGTCAAACTCAAGGTTGTCCTTAAGGCCCAGTTGCATGGAGGGTTCGTCTTCAATAATTAATATCCTGGTCATTATTTTGCTTTTGGAAAATAGACTGTAAACTGTGATCCCTTCCCGAGTTCACTGGATACCGTTATTTTTCCATTTTGTGATTGCATCAATTTCCAAACCAATGATAAGCCAAGCCCGGTGCCATTGCTTTTCGCCAGATTGCCACTGGACACGCGGTAAAACTTGTCAAAGATATGTTTCTGATCGTGCCGGCTGATTCCCACACCATAATCCTTTATCCGGATGTATCCGAATGGGCCATCCTGTCCGCTCGATAGTTCAATTCTTTTCTTTACATCACTGTATTTCATCGCATTATCGATCAGGTTGATGATTACTTCCACGAGTCCCTGCTTATCAGCAATAATTTTCAGATCACTTTGTCCTTCATACGTGTATACGAACCCTTTGTTACGAAGATGAAAATCATACGTGTTGAGAATGGATTTAATTTCTTCATCCACATTTAATGTTTCAAAATGATAGGTTTTCTTGTTGGCTTCCGTCTGGCTAAAAGTCAGGATCTTATTGACTATCCCGGTAAGCCGTTGAGTCTCCTTGCTGATAATTTGATAATACTCCTTCTTCTTTTCTTCCGTGGGCACCCGATCCATTTCGAGCGTTTCGGCAAACATGCTAATCAGCGCCAATGGGGTTCGGATCTCATGTGATACGTTCGCTACAAAATCAGACTTGTTTTGGGCGAGGTTTACTTCTTTTTTGAGGTTACGGAAAACAAGGATCACCGCGATGATCAGAATAACATCCAATCCGGCAAGCAGCCACATGTTGGTCCGGGTGCGTTCACGGATAACCCGTTCAACAGTGTTGCCTTGTGCGCTGATCCCAAGTGTATAATCCGGAAGAATCCAGAACTCTTTGGTAACAGCTTCAACAGGAAGGTTTACACTTTGCTTATCAAGGGTTGAATAGACCATTGAACCACCTTCTTTCTTCAGAACGGACAAAATAAATTGATCTTTAGCGATGGATTGAAGTTTCGGTCCTACCACATCTTCAATAAAAAGTCCCGCATCAATAAAAAGTCCTGCAACTCGATAACCATCACCAATCTGAAGAGTAAACAGCAGGCAATGGATATTGGATTGTTGGTCACCGCTGATGGAAACCCGTTCTACCTTACGAAAGCCACTACGTTGGAGGGTAAGAAACTGTTGAATAAGTGGTTGCTGGTCAGAAAGTGTTTGGATAGTATTTTTTCTTAAATCCTGGGTCACCTGGCTTTCCAGGGAATACATCCGCAAGTCAGGTTTTTGATCGACTGTATCCATTAAGAATACGCCAACAAGGGGAGAATTAAACTGGAGTACATTCCGGATATCGTTCGACATTGAATCAGCAGTAGAATTTCTCATGCCGATTTCAATTTTGGAAATCCAGTTGCCGACTATATCATCCGCATACTGATTGGCGGAAAAAATGATGGACTCCAGCTGCTTACTATAAATTTCCTGAATCATTTCCTCGTCCTTATCCAGGGAAGATAATTCGTATACCGAATAGAATAATACCGGCAACAGGAATACCAGGGTAAGCAACAAACCAATACGTTGGGTAGACTTCATTGCAGTGCTTTAGGTTTGCGGTGGAATCAGGTACGTACTTTTACTTTTATCTACAAGTTTACGCTAATTATGCTATTTTGTTGGTATATCAGGATGTAACGAATTGTAACAAGATTATTATGAGATGTCATTTGTAAATCAAAATCTCGTAAAAACAATGTATTCGGTTATTTGGAAATATACAATAGTAGAAAAGAATCGACGAGCTTTTGAAGCTGCCTATGGTGCGACCGGCACATGGGCTACCTTTTTTCGGTCAGACAAATCTTATCGGGGTTCACAATTGTTAAACAACACAAAAAAGACTACGGAATACCTCCTGATCGACCAATGGAGCAATCGGCTGTCCTATCAAACATTTATCGATCGCCAACAAGAATTGTATCAGAAGATGAGCAAGGATTTTGAAGGTTTGTACGAAGCAGAGGAACGGGTAGGGGAATTTCATACAGTTGAGTAAGTGGGTTTTGTGGTATTTTTTACTTTCGATTAATTCAATTTCTATGCTAATAATTTTTTATTCCCGTCGATTTATAGGTTTACTCTTTCTCCTTTCAATCGCGATGCTGGCCTCGGGCCAGTCATATGATGAAAGAAAAGCGGAAAAACTTGCCAGACCATCCCCCTTTGAGGCGATTATATCAGGTGATAAACAAGATGAGATTGTATATCAAAATGAATATGTTGTTGCTTTTGTTCCGTTGCGGAAACAGGCACCTGTTCATTTGCTAATTGTGCCCAAACAACGTATTGCTACGCTAAATGAGTTGACCGATGAAATATTGCTGGGGCAATTGCTATTGGTAGCTAAAAAACTGGCGATAGAGAAAGGTATTGACCAGTCCGGGTATCGGATTGCAATCAATACAAACGAAGATGCCGGCCAATCCGTGTTCCATGTTCATGTCCATTTGCTGGGTGGGATGCCGCTGGGGCCAATGGTCGAGCAAACGTATTTGGAAAAAAAGTGAGATTTTTGATGAGAATAGAAGAAATATAAATTTCTTTTTGAGAGTGCCAGAAGTTGTCAGTTGGATTTTGTTTCTTGCCTACACAAAACACCCTCTATGGATCAAACATTACTCGAAATACAAAAGGGCGACCAAGTGCTCTCCAGTATCCTGATAGCCCGGAATGATTTGATCAAAGACTTCCTCGACGAGCGATATTTGCGTGCACATTTTGCTACCCG
>CALOAV010000024.1:0-15189 GCA_942491425.1 uncultured Cytophagales bacterium
CCCAGTGCCATAGCTTCATCCGCTGCCGTTTGGGCAAGGACAACAAACCACGGATTGTTAAGTGTAGAAACGATTACAGCTACTCTTTTTTTATCATCCTGTTTATCTCCGCATGCAGTTAAAAAAAGAAAGAGGGAAAGTATAAGGACGTGTTTCATATTACGGACTTAAAGAATTACCTTCTTCAATAATTTAATTGCTTGTGAAGAAATCCCTACTCCTGATATTCCATAGTGGTTAAAGATTTCAACCTGCGAGCCAGTAACCGTGTACTCATCAGGAATACCAATGATTTTAAACGGATTTCTTGCACCCTTTTGAAACAAATAAGAAGCGCATGCTTCACCCAATCCACCATTTACCATGTGTTCTTCTACGGTCATAACCGGACTACCATTTTGAGCAAGTCTGTCCAGTAAGTTGGTGTCCAAAGGTTTGATCGTGTGCATGCTTACTACAGTAGTTTTTATATCGTTTTCCTCTTCTAATATTTTAGCAGCCTGCAAAAGCAGGGTAAACGGTTTCAGAAGTAAATGATTGTAAGGTCTTCGCCTTCTCTAATAATCCTCCCCTTTCCGAATTCGAAGGATTGATCAGCTTCATTCAAGAACGGCATCGGCTTTTCTCCCAATCGTATGTAGACTGGTGTTTTGGATTTTGCGGCAAGACGCACCGCTTGCTCTGTCTCAAAATTATCAGCAGGAGCTATGATGATCACATTGTTGATCGATCGTAATACAGCATAATCATGCAGGCTGTGATGGGTGGTACCCAATGCACCATAACTAATGCCTGCACTAATCCCAACCAATGTCACCGGGTTGTCGGAGTATGCAACATCATTTTTAATTTGTTCCAAAGCACGAGCTGTAAGAAAACATGCAGGGGAAACCGCGAAAGATTTTTTTCCTGCGGATGCTAAACCGGCAGCCACACCAACCAGATTTTGCTCGGCTATACCTACCTCTACTATCTGATCGGGAAACTTCTGACCAAAAGGAACCAATTTACCAGATCCACGGGAATCACTTGTTACCACAAGAACATCCCGGTCAACAGCGGCTAATTCCTCCATCGTCTCCGAAAATATTTCCTGATTGGCTTTGCCCATCCTTAAATCTGTCTCTTCAATTTTATCTAATTGCATCTTTGTTAAATTATGGCTGCAACTTCATCTAACTCCAGTTGTGCTTGTTCGTATTGTTCGGGATTTGGTACACCGTGATGCCATTTAATTACCCGTTCCATATAGCTCACACCTTTACCTTTAATTGTATGCGCAATAATGAAGCTTGGTTTTTCTTTTTCAAAAGGGCCATTGTTTAAGACCTGTTCCAATTCTTCAAGATTATGTCCGTCAACCTCTTTCACCGCCCATCCAAATGATTCCAGTTTATCCCGAACCGAATCGGTGTTCATGACCTCCTGATTGGAACCTGTTATTTGTTGCTTGTTGTTGTCGAGAATCGCATACAAATTGTCAAGTTTGTAATGTGCAGCAGATAAAAAAGCTTCCCAATTGGAACCTTCCGGTAACTCTCCATCTCCTAACAATGTAAATACACGGTGATTCTTTTTATCAAGTTTTGCTGCGATCGCCTCACCAACACAGATCGGTAAACCATGCCCCAGGGCTCCTGTATTTTGCTCTACTCCGTTAACCTTTTTGGTAGGATGGCCGATGTAATGCGATTGGTATTGACACAATGTTTCCAAATCTGATTCAGGAAAGAAACCTTTATCAGCAAGTGTTACAAAAAGTGCTTCCACACTATGCCCTTTGCTCTGAATGTACCGATCACGATCAGGTTTATTGAATTTCTTTGGATCTACATTTAAAACCCGATTGTATAAAACATTAAGTATATCAATACAAGAGAGACTACCTCCGGTATGGCCGGCTTTTGCCAAATAGATATACTTGAGAAGGTTTTTTCTCAGGTGTACTGATTTTAATTTTAATTCTCTATTCGTCATTTTATGCTTGTCCTCAACGCTATGTTTATCCTTCATGATGATAAACTTCCCAACCCATATAATTTTCAAATGCCTCCTTCAATGCTCCGGAAGTATGTGAGGCATTCATTACGACATGATGTTCAAACCCATTCTTACAAACATGATTCATAAGCCCTTGAAGGTTTGGAATTTTCGCAACAGCTCTATTCCCAAATGTTTTTAATTCGTCATCTGTCAGCTCACCGTCTCCGACATAGGCTTTCATTTTTCCCTTCGTATCATCCGTTGTGATCCGTCCATATGTTAACGGTGATGCTGGTGTGCGACCATCCAATGCACCGTATGTATTTTCCACACCCACTGTCGTACCCAAAATTGGTGCATTGCTTATTTCGATATCAGGAAGAAATGATTTTGCCCAATTTCCACAATGGAAAAGCACACACTTTTCTTCATCGTCAGCATAGTTATTGTTCCAATCAACAAGTGCACTTGGGGAACCGGATGCCAACTGCATGGCATACATACTCAATGTTCCGGTGACATCTACTTCGCAGGCGCTTGGTATCATATTTTCACTCATCATACTCATGCTTGTGCATACATTGCACCCATAATTTTGTTGTAGCGAAGTCCAGCATTGAATAGCACTTGCATCCAATGAATTAGCCTCCATAAAGTCGTTCAATACAACATCTAATTTTGAAATCTGAAACAATGCCTCACCTGGGGTTTTGCCGGTAGAAGCATAGCTGTGGATTTTTTCCAGGTGTTCTTTAACACGCTTATCATCATTGGAAAGTTTGTTCGCATTTCCGAGAATTTCAGACAAATCGCAAGTCACTACTGAGATACCATTCGCCTGAAGTATTTTTTCACTATAGCGAACTGTATTGAAAGCTGTTGGTCGTGCACCGATTGCACCAATACGTACGTTCTTAAGACCTTTGACAATGCGACAAACACCAAAAAACTGATGGAGGTCCTGAACAAAAGAAGGATCCGTTGGGTGAACCACATGCTTGGTAGTCAATGTGTATTTAATTCCGTATTGGTACAGATTATTACAAACGGAAATCTTACCACACCAGGAATCCCTGCGATTTGCTACGTTCAATTTATGGAGTTCATCAGGATACCCTTGAATCAAAACAGGCACCTTTAAATCAGCGAGGTGAAGTGTGTCTGCCACACCCCTTTCATCACCAAAATTGGGTAGCACTACCAATACTCCGGCAATTTCTTCTTTATTTTTTTTAAAGAGGTCGGCACATTTTTGTGCATCATGATACGTCTCAACACCACCTAGTTTAGAGTCCATTTCATTTAGCATGATGGTTTTTACTCCTTGAGCTTCGAGCACTTTCAAAATATCCACCCTGGCTTCTGACACCAGTTTGTCTGGAAAAAAATCCCGATTCCCAATGATGACGCCTATTGTAATTTTATTCATTATTTCATTTCGTCTTATAAGCAATAATTAATTCGATTTCATGCTCTTCAAATACTTTTTTGTGTTTGTTTTCTATCTCTTCATCGGTGATAATAAAATCAATGAGGGAAAGCGCACCTAAACTTGCCAGTGCACTTTTTTCTATTTTTGTTGAATCTGCAACCAGATACGTAATCTCTGCCGCTTCAATCATTGCCTTTTTAACTACAATGTCACTGATACTAGGATAAGTAAGTCCAGCTTTTAGAGAAATTCCCGCAGTTGCTAAAAACAATTTTTGGACATTTAACCCCTTAAAAAAATCTGCTGCCTTCTGACCTGTTAAAGACAATGTGGGCGGCTTGAATTCTCCCCCCGTTACGATTACCTCAATGCCTGGCTCTGCACCAAGCATGAGTGCAATATTCAATGCATTGGTAATGACGGTAAGGTTCTTCATCCCCTTCAACCGTTTTGCTATTTCTGTTGTGGTAGACCCTGAATCCAATATGATTGTATCTCCTGTTTCAATAAATTCCAGGCACCGCTCTGCTATCAACCCCTTCTTATCCATGTTTTCCTGATGGGTCAGAGAAAAATTCTTAACCTGATCTTCCACATTTTTAAGAAAGGCACCACCATGTTCGCGAATGATCAATCCGTCATTTTCAAGTTTTTCAAGGTCTTGCCTAATCGTTACTTCTGTTACCTTAAATAATTTTGCAAGGTTTGTGACCTTTGCAGAGCCATCTTCCCGTAAAAGATCCATAATCTTCTCTCTACGTTGATTGGCCATTAAATTTTCGAGTTTCATCCTTTTCTTATTTTTTTATTTAAACAATTTCGAAAGCCGCATTTTTTAATAGTACACGGGTTCTTCCCAACCTGAAAATATAAAAAATAAGGGAATCGCACTGAAAATAGCATTTTTAGATAGTATAACTTTAAACAAAAATGAATAAAGTAAAGGACTAATACAAATAAACGAAACAAATATAGTTTCTTTTAGTATCGTTTATTTTTTATTATTTTCATTAATATTTGTATTGATATCGTAAAAGAAACATCTTTACTTAAAAACAGTACTATTATTAGAATACCGAAAAACTATGAAAATCAAGATGCCCCTAATCTTTATTTATATGACAGCATTGCTTATTGTCTTAATTCGCTGTTCTGCCGAAAAAAAACGGGAAATCAAGGAAAAACCCCGGGTCATAATTAGCACTGATATTGGGGGTACCGACCCGGACGATTATCAATCCATGATTCATTATTTGATGTATGCCGATAAGTTTCAAACAGAAGGATTAATCGCATCTCCATTTGGAGAGGGCCGCAAAGAGCATATTCTGAAAGTGATTGACCTGTATGAAAAAGATCTGCCTAAATTAAGTAAACACAGTGATTTTCCTTCTGCTGAATCGTTACGGGCTGTTGTTAAACAAGGGGGAGTAGATAAAGTATCGTCACCAGGCTGGAGTAAACCCACGGAAGGATCGAAATGGATCATCACCAAAGCAAATGAGGAAAGTGATCAACCCTTGTGGATATTAGTGTGGGGAGGAATTGAAGATGTGGCTCAGGCGCTACACGATGCGCCAGAAATTGTATCTAAAATAAGGGTGTATTGGATTGGCGGTCCGAACAAAAAGTGGAGTGTACACAGCTATTATTACATAGCCCGAAATTTTCCGGACTTATGGATGATTGAAGCAAACGCTACCTACAGGGGATGGTTTTTTGATGCTTACGCGGATCTTGAATTAACCAATGAAAATTTCTATAGGACGTTTATTAAAGACAAAGGAGCATTTGGGGTAGAGTTTGGAAATCATTATAAAGGATCAATAAAAATGGGCGATACACCGTCTGTGGCTTACTTGTTGAACGGGAACGCGGATGATCCAACGGGAGAAAGTTGGGGTGGCAGTTTTACACCCTTACCCAACAGTGCAGTACGGAATTTTAACAGAAATACGCTGGTATCCGATACTATTCCCACATACAGTATTTTGGAATTGGAATTTGACAGCGGAGAGACTGAAACAATTGAAAACCCGGAAATTTGGATGGAGATTGCCGGACAACGCATTGATGGATTTTATGAAGGAAAAGGCATTTACAAGGTCCGATTTGTGCCTAAGCAAATTGGAAACTGGAAGTACAAAGTGCATTGCCCTGGTTCTGAAAAAATAAACGGACAAAATGGGGAATTTGTTAGCACGAATCCATGGCCAGGAAATGAAAATCCCGACAACCTCAAATTAAGCAATTGGTGGAGTGACCGTCCGGATGAGGAGTTTTATCTGAGTGAATACCAGGGTGCAAAAACCATTGCCAAATGGCGGGAGGACTATCTTCGGGACTGGGCAAAACGGTTTTCGTGGTTGGATGAATAGTTTACTTCCGAATATCTGTTTCATTCGTTTTATCAATCCTTCTCAATCTTCGCTTTGTAAAGGTATTGGAAAACACTTCGAAATTATTCGGAAGTAATCCACCTGCATTGACAATTAAATTTAAAAAAATCAATTGGTAAAAAGCTGTGTTTATTTGTCATGGACAAGCTATTTATGCCCAAAATAGTAGTATGGATCGATTGCACAAATGATTTTAGTAGCCAATTTTCTTTTAATTACGATTATTTAGTTTTACTTTCACAATAGTAAACTTACAGGCAGCAATTATTGCCTATTCATCACCAAACTAAAAAAATGTACAATGATCAAATCTCTACACAACAAACCAGAATGTAGATCATCCAAAAGGTTCACAAGGAGCCGGATGATCTTTCTGTGTGTCCTTTGCCTGATGACCATATCACCGGGATTGTTGGCACAAAACACGACCATTACCGGCACGGTTATTTCATCGGACAATAATGAGCCTTTGCCGGGTGTAAATGTTATTAGAAAAGGTTCATCAGATGGAACTGTCACCGATAGCAGTGGAAAATATTCCATTTCGGTTTCTCCTGGCACTGTCCTGGTTTTCAGTTTCATTGGGTACACTGCTGAAGAACGCACAGTGGCTAACCAGTCTGTTATTAATGTATCCCTCTCACCAAGTCTTCAAGAATTACAAGAGATTGTGGTTGTTGGGTATGGATCGGTGCTCAAACGGGACCTAACCGGATCGGTTGTTTCAGTGAAAACTGACGAAATACGGCAAGTTCCAGCACAAAATCCGCTTGAATCCATCCAGGGAAAAATAGCCGGAGTGGATATCACCCGAAGCAATGGTTCCTCTTCATCAGGAATAAATATCAGAATTCGAGGATATAGATCCATTGGTGCAGGAAACAGCCCTCTATTTATAGTGGATGGTGTGCAGACTGGTAGTATTGATGATATCAACCCCAATAGCATAGCCTCTATGGAATTCCTTAAAGATGCATCGGCAACAGCTATCTACGGATGGCAAGGTGCGAATGGTGTTGTTATTATTACAACTAAAAAAGGAGCCGCTGGTAAAACAAATGTATCTTTTAATACCTATGTAGGGGTGTCTGATGTTTCCCGTTATCCTTCTGTATTAGATGGACCAGGTTATGTAGCTATAAAAAGGGAAGCCAACCGAACAACAGGAACCTGGAATTCACCTGCAGACGATGCACTAATTTTTAATGCCCAGGAATTAGACCATATCGCCAACAACGAATGGATTGATTATCAGGATTTGTTGTTCAAAAAAGGAAGTCAACAAAATTATAATGTAGGCGTCACCACAGGAAGTGATAAAACCAAAGTTTTTTTCTCACTTGATTATTTTAGAGAAAATGGGATATTAAAATTCGATGAAACCAAACGGTATGCCCTTCGCGCAAACATAGACCACTCTTTTAACAGCTGGATTCGGGCGGGACTTCAAAGTCAACTTACGAATAGAGACGAAAGTTACCGAAGAGATCCGTTGAATATGGCGAACAAGATTATCCCATTGGGTACGGTGTATGATGATAATGGCGATTTTGTATTGTTTCCAGCGGGCGGAAATTCAATCAGTCCACTGGCTGATGAACAACCCGATGTATTCTCCAATACCGGAAAAATTACCAACGTACTTGCGAGTGTGTATCTTGAACTAGAGCCCATTAAAGGCCTTACTTTCCGGACAAATTTTGGTACGAACATTGGAAACTCAAGTGTTGGATTATTTGAATCCCAAAATAGCATATCTCGTGCAACAGCAACCGGTAGCTCTGCCTCAATGACCGCTTCAAATAGTCGCTTCATAAATTGGGATAATATTATTACTTACAAAAAAGAAATTAATGATCATTCATTTACCATTACAGCTCTAAGTAGTTATGTTGAAAATGTTTCGGAAATGACGTACGCAAGAGGTGATGGTCAATTGTTACCCGCACAATTGTTTTATGCACTTGGCAATGCACCCAATAATATTACTGTTAGCAGTGATTATTCAAAATGGAATGTACTTTCATTTGCAGGAAGGCTAAATTATAGTTATAAAGGTAAGTACCTATTAACAGTAACGGACCGGGCAGATGGTGCCTCCCGATTATCCACTGGAAATAAATGGGCATCGTTCCCTTCTGTTGCTGCTGCCTGGCGTATTAGTGATGAGGATTTTATGAGTAGTGTAACAGCACTTAGCGATCTTAAACTTCGGGTTAGCTATGGGGTTGCTGGAAATTCAGGTATTGCTCCTTACGGAACGCAAAGTACCTTAATGCGGGTACCAATGGCATTTGGTGAAGCTAGCGCGCAAGGATTTACTTTTTCTCCACTGCTTGGTAATGCTGATGCCGGCTGGGAATTATCAGCAACCACCAACGTAGGTGTTGATTTTGGATTATGGAACGATCGACTAACCGCCTCTGTCGATATATATGATACCCGTACCTCTGATCTGTTGCTTCCCCGTGGTTTACCTCCAACAACAGGAGTTCAAACGGTGTACCAAAATATCGGTGAGACACGAAATCATGGTATTGAATTAGCCTTGACGTCAACCAATATAAGAAATGATGATTTTGCATGGACCAGCACGGTAACATTTACGCACAACAAAGAAGAAATCGTTTCCCTGGTTACTGAAGGAATCGATGATATTGGAAATGGCTGGTTTATCGGTCAGCCAATAAACGTTTTCTATGACTATGAAAAACTCGGTATCTGGCAAACATCAGAGTCTGGCGATGCAACACAATTTGGGCAAGTTCCGGGTGATATCAAAGTAAAGGATCAAAATGGAGATGGAAGTATTGATGCTGTTAATGATCGTAAGGTACTTGGAGGAAACAATGTACCAAAATGGTTTGGTGGGTTTAATAATAAAATCACCTATAAAGGATTTGATCTTAACGTATACTTTTTTGCAAGATGGGGCCAGATGTTAAGTCCAAGTTTCTTAGGTCGCTATGATCGTCAATCCAATCTTAGTAACAGCACAACGATAATTAATTACTGGACACCCGAAAATCCATCGAATGATTATCCAAGGCCAAATGCTAATATCTCCGGATCTTCCACCCTTTATTGGAGCACCATTGGGTATGTTGATGGGTCTTACCTGAGGCTTAGGAATGTTTCCTTGGGATATACTTTTTCTGATTTCAAAATACCATTTTTAAACAGCGTGCGCGTGTACTTTACCGGAACCAATCTCTGGACCTTGACGAAGAGCGATAAGTTGAAAGAATACGATCCTGAAAGAGGGGGAGGTGAAAGTGCCCCGATGTTAAAAAATTATGTGTTTGGAATTAACATTGGTCTTTAGATCACAAAAAAACTTATAACAATGAAAAAAATATTTTTAATTCTACTATCAGTTTCAATACTGACAACATCTTGTAAGGACGTACTCGAAGAGTATAATCCCAGTGGTCTCACAGCGGAAGCTGTGTATACGACACCGGAAGGATTTGACGCGCTGGTTAATGCAGCGTATGGTTATCAACGGTGGTGGTACGGAAAAGAAGAAGGTTATAATGTTAGTGAAATGGGAACTGATCTTTGGATGAGTGCAGCAGGCGATGTTTGGCCGGATTTGACCCAATATGTTAATCTTCAGGGAACGAATTCAGCCCTAAGTGGTGAATGGAATGCCTTATATGGAGGTGTCAATTTGTGCAATGCGGGGATTAACGGGATTAGTAAGGCGGGATACTCCCCATCAATGGCAAAGCAGCGTGAAGCTGAGCTTCGTTTCTTAAGGGCTTTTTATTATTGGCATATTGTCGAAACCTGGGGTGGAGTTCATTTTACTACAGAAGAAACAAAAGGAATTGTCACCACTGCTAATAAAACACCGGTTGATACCTTTTACGATCTAATTTTTGAGGATCTTCAATTTGCTGTAACTAATTTATCACCTACTACAACAGATTATGGACGAGTAACCAAGTATGCGGCCAGGGCATTCTTAGCTAGGATGTATTTAACAAGAGGGATGAATGCAGAAGCAAATGCTACCGCCAGCTCTGTTATTAAGAGTGGTTTTTATTCGTTAGTTCCTAACTATGCAGATTTATGGGATATGGGTAACAATCATAATAGTGAGGTGGTATATGCAGTGAATTACTCAGAGAATCTAACGCTAAACGATATTCGTACATCCACGTTCACAATTGGCCATGGTAGAGGTAGCAATAACGGACACCTTCATTTTATTATGAAGTACGACAACCTTCCACGTCTGGCACGTATAATTGAGTATGGTCGTCCATTCAACAGGTATATGCCTACCCGTTCCCTTTTGGATATGTATAGCGATGCTGATAGCCGCTATGACGCGTCCTTTCAGGAGATTTACTTTGCCGTGGCAGGTGGTACTGGAGGAACATCAATACCCGGTGATACCGCTGTAGTCGTAACGAGAACATCATTCACTAAACCCGCAAACTCAACAGGAGACTATCAGGTCTTTAACCGTAATATCATTTATAATCCGGATGGCACTGTTAAGAGCAGACTTCAATACCCCACGCTTAAAAAACACCTGGATCCGACACGGGCTACATTTAATGAGGCCCAGAGTGCTAGAGATGCATTTGTTATTCGCTTAGCAGAAGTATACCTAATCGCTGCTGAAGCAAAGATGAATCTTGGTGATTTGGATTCTGCAGCGTACTATGTAAATGCCATACGGACACGGGCCGCTAAACCAGGCCAGGAGGCAGCAATGCAAGTTACTCCAGCTCAGATTAATCTTGACTTCTTGCTTGATGAGCGTGCTAGAGAGTTCGCAGGCGAACAAATCAGATGGTTTGATCTAAAGAGAACAAATAAATTAATCGATCGGGTACAATCACTTAATCCAGATGCGGCGCCGAATATCAAGCCATTCCATATGGTACGGCCCATACCGCAATCCCAATTGGATGCCGTTACTAATCGGACTGAGTTTACTCAAAACCCATCCTATCAGTAGAGTTGTTTGGTTACAAGTCGAGGGAGCACAATCATTTGATTGTGTTCCCTTTTTTATGGTTAGTACCCTTGCGCTGAAATAGTATCATTTATACATTTTTGCAATCATAAAATGTTGCACTAAATAGTTATCCATTTTAAAATGAAAAAACTCAATATAATTTGCTTTCTTATTATCCTGATTTCACTAAGTGATGTTCAAAACACCTGGTCACAAACACCGGATGAGATTGCTCCGTTTGTAGCTCCCTTTGGAGAATTTAATTTTACAAGACCAAAATTTCCAGACAAATCAGTTAGTATCGTTGACTTCAATGCGAAAGAAGGTGGGCAATTCAACAATACGATGGCCATAAACAATGCCATTAAAAATCTATCCGAATCGGGTGGCGGTAAGGTAATCGTGCCGCAGGGAATATGGCTGACAGGACCCATTGTATTACTTAGTAATATCAACTTGCACCTTGAAGAAGGGGCTGAACTATTATTCAGTCAAAATTTTTCGGACTATTTACCCGCTGTATTAACCAATTGGGAAGGTTCGGAGGTCTACTCCTATTCACCCTTCATCTATTCTTATAAACAGGAAAACATTGCCATCACTGGCAAAGGAGTTCTCAATGGCCAGGGAAAGCCCTGGTGGGAACATCGGAAAAAAGGCGGATTTGATAAAAGCAATGCCCGGCTAAAAGAAATGAATGCCAATCAAATACCTGTGGCTGAACGGGTCTTTGACAACCTTACTGACTACCTCCCTCCTGTTTTCTTTGGCCCCTTGTATTGCAAAAATATTTTGATAGAAGGTGTCACTTTCAAATATGGTGCCTTTTGGACAATCAACCCAAGTTTCTGTGAAGACATTATCATTCGAGGTATAACCGTTTTAACAAATGGAGACTATGGGCATGCGCCTAACGGAGATGGTATCAATCCAAACTCCTGTAAAAATGTGCTCATCGAATACAATACCCTGGATACCGGTGATGATTGCATTACAATTAAATCCGGTCGCGATGCTGACGGAAGGAGAATTGGACTGCCTTGCAAAAATATTCTAATCCGACATAATGTGGGGTTACAAGGACATGGTGGAATCGTAATTGGAAGTGAGATGTCTGGCGGAGTAGAAAATGTATATGCTCATGATTGCCGGTTTAATGGAACGGATAGGATGCTAAGAATAAAAACTCAACGTGGAAGAGGTGGGTATGTTAAAAATATTTGGTTCAAAGACATTACCGCGGACACCATTGTTCGGGAAGCCATTCGGATCAATATGCTTTATTCCGGAACCAGACTTCCAATTGAAGAAGTAAATGATGGAACACCATACATTGAAAACATTCACTACGAAAACATTCGATGCGAATTTGCAGAAAAAAATATCATTCAAATTATAGGTATCCCCGAAATGCCGGTTAGAAATGTAACTTTTAAGAATCTTACCCTACATGGGAAAAGTGGAATCGAAATAACAGATGCCAGCAACATCAACTTTGCTGATATCTCGGCTGCAAACCTTTCAGGTTCATTTTCGAAAATCTCCTATAGTGATAGTATCTCGTTTAATAATGTGACCATTTTAAGTACAGATCAAAATGCAATCCCATTTGTATTCAATGATGTAACTAATTCCAACCTGACTAATTTAAAAACTAAAAAGAGTGGATCCATCGTGGAGATTAATGACAGATCGAAAAATATTAAATTTGATAAGCGCATCCCGAAGAGTAAAATAATTACCAAATCATCAGACAACTAAAAATAGGATTTTAATTAATAAGATTTTTCTCAAACACTGCACTATGAAAATAACCAGTTGGATGTATAGCGCTGTACACCTTACCGCTTGCTCCCTTCAACCGGAGAATACGACAGAAGAAAGGTCATCACTTTTAAAAGTTTCAGAAAACAAACGGTTCCTTCAAAAAGAAAACGGAGAGCCTTTCTTTTGGCTAGGCGATACAGGTTGGTTGCTGTTTGCAAAGCTAAGTCGTGAAGAAGCAGAGCAATACCTGGAGGACAGACGTCAAAAGGGATTCAATGTAATTCAAGTAATGGTGTTACATGATATTACCAAGGCAGTCAATTTTTATGGAGACTCAGCTTTGCTTAATCACCAGGTTGATCAACCACTCACTACTCCGGGAAATTCACCTACTGTTGCTGATGAATATGATTACTGGGATCATGTTGAGTTACCTCATTGACCTGGCTAAAACCAAGGGAATATACATGGCCCTTGTTCCCATTTGGGGATCCAATGTAAAGGGGGGTAACGTTTCGACCACCGTTGCTGAAAAATATGCGATGTGGTTGGCTAGCCGATATAAGGTTCGGTCCAACATTATTTGGTTAAATGGTGGCGATATAAAAGGCAGCGATTCAAAAGATGTATGGAATAGTGATTGGTAAAACGTTTTAAATGAAGTGAAACCAACAATTTGATCACTTTCCATCCTTTTGGAAGAACACAGTCTTCGACTTGGTTTCACAATGAACCTTGGTTGGATTTTAACATGTTTCAGTCTGGGCATCGTCGATATGATCAGGATGATACTGAATGTGGCTATGGTCAGGATGGCTGGAGATATGTTTTGGATGACTACGACATTAAACCTATCAAACCCACGTTGGATGGCGAACCATCGTATGAAGGAATTCCACAAGGACTACACGATCCTTCAGAACCCTATTGGAATGCAAATGATGAGAGACGGTATGCTTATTGGTCCGTATTTGCCGGTGCTTGTGGATTTACGTATGGCCACAATGCGGTTATGCAAATGCACAAACCCGAAGATAAAAAACCAGCGTATGGTGCGCGTGAATACTGGACTGAAGCAATACATGCAGAAGGTGCAGGGCAAATGATTCATTTAAAAAACCTGATGCTATCCAAACCCTACTTTGAACGAACTCCGGATCAATCGCTCATTGCATCAGCACAGGGGGAAAAGTATGATTACCTGATTGCCACACGAGGAAACGATTATGCTTTTATTTATACATATACAGGTCGCGAAAATACCTGTGGAAATGGGAAAAATCAAGGGAACAAAAGTTAAAGCGTCATGGTTTAATCCCCGTGATGGACAATCAACATCTCTTGCTGAATATGAAAACCAGGAAACTCAAACTTTTGATCCTCCGGGAGAAAAAACGGAGGGCAATGACTGTGTCCTGATCCTGGAATCTACTTCTCCGGATTAAGCTGGCTTATGGGTTGTGAAAAGTTGAAGAGACGTAGCACTACCTCACTTCGATTTCAATTTAGTATTGAGGCTTGAAGAATTTATATGCAGTATGAACTTCAAACACTCCATTATCCTTTAGCCTATAAATTGCGTTTGGTTCAAGTGTTAATTTGTATTGGTCTTGAAAGTGAATTGTTTTCGGTGTTTCGGATATTCCTACTATTTCAATTAAATTCCCTGATAAATCGGTCACAACTCTCCCACCCTTTGTAAAGGTAAACATCGATTCTCCATTTACAGAACAGGAAACTTTATTATCCTTTGAAACTAAAGTATAGGTCATTCCATTCCACACTTGTGTATAGTTATAATCGTAGTCGCTCTCCAGACAAGACCAATACATTTTTTCCTGTGTAATATGGATTCCATAAAATCTGGAAATGAATTCCAATGCCGTTAAGATGGTTGGCCCATAGCCATCCTGTGAATTGTTGATTGTGGCTGTAAAAGGATCAAATTGCTGCGTGAACTTCATGGAGTCTTCAAGTACTTGCAGGAAATTGCTTCCCAGCATTGTCAGTTCAGCATAATGACCATAATTCTCCAGCGCCCGGATCGACCGTTGATACGTCAGGCCCTGTGGTTGTCCACTCCAGTTGTTCCCCGGAATATTCCGGAAATTCGGATCGTTCGCTGCGACAGACGGCAACGGCATCGGTGTCCAGAATTCCTTTGGATTCATCAAATGATACTTGATAAAATTGTCCGCCATTTCCTGATCGAAACTTCCGAGGTTCATACAGCGTAAATTATTATGAAGTAAAACGGGCATCGTCTCATTGTTTTTATCTTTGTCAAAGCAGGCAAACTTTTCATTGTCCCATAGATAGGATTTAATTTTTGCCTGTACAATTGCTGCCTGGTCGCTCCAGTATTTCGCTTCCCCATTGTTTAGTTCCCGGGCGATAAGGGAAAGCACATACCGGCAGGAATATGAATATGACATTACATCCATGGATTCAATGGGAACTGTCATTTCAATATCAACATTAAATGTGTCTTGCTTACAGTTGACTAATAGTTCCTCTTTTGTAAGAGCGGCAGCAGCTTCTCTCGAAGGTGGGTAATCGAATGACCATGCATTGGGAAAACCATTGAAACGAACACTATGATCCTCACCATTATCATAAATACACCAGGT
>CALOAV010000025.1:0-9522 GCA_942491425.1 uncultured Cytophagales bacterium
AGAGGTAGTGTAAGATACTTGTCTTCGATCCAGGGGCTTTCGTACTCAGTACCTCAGAGTTCCCTTTCAGGTAAAGCTGAGGGGAAAAAGAATTGGTAACAGGCACTGGCAACCGGAAACGGGTAACCGGCAACTTTTTTGATTAGTGATTTTCGATGTGTGAGTAGCGAGTTAACCTAAGAACAGATCTACCGGCAGGCGAACAACTAACAACTAACTAACCTTTCGCGATTGCTTTAAACTGCCGGGCCATCCCAAACTTTAGAATCTGAGTAGCACACAGCATACCGGAGGCCAGCGCCCCGCCAACCCCGACGGTAACAATATCCTGACCTGCAAGATAAAGCCCCCGGATCGAGCTTTTGGGTTGCAGGGATTTTAATTTAAAACGGGCTGGGGAGTGTTCAAGTCCGTAGATTTCGCCATGCGCATAATTGGTGAAATGTTTTGTGCTCAGGGGTGAGGAAAGTTCGGCATGGATGACATGCCCTTTGATCTGTGGTAACAGCAGGTAAATTCTTGCCAGCATTTTTTCTTTAAACTGTTCCTTGATGCGATCGTATTCTTCACTCCGCTTCATCCAATTAGAATCCTCAAACTTTTTAAACCATTCAAAATTAGCCGGAATAATAACTTGAACAGTGGATGTATTGGGGTGTAACGTTTTCCAGGTAGGATCTTTTGAAGATGGAAAGGAGATATAGGCAAACGGTAACTCCTCATCGGAATCAAGATTGATGCCTTTGCAAATTTTATCAAAATCGTAGTTCTGGTAATACCAGATATTGTGTCGGGGAAGGTTTAGTTCACGATCCGTTTGGTCGAGACCGATATACAAACACAAATGAGCCGTAGAAGGCTTTACGTTCGCGAGTGAGCTGATAATCCTGGAAGTAGAAATCAATTTTTTGTACGTATTGTCGGCTCCTGCATTACTAATGACCTTCGTGCAGGAAATGAACTTGCCCTCTACACTAACCCCTTGCACACAATTCTTCTTAAGAACAATCTCTTCTACCTTTGCTTTAATTCGCAGTTCACCGCCATGCTTGAAAAAAGTATCCAGTAAAGTTTTATATATTTCACGTGATCCACCAATAGGATAATATCCCCCCTCCAAAAAGTGGTTAATAACCAGCGCATGAGCAGCAAAACTACTCTCGCCGGGAGGCAGACCATAGTTTCCACATTGTGCACATAAAACACCACTCAATTTTGTATTCCGGGTAATTGATGCAAGTACTTCGGAGGTAGTTTTTGTTGAATACTTTTTAAAGAGAATTTTAAAGATAACCCCAAGGGTATATTGTAAAATTAATGGAAAAGATTTTTGAAGAAAAATAAGGCAGCATATCGGGCAGCCTTATTCACTTCTTTAAAGTACCGTTCAATGGCTTTTTGTTCATCCGGAAATTCTGCAATCAATTTCGCTTTCAGATTTTCTTTCCCCGCCACAAATGAAAATTGATCCTTTCCAATATTGACGACATCATACACATCGCCCATAAATTCCCAATTCAATTTTTGATCACTCAGATAATCAAAAACCTTACGGAGGAAGGAGGACTCTTTGTCCATATTGCCTACATAATGAACCCCTACATCCCACACCAGCCCTGAATTCCGGTTAAAAGTTTGCGTAAAACCTCCCGGTACGTAATGACTTTCAAGAACCAATACCTTTTTGCCTGCTTTACTCAGAAAGATAGCAGTTGATAACCCGCCAATGCCGGAACCTACCACGATATAATCGTAGCCAGACAAATCTTCAGTGGCGGAGTAGCGTTTATACATGATGCAGTATAAACATCAATTACCGCGTATAGTTTTAGCGGTTTTTAGATCGTGGGTAATTTTATGGGTATCTCTTTTTATTGAATGGATCGGAAAAATCATCTCCCCAATCAGATTTGTAACGAATCCACTGTACCGTGCTAATATTCCAAAATAAACTTAGAAAGGTTTTCAGATGTTTTTAAAAGAAATTTTTTACGCACGCGATACCCTGCTACATCTACCCCCCGAACAGAAATCGACATCAAATTGGCAATTTCTTTCGTATCCATTTTAAGTCTCAGAAATGCGCAAGTTTTTGTTCACCAGGGGTAAGATCGGTAAATTCATTGGTAAGTCGGGTCAGAAAATCACCGTGGACGCGATCAAAATGATACTCAAATTGTTTCCAGTCATCATTGAGCCGCAAGGCGGTATCAATTTCTTTAACAATTTTCTCCAGGGCACTACTTCGTTCATTTACTTCTCCTGTTAAATTAACTGTTTTTAGCTCTTCCTTTATATTTTCCATGAACTCATTTTTTACGACCAGGTTCATGGTGGATGCTGCCAGTAAATTATTAACATGCTCTAACTCTGTTTGAATTTGCTCTTCCTTTAAATGTTGCAATTCATTTTGTTTTTGCATCAGCTCTTCTTGCCGGGCCTTTTCAATCCTTCTTTCCTTTCGTTTATAATATTGCCGTTGACTCCGATAGGCCAGATATAAAGTCAATACGATCAAAAAACTGTAAATAGCTTTCATCCATGCAGTTCTGTAAAAAGGAGGGGAGACCGTTAAGAACAGCGTTTCACTGGTTATTTCTTCCCCGAAAGCATTTAAGGTCTGTGCGAAAAACTCGTACTTTCCTTCCTTCAGATTTGTATACTCTTTTGCTGTGGCGATCGTCCATTGACTATAATCTTCATCAAATCCTTTTAAAAAGTAGCGAAAGCGTTTATTGCCTACCCCTGCAAACTCAAATGACTCAACTGTAAATTCCAGTACCTTTAATCCTTCTGTAATCACGATTTCATTAATCTGATCCACTCTTTTTTCAAATGGCAACCGGGTAAATAGAATATGATTTTCTGCAATATCGTATACACGGCTAATAATTGGTTTTTGTTCGTTGATCATCCGATCTTCCATTTCGGGGTTGTAATAAATAAATCCCTCATTAGCATTAAACAAAACACCCTCTTTCACATTCACGGAAACGTTTAACAGATCATTATTAAAGGAGTGCCGCAATTCGAACAGGGATGAAGGCACATAAACAAAATTGTCAGCACTAACTTGTCTGACGTATCCTACACCACCTTCAGAGACGATATACACATATTGTTGATTCCCTTGCACCATCAAATAAATCCAGTTTTTACCAATGATCTTTGAATACGGATCAGCCGTAACTATTTGGTTGGTTTTTTGGTCTATTTTAAAAATTCCTTCTTCCGTACCGAGCAGGAGTTCCTCATCTACTTTGCTTAGAATAATATGTTCCTGAATGGGGAGAGCGGATTCATCAGACACCTTTTTAACTTCAGCTGCTAACAGGTCCTCCTTTAAGAGGAGTTGGTATAAGCCTTTGTAAAACTGGCCCACCCAAATACTGCCGTTTTTATCTTCTTCAAAGAATCGGCTGGACTCATCAAATCCATTAATTTTTTGAATCCCTTCAAGCTCCATCTGCTCATTGATTTTGAAAAGATACAATCCGGAATATGTACCACCAATAGCATAGTTCGGGTGCGATCGGAGATGTTTTACCTGCCATAATCCGTTGGTTGTCGCGCAGCGTTTTGCTACCCCATCATCCAGGAGGAATAAACCGGTGTGATGTCCGGCATATAGTTTATTTTGAATACGCTGAATACTGTATGCAGGTCCTTCTGTTCCTTTTAAAAAAATGCAGGTGCTGGATTCTGTTGGCCGGAAATAGATTCCATTGGAAGTCGTGTAGTAAGTTCCTTCAGTTGCATCAAAAGCATCGTATCCACTTCCCTGTAGATTGATTTCCTCACTGATTAATCGTGTTGGTGAATTAATATCGATGTGCGCAAGTCCATTTTGCATACCTACCCACAGATTTCCTGTGTGATCCTGAAATGTTCGAAGACAGGCACTGCTTTGCAGACCTGATTGGGAATTTATATTTTCAATCGAGTTAGTTTGCGCTTCATATACATACAAACCGGATCGTTGTGTTGAAATGACCAGCCGTGAATCTGATAATTGGAGTACATGATTGATATATTGACCTGATAATGCTTTCATTAGAGATGGATACACCTCACTTGCACCAAGAGCTGAAGAAAATTCTATGGTACCCGAATTATAAAACAAGAGCAATCCCTCGTCTTTTGGAATGATACCCGATATGATCTGCCCATTTTGATTTTGCCGGATCGTTGGATGAAGTTTTTGACCCCTTACTTCAAAAAGTTTCCCGCTTGAATTTTGAGTGTACAAGCGATTGCCAACAGAAAATGATTTGTTTAGGCCATCGATATTTTTGATTACAGAAATGGTTGTACCATCATACTCATATATTCCCTGAAATGTGCAGAAGAAAATCTTTGAATCAGTAATAAACACATCCCAGACCTCATCAAAATCACGTGCACCTTCGGGGATCTTGTCAACAAGTGAAACATAGTTCCAATCCTGTTCAAAATATCCAAACTCGCCTTGTGATCCCACATACAATCGATCCGTATCTTCATCAAAATCCAATGATCGTTGTTTTTTGCCGGTACGGTAAGCATGGGTCGTCCAGGTGGTGCCATTAAATGAAAGAACTCCAAGGTTATTAGCGACAAACATGGCCATATCCCGGTTTTGAGCAAACCCTATATTTTGAATCCCGGCCTCATAATCCACCGGTGTGTAATTTTTAATAGGATATTTTCCGACTTGTGCACTGGATGAGGAGGCAGAAAGGAAAATCCCTATCAGCGCAACTGAATACCGCAAATTGTTGTAGTTAAATGTCAATTTAACCCTTCTTATAAATTCCATCCGATAGTATTGTAGTAGTAAATATAGAGAATTGATGTAGTTCAATTTTAGGATTGGGGGGTAATTTAAAACTAATTGGAGACAATTCTGTTGTACAAATGCTTGCGCTCAGGGTAGTGCAAGAAAGTAGAAAGTGATTTATCAGGCCTCCTGGTCTGCTCAACCAAACATGCTGATATGAAAAACATTTACCTCCTTTTAATCCTCCTGTTGTCCGTATTCGTGGCACACGCTCAGACTGATCAGGTATCCGTGATACAGCACCAAAATGGAATGAAACTAACCGTCAATCAAAAGGACTTTTTTGTTAACGGAATGAATTGGGACTATTTCCCGATCGGAACCAATTTCTCCTACAGTTTGTGGAATCAGCCCGATGACATCATCAAAGCCGCACTCGATGTTGAGATGTCACTCCTCAAAAATATGGGAGTTAATACCATCCGCCAGTATACAGGGGTTCAACCTAAATGGATTCAGTACATCTATGAAAACTACGGCATCTATACGATGCTTAATCATTCTTTTGGCCGGTATGGTTTAACACTTGATGGGGCCTGGGTTGCAAATACCGAGTACGCCGACCCGCGGGTCAGGAAATTGCTGATGGCTGAAGTAACCCAAATGGTCAACGAGTATAAAGACACGCCTGGTCTGCTCCTCTACTTACTTGGAAATGAAAATAATTACGGGTTGTTCTGGGAGGGTGCCGAGACAGAAGATATTCCTATTGAGGATCGAAAATCAACAACCCGCGCAACGGCACTTTATAAATTATTTAATGAAGCAACGATTGCTATGAAGGCTGTCGACACTTCACATCCCATCGCAATCTGTAATGGGGATCTGCTCTTTCTTGAAATCATTAAAGAAGAATGTAAAGACATCGATATACTCGGAACGAATGTGTACCGTGGAGTTTCTTTTGGCGATGCCTTTCAACGGGTTAAAGATGAATTGAATAAACCAATTTTATTTACGGAGTTTGGGGCAGATGCGTTCAATACGATCGATAACGAAGAGGATCAGGAGGGTCAGGCATTTTATATGCTTGGGAACTGGAAAGAAATCTATGAAAATGCGGCAGGTCTTGGAAAGGCTGGCAATTCACTGGGAGGGTTTACTTTCCAATTTAGTGATGGATGGTGGAAAGCAGGCCAGACGAAAAACCTGGATGTGCATGACAACAATGCGTCCTGGTCGAATGGTGGATATGACCGCGACTTTATAGAAGGTGAAAATAATATGAATGAAGAATGGTTTGGCATTTGTGCAAAAGGCCAGACTACACCACGTGGACTATATGCGCTCTATCCACGGGCAGCATACTATGCCCTCAAAGACGCACACACCTATAATCCCTATGCGGAAGGTACCTCTCTTCAACAAATTGAAAATCATTTTAGTAATATCCTGTTAGTGGATGCTGCCATGAAAGCCCGTGGTGATAAAGCTGCACTCATCGGTGAACAAGCTGCAAAACTTCGCATCAGTGAATTACGGGCTGAGTTTACAACTTTCTATACAGACGGTAAACTTGATTACCACCCCTGAAAAATCAGACCCAAATAATGTTACCTATCCCAACCAATTAGGCTTTGATAATATGGAATCTTTTTATGTAGGGATAGAGGCAAACCCGGCAGCAAATGTTAGTGCAAATGTTTCCTTCAATATTTTAGGGAATGTTGCTGAGAATCCAATTAACGAAATCTTTTATGAAAACAGAGGCCGACCGCTCAATGTGCAAACACAAGCCGGGAATACTATTTTAAATTCATTAGGCCGTGTTCAGGTCTACCAGGCAGAATATAGTTGGAATCAGCAACTATTTGATCTTCGCGGATTTTATCGAACCGGTCATTATCACTGGGGATATGAAGGCGATTTCTTCGGTCTGTATCCCGAAGCAAACTATGGTCCCAACATTGATATTTATAATGGACTGGCACCATCCGGTATTGAAATTGATGGTAAAAAATTTTTAAAGGATTAAAGGTGGCCTATGGCCGGCAACTCTGGTGGGGAGCGAATCCTGCATTACTATTAAAATACAGTCGTGATATCGGCAAGGCTAAAGTCACCGGTATCTACCATGAAGACCTGGATGATCCGGGATTAGCCATCAGTTCTATTGCGGTTCCGCAACCACGTACACGAAGAGTTACACTGCATCTGGAAACCAAATTGTTCGATAAATTAAAAATCGAAGCGGGAGGTATCTGGGGAGGTCAGCCACTGGTAGGAAGAGAATTCCAGGTGGTACGAGGCGAAGAAGGAAACTATCAGGTATACGTAGATAAAGTACAGGCTACTGATACGTGGGGTGGTAAAGTGAAAGTTAGCTTTTCTTCCGGTCGGATAAACTGGTATGCCCAGGCGGCATCGATGGGACTCGTTGCCAATGGCGGTGGCGATTATACGAAGACGTTTACCGGATGGTACCTAAAAGATAGTGGCAGCGGAAATCAGAATAACATCTTAACAGGCTTTACCTATGGTTTAGGAAAATGGCAAATTGCTCCGAATTTCTTGTGGCAAAAACCACTGGAGGATCCGATACCGGGTGATATTGGCGGTCCCGCTCGACCACGAAATATTTTAGAAGATCCTTTTGTCGTTAGGTCCAATAGGGAGACCGTTGCAGGAGAACTTTTGCTAACCTTCGATCCAACGCCCGGTACATGGATGTATGAATGGGATAGCGATCGTTCAGAAGATGCGAAACTAGCTGCCAGTCTCGGCTTTGTATTTCGACACCTCCCCACTACTCAAGATGCTGCAGTGATTTTTCCGGGAACGGGAAGAATTCCTTCTGCAGCTGATGGAGCACCACCTGCATTGGATTTATGGGAAGTGAATGCGCGCATCGTATCGAAAATAAATCCGGAGCTGGGAATCATTGCCAACCTGTATGGCGGAAACGGCCAGTCGAATGGTTCTGACCCAAGAACGATCGAACGGTTTGGTGGAGATGTACGCATCATATACAAAACGGTGAAGTTATCCTCGCATCTGAAATTTAATGATTGGGGACCGTTCGACTATCATCGCGATTTCAACTTAACCTTTCCATTGCAACTCATGGCAGATATCTCTACTACAGTGGGTAAACAAGAATGGTTTATCCTCCCAAGCACTACGCTTGGTATGCGTTTTATCTGGCGATCGCTTGATCAATATTCTCCGCGATACCTGCCTAATGAAACAGAAGAATTTGCCACCTCTCCAATTATTAGTCCGGTTGGATTTCCAAATGGTAATGAATGGGAACTTCGGACTTACATCCATATTAATCTTGGGAAATAAAATCAGCAGAGCATGAAAAAGATAAACTTCAGATACTTAAAAATTTCGATGCTTGTAGGGGGATTGCTAACCGTTGTTTCCGGTTGCGAGCGAAGCTTGTCGGATGAAGTACGATTTGCAACTTTTCCAAAGACACCCGACGTGTTCATCGATGGATTCAGTGGGGGACTGGAATACCTCCCCTTTGGTGGTTCGAAATTAGATGCTTTTTCTGTGGATGCATCAGAACGTTATAGCGGTACCGCTTCCATGCGATTTGATGTTCCCAACGTTGGCGATCCGGCAGGTGCTTTTGCAGGCGCAATCTTTCCGGATTTTGGTGGCAGAGATTTGTCTGGTTTTGATGCCCTTACGTTTTGGGCAAAAGCATCGCAAGCAGCCACGATCAATGAAATCGGATTTGGAAATGATTTTGGTGAAAACAGATTTCTGGTTACTAAAACAAACCTGAGAATCAGTACCACCTGGACGAAGTATATTATCCCCATTCCTGATCCATTAAAACTCCTGGTTGAAAAAGGTATGTTTTGGTATGCTGAAGGACCTGAGAATGGCAATGGATATACTTTTTGGATTGATGAATTGAAATTTGAAAAGCTAGGTACCGTGGCACAACCACGACCAGCGATATTTAATGGTGCAGATGTTGTTCAGCAAACCTTTATTGGCTCAACACTAACGATGAACGGCCTTACCCAAACATTTAATCTTGCATCGGGTCTGGATCAAACAGTAGATACCGCACCGGCTTATTTTAGTTTTCATTCAACTGATGTTGACGTCGCTCGTGTAAATGAAAATGGCGTTATCTCCATAGTGGGGCAGGGGACGGCGAAAATCACTGCCATTCTCGGTGGTGTTAAAGCAAAGGGCTCACTCACCATTGAATCGCTGGGAAATTTTATTGCTGCACCAGTGCCTTCCCGTAATCCAGCGGATGTTATCTCCATCTTTAGTGATGCGTACACGAATGTTCCAGTGGATTTTTATAATGGATTTTTTGCACCCTTTCAAACCACTTTAGGTGGCGCCGATCTTTCTATTAATGGCGATCAGATTATCCAGTATACACAACTGAATTTTGTGGCGACCGAATTTCAAAATCCGACGGTGAATGCTTCTCAAATGACACACTTGCATGTGGATATTCAAGTTCGGGAATCTATTGATCCTGCCGATTTTATTACCATTGAGATTGGTGATTTTGGATCGAATGGCGCCTTTGGTGGTGGCGATGATTCAAGTGGTCGGGTCACGTTTGCAAGTGATGCGCTGGTCAGCAATCAATGGATAAGCCTGGATATCCCGCTGGCAAGTTTTGGGTTATCGAGTAGAAGTAACCTCGCGCAGATATTTTTTATCTCGGATGGCACCATTTCCACACTGCTAGTCGATAACATGTATTTCTATAAATA
>CALOAV010000026.1:0-13889 GCA_942491425.1 uncultured Cytophagales bacterium
GATCTTTGAAAGGTGGAGTGCTGGGATAAACCTCGTAGCTTCCTTTCATATTGGTATCTGTACCAACAAGATTATATCCAATACCACCATACACGGTTAGCACCGATAATTTTTTTGAAATCTGGGCCTGGAACAACCATGCAGAGATATTAAAATCTAAAACCTGCGGACTGTTATCTCCTCCATTACCGAAGGTACCCGACATATCCGTTGAACCTTTTATCTGATTATAGGCCACTAGTACCGAAAGATCAATGGGCGCCATTTTAAGTCCCGGAATCCATTGTTTAAAATCATGCAATACTCCAGCACCCCATAACCACACTTCTGTTCCACCGCCACTAACTTTTGGCATAAACCGTATTTTTAAATCCGTACTTTTTACAGTGCCAATACCCAGTTGTACCATCGGAGTTAGTACACCACTGATTTTAAATGTTCCTTCAAAATCTAGACCCTCCGGTCCGTCAAACTGAAATGGAGGTATTCCATCATTTGGATCGTCAACTTCGTAGGTAGTCGCATCCCCCGGACCCACAATGGTTGGGGCCTGACCACCGACAGGATCAACCAGCACGGTATTAGTGAGCCCAAGGTTATCGGGCGTAAAATAATTCTTGGAATCAGGGATAAAGACTCCGGTTAGCGTTACACCAATATCAAATCCAAACTTCTGGTGTGGTTTGGCGGTCGTAATCCAGCCGCCATTAAAACCGTAGGAAAGACCTTCAAAGATAGGCTCTAAATAGGCATTGGTAAGTTTGCTTGCATCAGCTTTTCCTGCATTTAAAAATTCAGTAAGGCCATCCTGAGCCATTGTGTTAAATGAGATCAACACCAGGAGGAGGATACCTACATTTCTCAACTTCATCATTCGCTCCATAAATTTCATATCAAATACCATGGTTTACGTAAAGATACAAAGATTCCCTATTTCATATTTAATCCCCATAATTTCACGACCTTGTGATTCTTAATATTTTTGTACACATGATGTCTTTCCTGTACAGGATTTTTCTTGCACTATCACAATTTTTTCTTCTGGCTGCCAAACCTTTCAGTCCCAAAATTTCGGCGTTTCTTAATGGACGGAAGAGCCTCTTTTTGGAACTTAAAAGTGCCTTCAAAGAAAATCAACACCCCGTGTTCTGGATCCATTGTGCATCCCTTGGGGAATTTGAACAAGGTCGCCCCCTAATTGAAAAATTCCGTAAGCAGTATCCTGATTATAAAATTCTCCTTACTTTCTTCTCTCCTTCAGGATATGATGTTCGAAAAAATTATGAACACGCCGATTTTATTTTTTACCTGCCCCTCGATACACAAAAAAATGCGGAACTGTTCATTAAAATCGTTAAGCCCACACTTGTTGTATTTGTGAAATATGAATTCTGGCATCACTATATAATTCAACTAAAACGAAAAAATATTCCAATTATTTCGATTTCAGCAATCTTTAGAAAAAACCAACCATTCTTTAAACCATTAGGATCCTTCTTTAGAAATATACTTTTCAATTTCACTTACATCTTTGTCCAAAATGATGAATCTGTCAGATTATTGAAATCCATCGGAATTACCAATTGTTCGAAGGCCGGAGACACCCGTTTCGACCGCGTATTTGAAGTCGTACAAAATGCGGTTGAGTTACCCATTGCAAAAGCATTTAAGGGTGATCAGAAAGTTTTTGTTGTGGGAAGTTGCTGGGAGGAAGATCTTGAAGTTTTAATTCCATTTATTAATGAAAGTCAATATCAGCTTAAGTTTATTATAGCTCCTCATGAAATCTCTGAAGATTTTATTTCTGAGATTGAAGGAGCGATCCAGGGGCATTCAATCCGCTACTCAAAAGCTACTGGAAATCTGGATGAATACCAGGTACTGATTATTGATAATATTGGATTGCTGTCGCGGCTCTACCGGTACGGAGAATTTGCATTTGTCGGAGGCGCCTATGGCAAAGGTCTTCACAATATTCTGGAAGCAGCCTGTTATGGCATCCCAATTTTATTTGGAAACAAAAATTACGAGAAGTACGAAGAAGCCGTGACGCTAATGAATTATGGCGGAGCCTTTCCGATTGTGGACTACCCCGACTTAAAGGCAAAATATGCTTTATTGAACATTCCGGAAACATTTTTATTGGCGTGTGAGGTAACCAATTTATATGTGAAAGAAAATTTGGGAGCCACCGACAAAATCATGAAGCACATCCAACAATTAC
Source organism: uncultured Cytophagales bacterium (assembly GCA_942491425.1). Classification (GTDB taxonomy): domain Bacteria; phylum Bacteroidota; class Bacteroidia; order Cytophagales; family Cyclobacteriaceae; genus JBGTGG01. The sequence goes on from CALOAV010000026.1 coordinate 2,225, forward strand.
TAGCATGATAAAAGGTCTTGTCATGCGATCAACAGGTTCATGGTACGAGGTGGTCGCAGAAGATGGCCAGCAATACCAGTGCCGGACACGCGGAAAAATCAGACTTGCGGGCATTAAGGAAACCAATCCGATTGCCGTTGGCGATTACGTTTTATTTGAACTGGATCATGGTACTGGTAACATTACCAAAATTGTTGATCGCAGAAATCACATCTTGCGGCAATCTGTTAAAAAGACCGGGCATGCGCAGGTGCTGGCAGCCAACGTGGATCAGGTGTTGCTGATTGCAACAATGGTGCAACCCCGTACTTCACTTGGATTTATTGACCGGTTTCTAGCTACAGCAGAATCATTTCGAATCCCACAACTATTGCTGTTTAACAAAAAAGATCTTTTACAACCAGCAGAAATTGAGCAGCAACAAAAATTGATGGATTTATATAACGGGATTGGAGTTACTACGCTTTCACTTTGCGCGTTAACCGATGATCTTTCTCCAATACTTAACTTGTTGGAAAATAAAGTAACCTTAATAGCCGGACACTCCGGTGTTGGAAAATCCACCTTGCTCAATAAACTTTCTCCCGATATCCAACAAAAAATAGGTGACATTTCTGATTTCTCCGAAAAAGGAAAACATACGACCACTTTTGCGGAAATGTTCCCACTAAAAACCCACACCTTTATTATCGATACCCCCGGAATAAAAGAATGGGGATTAGTGGATATGTCGCAACAGGAAATCTCCGATTATTTTCCGGAGATGCGCGACGTCCGGCTCGATTGTAAATTTGGTGCCCGGTGTATTCATATTAACGAGCCAAAGTGCGCGGTAATTGAAGCCGTACAAAAAGGACAAATCGCGCTAAGCCGATATGAAAGTTATTTGAGTATGATCCTGGGAGAGGACAATCGTAAATAGGTATTAGTGATCATCTAATTCCCACATATCCCTCTGCTGCCTTAAACAGTTTCTTTGAATCATAGCCAACACCATTTTTAAAAACAATTTTCAACGATCGAATTGCGCTAATATCCTTACTGATGTCTTCATCCATGATTATGAAATCAGCCTGCTTATTGACTTCCAGAGACCCAATTTTCTTTTCCATTTGCAGATAGGTCGCGCCATTTAACGTACAGATTTTTACGGCTTCGGGAATTGTAAATCCCATCTCTGTAAAAAGTTCTAACAGCCGCATATTCGCATAGCCAGCAACGATTCTTCCGTCGTAAGTAGGATCAGTTCCCGCCACTAACAATCCACCTGCATCATAGAAGGCTTTCTCCCAGACTTTACTTTTATTAAACAACAAATAATCAACTGAATCTTTTCCTTGTTTGGAGGCCCATCGCGCATACACTTTTTCCTTTGCATTTGGAAACAACGCCTCGATACCGCCGCCCGGTACTACCTCCCGATTGGTATACGGTTCAAATACATTAATGGTAGAGGTGAGCGCTACTTTTTTACTAACCAAATGATCGATTAATTCAGTTACCACTTTTGAATTTGTAGGGATATCAAGAATTGCTTTCCGCATCTTAAATGGCGCACACATATCCAACTTTTTATCATTGATAAAATCACTGCACTAAAAAAAACCATGTTCGATATTATCAATACCCAAGTCAGCTGCTTCCCGATAGGTAATCGAACATAGATGCCCGGTTACTTTCATCCCTCTTTTATGAGCAGTTTCAACAATAGCTTTTAAATCAGTGCGGGTAATATAATTATACACCTTTATGGATGTAATCCCCATATCGGCATAGAAGTTAACGGCATTGACAGCCTGATCCGTTGACTCCATCGTTGCCAGTTCAAAGATGCCGGTCCCTTCCCGATCAATATGCGGACTTGATACATCCATCGTCGGACCCGGCGTATCTCCTTTATCAATCGCCTTTTTAAGATTGACATCCACTTGCGGCATTATACTGCCAGCGGTACGCATGGAAGTTACTCCACCCGCCAGGTATAATTTCGGAAAAGAATAGGTCATCTGGTCAACCCCATACGGTGCTCCCGGAGTTGTTTTGGGATAAAACAAATGCTCATGCAGCATCACCATCCCCGGCATTGCACTTTTCCCTTTCATATCCAATACAGTTGCCCCATTCGGAACGGGTAAATCCGGGCCAACCTTGGTAATGATATCATTGGATATCAAAATATCCTGATTGGTTCGAACTGCACCGCCTGTTCCATCGACAATCGTGAGATTTTGCAAAAGGTACGTTCCCCTCTCCATCACCACATAGGATTGAGTCTCCGTAGAAAATTTTTCCTGACTATACGAAATGCTGGAAATCAGAAATGCTGCCAACAATAAGAAATTTTTAGTCATTGTCCTATGGGGCTCTTGAGTATTCATTATTTCTCCTTTTCGTTGATCTTTCGTTTTATAGGATCACATCCATCAGGTTCCATGGTGAATGTAATATTGGCGATCTTCCATCCTTCATTACTTTTTAGCAAGGTGAACACATCTATTCCGCAATGCAGAAATTTTCTGTTTACGCTTAACGTGTACGGTACCCAGGCACTAGCGATTTGCTCATGTACTTTTATTTCATAATCCAGAGGAGATTCGCTAATGATCGCTTCTGGATTAAAAAGATGGACATCATCTTTAAAAGTACGCATACCATAGCGAATAGAATCGCCATATTGCCGTATGGACCAGATCTGACCGCTGTTAAATACTACCTTGTTGAACAATAAGGTATCCTGTTTTTCCAGGGCCTGAAAAAAATCATCCAAAACTTTCTTTACGGATTGTTCCTCCTGCGTTGGCGTTTGCGAGAAACAATTAAAATGAAGTACAAAGGACAGGAGAAAAATATATTTTATCATTCCTGTTTACTTAAATACAGCCTGATCAACATCCTTAACAAAACTGATTAACCCGTTCAGGTACGTTTCCTGATCATCGTACATCGACATGTGGCTTCCATTCGGGCAATGCAAATACCGGCCCTGTTGTACTTCAGAAGCCATCCATTCCATTTGCTTAGGATCCATTGTGTCATGAGCCCCGCCGATCGATAAGGTGGGTACTGTAATCTTATTCAGGTCTGCTTTCCTGTCCCAGCTCTTTAGCTTCGCATCACCGACCACCCCAAATTCGCTCGGGCCCTGCATCGTGAGATACAGATCACCATTAATATTTGCAAATGCCCGGTTTACCGGATTCGGCCATTCCTCCAATGGCATGCGTAATACATGTTCCGGATAATAATGCGTGAATACCAATTCTCCGTAACGAGGATTTGTATACTCCCCTTTTGCCTCCAGGTCACGGATCTCTTTCAACACTGCCGGATCCAGTTGTGGCCCCAAAACGTCATTGGCATACTGAATATAGTCCGGTATGGAGGGTACCATATTGGAAATGATTAGTCCCTTTAAATTTTCCTGATACTTTAAGGCGTATTCTATCCCCAAAATTCCTCCCCAGGAATGCCCTAGCAAATAAAAATTACTTTTATCCAATCCCAACGCTTTCCGTACCTGCTCCACCTCCTCTACATACCGTTCTACACTCCAAAGACTGCTATCGGATGGCTGGTCACTGTAAAAGGATTCCAACTGGTCGTAGTAGTAGTATTCAATACCTGCATTGGGTAAATACGAATCGAAGCATTCAAAATATTCGTGTGTAGCTCCCGGGCCGCCATGGAGTAATAATATTTTCATCGTCGGATTATTTCCTACCCGCTTGGTCCATACGTTAAATGTTCCGGCAGAAGTTTCAATAGGAATCATTTTCACACCTCCACTTAACTTATCATCGTGGTTCGAATAGTCCAGATAACCGACTCCTGCATCTTCCTCCACAGTGGTTTCGACTGTAGTGGTGCAACTGAATAGAGTCATTGTAAATAAGACAAACAGATTTTTCATATGAAATTTATTTTAGGATCAACTAATGTAAGTTAATTTATTAAAACACTCCTTAGATAAATAAATGCAAATAGTAGAATACGGGACGAAAGGCAAATCTTTTTAAATGATAGCCGATTTCATACCACAGTCGACTTTTGAATGCCTGTACTTCAGCTGCCCGGGTATTTAAATTCTTTATTTTCTGCAACACGCGCCAGGTTGATTTCCAATGATCACTGTTTCTTTTAAATTGAACATCCGATAAAGATCCCTGTAGTACTCGCTTTTTCACCAGTACCTCGTCAGAATAATCATACAAATATTTTCGGGAAGAGCGAACCCAAAAATCGAAGTCTTCATAGTGTAGACTTTCATCATATCCGCCTAACTCATCCAGGACTTCTTTTCGCATCATCATCGTAGGAGAACAAATGAAATAGTGTTGGATTACAGCTTCGTAAATATCTCCTTGCGGGATGGGTGATAATTTAATCTGGTCGGAATGTTTTTGTAAGGATTGTCCATTCTCATCAATTAACAGGGCATCGCTAAAATGCACACCATACGACTCACCTAATAAACTCAGTCGATCAACGCCAATCGTCACGCGTTCAGGTAATAATAGATCATCCGCCGCCAGGTCGATTACATACTCGCCGGTAGCAAATGAAAGCCCTCTGTTAAAAGCTGCGCAGTTTCCAATATTTTTTTCCAGCAACACGATCTCAATGGAAGGATACGTTTTTCCTATTGTCCGAATCGTTTCTGCACTCTTGTCGGTACTGGCATCATCCACAACAATCAGTTGAATATTGGAGTAGGTTTGTTTCAAAACCGAATCAATAGCAGCGCCTACAAACTGCTGTTGATTATAACACAAACAAATTACAGAAACCAACGGGAGTTCCATCACCGTAATTCTTTATGGAAAGTATACTTTGCCGTCGGAATTGCTCCTAACCGCATTTTAAAATCAAGTAATCCAAAATTAGGTTTCCCATCCAGAGCAGAAGTACCCAAATCCAATAGTTCGATTTTGCCGGCAAAACAATATTCATATAACGACTTCATCAAGAGAACCGCCGGGCTAATTGAATCATATTCCTTTGAATGTGCAGAATAAAAATTATAGAGGATCTGACTATTAATTTTAATACCAATGGCAGCAGCTGCTAAAGTTGTTCCATCCTGTACCGTGTGTAAAATAAACCGATCAGGGAAGATCGCTACCACTTTTTTCAATTCATCGTATGCCAGTGAAAGCCCTTGCTCCCGTTCCTCTCTGCAGGATAAAATAAATTGATAGATAGCTTCCAGTTTATCCAATTCAACCGCACTGGATTTTAATCCGCTTTCTCCGGCTTGCTTTAATTTTCGCAATTCCCATTCATCCAGATGCTTTTCGAAAGGGGTATTTACTTTTATAACTGCTCCAACCTCCGCATTGCTAATCTGGTAACCCTGATTTAAAAGCGACACGGATAATAGTTCATTTTGAAAAGGAGCATACAACGCCGGTGGGTTTTTTAAAATAACTGTACCGACTCCGGATTTTTTTAAAGGTGTTTCAAAAAATTGAATAAAGGAGAATAAAATATCCGCAGGAAGATTTTCAACAAATTGAATAGTCCCGAACGGACTTCTTAATGATGCACGGGCTACATTCCCCTCCTGATGAAACCGAACCTGCCCAACAATCTCATCTTTCTTAGCAATTACAAAGGTTCGCCAACCGCCTGTTGATTGCAGTTTGAGATGCTTTGATTCATGAAACAACCACAAGTCAAACTGTGTAGTTTCTAAATCATGAACTTCAAGAAATTGATATGGATGAATCAATACGGAATACCGATTTTTTTATAAATAAAATGCATCAGCCAGGCAGGACCGATCAACAAAAATTGAATGTCTTTCAGGAAAGAAGGCTTTTTTCCTTCTACATTGTGGCCGTAAAATTGACCGATCCACGCAACCACAAATATTCCAATACTGACAGCCCAAAGGGGAGCAATATTCAATTGAGCAATAACATTGGTAATCCATATACAGAGCAAGGCAAACAAAGCCATTCCAATACTCAGTGAAATGGATAGTGAAACATAGTAAATGGTGACAAGCACCAGGGCTACAACTGCCCAGTTGGCATACGGATTTCCTTCTCCCAAAATAGACTGGACAAGACTGGTTGGAATGGAGGCCAATAGCCCGACAATGCTCAGAAAAATAAGGGGCACACAAATCCAATGAATAAACTTATTGGTAGGATTTTGATGGCTCTCGCCATATTCCGAAAGCAGTGCATCAATTTTTCTCATACGAAGTCTGGTTTAATGTCCACTAAAATTACAGATAATTAAGAACACAAAAAATGGTATCAGGCGACTTTCGTTTTCACCTTTCCCCATTCCTTAATCTGCCAAAATATTTTACCAGTAGTCAGGTGATTGTTACTGGCATCATAAATCTTTATTTCAAACGGTAATACGACTGCATCCTGTGTTTTAAGTGGTTCGTAAATTTCCCTTTCCATCCAGTCGTCTTCCAGTCGATATTCTGCAAACGCATCCATCTTACCCTGATAATGGTACTCCATTTCCAATCGCTGCATGATGATGCGATAACGTTTCATGTCCAATTTGCTGATCAACATAAACCCGGTAGTAAATTCTGAAATAGTAGCGAGCCCACATGCATGCAATCCACGGATGTGATTGAAATTACTTTTCTTATACGGAATAATGGTGCGCAAATGATGATCCCCCACTTCCACCACTTTGAAACCATGTGGTTTATTAAACGGTATCATCCGTGCCAACGACCAGTTCAAAACCCACAAATAAAATGAAGAGGTTTTGGCTTTTTGTAAAATAGTGGCAGGATCAAGCATATTCATTAGTTAGCAGGGAAAGGTACGAATCTATTTACGGATTGAATATTATTGAAAGTAATTTTCATGTTTGTTTTCATTTTCAATGGACAATGTCATTTTTGCAAGAACCAATTTAATGTAAGCAGATGAGAAAAAGGATAATTGTATTAGGAGCTGGTTTAGTGGGCAAAGCGATGGCTATTGACCTTGCCACACAATATGAGGTAACGGCAGTGGACTTCAATGAGGAAGCACTTCAGGCGCTTGAGGAAAAGGGAATTCAAACCCAAAAATTCGACTTCTCTAATTTGGCTGCTTTAAAAGACCTTGTACAATCCTATGATTTAGTGGTGGGTGCGGTTCCGGGATTTCTCGGACTTCAAACGGTAAAAACAGTTATCGAAGCGGGCAAGAATATGGTCGATATTTCCTTTTTCCCGGAAGACCCTTTTCAATTGGATGAACTGGCGAAGAAAAATAACGTGACCGTTATTACAGATTGTGGTGTAGCCCCGGGTATGGGTAATATCATCTTAGGATACCATTATTCACGGATGAAAATACAACGCTATGAATGCCTGGTGGGTGGACTGCCTGTTGTTCGTGAATGGCCTTACGAATATAAAGCCGTATTTTCTCCGATTGATGTGATCGAAGAATATATCCGTCCCGCACGGTATGTTCAAAATGGACAGGTGGTGATCAAAGAAGCCTTGTCGGATCCCGAACTGATTCATTTCCCCGAAGTAGGTACCCTGGAATCCTGGAACTCAGATGGCTTACGTTCCCTGATCAAAACCATGCCCGATATTCCTGACATGATTGAAAAAACTTTGCGGTATCCGGGCTGTATTGAGTATCTCCGCGTATTGCGCGAATCGGGGTTTTTCTCCTATGAGGAAGTAGACATAAAAGGCGTTAAGATTCGCCCTATTGATGTAACCGCCCGGTTGCTTTTTCCCAAATGGAAACTGAAGCCCGGAGAAGAAGAATTTACGGTGATGCGAATACAGATAGAAGGTGATGAAAACGGCAAGCCGAAAAAATATGAATACAATCTATTTGATAAGACGGATGCAAAAACCGATACATTATCAATGGCACGAACCACGGGCTATACTTGTACAGCTGCTGTCAACCTGGTGTTGAATGAAAAATTCACCCGAAAAGGTATTTGTCCGCCAGAGTATGTAGGTGAGGAACAGGAAAATTTTGATTTTGTCGTGAGTTATTTAAAAGAAAGAGGTGTTCATTATCGGATATCTTAATTCGCCCGACGAAAGGCATTCGATAAATATTGCTATCTTCAAAACTTAAAACCCCTCTTTAAATAGATACATAATACTTGGTAAATGGCTGTTGAAAAAAAGGTGCCTACGCTTATATTGGCGTTAATTCCCATTCTCTTTCTTATCGTCCTCCTTACGATTACCGTATTGGTTTTCAAATCGGATGCGATTGTGGGTCCCAATCAAATCGTACTACTCTTATCAGCTGGGGTTGCCGGAATCATTTCCTGGCGGCTGGGGTATACCTGGAAGGAAATTAATAAGAGCATTGTTAAAAGCATCAGTTCCGCGATGTCGGCAATTATCATTTTGCTGGTGATTGGTTCCCTTTCAGGAACATGGCTTCTCAGTGGTATCGTTCCGGCGATGATTTATTATGGATTGAAAATTTTAAACCCGACTATATTTTTATTTGCAGCAGTTGTGGTCAGTGCCATCGTATCGCTTGCCACCGGCAGTTCTTGGTCTACCATTGCAACCGTGGGGATTGCATTGTTAGGTATAGGAATGGCGATGGATATCCATGAAGGGGTAGTCGCAGGCGCCATCATTTCGGGGGCGTACTTTGGTGATAAGATGTCACCCTTGTCAGATACAACCAATCTTGCACCAGCTATGGCCGGGACTGATTTAATCACCCACGTTAAATACATGATCATCACCACCGGTCCATCGCTGATCATTACGCTGATTATCTTTTTAGTTTGGGGATTTACGTTGGATACTTCTGCATCTTTAACTGAATCAAAAGAAGTATTACTTGCCATTGAAAATTCGTTTAATCTCAATCCAGTATTATTTTTGATTCCTGCCATTGTCATTTTTATGATTGTCAAAAAGGTACCCGCATCACCAGCATTATTAGTTGGATCCATACTCGGTGGAATTTTTGCGATCATCTTTCAACCGGATATAGTAAATCAGGTTTCGGGAATTGAAGGTGATTATGTTAAATCATCATTTGTGGCGTTTATGAATGCGATGGCCACTACCATTCAAATCACGACCGATAATGAAATGGTTTCCAATCTATTGGTTGGAAAAGGAATGGCGGGGATGCTGAATACCATTTGGTTAATTATGTGTGCCATGATTTTTGGCGGAGTCATGGAGTCTTCCGGGTTATTAAAAGTAATCGCTCATCGAATTATTAAGTTTGCAAACTCAACAGGTTCCTTAGTTGCGTCCACCGCTGCTACCTGTGTTTTCTTCAACATCACCGCTGCCGATCAATACATGGCTATTGCTGTTCCGGGAAGAATGTTTGCCGATACGTATCGCGAGCGGGATCTCAAACCGGAGGTATTAAGCCGGACGCTGGAGGATTCCGGAACGGTAACTTCTGTATTGATCCCTTGGAATACCTGTGGTGCCACGCAGGCCGGAGTGCTGGGAGTTGCGACGTCGGTGTATGCACCCTTTTGTTTTTTCAATATCATTAGCCCGTTCATGACCATACTCATTGCCTACCTTAATATCAAAATCAGAAGATTCAGTGATGACAAGAAGTAAGGTAAAAAACATTGAAAAAACAGCGATCTCCAATGAAGAGATCAACCTCCTTCCGCTGGGAGCATACGAAGGCAACATTGAACTAATAACCAATCCGAAAGAACTGCCGGCAGCTTTTAAAGAAATTCAAAAACAAAAAATCGTTGGGTTTGATACGGAGACAAGGCCAAGTTTTAAAAAAGGTCAGACCTATGATGTTTCATTAGTGCAATTGGCCTTGAAAAAAAAGTATTCGTAATCCGTCTCAACCATACCGGGGTAACAGCAGAAATGCTTCCCTTTTTTGAGAACAAAAAAATTGTCAAACCGGGGATTGGGATTCGTGATGATGTACGCTTATTACAAAAATTACAACGCTTCGAGGCTGAAGGTTTTTTTGAATTAACCAATCTCAGCAAAGAGGTGGCTTTGAAGTCGAGAGCGTAAAAAAATTAACAGCGCTCCTGCTGGGTTTTCGAATTTCGAAATCTGCACAGACTTCCAATTGGGAAGCTGAAACACTCACCGAGAAACAACTCCAATATGCTGCCACCGATGCCTGGGTATGTTTGCAGATCTATAACCGGCTTCTAAAATTGAAGTCTAAATAGCAAATTCAAATGCGATTTGTTTCTGCTGAAGAAATCCAAGCCATTCTTAAGTATCCTGATGTAATTCAGTCATTGCGTAAAGCATTTGCATCCAATACCATTGTTGTTCCAACGCGCCATCATCATCCCTTTTCAAATCCGGGGGCAAGGCTACCCTCCACCCTGTTACTAATGCCGGCATGGGTTGAGGGCGATGACCTGGGCGTAAAATTGGTAATCGTATCCCCTGAGAATGGTGAATTCAATCTCCCTGCCATTCAGGGTCAATATTTACTTTACGATGCAACTCGTGGTGAGCTGAAAATGATCATGGATGCAAAAGCACTGACAACTATTCGAACTGCGGCCACCTCGGCACTTGCATCCACTTTCTTATCGAAGGAGCAAAGTCATTCTCTCTTAATGATTGGAACCGGTGCATTGGCCCCCGAACTGATCAAAGCTCACGCATCAGTGCGGCCTATTCAAAATGTTTTCGTATGGGGTCGGTCTTATAAAAAAGCAGAGGCTCTCTGTGAATTAATGAGAAATGAATCCTTTTCTATTTCAGTAATTACTGAAATTAAAGATATTATTCGGGAGGTTGATATTGTTTCGTGTGCCACGCTAAGTCCTTCTCCTCTCGTATTGGGCTCCGATTTTATGCCCGGGGCAGCATATTGATCTTGTGGGTGCTTATCGAACCGATATGCGGGAAAGTGATGATGCTGCTATTTCAAAAGCACGTGTATTTATTGATCATGAAGGCGCGCTAAAAGAGGCAGGTGATTTATTAATTCCTTTAAACGAGGGTATTATCCGGCGTGACAGTATCCAGGCAGACCTGTTTCAATTATGCGCCGAATCTAAACCAGGCAGAACACGTCCGGATTCCATCACCCTTTTTAAATCAGTCGGGCATGCGCTTGAAGATTTAGTCGCTGCCAAATTGGTTGCTAAACATATAATGGAATAAGGTTATTCCTCTTGCTGAATTTTTTCCTCAGCTTGCAATGGCTTGACAATATTTTTCTTCAACGTTCGCCTGGCAAGGATAGCCGCCGTAAGGGTTAATATGTCTCCTAAAATCATGGATATCTCAGGAAAGTAGAACGGTGCAAAATCTGCGGTAAAAATTCTAAACAGCCCCATCATAACTAATGGTCCGACGATATTCGTGATCGCCTGAAGGCTGGATAATCCGCCCATCAGTTCCCCCTGTTCATTTGGAGGGACTTGTGTCGAAATGATTCCCTGCAAAGCAGGTCCGGCTATACTACCAAAACAATAGACAATGGTAAACAGGAACATCATCATTGTATTGACAGCCAATGAATACAGAATAAATCCACAGGCACTAAGAAAAAGTCCGACGTAAACGGTGCGCTCCTGCCCGAGTGCCGGAATGATAAGACGGATGAGCCCTCCCTGAATGATTACAAAAACGAAACCAACAAAAGCAAGTGAGTATCCAACCAACTTAATATCCAATTAAATTTTTCCTGAGTATATTAGGACCCAAGTGCTCTGAACT
>CALOAV010000027.1:0-69516 GCA_942491425.1 uncultured Cytophagales bacterium
TCGTTGGCAACCAGCGGTTTATTGCTAAAGTCGAGGAGCATATTACCAAAGCCCACATCCGCTACAATGTATTTGGCACGGGAAAGATTTACATTTTTAACTTTTGCGGTTCCAACATCTACTTTGATATGGAAGGTGTCCATATCAATTTTATTCTCCATTTCAGAGAAATAGCCAATATTTACATCAGCACTGCCGGTATTGATTTTTAAATTCTTGATCGCCAGCCCGGAAAGATCCATGTTAGCATTTCCAACTCCGTATGTAAATTCAAGATAATAGGGCTTGGAGTCCGTCAGGTACATTTTCCAGAATTTATCGGAAGTATTTACACCTGAGCCAAAAACCCGAGTGGAGATTGTCTGACTAAACCCATCTGAGCGAACCTCTTCAAGCCCTAACTTGATAAAGCAGGTTTTATCGATGATCTCTTTGTAAAATTTCTGGGAATAGGCATCAATATCCTGATTGCTGTAAACGGTCAATAAATCGTTGCTGTGGGATGGCTTAATAAAACAATTACCACTATTCGCTTTCAATACGAGCTTTACACTCTCGCATATTTCAGGATTCTCAATTACAAATTGCTTTTTAATCTGGCCTGAGACCACTGCAGCTACCACTACACCACTTAATGTCAACCAAAACTTCTTCTGCATGCTGTTTAGATACGGCTACTTAAACTATATGTTACCTCCACGTAAGTTATTTTCGAGTTTTGTCAAAAAAAAGCAACCGTTTGGATTGAATCCATGTAAGCTCAAACCTATGAAATAACGTAGATATGGGGAGGTATTTAGCGAAATAAAGTTTTGGATTGGTTGATAATTTCTTAATGAAAGAATTCCTTCATTTTGTCAAAAAAACCTTTGTCGCTTTCACTTGGATTTGGCTGGAAATTAGGAGAATCACGTAACCCCTCCAGAATTGCCTTTTCTTCAGAAGATAGTTTTTTGGGGGTCCAGACATTTACGTAGACCAGTTGATCACCTGTTGCATATCCGTTAACATCTTTTAATCCCTTTCCTCTCAGACGCAGTATTTTTCCGCTTTGGGTACCGGGTTCTATTTTAATTTTCAGTTTTCCGCTTACAGAAGGAACTTCAACCTGGGCACCAAGAGCAGCATCAATAATGGTAATGTGCAGATCGTAGATAAGATTGTTACCATCACGTTTCAAATGAGCATCTTCTTTTTCTTCAATAAGGATCAACAAATCACCAGCTATGCCACCGGGTGCTTCATTTCCTTTTCCAGACATGGATAGTTGCATGCCATCGGACACACCTGCCGGAATTTTAACACTAAATATTTCTTCTTTGGAAATCAATCCAGAGCTATCTACTCCTGGAGGTTTTTTGTCAATTGATTGTCCTGCACCATTACAGGTTGGGCATGTTGTTGCTGATACCATTTGGCCAAGCATCGTATTGACTACGCGCTTGGTTTGTCCGGCACCATGGCAGGTTGCACATTGCTTGAAGGTGACTCCATCAGCCTTAACCAGCCGGTTTACTTTTTATTTTTCTCAACGCCGTTGGCAATTTCTTCCAATGAAAGCTTGAGCTTAATCCGAAGATTTGACCCTTTTCTTCCTCTTCGGGAAGAATTTCTTCCGCCGCCACCAAAAAAACTATCAAATGGGCTTCCACCTCCACCACCAAAAATATCCCCAAACTGGCTGAAGATATCCTCCATGTTCATCTCGTGTGCTATAGCCACCACCACCCATTCCCGGGCGATTATGACCAAAGCGATCATACTGATCACGTTTCGTTTGGTTACTGAGTACTTCGTATGCCTCTGCAGCTTCTTTAAATTTATCTTCTGCAGCTTTATCATCCGGGTTTTTATCCGGGTGAAATTGGATTGCAACCTTCCGGTATGCTTTCTTTATTTCATCTGCCGTTGCCGATTTGGATACACCAAGAATTTCGTAATAGTCTCTCTTTGTTGACATTCTCCTAAATTAATTTCCCACTACTACCTTGGCGTAGCGAATTACTTTTTCATTTAACAGATACCCTTTTTCAACCACATCTACGATTTTTCCTTTCAACTTCTCTTCGGGGGCTGGGATTTGTGTAATGGCTTCATGAAAATCAGGATCAAAATCATCACCGATTTCCACTTTCATGGGTTTGATACCATATTTTTCCATCGATTTATTAAACTTATCCTGAATAAGTTTATATCCCTGTAGATCCTGACTTTCTGCAGATGCTTTCGATGCGCGTTCAAAATCATCAACGATCGGTAACAGTGCGATTAATAGTTGCTCATTTGCATTCTGAATAAGGTCCAGTTTCTCCTTGGCGGTACGCTTTCTGAAATTGTCAAATTCAGAATATAACCTTAGGTATTTGTCTTTAAACTCTGCCAAATCGTCTTTTAATTTGTCAAAGTCTGATTTCTCAGATTCCTCCTCAGGAGTTTCGTCTTCTGTTGAGCTGTCCGATGCTTCCTCTAATTCCTCAGTTTCTGATGGATTGGCGACATTTTCATCCATAATTTCCTCAGGATTTATATTCTTATCATCACTTTTTGTCTCTTGCTTCATAAATAATAACGTCGATAGAAATTTTGAACAGTGGGTTTGTCAATAATATTGCCAACCGAAAATTTGGTGTCAATATGGCATTTTATTGTTAATTCAGGTTTTTCCAGATGATGTCCTTTAGCTCTGTAAGCCCTTGCTGAGCCACTGAGGAAATAAACAAGGAGGGAACATTTTCAGGCAATTCTTTTTTGAGTGCTTCTTTTAATTCGTCGTCCAGCATGTCTGATTTTGATATCGCCAGGATTCGCTTTTTATCAAGCAATTCGGGATTATATTTCTGTAATTCATTCAAGAGAACCTCATACTCCTTTTTAATATCATCCGCGTCTGCAGGGACCATGAATAATAGCAGGGAATTGCGCTCAATGTGTTTTAAAAACCGAATCCCAAGTCCACGCCCTTCCGAAGCACCTTCGATAATCCCGGGGATATCGGCGATGACAAATGAACGATCATCCCGATAAGAGACAACTCCCAGGTTGGGGGTCAGCGTAGTGAAGGGATAATCTCCAATTTTTGGTTTTGCCGCCGACATCACTGAAAGCAATGTTGACTTTCCGGCATTCGGAAATCCAACCAGTCCGACATCGGCCAATAATTTTAATTCAAGAATAACCCACTCCTCTTTTCCAGGTTCACCAGGCTGTGCATACTGAGGTGTTTGTTTAGTAGGCGTTGTAAAAAAGGCATTCCCTTTACCGCCACGCCCTCCCGGGGTTAGAATTTCTTCCTGACCATCTTCTGAGATCTCACAAATGATTTCATTGGTTTCTGCATTTCGGGCGATGGTACCTAAAGGAACGTCAAGGATTTCATCTTTGCCGGAAGCACCCGTGGAGTTTTTAGCTTCACCGGGCTTTCCATTTTCTGCAATGATATGCTTTCGATACTTCAGGTGAAGCAATGTCCAATGTTGTGCATTGCCCCTTAGTATGATATGTCCGCCGTGCCCACCATCACCACCATCCGGACCCCCTTTATCAATATGTTTTTCACGATGAAAATGTAAACATCCAGCGCCACCGGAACCTGAACGGGAACAAAATTTTACATAATCGATAAAATTAGCTCCCGCCATAAAATTAATTTGATTGAGCTTCTATAACGGCGGTGACGGAATCAAAGATCGCATCAACATCGCCAATACCATGAACCGTATTTAATCTGTTTTGTTGCTCGTAATAGGGAAGCACATGAATTGTTTTTTGAAAATATTCATCAATGCGTTTGTTCAGCTTATCATCTGCATCATCCGGACGATTTTCGATGCTTCTGCGTTTAGCAATTCGGGTACGCACTTCTTCTTCGGTAACATCCAGTGCAACCACTACGTGAATAGCGGTCCCGTTCTTATCCATCAATCGATCCAATGCTTCCGCTTGCGGTACGGTACGCGGAAATCCATCAAACAGGAATCCTTTTGCTTCCGGATTTTTATGAACTTCTTCTTCCAACATGGAAATAGTGATTTCATCCGGCACAAGAAATCCATTATTCATGATCTCTTTTACCTGTTGGCCAAGGGGGGTATCATTTTTTAAATGCGCCCGAAAGAGGTCTCCTGTGGCGATATGAACCATACCGTATTTTTCAATTAGCTTTTCACTTTGTGTTCCTTTTCCGGCACCGGGAGGGCCAAAAATTACCATGTTAATCATTAGAATTCGTTAAATGATGGATATTTTGGGGCTTTTTAAATATTTTGGTTGGCCAATATACTAAAATTCATTCTTCAGTAATCGGGTATATTATTCCTTCACTTTATAGATGGCATTGAGATTTCTTCCTAACCCATCATAATCGAGGCCATATCCAACTACAAACTCATTGTCTATATCGAATCCAACATACTTTACATCAATATTTTTATCGCGCGCTGATGATTTTCGAAATAGCGAAACGGCTTCTACCGATTTTGTACCCAGCTCACGTAATTCGTCAATGGTTTGTTGCAATGAGATACCGGTGTCAACGATATCTTCAATAATGATGATATCCTGATTGAACAGACTTTCTTCATGACCGATCAGGGTTTTGATCTTACCGGTACTTTGTGTGCCCTGATACGAGGCGATTTTAACAAACGATACCCTGCATTGTAAGTCGATCTCTTTTAATAAATCCGCGGCAAACATAAACGACCCGTTCAGGATCGGAAGAAAGCACGGTATTCGATCCCTATAGTCTTCAGAAATACGGTTTGCCAGCGCCTTTACTTTGCTGCGGATTTTCTCCTCGTCGATGAATTTTTGAAATGTTAAATCATGTATGGTCATACTGCCCACAAAATTGAGCGGCAAATATAGGATTTTGTTGCAAAGTAAAATCCCTACTTCTTGATTAACGCTTGTTAGTCTTTAACCCGGTTGAATGAAAGAGCCTTTAACATCCAATTTGGTAATGATTTTTTGGGATCTCTTTTACGCAAGTCGAGGTACCATCCGATCTTTTTAAAAATGGGAATGCGATGGGTTTCTACAAACTCGATTAAAGTCCCATCCGGATCCTCAACATAACTAAAATAACCAGCAGCTTCTCCCATATCAAAACTCCCTGAGCTATCGACCGTAAAGGGATATCCGTTTTTTTCACACAATGTTTTCATGTTGGCCATTCCATTGATATCGAAACATAGATGAATAAAACCGCGATCACCCCAGAAACGATTTTCATAGATTTTTTTGGGTGTACGATCCTGCACGGAAATTAATTCAAGCCGACTGCTTCCTAATAATTTTGAGAAACTACCTTCACGCGGTCGTGAATGTTCAATTAAAACGCGTCTAACGTTTGAATCACCACCAGGTAAGCATTTCAAATCTTCAAAAACACCGGCTTTATCATAGAGTACAGTATCGTACCCCAATACAGTGCTATAAAATTTCAACGCCTTTTCAACATCTGTAACCCCGATCATACAACCACCAGGTCCACCGGTTTGAGAATTTGCATTTCCAAACCAATCATTACTTTCTACCACTTCGAAAATATTTCCATATGGATCCCGAACAAAGAAATGGTCGGAACCATCCGGTGCTTTGCTAAGTTCACCCAATACTTCTGCAGTTGTACTTTTAATAAAATTGTAGGTCTCGCTTACGTTCGAAGACTTCATGCGGGCAACAAAAATTCCGGTATCTCCCAGTTGTACTTCAAATGATGGGAGCACTGGCTCTCTGCTTTTATATTGCCAGATTTCGAAACCACCACCACCACGAATATTTAAGGCGAGAATAGCATGACGTTTATGGGGTTTACCACCGGTGTACGGAAGCATCAAATTCGCTTCCGCTTCATCGTCAAATAGTTTGATGTCCATACCGAAGTGTTTGCGATACCAGGCGAAGGCTTCATTCACATCGGGTATTCCAATTCCAACTTGTTGTATTCCTGCAATAATGGGGTTCATATCTTCAATTCAAATCGAGCTGTAAAGTAATGGAATAAAATTTAATTTATGAATGAATTTTTAGAATTGACTTTGAAACTGATGGTGATAAAATCAGACTTGGTATCGGGTATTGGGTGTTAGGGTTTGGGCTTTAGGTGTTAGGTTTTAGCAGAGTAAAAGCCAACACCAAATACCTAACGCCCAATAATCATTAGGTTTCAAACACTATTGACTAATACGTATCATCAATCGCAAAATCATTTTTACGATACATCCATTGTCCGTTTGTGAAATCAGGAAAATCCATCGTCTCTCCACCCAATCGAATGGATGTTTCCGATAGGGGTGTAATCGCACTCCAGGTGACCGCATCATAAACATCTTGTGGTGTGTTCACTTTTTTCTTAGCGGCTTCAATAAACGCGTTGAGTACAAACCAGTCCATGCCACCATGCCCTGCACCGGCAGCATCATTCCCATATTTTTTCCAAAGTGGATGATCATATTTCTCCAGCCAGGCTTTCGCATCTTCCCATTGATGGGGATTTTCACTCTTATCTTCAATATAAATGGATTTGTTCACGTCCATCCAAATCCCTTGTGTTCCCTGTACACGGAAACCAAGTGAATACGGTCGTGGCAGATTGGTATCATGTTGAAGTAGAATTGTTTCTCCGTTGGCACATTTAATCATCGTCGTCACCACGTCACCCAGTTTGAAGTTCACGTTTGCATTTGGATGATCTTCACCACCAACTTTAACAACATGTTCGTGCAGACCACGCGCTTTAGAGGAATACGAAACCAATTCTGTAAAACGATTGCCTCGATTGATGTCGATCATCTCGGCAATTGGTCCGATGCCATGGGTAGGATACAGATCTCCATCACGATGTACCGAATGGGCGGTTCGCCACTGTGCTTCTGAAAAACCTTTTTCACCAAATTCAGCACTCGGTTTGTATGGACGATTCCCATCGTTGAATTTGACCTCACGGAGATCATGCTGATATCCGCCTTGTAAATGGATCAATTCACCAAAAACATTTTGACGCACCATGTTCAGTACCGCCATCACATCTCTTCGATAGCATACATTTTCCAGCATCATTAATGGCATCCCCGATGATTCTGAAGTATGAACGAGCTCCCAACATTCTTCGATGGTGGTGCCGGTAATCACTTCGCACCCCACATATTTTTTCGCTTTCATCGAATCGATGCACATGACTGTATGCCATTCCCAGGGGGTTGAAATCACCACTGCATCAATGTCTTTGTTCTCCAGTAATTTCCGATAGCCATACGGGCCGTCCATGATAATGGCGGGCATGGATTTTCCGGAATCTGCTATCCTCTTTTTACACATATCAATCATGCGTTGCTGGATATCACAGATGGCGACAACTGTAACATCATTTCTTCTTAACGCTAATTCAAGGTGACTTTGTCCGCGTAATCCAACGCCAATAAATCCCAATCGTAATTTTTCATCTTTAGACATTGAGAAAACAGAGGAAGGGAGTATCGTAAACCCTAATCCAGCGGCTGTGGTTGTTTTAATAAAGTCTCGTCTGGTGTTCGGCATAGTGTTAGTGATTTTGATCTATAAATCTTTCAGTAAATGACTATATAATTTTATCATCGCAACAATATCTTGTTTATGAACTTTTTCATGCGGTGTATGTGGATTTTGAGAAGGAGCCCCAACAAAACACCAATCAATCGGATAGGGTGATTGCTGAATTTCCCGACCATCGCTGGAACCACCACCCTCTACTTCCAATTGGAATTTCACTTTATGTTTTTCAGCAGCCGCAATAATTTTATTGACAAAGCTTCTTCTTGGAATATTTCGATCACGAATAGAGATCGCCACACCGCTTCCTGGAAAAACTCCGTCCGTTACCCAGGTAATATCGGCTACCAATGCGTTGGTGATTTTCCACCGGTCATGTATAAATTTTGTCAGAAATGGAACTGATCCGCCACCGTGTTCCTCCCAGCAGCTAAAGACAATAATCCCATTTTTTAATTTTTCAGCAATTTGTAAGGCCACATAAACACCAAGACGATCATCCAAATACGCTGATTCAATATAGGACCGCGATTCCCTGAAGTCGACTTTGTAATGCAAATCTGTTCCCCGTTCGATCGTTCTGCCAAATTTGTAATACGCACGATTTTCTTTATCGAATTCAAGCTCACATTCAATCGCTCCCAACGAATCGCTCCCAACAAGTTTGGTTCCTACCTCCGCATCCGGACTTCCTACCGGAATCAATTGATTAAAATAGCGTACCGTAAAACCAATCGAATCCATGTGGGCAAAACTGGCCGTGCGCGGTTCACCAAATACGAGGATAATTGAATCCTGAAATCCATCACCATGAAAAATTTGAGGCTCTGATTTCCATTTCTTTTTTTCCTTTTTACTGTAATTAAGAAGGAAATTACTTACCCTTCCTTCATTTCCGGAAAGGCCCTGAATTTCGCACAGTTGTTTTAAAAGCTTCATGTCACCTAAAAATCAAGGATCGCTAGTGGTTTTGAAAAATAGGAATTCTTTCTACAACTTGGGTACTATTGCCAAAAAAATAAGAATCAAAATGACCCTGTTTAACCTTAGTGAAACAAATTCTGTTGCCAATCAATTTATGTTTGAGTTGCGCGATCAGGAAATCCAAAAAGACCGGATGCGTTTTCGTAAAAATTTAGAACGTCTGGGGGAGATAATGGCGTTTGAAGTTTCTAAAAGGTTAGCCTATAAAAAAGATACAGTAACCGGATCACTTGGTTCTGCTCCGATTCATACATTGAAGTCACAACCGGTTCTTTTGACCATTTTGCGTGCCGGATTGCCCTTTCATCAGGGGTTTCTAAATTTTTTTGATCGTTCAGATTGCGGATTTGTAGGGGCCTACCGGAAAGAGGATGGAGAAATTGAAATCCAGCTCGATTATGTTGCCTGTCCCTCCCTGGAAGGAAAAGATGTTATTTTGGTTGACCCGATGCTGGCCACCGGGAAATCGTTGGTAAAAGCACTCTCTGTTTTACTTACCAGGGGAACTCCGGCACACCTGCATATTGCAGGAGTTGTTTCGGCTCCAGAAGGATTACAGTATCTTGCAGAGCAGGTGCAGATTCCACATACGATTTGGGTTTGTGCCGTTGATGCGACACTCAACTCAAATTTTTATATTGTACCCGGTCTGGGTGATGCGGGCGATCTATCATATGGAGAAAAATAACGCGTAAGGTATGTGGGAGTTGGTATTGAAGATTTCGGGGGTTTACTTTTCCTCCATGTTCAAATTTTTCTTTGGTCCGATTACCGGGTATGCTTCCGGTTTAAATTTATTTGTCACCATTCTCGCCACTGTTGCAGGTTCCATGACAACGGTATTACTACTTACATTTTTTGGTGATTGGATTCGCGAGAAAATATTAAGCCGGTTCACCAGGAATAAGAAAAAATTCTCGAGTAAAAACAGAAAGGTAATTACCTTCTGGAGAAAGTATGGGCTGATTGGAGTAGCCGTTTTGATGCCGATGGTCTTTACCCCTCCGGGGGCAACTTTGGTGGCTGTGAGTTTTGGTACCCCCAAAGACAAGTTGATTGTTTCGATGTTTTTAAGCTCTGCTTTTTGGGCGATTGTGATATCTATTATAATCTACTTCTTCGGCCCGAAGACCATTCCGGAGGTGGTGTTGTAAATCTTAAGAAAGTGTCTGCAGTAAATCCTGTTACCAATCAAATCCATTTGGTTGCATTATTAATTAACATGTGGAGAGATTCTTCGCTGACGCTCTGAATGACGCACGGATTTTAATTTAGTTAAAATATTTCTCCTTCTGCATAATCTTTCATCAGCAGGCTAACCTCTGTCCTTTATTCGATGGTACTAGCCCCGACCTTCGGGTCGGGAATGATGGATTGGTGAATTATTTGGCGTTAGCGAAGTGGTTGTTGGGCTAAAGCCCGTCAGATTTGTTTTTCATTTTGCCCCCCGACATAAATGTCGGGCTACCCGGAGGCTTCGTTGTCATCTCAGCGCTCTGTCTCAATCTTGCATCTTCCGATCCAAGCCATCCCACGGACCACTATTAACTTTCGTTATTAGTGGTCGGACGGATTTCGTTTGTTAACCAACCAAGGGTAATCAGCAAATTAGTCACCATCCTTCTCATCTGGTAGGATTTCAATATCATGGATCAACACGCGTTTTGAAATTTTTTGGGCGGTAGGTGTAGCCGCCAGTCCACCGAGTGCTGTTTCTTTATACCGGGTTTCCATGCTGGCGCCAACTTCGCCCATCGCACCTACCACTTCGTCTACCGGGATTACGCTGCTCACATCGGCCAGGGCAATTTGAGCGGAACTGTTGGCAATAGCAGCGGCGCTGGCATTACGAACCACACACGGAACCTCTACGAGGCCAGCCACCGGATCGCATACCAATCCAAGCATGCATTGAATGGTGATGGCGACTGCATTAAAGATTTGATCGACATCACCTCCCAGACAGTAGACAATAGCACCGGAACCCATCGCGGCTGCCGTACCGGTTTCAGCCTGGCAACCACCAACCGCACCGGAGATGGAGGCTTTTTGTTCCATGATCAGGGCGATTCCAGCTGCCAGCAACATCGCTTCAATTATTTTTTCATCTTCAATCTCATGAATTTCCTGCAAGGTAAACAGGACACCCGGCATGATACCGCTGGCACCGGCGGTTGGAGCGGCGACGACTCTTCCCATGCAGGAGTTCACTTCTTTCGCTGCCAGAGCACGTGAAATTAGGTTTTGAAATTCTTTTGATAAGACTGCCTTCGGATATCGGTACACTTTTTTTGCGCCGTTGTTGATCATCCCTGATCGCGAAGTCATGTCCTCCTCCAGTCCGGTTTGGACCGCTTCTTTCATTACTTGCCATGCATTCATCAATCCTGCATGGATGGTGTCCCGGTCGCGGTTTTTTTGTTGTATTTCATATTCAATGACAACCTCATGCAGCGATAGTTTTTTTTCTTCGCTGTATTTCCTCCAACCTTCAAATGAATCGAATAAAAATGACATATCTGATTTTTGTTCTGGTAACAAAACTCCTTCAATTAAGTTGCATTTCAAACGTTTGTGGTAAGTATTTACCTTTACCGGAAGATTGTTACTAATTTTTCAATGATTACGATGATGGTCATCACCAGAAAAATGATAGTGATCTTCCTGGAAGACAGCTTTTCACCAAGTAGTACGCCCAACGGAGATCCGATTATCACACCAATTCCCAATGGAAGAATAACGGGAAGGAGTAGTAAACCGACAGTACCATTTATCCCGGTGTCGGGTTCCAAAAACACATTGTTGATAGAAAGTAAAAGCGCGATAGAAAAAATCGTACCGAATGAAATAGTTTTCGCTTTTTTGATGTCAACACGCATCCAGAGATTTAATAACGGAACGACTACCGTACCACCACCGAGACCCGTGAGCGCAGCAATCAATCCGGCAGCAGTACCGGTCATGATCATTTTTGTATTGGTGATTTTCTCTGCCAGCACATTGGAGAGTTTTAACTTTCTAAATACCTGAATGACAATGACCATTAGGTAAACAATAATGAATGTTGAGAAAAGTGTTTTGGAATAGAAATCACTTTTTACTATCGTTTCGAATGCGATTAATGCCACCGCCATTGCGGTTAAGCTGATCCAGATGGTTTCCTTTTTATAAAAACCCCGTTGACGTAGTGAGGTAAAGACATTTATAAGGGACGACATCATTGTTGCGAATACCGTATTGGCAATGGTAATGCTTACAAAATATGATTCAGGTATATCATATGCCTCTAAAGCAAAGGGAATAACTGCCAGCATAATAATACCTGTGCCAATTCCCGAAAGACCGGCTAATAAACCGCCTATAAGCCCTGCCAATAGTAATAAAATAAATTCAACCATGAACTTGATTATTGGTCGTAAATTTGGAGTGAAAGTATGCGCATCATCTTAACAATCCAATTTTTATTTTGCTTATGGTTCCCTGTACCGGCACAGGAAAATTTCTGGAATGTGCTGTCGGAGGTTCGATTTGAGACTAAAATGGATGCAACAGGCAAATATGAAATTGAAGTGCCCGTATTTAATAAGCATCTGAACTCCTTCAGCAACAAAAGAGTAAGACTAAAAGGATATATCATCCCCCTTTCAGAATTGGGTGGGCAAAGTGAGTTTATGTTCTCCTCACTCCCTTTTAGTATGTGTTATTTTTGCGGATCTGCCGGTCCTGAAACGATTGTTGAAATTGAATCAGCCGAAAAAATAAAATTCACTACCCAACAGGTGATGATGGAAGGAACCTTAGTGCTCAATGCAACAGACCCCGATCACCATATGTATATTTTAAAATCAGCAACTCTTATCAACGACTAATTATGAAGCAAACTTTTTTTGCGCTCCTGGTACTTGGATATTCAGTAACCTTACTCGCACAGTCACAGGATGAAACGACCATCCGAAAAATTTATGATGAAGCCCTTGTGAATGGGAAAACGTATTCGAATTTGGAGTACCTGACCACAAAAATTGGGGCACGATTAAGTGGGTCACCGGGTGCGGCCGCTGCGGTAGAATGGTCGCGTCATGTAATGGAAACCTATGGATTTGATTCCGTGTGGTTGCAACCGGTAATGGTTCCGCACTGGGTACGCGGCCAAAAGGAGATTGGCAAAATTGTTAACTCATCAAAAGTAGGTGCACTAGAAGTTAATATATGTGCATTGGGAGGTTCGGTAGGTACAGGTCCTTCCGGCGTACTTGCCAATATTGTCGAAGTAAAAAATTTCGATGAACTAAAAGCATTGGGCGAAAAGGCGGTGAAGGGAAAAATCGTTTTTTATAATCGTCCAATGGATCCAACACAAATTCACACATTTGCTGCATATAGTGGGGCAGGTGACCAACGAAGGTCAGGCGCCTCTGAGGCTGCCAAATATGGTGCCGTTGGTGTGGTGGTGCGTTCACTAGGATCGAACCTTGAAGATTATCCGCACACCGGTGGGATGGCGTATGCCTTAAACATTCCCAAAATTCCTGCAGTAGCCATTAGTACGCGTCATGCGGAGGTACTCAGCAGGATGTTAAAAGAAGATGGTGGATTAAAATTTTATTTTGAATCCTACTGTGAGACATTACCCGATGCACCATCGTTCAATGTTATTGGGGAGCTTAAGGGTTCTCAATTTCCTGAAGAGATCATAGTGGTTGGCGGACATTTAGACTCGTGGGATTTAGCTCAGGGCGCGCACGATGATGGTACGGGTTGTGTACAATCCATTGAGGTTTTACGAATTTTGAAAGCGATGGGGTATAAACCGAAACGAACCATTCGTGCTGTGATGTTTATGAACGAGGAGAATGGTCTTCGGGGAGGTCGTGAATATGCACGCGTTGCGGAGGTCAATAAAGAAAAGCACATTGCTGCCATTGAATCGGATCGTGGGGGGTTTACTCCGCGTGGATTTACAATGAGCGGAACCCCTGCAGCGGAAACTCAAATCAGAAGCTGGAAACCTCTGCTGGAACCATATGGACTAACCGATTTCAGCCAATCCGGAGGAGGGGCAGATATTGGCCCATTGGCACCGCAAGGAGTTTTGCTGATTGGTTACTTACCCGATTCCCAACGTTATTTTAACTATCATCATACTCCGGCCGATACCTTTGATAAGGTGGATAAACGTGAGCTGGAATTAGGCGCTGCTTCGATGACGGCGATGGTGTATTTGCTTGATCAGTATGGAGTGAAATAATTTAAAGAATGGTGATTGAAAGGTTACTGTGGTGTCAACAAGTCCAATACGATCTTCCAGTTGCCATTCTCTTTTTTCCAGATGCGCAGGTAATAATAGGTTGCCGAATCGGTTCCAACAGCTGTTCCGTATACATAACCCAAATCCCCTGAAGAAGCTTCCTTTTCATCTATAAATGTATACGTCAGCTTAGGTTGCTCACGGATGAGTTGATCCACTTCTTCTTTTTTGGTGATTGGTAGTTTGTTTCCACGATAGAACCGAATTTCCTTCGAGATGAAGGCTGAATAGTTCGATTGCCGGATAAACTGTTTTTCTATGGTTGCTAATGTAGTTGCATCTCCTTTCTTCTTTTTCAGGGAATTTGTTGACGTGGAAACAGGTTCCTCACGCATGGGAACATTGTGATAAATACCGATGTCGATCAGAGCCTTCCATTTTCCATCCGCCTGTTTCTCCCAAACGGTTACAAATTCACCGAAAGCGATAGGTTTTTCATCACTTCGTTTTGCCCAGAATTCCCAGGGTCCTGTATTATATCCAAAATCTCCCGTGGAAGAAATGTCCGTATAAACAGGTATCCAATTCAACCAGCTAACGGTGTCGCTTTCTCCTTCAAAGTTCGTTCTTCCTTTGCGAATTGTTTTTCCAAACGTGATGGCACTATCTGCAAGGTTATTATAAAATGCTTTTTTTGTTCCATACTGCTTTGCATCGGAAATAAAATCGAATTCCGCCTGCACCAGACTGTTCAATGCGGGATTAGAAAATGGTTGCGCCTGTAATATGAATGTGGAGCCTACCATTATAAGCAAGGAAAGAAGTTTTCGCATTTGGATAATGATTAAGTCCCGCAATTGGCAAATTTACTAATTCTCAGATTAGTACTCGAGCGCTCCCAGAAACTCGGCATTCTCTAATACGTAGATCATCTGATCCGGGTTCTTATCGTTTAGTTTCAAAATGCCCTTTATCTCTACAGGTCGTTCGGTATAGGAGATTTCTTGCTTGAGAAATACTTCAATTACTGTTTCCGGTCCTCCCACACCACAAAAGAAACAAGCATTCAACGGAAGAGAGGTAAGAATAAAATGATTTCCTTTTATTCCTTCCGTAAAAGGAACCATGTATCCAGGTAAGATTACGGATTTCCCTGCCAACGATTTAGTGGCAGCACTAAATACCGGCTTGTCAAATTCACCTAGCTGATCGTTGCCTTTCGTAAAAGCAATGTCATACAATTTGGGCCACACGAGTGACGGGAAGCCAGCGTACTTACTTTTTGATTGTGCCTGTGCGCCAACCACAACCAAAAAGAAAAATACAAGAATTCCGAAATTTCTCAGTGTCGACATTCGTTAATGGAGATTTTTACGATGCCACTTCTTCCGTAAATGCCTCAATAGGCAAGCAGCTGCAGACCAGGTTTCGATCACCATAAGCGTTGTCAACGCGCGATACCGATGGCCAGAATTTGGCATCCTTTACATACGGTAACGGATAAGCAGCTTTTTGTCTTGAGTAGCTATGATCCCAGACATCTGCAGTGATGACTGCTGCTGTATGCGGAGCATTTTTCAAAACGTTATCTTCTTTATCCGCTGTTCCATTCTCTACTTCATGAATTTCATTTCTGATCTCGATCAACGCGTCACAAAAGCGATCCAATTCGTCTTTTGTTTCACTTTCTGTTGGTTCAATCATCAGGGTTCCGGCTACCGGAAATGAAACGGTCGGCGCATGGAAGCCATAATCCATCAGGCGCTTGGCAATGTCCTCAACTTCAACACCTGCTTTTTTAAACTCACGACAATCCACAATCATCTCATGCGCACAGCGGCCATTGGCACCGGTATATAAAATTTTATATACCGTGCTTAATCTTTCTTTTACGTAGTTAGCATTCAGGATGGCAATTTTTGTGGCGTTTGTCAATCCTTCACTTCCCATCATCGCGATGTAGGCATACGAAATCGCCAGGATACTGGCGCTTCCCCACGGGGCAGCAGATACTGCAGTGATGGCCTGCTCACCTCCGGTTCGAACCAATGGGTGGCCGGGTAAAAAAGGTTTTAATTTATCGTTCACACAAATGGGACCCATACCTGGTCCACCACCACCATGCGGAATGCAAAATGTTTTGTGAAGATTAAGGTGACATACATCGGCTCCAATGTTGGCAGGAGAAGTTAATCCTACCTGCGCATTCATATTGGCTCCGTCCATATAGACCAATCCGCCGTTTGCATGAATGGTTTCACAAATCTCAATGATTGATTCTTCAAATACACCATGCGTTGATGGATAGGTGACCATCAAACAGGATAAATCATTTTTAAATTGTTCGGCTTTTGCTTTTAAATCGGCGACATCAATTTTTCCATGTTCGTCTGATTTTACTACAACCACTTTCATTCCGGCAAGTACAGCGCTGGCCGGGTTGGTACCGTGTGCAGAGGCGGGGATAAGCGCAATGTTCCGGTGTCCTTCATTTCTATTTTCATGATACGCACGGATAACCATCAGTCCGGCATATTCTCCCTGCGCACCACTATTGGGCTGTAGTGAAACGCCAGTGAATCCGGTAATTTCCTTTAACCAGTTTTCGAGATTGGCAATCATTCCCTGATAACCTACGGTTTGATCGGCGGGAGCAAAGGGATGTATACCACCGAGCTCTGGCCAGGTTACAGGGATCATTTCAGTGGTCGCATTCAATTTCATGGTGCACGATCCTAATGAGATCATGGAGTGTACCATCGACAAATCTTTGTTCTCCAATTTTTTGATATAGCGCAACATCTCGTGCTCGGAGTGATTGGAATTGAATACCGGATGCGTCAGGTATTCTGAAGTTCGTATGAGGGACGTATTCCATTTTAATCCACGGGAGTTGGATTCAACAGCAGGAGTTGGTTTTGTATTCGCTTTGGCCAATACATCCAAAATTATATTAACATCTTCCAGGGAGGTAGTTTCATCCAGTGAAATACCAATGTATTTTTCTTCAAAATAGCGGAAGTTGATGGTTTTCCGATCTGCTTCGGCCATCACGGCTTTTTTATCGACTTCAATCTTTAGCGTATCGAAGAATGCATCATTTAATTGATTTAAACCCAGCGCTTTCACGCCATCATTTAAGATAGAGGCAAGGGCATGTATTCTTCCGGCAATTTTATTCAATCCTTTCGGTCCATGATACACAGCATACATTCCTGCCATTACCGAAAGCAATACCTGAGCAGTACAAATATTCGATGTTGCTTTCTCCCTGCGGATGTGTTGCTCACGTGTTTGCAATGCCATTCGGTAGCCGGGGTTTCCGGAAGCATCCAGGGACGCACCGATTATCCTTCCGGGCATTAACCTTTTAAACTCCTCTTTCGTGGCAAAGAAACCAGCGTGTGGCCCGCCGAATCCCATGGGCACACCAAAACGTTGTGACGTACCAACTACTACATCGGCCCCCATCTCGCCTGGTGATTTCATCAAGACCAGGCTCATCAGGTCGGCACCAACAATTACAAAAACTTCTTTTTCATGCGCAGCACTGATAAAATCAGAATGATCGTGAATGGCCCCATCGTTGTTTGGGTTTTGAATGTAGATACCAAATAATTCCGGATCGGTAATATCTTGCGTTTTCAGATCACCCATCACCAGTTCAATGCCTAGAGGTGTAGCCCGGGTTTTTAAAACATCCAGGGTTTGCGGAAATACGGATTGGTCGACAAAAAACTTATTGGCATTTTTCTTTTCACCTTTGCGGGATCCATGGAGCATATTCATGGCTTCAGCAGCTGCCGTGCCTTCGTCCAGCAAAGATGCATTGGCGATGGTCATGCCGGTTAGGTCAATGATCATGGTTTGGAAATTGATCAGGGCTTCTAACCTTCCCTGTGCAATTTCAGCCTGATAGGGGGTATAGGCAGTATACCAACCCGGGTTTTCCAATATATTCCGGAGGATAACGCCAGGGGTGATACAATTATAATATCCTGTTCCGATGTAGGATTTCGCAATTTTATTTTGCGACATCAACGCTTTGAATGTATTTAGAAAATCATATTCTGATTGAGCGTCTGGTAGGTTCAGTGATTTTCTTAGCCGGATGCTGGCAGGAATGGTTTCGCTGATCAAATCATCCAGTGATTTCGCTTTTATCAGCGTAAGCATTTCCTCGATTTGTTGTTGATCGGGGCTGTTATGACGGGATTCAAATTTTTCGGAGTACTGTGGATCGATTTGCATGAATTCTTTAAAATTTCAAGGTTTTTGCCAGTTTATTGCAGATCAGTGACAACAACCGCCTGCAGGTAGATGTGGTTTGGCGCCACAAATGTAAAATTTATTTTTGTCCTTCATAGGCAATAGAAGAAGAGATAAGCCGATCCTGTAAATTCTGTGCAAACCTTAAACATTTTATACTTTGTCACTGACAGTAACCACTTATATTTGGAACCTTAATTACTAACCAAACAGCATGAATCGTTATCTATTGCATTAATAGTAGAATGCAGCCAGGGTACACGAATTGTATGTGTCAACTAAACAATTATCTAACTCATGAAGAAGAATTTACTATTCATTGCCGGTCTGTTTTTTGGGATTGCTGCCGTTGCGCAGAATCCTGAAATCGTGAAATATGGCAATACGATTACACAGGAAGACCTGAAAGCGGATCTATCGATTCTTGCCTCCGATGCCATGGAGGGACGGGAAACGGGTAAGCGCGGACAAAAAATGGCGGCTGCCTTCATTAAAGCAAACTTTGAGGAAATGGGATTGGCCGGTCCGGTAAAAGGCGACTATTACCAACCGATTAATTTATATACCGAAACTCCCGGTGAAATTTATTTGAAGGCTGGCGCGAATACATTTGCCAATTTTGGTGAGGCGATCTTCTTTGGATCCGGAAGTAGTTCTGGTGAGGTATCCGCTCCGCTGATTTTTATGGGGAATGGAACGGAAGCAGATTTTTCAGCGATTGATGTAAAAGACAAAGCGGTTGCAATCTTCGCGGAAGGTGTACGTCTAAACAACAATCCTGCAATAAAATTAGCGCAGGAAAAAGGCGCGAAGTTGATTCTTGTATGCAATACCAAAACGGATGAAGAATTTCAGGAATTGGCAGGGCAGTTTAAGGGATATCTGAGCGGTGGTCGCCTGAGTGTTACTAAACCCGAATCAAAAGATGTGAGCGGAATGTTCTTTGTTTCTCCAGGTGCATTGGAGAAAATTACTGCAACTACAATGGATAAGTTACGGGCGGCTGCCGCCGAAACGGGTAAGAAAGGAGTTAAGAAAATAAAGCCTGCCACGATTCAGTATAAGGTAACCAGTGAAATGAAAGTTGTAAAAACTGAAAATGTATTGGGATACATGGAAGGAACCGACAAAAAAGATGAGTTGGTGGTGATCACCTCCCATTATGATCACATTGGAAAGCGGTCAGCCGGAGAAGGCGACTTAATTAACAACGGTGCGGACGATGATGGATCGGGAACAGTAGCTGTACTTGCTTTAGCAAGAGCATTTACACAGGCTAAAGCGGATGGCAAAGGTCCCCGTAGGAGCATATTGTTTATGACCGTGACCGGTGAAGAGAAAGGGTTGTTGGGTTCTGATTATTATTCCAAGAATCCGGTTTTCCCATTGGAAAATACTGTCGTGGATTTAAACATCGATATGATTGGAAGAACGGATCCTGCACACGAAGGAAAAAATCCGTATGTATATGTGATTGGATCGGATCGGTTGTCTACTGAATTACACACCATCAGTGAATCAATCAATAAAGACTATACAAAACTTGATTTTGATTATCTCTACAATGCAGAAGATCATCCGGATCGGATTTATTACCGTTCTGATCACTGGAATTTTGCCAAGAATGGAGTTCCTATTATCTTCTATTTCGATGGTATTCACAAAGACTACCACAAAGTAAGTGATGAAGTTGATAAGATTGAATTTGATAACCTTCAACTTCGTGCCCAATGTGTTTTCTACACAGCATGGGAAATCGCCAACCGTGATAAACGGATTGAAGCAGATTTAAAGAAGTAATGATTTATTATTCTTTATTAAAAGAGGCTACCGAAAAGGTGGCCTTTTTTTATTTATCAATGCACACAGGAAAAAAACAGACAAACCAAGGCTTCACCGCACAGAAGTCCCTGGCAATCCAGCAAAGAATTAACACCAACTACTCAAAGTCTGGAATAACCGGCTGCGTCCATGCCATTTCATACACCAGCTCTTCAATTGGGTTGCTGTGTAACTTTGATGAGGTGACCTTGCAACGCGCAAATCGCATATCGTTGGTTAATTCGAAAGTAGCTGAGCTTCCAGCAGCAACTTTAAATTCTTCCGGTGATGATTCTCCCGTCTTACACCCGATAAACGACAGGGTATAGGTAACACCGGGTTCTTCTTTTACCTGAATGGAAATTTTATTGTTTTCAACTTTCAACGTTTCCAATGTCACCCCGGTGCTGGCATAAAAATCCCCATGCTCCATGGCATCAATGATGGATGCGGGTGAAAGTGAATCGGCTTGTACAACAATCCAGCCTCTGCCGGCATTGCTCCACTGTTTACCTTTTACATGATAATGATGGGAGTCATCGGTGGCAAGTCCATAAATTAACGGCTTATTGTTATCGAGATAGGCAATGTTGATCAAATCCCACATCATTTCAGTAGACATATGAACCGAATCGCCCTGGTTGTGCACGAGATGATGCCCATTGTAGACTTCAAAGAAACGTTCATTGCGTAAGGCAATCATGTCCTCCAAACTTATACCATACGCAAAGTTCGGATGGTTGATGTGGGGTATTATCGGAACACCTGTTTCTTCGCGCTGCTGGTTGACCTGGTCGATATTATTCTGCAACGCTTCTGCCACCGAGTTTCCGCCCTGCGGATCGATCTTTTTTTGAATATTGGTGGCATTCATATGCAGGGGTTTCCCGGCAAAGTGATCTGTAATTTCTTCCGCCTGAATAATCAGAAATTTTTCAGCTTCTTCAAAGCGACCTTTGTACTCTTCATAGGTTTTCAGTTTTACATGTGTTCGGTTTAGCGAGTCTGTCGTGTAGTTTACCCAGTCCTCACCATAGGTGTTTAAATAACTGGTAAAGGCATTCATGTAAAGTGAGTCGGTTCTAATCATTTTCCATTTCTCTCCTTCTGCCAGCGTGTTGTGATCGGTCAGGGCCACAAAGGCGTAGTCATTAGTTTTGTACCAATCCATAATAACCTCTGGAAACTCATCGCCATCGCTCCAATAGGAGTGGGTGTGTAGATTGCCTTTATACCATTTTTTTTGGGGTAGCTCCTGTTGGTCACTGCATCCAATAAATAGGGTAACTAGTAGCAGGAGTCCTGAATTTTTCAACTTTAATCGATGAAGAGAATTAAACATGATGTCCGTGTTTTAATGAGTTTGACGTTTGCTCATTATCAATGCAAATAAAATTACATTAATTCACGTTGACTTAAAATGTTCAGCATGTTTTCTTCTGTTGGTGGTAGAATCACATTGTTTTCAGCAAAGTCCTTCGCATTGGGATAGTCCGTCATTAAAATTTCTTTAGCAGCAAGCGCTGTATCATATTGCGTATGCTGAAGTTCAATTTCCGGACCTAACAGAAGCCAATAGGCCCCAGGTGCTCCAAACGGCATTCCTACACTCCCTGCATTAATCACCCGTACCTGACCAATTGTCAAGTCAAATTGCATGTGGGTATGACCGCATACAACGATTTCAGTATTAAGGTTTTCAAAAACGGGTAGTAGTTTTTCTTTTGAAGTTAACCGGGTGAAGATTTCATTTTCATTTCGGGGAGTAGCATGACAAAAAAATACATTTCTCTCTACATTAATATTAAGCTGAATGGTTTTCTGCCATGAAGAAATAAATGCTTCGTATGCGGAAAGTTGAGTTGCATCCCACCGTATTGTTTCCAAAACCCGGGGGCGGTAGATTTCCTTGAGGGATACCCTTGAGTTGATTTAAGACCGAGACCTCACAATTTCCAAGGATATATTGAACAGGAATTTTTTCTCGTTGCAGAAGATCAATACACGCCGCAGACATCGGGCCCAGCACCACATCTCCCCCGACGATGATCTGATCAACTTTATGTAGACGAACATCCTGAAGAACGGCTTCTAACGCAGGAAGATTTCCATGGATATCATAGAGAGCCGCTACACGCATTATTCAGTTTTAAATGACGCTTGGTTAGGATATACGTAATTGAAATTATACCGTCACCACTTCTCTTTTTGCAAATCCGGCCAGATATATTGGGCGTATATCGTTTTTATATTTTCCAGCTGATCCCGGCTTAGTTCGGGGATGTTGGATGCTTCCACATTGGAAAGTACCTGTTCAGAACGGGAGGCTCCAGGAATAACACAACTTACTTCTTTAAACATTAAAATCCACCGAAGTGCAATGGCCGCCAGATGGGCATCTTCCGGGAATAATTTTTTAAGTTCATCCACTGCGGCCAGACCTTTCGCGTAAGGAATACCCGAGAACGTTTCTCCTTTGTCAAAAGCTTCTCCGTTTCTGTTAAAATTTCGGTGATCGTCTTTCCCAAATTCAGTTTCTGCTGTAAATTTTCCGGTGAGTAATCCACTGGCTAGCGGTACGCGTGCAATGATACCGACATCTCTCTTTTTTGCTTCCGCAAAAAATTCTTCAGCCGGTCGCTGCCGGAACATGTTAAAAATTATCTGTACGGTTGCAACGTTGTCATACCGAATGGCCCGCAAAGCTTCTTCAACGCGCTCTACGCTGACGCCAAAATGCCGGATTTTTCCTTCCTGCTTTAATGTAGAGAATAACTCAAAGATTTCGGGGCGCTCATAGGTTTCCGTTGGCGGGCAATGCAATTGAATCAGATCAAGGGCATCGATCTTCATGTTTTTTAAACTTGCCTCCACAAATTTTCGCAACACATCTGGTTGATAGGCCTTGTCAATATGTGGAGAGAGTTGGCGCCCGCATTTGGTAGCAACAAAAATTTGTTCAGATCGTGATTGTACAACCCTCCCCACGGCTTTTTCACTTTCGCCATCACCATACACATCGGCAGTATCAATAAAATTAATGCCCTGATCGATGGCAGTATTCAAAATCGTATCGGCCAAATGGTGATCAAACGGTTGCCCCCATTTGCCCCCAACCTGCCAGGTGCCTAAGCTGATTTCGGAAATTTCAAATCCGGTTTTTCCAAGTATTCGTTTTTGCATGATTTAAAAATAAGAAATATTGGAGGAATGACATGAAAATAAAGTGGTCTGTGAGGATAAACCACGGAAACCTGGCGACACAAAATTGAAATGCTTTTACTATTTAATAGCCTCCCTTATATACGCAAAGTTAGCTTCCGATGAGCCTGTATACTCTTTCACAACTACTCCTTTATCATCGATCAAAACCTTCGTGGGGTATATCCGAACTCCAAATTGTTGTGGGAAATAATTCGTTTCACTGTAAAGTTGCAACCAATCCATATCGTAATTTTCCAATGCCTGTGTTGCCTTCTCTTTGCTATCCCCACAGATCAGGCCAATTAGCACCAACTTCTCTTTATGTTCTTCAACAAGTTTTTTTAGTTCAGGGACTTCAGCAAGGCAGGGCATGCACCAACTCCCCCAGAAATCAAGTAGAATAAACTTTCCTTTATAATCTTTTAAATTAATTGTTTCTCCCTGTAGCGTTTTCAATTCCAGGTTATCCGGAAACTGAAGTCCTGGTGTTATGATCCCCCAACCTGCAATCATGTTGCCTACTTGTTGACCATAGTAACTTTCCTGAACGCTTTTATCCAGTTGACGATAAAGCGTAGATACTTTTTGTTTGTCTTCAATTTCGAGTAAGAGCCTGGCGGAATAATCATAATTTAAATGATTGCTAATAAACTCAATATTTTTTTCGGTATAGGCCTTGTTGTTTTCTTCTCGGTTTTTCCAATATGCTTCATTTTCAACATCCGTCCATTTTGATTGAATTTTTGAGTTGAATTCAGATTCAAATTTCAAACGCGCATGATAAACCTCCTTCATTCCAGCGCTTGCTTCAGCAAGTTGTTTTGAAAGGGCATTTCCTTCCGAGGAATAGGCAACAATTTGATCCTCAACATTGGCTTTGATTTTAATAACATCTCCAGCATTTATGTAGAATCGTATTCTTGATGAAGGTAATGGAATTCTTTTTCCATTTTCAAATCTATAGAATAGTTGGAAGGGGATAATAAAACCTTCGTGCAATTCATTTGCATCAAAATTGTATTTCAAATTTCCATTGACAATCAATGCGGTGTCGTAAATTTCAATATCTCTATTCGTGGCCGGAACAAATCCAATGATAGCAGAGTCATACTGAATCCCATCGATGGTCAAAAATATATTGTAATCTTCTTTTTGAGGTGCACTTGCAATTATAAAAAGTAGAGAGAATGATAGTGCTAACAGGTTCAGTAAATTTTTCATTTTTATGGTGTCAACGTTTTTGATGTATGCTAAACGATTTCAAAATGTAATTCATATAACTAAAACGGGTTATTGATTTAACCCACTAAAGGTAGATTAAATCAATAACCCGTGCCAGGTTTTTTATGTATTGCTCAACTACTTACTTATAATATGCATCAATCGTCTCTATTGAACCATCTTCATTGTAGGTTAGCTCAGTAACTTTCACGCTCCGCAAATGCGTCTTGTCGCCCGACAAAACACTATCATGATAGAATAAATACCATTTACCGTTGATCTCCACTATGGAGTGGTGGTTCGTCCAGCCTACAACAGGATTTAAAATCACTCCCTGATAGGTAAATGGTCCGTATGGATTGTCGCCTGTTGCATAGGCAATAAAATGGGTATCGCCAGTCGAGTACGAAAAATAATATTTGCCATTGTATTTATGCATCCAGGCAGCTTCAAAAAATCTTCGATCGTGATCGCCACCTAAAAGTTCGTTACCTTCTGTATCAACAATTCTAACTTCTTTTACAGGCTCTGCAAAGCTCAACATGTCTTTACTCATCATTGCTATACGGGGCCTGATCGCTGGTAAACTATCTTGTTTTAAATCGGTTATGGATCCTGTTGAATCATACTGATCATCTTTCCAACGCTGAAGCTGACCTCCCCAAATTCCTCCAAAATACATATACGATTTTCCATCGGTATCGGTGAAGACTGCAGGATCAATGCTATAGCTTCCCTTTATAAAACTTGGTTCCGCTTTGAAAGGACCCGAAGGAGATTTGCTGGTGGCAACACCAATATGGAATACATCTTTCTTATCTTTTACAGGAAAATATAAGTAATAGGTATCGTTTTTAAATGCGGCATCGGGTGCCCACATTTGCCGACCAGCCCAGGGAACATCTTTGATATCTAATGCCACCCCGTGATCGGTTACTTCACCGCCAATGCTCTCCATTGAAAGGATGTGATAGTCTTTCATATCAAAATGGCTACCCAGATCATCCTGCGGAACATCCGATTCTATATCATGCGAAGGATAGATGTAGATCTTTCCGTCAAATACATGCGCTGAAGGGTCAGCCGTATAAATATGCGTAACCAAAGGTTCATTTTTGGGTGTAGGCAGCGTTACCTCCACACTATCTGCAGCGGTATCATCGGCTACTGATTCAGAATTTTTTGGTCCGCAGGCAAAAAGTGAAATGCCAAGTATGCAAGTTGTTGTCTTAAACAGGGTTGAGGATTGTGTCATGAGTTGTACAGTTTGATTTTGAGGTGAAATTGTGGATACTCCTTATAGTCACCAAGACCACAAAGATGTAAAAGATTACCACATAAGGCAAACCGCAACAATTGATTTTTAGAGCAAAATCCTATGTAACAAGGGATTCAACCCTGTCCCGACAGAATTATCCTTTGCTCTCCTTTGCCGGACACGTGTTCATTCCAAAGATTGCATACAGTGGACAAAAACTGACCAGGCTCGTTGCGAAAAAGACAACTGCCAAAACTACCAGCAGAATTCCAATGGTTCCGGAAATTATCCCTGCATAGAACAAGGTTGTAATTATAATGGCCATGATTAATCGGATAATACGGTCTGTTGTTCCTACATTCTTTTTCATGCTATTGTTATTTAGTGAATTAATTTTTGAATAATCAGTGCAATTCCCCAGGCCAGAGCGATGCAGGTGATGCATACAGCAATAAACCGGATGGCTTTGTTCTGAATCATGATGTAATTTCAACCAATCCTAACAGGTATTCTGTGACTTCAGTCACAAGCCATTACCAATCTTCCCTGATTTTTATCAGAAAAGGATACAGGATCAGTGGATTGGATGGGTTTTTATTCAGGGATACTGTAATCCGATCTCATCCCGCACCCGGTCAAGGGTGGTAATCAGATCTTTGCTCACTTTTAAAGAAAGCTTTTTACTTTCCAGGTCGCCATTATGCAGACAATGGTGAACTTCTTCAATTTCATGGTAATATCCATTTCCGATGAAGGGCAGATCGAAAGTCTCTTTTAGTTGACCCCGTTGGTACCAGGAAATTTTTTCTGAATGATGCCACCGGTTATGCATTTTAATTACTCCTTTACTTCCGTAAAGATTGGCCTCGATCGGTGTATCAGCTTCAATGGAAGAATCAAGAATCGCTTTTGCAGAATTTTCATAGTCAAATAGCATGGCGCAAAAACTATCCACACCGGTATTGGTCCATCGTGCCATTGCCGAGATTTTTTTTGGCAGCCCCAACGTAAGCAGACTTAAATAAATCGGATAGATACCGATATCAAGCAACGAGCCGCCACCCAATTTTTTATTGTATAACCGGGATTCGGGATTTCCATCTCCCAGAAAGCCAAAGTCCGCACGGATAGACTGGAGCTCGCCAATCGCATCGTCTTTCAGGAGTTCCAGCACTTTTAGTGTTGCCGGGATAAAGCGTGTCCACATGCCCTCCATTAAAAATAATTTTTTTGCAGCGGCTTCGTTGACCATTGCATTTACTTCCCCGGCATTCATGCCCATCGGTTTTTCACAGAGTACATGTTTTCCATGTTGGAGACACATCATCGTGTTTTCAAAATGAAGCGGATGCGGCGTAGCAACATATACTACATCAATGTTTGGATCTTTTGCAAGCGCTTCATATGAGTCATAGTAGGCAAGGGAGTGATAGTGTTCACTGAACGCTTTGGCTTTTTCTACCTGACGTGAAGCAACACCCTGTAAAATTGCATTTTCAGAGAGTTTTAAATCATGAGCAAATTTATGAGCGATTTTCCCGAGTCCGATGATTCCCCACTTGATTTTTGTTTTCATACCGTAACATTGGTGATGATGAATAGCGAATGTAATTGAATCGATGGAGAAATTCGATCATTTTTATTTTTTCATCGTTCAATAAAAAATGATTTATAAAGCATTTTTTCTCTTTCTCCTGGTAGTCGGTAATCTGAAGAGTGAAGCGCAAGTTGTATTGGGTATACAACAACAGCTCAATGATCTTGAATTGCTAAAGAGCAACCTGGAACAATTTCACCCCGGATTGTACCGGTATACATCAAAAGATTCAATGGACTACTTTTTTCAGAAGGCAGTAGAAAATATAGAGGACCAATCGGTAACGGCATTCTATGCGGAAGTAACGAGGCTATTAAATAAAGTACGTTGCGGTCATACCCGCAGCAGACTACCAGATGAGGTGTACAGGTCCTACCTTGATCAGCAGCAGTTTATGCCCTTCACCGTAGCCAGTTTGGGAAATCGATTTGTGATAGATGAGGTTTTTAATGATGAACAATTCCTTTCACGTGGAGATGAAATTCGATCGGTGAACGGACAGCCTGTTTTCGCTATCGCTAAAAAAATTGAATCGCATCTTTCGGCGGATGGCTTTATAACTACGGGCATTCGAAAGCAGACTGCACGTTTTTTCAATTTTTATTACCCACTTTATGTTGAACCTACCGTTTCCTGTTATGCGCTGGAAATCTGTGGAAAGGATGGAATTCTTACAGAAGTTAATGTGAATGGCCAGCCCTGGAGCACACTTCAAAAACCACAAACGGATGAACCGGTATTGTCCTTAACATATTCATCGGGATATGCCGTGCTAAGATTCAAGACCTTTGATAGTGGTTCCATTAGTCAGGAAGGATTTTCTTACGCTGAATTTTTGGATCAATCTTTTGAGGAATTAGGAAAGAAGAAAATAGAGAACTTAATTCTTGATTTGCGCGGAAACGGCGGCGGGGATGATAATTATGGTGCGACACTTGTTTCTTATTTTGCAAAAAAGCCATTTCGGTATTTTGACAGGATTGAGGTAACGGATGCATACGATGGGTACGGCAAGGTAATTAAGAAAAATGGGTGGAACCTCATGACCAGTCATCAGGGGTTAGGTGAATGGCAACCACAACCTAACCGGTTTGTGGGCAGCGTATATGTATTGATCGATGGCTGGAGTTTTTCGACATGTGCGGATGTAGCCACCGTCTTGCATCATCACCAATGGGCCACGTTCATTGGTGAGGAAACCGGCGGTGGATATGATGGTAATACAAGCGGATATTCGAAACGTCTTGAATTGCCAAATTCAAAAATCAACGTGAACATCCCGATGTGGAAATACACGACAGCCAATGAAGGGCATTTGTATCCGGGTAGGGGAGTGCAACCCGATTATAGTGTGTACCCTTCCATCCGACAATTTATCGATGGAATAGATCCGGAAATGGATAAGGCCATCGAAGTGATAAACAACAAAGAATAGCTTACTTATTTAGAAATTCGAGGAGGAGGTTCATCAGGGAAACGCGTTTATTGGTAAATCCATGATCGGTTTCCCAAACCTGGTAATCAAAACCTACGGGATTTTCTTTTCTGATCGCATCAACGATATCTTTATTTTGTGCGTGTTCATCCAGCATCATGATTTCTTTTTTTGCCAACGTCTTTGCATTGAGTACCAGGTCATATTGTGCGGGGTTTTCAATTACGGGTCGGTAGATTTCTTTTGCAGGCGTGTTGAGTACAAAATAGGAATCTTCAATATTGGGCAATTGTGAAATATCATTGATGTTTTTCAGATCGCGTGCCATGTTCCAGGTTGATAATGCAAAACCTTTTTTGACAGCAGGCAATTGCTGGATAGCTTTTAAACAAATCCATCCGCCCATGCTGTGACCAAAAAGCACGATGTTGGACGGATCGATTTGCAGATCGTCCTGATTTTGCTCACAATACTTCACCACGTTAACCACGTCTTCGACACAATGCATAAAACTAAATTTTCCCTGACTGGCCCAGGATCCACGATAATTAAAGTAGATCACATTCCAACCCTTTGCTCGTACTACCTGAGCAAGATCAAGATTTCGTTCGTTTCCCGGATAACCATGAAGCAGCAATAATGTCGGGTGTTTTCCAGTGCCGTTGGCTTTGTAAATTAATCCCTGCAACAGACTTCCCTCAGAGGGGATGTTGAGTTCTTTCATTCCTGCAGGCGAAGTTTCATTCCAAACCAGGTCTTCCAATTCAATTTTGTTGGAAACGGATTGGGCTATACTGGAAGTAGAACTAATAGAACCAAATAAAATCAAGAATAAAATGAATTTTTTCATGGTGAGTAAACATTAAGTCGTGTATAAAGTTAGCGGATTCTGCCGCAAGTGCACAAACGGATAATTGTATTAAAGGAAGACTCTCTACCTGGCCTCATTTTAATTTCTTCCGTCCGCAGATGACGCACAAAAATTTGAGAATGTAGGCCTAATTGAATTAGCTACTGCGGCCATTTACATTTAGTTATTGCTGTGCGGTATATTAATTTCCCAAAGCCTTACGGTTTTATCAGAACTTGGCGTCACCAACCATCGACCATCTGTGCTAACATCACATAAAGTATTTATATCATTTTTGTGTTCTGAAACGGTTTGCAAAATCTTTTCGGTTTGAATATCCCATAATGTTCCAACTATATGATTTGTGTGGCCTTCGTAATTGAAATGATACTCAAGGAATTCTCCCAATATTTTTTTATCTGTGCCGCCAGCAAAGATTCTGGTATTATCAATAAAGGTAACAGAATGAATAGCCTCATTTTCTCCTTTTAGTGTTCGTATTAAATGCCATTTATTTGTGTCCCATATCTTTACGGTTTTATCGTCTGATCCACTGGCTAATAACCTTCCATTGGGGCTGAAGGCTAATGATAAGACAACCATTGAATGTCCTTCCAATGATTTTTGCAATTTGCCTGTACTAACTTCGTAAACCCTGATCATGTTATCACTTCCTCCACTAAGCAAGTATTCTCCAGAAGGGCTAAAGATCACGGTCCATATGTCATGGCTTGAATCGTTATGTTCTCTAATAATTTGTCCAGTATTTGAATTCCATATTGTTAGCGTGTTATCATCCCCTGCAGCGGCGATTAAATTTTCCGTGGGATGAAAAGCTATACAGCGCAATGCACCATTTTGTCCATTTAGAATTTGTTCCAGTTCTCCAGTCTGTACGTTCCAAATTCTTACTTTACCGTCATACGAGGCCGTACAAACTTTTGAACCATCCGGGCTAAAAATAGCGCTTGAAGAGCCGTAGGGGTGTTTTAATTTATGAATAATATTGCCACTGCTTCTTTCCCAAATAATCGCGTTTTCGTCATAGCCTGCACTTACAACAAGCGAATCATTTGGACTAAAGTTGGCCGACCAGACTTCATCTGCGTGTTTAGAAAAAATGCTATTCGTAGTGAGGTAATTACCAGGCACCAGGGTTGGCTTTTGGATTAGTTTAAAATAGGCCCAGAAACTAAGTATTACAAGTCCGATTAAGGGGATAGCGAATCTCTTCTTCATTTGATTTTAATGGATGCGTAAATAGAGATACGGATAACAAGGAACTATGTTATACATAGTACATAGAAAAAGTAAAATATTTTGCAATTCGTCCTAATTCTAGGCTAGACGACGATTAACAGTCCGGTTATCTTCTTATGTCGAAATCTCTAATGAGTCCCGATTAACAAAAAACCAACCCAGTGTTGTCCAGGTCTGGTTTTAAGTTTTGTCATGAGCTTTTTATCGCACTTGGTGGACTCTTCATATCCTGCGAAATCGACATGACCGATAATGTTGTTATTGACTGCTCTCTAAGTTGATGGCACTTATTTTAAGAATAACAATAAACAAATTGTAACTTACACAAGTTCGGCAACTTTCGCTTTACTCTAAACTTAAGGCATCAAACGCATTGTTTAATAACTCCAACGTATGAAAAAATTTCTCTTCCCATTCATCCTCTTTGTATTCGTTTTTGCTGCTTCATTCGCTCAAGATGCAACTACCGCTATCGATGTCTTCCTGAAAGAAAAATACCCTGCCAATGAACCAGGTGTTATTGCTTTAGTGATTAAAGATGGAAAGACTATTCTCCGCAAGGGATATGGCATGGCGGATATTGAAAATTCAAAACCACAAAATCCGGAAATGATTTCACGAATCGGTTCGGTCACTAAGCAATTTACTTCTACTGCTATTTTGAAATTGATGGAGGAAGGGAAGATCAAACTGGAGGATCCAATCACAAAATTTCTTCCTGATTATCCAACCCAGGGAAAAACAGTAACGATATGGAATTTGTTGAATCATACCTCCGGGATTAAAAGCTATACAGGTGTCGAATCTAACATGACTACCGAAAATAAGGCCAAAAATTTGTCCCATGCAGAATTGTTAACCACCTTCCAAAATATTGAATTTGATTTTAATCCAGGTGATCAATGGTCGTACAACAACTCTGGATATTACTTGTTGGGGATGATCATCGAAAAAGTTTCCGGTATGAGTTGGGATGCGTATCTGACTAAAAAGTTTTTCAAACCCCTGAAGATGAAATCAACGGTGACAGATGATACGAAATTAAAATCGGGCGAGGCCATCGGATATAGCAAGGATGGTGACAAGTTTGTTGTTGCGGATTTTGTTCACCCTTCCATTCCTTTTGCGGCCGGCTCCATTGCCTCCACCGTAGATGATTTGTGGAAATGGAACAGTGCCATCTTCAATTACAAAGTGGTTTCTAAAGCTTCGCTGGATAAGGCCTGGACTCCAACCAAACTCAATGACGGCTCCATGCAAAGTTATGGATTTGGCTGGTCGATTTCCAGGGTCGGTGAGCAGAAGGCCATTTCACACGGTGGTGGGATTGATGGGTACTTGACCTATGTATTATATATTCCGGACTCAAAAGTTTTTGTCGCGTTGCTATCCAACAATATGAGCAACGGACCTTCCGATGAAGCTTTTCACATCGCCAAAATTGCGAGTGGTCAGTCCATTGAAAAGCCAGCCGCCATTGCGATGGTTCCTGAAGCGCTGAAAGAATATGAGGGCGTGTACAGTATGAATGCGGAACAGGAGATTGTGATTCGATTAGAGGATGATCATTTGACAGCTGATCGGAATTTTCCACTTAACCCTTTTGAGAAAGATAAATTTTATTCTGAGGAGAATCCTAATTTGATAAATTTTAACCGCGATGGTTCTGGAAAAATTGTCTCCTTACAAATTATTGGCTCTAGTTGGGTAAATATGGAGGCAAAGATAAACCTCTGCCTTCTAATAAACCTCTGCCTTCAGATCGGGAAGAAATTGAAATTGACCCCACTGAGCTTGACAAGTTTGTCGGTGAATATGAATTGGTACCCAACTTTATTTTCACCATCACAAAAGAAGATGATAAATTGATGACACAAGCAACCGGGCAACAAAAAATTCAGGTATATGCGGAAAGCAAGACGAAATTCTTTTTAAAAGTAGTAGATGCACAGATTGAATTTACCAGTGATGCTGAGGGTAAGGTAACCGGGTTAACGTT
This sequence comes from uncultured Cytophagales bacterium, assembly GCA_942491425.1. Taxonomy (GTDB): domain Bacteria; phylum Bacteroidota; class Bacteroidia; order Cytophagales; family Cyclobacteriaceae; genus JBGTGG01. The sequence goes on from CALOAV010000027.1 coordinate 32,677, forward strand.
GTATCAGGGTGGAAGGGTGATGCCGGCGAAGAAGATTAAATAGTTACTGATTAGTTGATAACTAATGCTTGTTACCGATAGTGTATGGGCAAGCTAAGGCTGTTAATTTTCCAGCAAATCACGTAAAATCAATTTATCTCCCTTATTGAAATAATCAACCACTACTCCTTCAGGATCCAGCAGGATGGTTGTAGGAAGTGAGATGATGTTGAACATCTCCTGAAAGCTCCGGTTATCTCCAACTACTTCAAATTGATATTTCCCGGAATCAAATGACTCCTCTACGGTTTTTTGGGAATCAACAAAGGAAATTATGGGTACAATTTTTTGATCCGATCCAATCTCTTTAATCTGTTCATTTAGTTGTTCGATATCCTCCAGATTGGACATTTTAACAAATAACTCAAATCGAATGAGCACCCATGATCCTCTTAGCTGCTCACTGTCTAATAGTTTATCATCAATTGTTGTAAATGCAAAGGGTGGGAATTGATGGCCAGGTTTCGTTTGCTTCTCCAGTGTTCTCGTCACACCCACACCGATAACAATACTATCTGGATTATAGAGATATTTTTCAATTTCTCCGTACTTGTTAAAAACTTTTTCAAACGTGATCCCGGGATGCTCTTTCATGAGCATTTGCAAGGTTTTGTTACTGAGTTTTTCTCCTGTTGATTTATTGTAGACATTCGTTATTCGTTCTGAATAGGTTACCGACCGTGTTTCTTGTGAGTAGGTAAAGGAGCAGATTGAAATAAGTAATAAAAAAGAGAAGTTGAATTTCATAAGCTTCTGCAATTTTTTGCACAACGTTGAATAATTTTCAGAAGACTAATTTAGTGATTTCTAGTGATTCAACATTCATGTTTTAAATGTGAATTTTTCTGTGAATCATCTCTAAAGTTAACGCTTCACGCATACAGGCGCCTCCCCGTCTCAGCGGTTAATTAATTTTCAACACATAGATCAACGGCCAGAATTTCCCCGTTACCAACATGGTTTGTGTGGATTCATGCCAGGCAATACCATTCAATACATCCACATCTTGTTTCAAACGTTGGACCTGGTTGACCAGGCTGGTTAAATCTAAAAAACCCACAATCTCTCCCGTGGCAATATCAATTTTCGCAATCCGATTGGTTTCCCAGATATTGGCGTAGATAAACCCGTTAACATACTCCAACTCATTCAAATTTTTCATCGGTTGATTTTTGTATTTGACTGGTAACACCCTGGTTACAGAAAAGTTAGTGGTGTCCAGAAAGGTAAGTTTATCCGTACCATCACTCATAATTAAAGAAGTACCATCGTTTGTTAGTCCCCAGCCCTCTGCATTGGTATACGTGAATTGGTTGATTTCTTTAAAGGTATCCAGGTCGTAAACATACCCGGTTTTTTGTTTGTAGGTAAGGTGATACACTTTGTTGTTCAGAATGGAAATCCCCTCACCAAAATGACGCTGACCGAAAATCACTTTTTTATCGGCCTCACCGGTATTAATGTCTACAATACCAATCCAGGAAGAACCATACTCGCCGGTACTCTCATATAATTCACCTTCATGTATCAGCAATCCCTCTGTAAATGCCTTAACATCGTGGGGCATCGAACGGAGAACAGAATAGGAAATTGCATCCGAATCAACAACAACCTCTTCTTTTTTTGAGTTACTGCAAGCCCCTATTAGAAGTAGAAGAATCAGGAAAAAGATGTATCGCATGAACAGAAAAAATTAACCGCTAAGACGCGGAGTCACAAAGAGAAATATTTCAAAGTAAAATTTCGGAGTTGTCACCAATTCTCGAATTACTAATTTTCAAATTAACTAATCAACCGGCACATTTACGTGGCGTTCGGCATGGTACGAAGAACGAACCAATGGTCAGATTCCACATACCGGAGTCCGCGTTTTAATCCTTCTTCCCGATAAAGATCAAAGGTATCCGGGTGGATGAATTCAATCACTTCATGGTGAAGTTTGGTAGGCTGCAAATATTGCCCCAACGTCAGGATCAGCAAGCCATGTGCTACCAAATCGTCCATGGCCTTAAAAATTTCATCTTTGGTCTCACCTAGTCCAAGCATAATTCCTGATTTGGTGCGCTTGCCGGCTTCACGTGTCATTTTTATTTGATCGAGGCTTCGCTGATAGCGTGCCTGTGGTCGGACTCTACGATACAGCCTTTCCACCGTTTCCATATTGTGAGAAACTACTTCCTGTCCACCTTCAATCATCCGGTATAAGGCATCCCAGTTTCCTTTTGTGTCCGGGATTAGGGTTTCAATAGTAGTTTCCGGACTTAATTTTTTTGTTTCCACTACCGTTTGATACCAGATTTCAGCACCGCGATCTTTCAGTTCATCACGGTTTACAGAGGTGATCACCGCATGCTTTACCTGCATCAAATGAATGGCTTCAGCAACGCGTTTGGGTTCTTCGGTATCGTATTCTGGTGGGCGACCGGTAGCTACCGCACAAAATGTACAGCTTCGCGTACACACATTCCCCAGGATCATAAAGGTTGCGGTGCCTTCTCCCCAGCATTCGCCCATGTTCGGACAATTGCCACTTTCACAAATGGTATGCAGCTTATGACTGTCGACCAGTTTGCGGACTTTAGCGTACTCCGGACCCGTAGGTAGTTTTACCCGAAGCCAATTCGGCTTTCGGGCTTTTTCCGGGGAAATAGTAGGAAGCTCAATCATTCAATCACAGATTTTTCAAACGACACATGTTAACAACAAAAAAGGAAAGTGAGTTCTTACTTTCCGATGAGTTCACCGTATGCTTCTGCTGAAAGTAAGGAATCGGTACCGCCACTGATTTCGATTTTGATCATCCAGCCTTCACCATACGCATCTGAATTCACTTTTTCAGGACTGGCATCCAAGCCCGTCATTAACTTCAATTACTTTTCCGGAAACGGGCATAAAAAGATCAGATACTGTTTTTACAGCTTCTACCGTTCCGAAGATTTCGCCTTCGGCAACTTCTTCACCTGCGGTGGTGATATCAACATACACGATATCACCCAATTCGCCTTGTGCAAAATCGGTGATACCAACGGTGGCAATGTTTCCTTCAATTTTAACCCACTCGTGGTCTTTGGTGTACTTTAATTCGCTAGGGATGTTCATATTTTTTCGGTTAGTGCCCCAAAAATAAGGGGATTTCTGAGAAAGTCCACCCCAAATTAAAGTGTTTATCGATTGTTACTGAGCCAGGCTGAATCGGACCTGAACACCAAATCGTGTTGTGGATCTGCGATATGAATTGGAAACCAGTGGATTATTAACCGTCTGCTCATAATACAGCTGCACATTCAGTTTTTGATTCACCACATAACTGATATTCGGACGCAGCTGGAAATTCACATTTCCATTGGTGATGGTATTGAGTTGCTCAATTTTTCGTTGGATGGTTTTGTTATCGGAGACCGTCATGTTCAAGCGGAAAGTGACATCATTTTTCAGAATGATCGTTCGACCCTGGATTTTTGAATGGCAGCTTCATGTTGTTCTTGGTATACCCAAGCTCAACTACAATATCTTTATTGTTCACTTCCGTAATCTGTGCATTGGAAATATTGAGTGCCAGATCGCGTTTGGTTTTATATTCGATGCGGCCAGAAAACCGGCTCTTGGTCCTCATGTTAATACCAATCAATGGTTGGAAGGCCTCTGAAACCATAACCTGACTAATTACAAACACTGGAATAGGTTGTCCATTTTCAGAATTGATTTGATTACCAAAGTAGGTCCGGTTATAATCTTCAATGGATACATTAATTCCAACTTCGATTCGGGTCTTTATACTTCAATGAATTGGAATAATTGACTACAGAATATGACGAATTGTATGCATGAGATATCGTGAAGGATTGGAATATATCTTTGAAACCGTCAAGCTTAATTAATCCGGTATAATCAATTCGCCAGTTTGGCAGTGGTGTTTTTGGGAAAGGACTCAAGCTTACCGTGCTCACATCCTTGCCTAGGTATGCGGAGATGAATGCGGGTATCAATACATCTTGTGAGATGGAATCATATTCAGCTCCAGTGATTTGGCGAAAGCGCGATTGAATGGATTCCGTATTTTTTTCAAACTGCTCAAATACGGAAGAAGTAGTTTTATCATTGTCACCTCTGAAAGCTGTTCTAATAGAGATGGTTGAAAGTTTATAACTTCCACTTCTACTTGGGTTGAATGATTCATAGCCGTTCATTGCATCATTAAACCTATATATTTCCTGGTAGGCGGTGGTGGCATCCTTCTTTACATCCAGTTGAATTTTAAAATCAGGAGTGGGTTCAATATTTCCACGTCAGTGAAATCCCTGTAGTTTGAATTTGACTAAAAGGTGTGGTGAGTTTGGATGATTTCACTAACCAATCATTATCCTTCGCTTTTTCTTTTATTCCCGGATCTTGATCACCCAAAATAAATGGCCATCCGGGTGCATTAAAATCTTTGTCCATTCCCAGCAAGAAAGGAGTTTTATTAAACCCTGGGAAGAATCGTTCCTTCTGTTTGAGTGAACGTAAAATTGATCGAACGCAACGACATGAGCAACCGGAAAAATCCTTTCACTGCTTCCGGGATTTGTTTGGTTGTATCTACTGGTTGACGAGCTTGTTGTGTTCGACTTGGGGGTCGTGGAGGTGTATTGATTTTCTTTAAAAACTTACTCTTATTATAGAGTTTCACCATATCCAATCGTCCGCTCAGGTTTTGATCCCGACTGTTTTGAATGATGTTTCCAAAATTTAAGGAGTCAGGCACATTGATTGGTCCTGCTTTCCAGTGGTAGTTCATGCCATAACGATAATCAGCATTGATCCAGTCCGTGATCGGAATTTTATCGAATGGGATTTTATAATTGGCAGTAATCTTTTGATCGTATATTTTCATTCGACCAAAGTTTTTCAAATTATCCCAGACTACTTGTCGTGCAGAGTCTGTGTCAATCTCACCATCCGGTTCATCTAATTACTGCGTTGGCGAGTGCACTATAATCGAGTGAGAGGTTTTTAGTTAAGTTCCAACGTAAATTGTACTGACGATTAAACAAGAAGTACTTTAAGTAATTCGGCAAGTCTGAACTTGAGGTCGTATTGCGATAGATATTTTTTTCAAACGAACGATCGAGGTCGAGACGAACCCCCAGGTTGGAAGGAAGTAAGCTAAAGTTAAAATCCTTGATCAGTTTCAACCAGGGTGAGGATAATCCCTTCGAATTTTTAAAAGGTTCAAACCCGGTTGCTTTTGGTGCATAGTTATACGCCACTCCACCCCGGTATTGTTTTCGTTCGTATGCTTGAATATTAAAATTCGAACGCGTAGTACTCGTATAGGAATAGTTGAAAGCAAAATTTTCGATATCCCATGGATGGATTTTAGCCTCGGGGTTTACTTTCACTTTCCGCACATTGGTGAAATTAATACCCTTTCGTATGGTTTCATCACGGATTAATTTGACATAGGCATCCCGTTCTTCATTGGTCTGAAAGGATTGCAGGGCGGCTTCCAGTTTTAAGTCAGGATTGGCCGGATCATATTTGGGATTAATGGTGGTATTTTCATGACTCACGAACATCGGTAATTTGATACCATGATTTCCGGGGATCAGTTTATCGAGATTAAAGTTTCCGGAAATATCATAGCGGGTCGTTTCTTCCCGGGTACGTTCACTTATTTTAGAGCTCACACCTCCAAACCCATAGGTGGTATACCGGTAAGCACCCTGAATAGTAGCGAAGTCGGCGAGTTTGGCAGCCATCGTAGCGTTGACGGCCCAACCAGCTGTACGATCAAAATCGGTCAGACGCAATTCATTGGCCCACAGACAAACCGAATGGGATTGTTGATCAGCACTGCGCGGATTTTTTACACCAATCATAATGACTTGTACACTGCTTAGATCCGGACGTCCGAATATGCGGAGCAAATGACGACCCTCTTGTTTGGGTCCCTGCAATGGATAGGATTGGGTAAGCGGGAAATTCTCCCGGTCACGTGCTACTTTCAAAGCATATAGTGCATTGATATCCTGATCAATTTCATTTTCTTCCGGCCAGATAAATCGGGCATCCCGATTATTGGGATCATTGGTGGGCGTGATTTTTAATGGGATTTCAACTTCGTAGTAGTTGTTTTCAAAGTCGGTTCCAAACCGGATAAACGCATGCAGGTCATCATCGTTCGATTGGCTGTTACCATGGAAGTACATTTTGATTCTTCCATAATTAAAAAAGTCAAAGGAAACATTTTTGTAAATGGCGCGGCCGTCACCATCGTCGAGGTTATCGACACACATTTGTACCGACTGTTCATTCAATTGGCGAGCGATGGAAGAAGTATTATCGCGGTCACGTACAACACCAGGTGGGATCACATAAGGTGACTTGACATCATTTCCTTCTCCATTTTCTTCAAGGTTTACAACGGAGAGTGTGAAGTTATCCAATTGCGGTTCTGGTGTTTCGATTAGCCCCCCTTCACGGATTTCAGAAAGGTACCTTCTCCATCGACTACCGACCATGCGAAAGTTGGCCATTCGCATAACAACCGGGGTTTCGAAATCTTTCATCAGCATCCGCATGTAACGAATAGATTTAAATCCACTGATATTTCCTGTCTTGTTGTCGTATTGCCGAATGGGAATTCGGAATAAATACCAGTTTACAGTTTCACCTGCCACATTATTATTCGTGGCAATCTTGTCGACAATGTAACCTTTACCAACCTGCATATCTGCCGGAGTCAGATTGATATTATATTCGTAATACTCTTCCAATTCACTGAGTGTATTGTCTGCATTTAAATCTTCATTATCTGGGATTGGGCTGCTGGAGGGAGTCACCAGATCATTACCGGTCACAATAGGGGAGTTACCATCCTGGCCGTTGTAATTTTTATACCGTTCCAGAATTTTAGCATTCTGGGCATCAAGATCACCTCCCAAAAAATACTGAAAATCATCGGCCGAAGGATCATCACCCAACCCGGCAGGATAGATATCTTGTTCGATAGAATTGGGGACACCATCAAGTCCCACATCCTGATTGGCACGGGATTCCGGAGCATTATCAAAAGCATTGGTGAGATATTGTTGTGTAGTAACATACCCCCAATTATTCTTGACTGCACCACCTCCGAGTAAATCTCCAGTGGGCGGCAGACCATTTTCAAATGCATGCCGTCGATCACGCATGACATCTTCCGAGATACTCCCCAGTTGAAAACTCACTTTACCACCAGTTAGGTTATTCTGGTTCACCCGACCATCCAAAACCCGGCCATTTGCCCCTGAGATAAAGGGGTCCAGCAACCAAAATTCAACATATTCGATGTTTGATTTATCAAAATCAACTTCTGTTCTGATGGCGGTAGTTACACCACCCCAGTTCAAGGTGCTGTCTTCTGAAGAGAAAGAGGTATTGTAATTATAGGGTCCTCGTTCCGCAGGATAAAATGCAAAGTCAATGATCGGTTCATAGAAATTCCCTTGTGTTCTGTTTCGTTGGGGAAAAACTTCCTGAGGATCAACGGCACGAACGTAATGATTTTGTAAATCTGACTCGGTGATGTTCGGTGGTTTGAAATTTCCACCGCTTCTGTAGAATTGATTATCTACCTGATACCAGGCGAGTTTCGCGCGCCTGAAGCCCGCTCGAATATCATCACTTTCTCCAAGCGTTAACGGATCGTATTCTGGTGTTGCAGGAATAGATGATAATTTCCATCCATTCGGATTCATTAATGAATACGGCGTAGCAGTCGTTTCAAAATCATCAATATATCCGGTGCCTTCACCATCAATTTGGTTGGAAGTTCCGGGAATTAGTTGAGCAAACTCTCCATTAATATTAAATGAGGATTTCTCTTTGGTTTGAATCAGCGGAAGCGCATCCACCAGTTTAGTTAGCAACCGACTTTCTTTATTGATGTTAAAGTCGAGTCCGTACTGCATATTGCGCGCAGGCTCCGTGCCGATTACGTTTCTGCTGATCTGCGGACGTTCATTGTAATACAAAAATGTTCCGCCCAGGTTCACATTTTCGTTTAACTCATAATCGAATCGTGTACCCAATAATGAGCGGGTTTGAAAAGCAAAGGGATCAGACTGTTCATACTGGATGCTAAGATTTTTGTCGAGTACACTTTCATCCAGAATGGTAACTCTGCCAAATGTATAATCAACGGTATACTGGCTTCCTTCCTGTAAGGGGATTCCTCCGGCATAAACCCGTACGGATCCCGGTGATACACCGAATCCCGGTATAATAATTTCTTTCGACGATCCCGCGGTGTATTGCCCGACAATGAAAAATTTATTTTTGGTAGCAAAGAGTTCGGCGTCATGCTTTTGTAGTGCTACGGTATAACGTATCAAATACATATTTTTGAATCAGTACATCTTCCTGAGGTTCTCCTTTAAATGCCTGACGGAGCGCTTTATCATAGGGATGAAGGAATGGATAGATAATCAAACCATTTTGTGAGTTAATGGTAATACCCTCAACATAGTCGAAGTTTCCATCTTTCTGTGGGTCGTTAACCGGATTTAATCGATCCAACCCAAATATTTCGATCAACTGACGATTACGAACCGTAGCTCCATCCTGAAGTTGGGGATTATCGATACCAGTTTTGTCATCCCGATAAATAACGCGGAGTTGAAACCCTTCACGGGAAAGCTGGTTGACATTTAAACTGTAAATATTTTTCATCATCAGATTCCATGTAGGAATGATCTGACTGTTTTGATCACGGATACTTACTTTCCGCGGGCGCAGGAGTTTCATGAAAATAACTTCATCCTCTTTAAGGATGGAATAGTCTTCTGAAAGTTCACCTACTTTAAAGACTCTTCCGTTGTAGGTATATTCATAGGCAACGGCTAATGCTTCATCGTTTTGTAACTTTCGTGTAAGCGTAATGTACCCGAGTTGCTGGTGGACCGAGTATTCAGTCGGCGCTAATTTTCGCGAGCCGGTAATTTTTTCAAAGTCTGTTCCGTTTACCAATGGATTGGTAGCAAATAATCCTTCTAAATCATCATTAATTTGGTTGGCATTACGATTCAACCCTTTGACTAAAGCATATAAATTATTCGCTGCATTATTATTTGGTTCAGTGCTTCCCACTAACTGATTATTATAAATAACTTTTGGTTCGGCTAAATCCATCAGACCAACCACATTGCGCAAAGTTTGTGTGTCGTTGTTTCGGTTAAGGATATAAACTTCTACACGGGTGATGTTAACACCGGAAATAATCTGTGGCGTATTCGCTACCCAATTCTCATAATTGTCTCTGAAAAAGTGCCCTAAAAAGAAGTGTCGGTTATCATCATAATTGGAGGCGATAATTTCGAAGGGTCTGCCCTGGCCGTTGTTTCCTCCCTGAATGTCAATCGAGGAAGTCTTTCCGCGTTGTGTGGAGGCAAGTGCTGTAACACTTAATTTTCCGAGCTGGAATTGTGCTTTTACCCCAAATAAATTTTGTGCACCCTGGATGAGTGTATTGTTTAAGGGCAGGCTAACATTTCCGATTTCAAATTTCTTTAAAATCTCTTCCTTGAAACCAGTATATTCAACCTTCATGTTATTCTGAAAGTCGAACGAGTTGTTGTTGTCAAAGTTTGCGGTCACGGCAAGTTTCTCACCTACTTTACCAACAACCCCCATATTGATTTGCTGATCGAATTCAAATCCACCATTTCGTTGTTGCCGGATTGGTATTTGCGGGTTATTGATTCGTTGAAAGGCGGCACCGAAGTCGAGCGTGACAAAACCCGTTGGTACCAACTCTACATAGCTTCCGCCAAAAATCCGATCGAGCACCGGACTGATATAAATTCTTGGAATGATACCCCGGCTGCTGACGGCACTTTCACCATCGGCTGCACGAGATCGGGTTTGCCAATACTCCTTTAAAATTTGTTGATCCTGATATTGTTTAAATTCCTCAAACGTCATGAATGTTGTAGGACGGTAATTGAAATCACCAATTTTTTCAAAAATGGTATAGTTCAAGGCTGTATCAATTTCCACATCGAGTTTAAGATCGATTGGGATCTTTTAGAAATAGGGGAGTCTGGTAGGTGGTATTCGAAAATGGATCACCGTACCGATCGGTCGGAACAAATTTTGGTCGCTTGCTTGGGTATACGGTTGGAATAACCGTATCCTTTTTTACGGTGTCTTGTTGAAAATAATAGGAGTACTTTTTGCAAACGATGATCCCGTGCAAACTGCTAGCAGTAAGCTGATACTTACTAAAACCTGATCCTTCCGTTTTAATAGAGTCAAACGTAACCTACGCGTTTTTAAGTGCTTGTTTTACTAAATCTTCTAAGGTAATGGTATTTCCTGATTTTTTCAGGACGCTATCCACACTTTTCTCGGCCACGTTTTTCGATAAACCCAATGTGACCAGAGCAGATAACGCTTCACCACGCAACGTATTGTGCCCCCCACCCAAAATTGGTGATGAAGATTCCTCAAATGATTCTTTTTTAATTTTATCTTTCAATTCAATGATTACCCGCATGGCAGTTTTTCCACCCACACCTTTTACTGCTTGAAGTGTTGCGGCATCCTCCCGAACAATGGCGGTTTTCAATTCATCGATACTTAAATAGGACAACATCAGCAAGGCTGTATTCGGACCAACACCATTTACAGAGACTAACATTTGAAAAAGTTTTTTTTCGGAAGGCTGACTGAATCCGAAAAGGATGTGTGCATCTTCACGGATCGTCAGGTGGGTAAAGAGTTGGATGTTTTCCTGTTCTTTAATTTCACCAAAGGTGTGCAATGAGATATTTACGTGATACCCCATCCCATTAACATCCACGACCACGTAGGTAGGATCTTTATGAACCAGTTTACCTTTTAAATAGGATATCATTACTGCTTACCCAGTTGTTGCGTTTGTGCATCGACCACAGCAATAGCAGCCATGTTTACAATTTCCCGAATGCTGCTTCCCAGTTGAAGTACATGAACAGGTTTTTTCATTCCTAATAAGATCGGACCAATGGCCTCCGCTCCGCCAATTTCCATGAGTAATTTATAAGCTATATTCCCCGAAGCCAGGTTTGGAAAAATTAACGTATTCGCACCTTTTTCAATTAATGCGCTAAACGGATAAATCTCTTTTTGTAATTCTGTATTCACAGCAACGTTTGCTTGCATATCACCATCGATGATTAGATCTGGGTATATTTTTTTCGCAAGCTGGACAGCCTTTCTTGTTTTATCTGGTATTTCACCTTTGGCCGATCCGAAATTTGAATAGGAGAGTACGGCAATCCGGGGTTCAATATCAAAAAATTTCACACCTTCTGCTGTGAGACCAATGATGTCAACAAGTTCTTCAACCGTCGGGTCAACATTTACAGTAGTATCTGCAAAAAAGAAAGTTCCTTTTTTATTTCGGATGATATACATTCCTGCCACACGATTCACATTGTCGGCAGTGCCAATAATTTGAAGTGACGGGGAAATAGTTTTTGGATAATCCTTGATAAGTCCGCTAACCAACGCATCTGCATCACCATGTTCGACCATCATGGCACCATAGTAATTACGGTCAGTCATTAGTTTAATACAGTCGGCTTTCGTGATCCCTTTTCGTTGACGTTTTTTATAAAGAGATTCTATATACCCTGAACATTTACCTTTTTCATCGCGCGGGTAAATAATCGGGCAACCCGGCAATTCAAGTTTATGCTCCTCAATTAAGGCTTCAATTTCTTCACGATTACCGAGAAGTATTGGTTGAGCGATTCCTTCATCAAGCAGCACTTGTGCTGCTTTTAAAATTTTAGGATGATTGGCTTCCGCAAAGACCACACGTTTAGGGTCTTTCTTTGCCCGATCAATAATACTGGACATTAATTTTTGATCGATACCAATTCGTTTTTCCAGCTGCTGACGATAGGCGGCCCAATCCGTAATGGGCTTGGTTGCCATACCCGACTCCATTGCTGCACGTGCTACTGCTGGAGAAATGGTAGTGATCAAACGTGGGTCGAGCGGTGTTGGAATTAAATATTCCGGGCCAAATTCAAGCTTCTTTTTACCATATGCCTTCATCACCAAATCCGGTACAGATTCTTTTGCAAGTTCTGCTAAGGCATAGACAGCAGCCAGTTTCATGGCTTCATCAATTTCGGTGGCCCGAACATCCAGCGCACCGCGGAAGATATAGGGAAATCCAAGTACGTTGTTAACCTGGTTGGGATGATCCGAACGGCCGGTTGCCATGATTAAATCCTTTCTGGTTTTTTTAGCCAGTTCATAATTGATTTCAGGATTCGGGTTTGCCAGTGCAAATACGATTGGTTGATCATTCATGGAAAGAAGATCCTCTGGTGTAACAGAATCTTCTACCGATAACCCCAGAAATACGTCTGATCCTTTCATGGCATCTGAAAGGGTAGTCAGATCCCTCGTGGTAGCAAATTGTTTTTTGATTGCATCCAGATTTTCCCGATCGGTACGAATAACGCCCTTGCTATCGCACATAATGATGTTGTCTTTTTTAGCACCCAGGCTGATGTATAGCTTGGTACAACTAACTGCTGCTGCTCCTGCACCATTGACTACAATTTGAATATTCTCCAATTTTCTTTCCCAACGATTTCAAGCGCATTCAATCAATCCTGCCGAAGAAATAATGGCCGTACCATGCTGATCATCATGCATGATGGGGATGTTCATTTTGGCACGTAGTTCTTCTTCGATTTTAAAACACTCGGGTGCTTTTATATCTTCCAGATTGATTCCGCCAAAAGTTGGCTCGAGTGAACTAACAATCTTGATAAATTCATCTGGGTCCTCTTCATTGATTTCAATATCGAAAACATCTATCCCTGCAAATTTTTTAAAAAGAACACCCTTTCCCTCCATTACAGGTTTCGAAGCCTCTGGTCCAATATTTCCAAGTCCCAAAACGGCCGTACCATTACTGATTACGCCAACAAGATTACCTTTGGCCGTATACTTATAGACATCTTCTTTATTGGCGGCAATTTCTTTACAGGGTTCAGCTACTCCCGGAGAATAGGCCAGGGCCAGATCCAGTTGGGAGCTAAGCATTTTGGAAGGGATGACTTCTATTTTTCCTGCTGGTTCCTGAGAATGATAATTAAGGGCATCTTGCTTGCGTATCTTGATATTCATGGATGGGAATAACGTTGAACGCCAAAGATAGCAACTGGTAGGTATTAAAGAATGGTTAAGGCATACAAAAAAAGCCTTTTACGACCTTTTTCTAAGAGATCGTTTAAGAAATTCCGGTAACAACTACTGTTTCTTAGTTCCTGTACTTTTAAAGGTTTCCAGGATGGCCTCTAATTCGCGTATAGTTTCACGTTGTTTTCGGGCAGGACTGAAACTAAACCCCTCAACATAATATAGTAATCCCTTTTTCTGATCGACGAACGCGTGCGAAACAAAGGGACCGCCCATGGTTTTGTTATTGGTTTTCCAAAGACCTTTCAGTTGCATTACGAAATTATTATTAACACTAATCTGCCTGGCTTTTACCGGAATAAATGGGATGGTTGTTTCCGTAGTGACATAACTATCGAGATTGTCAGGATCTTCAAAAAGATATCGTTGCGCAATGTCATTCCGCCAGGCAATCAAACTATCGGGTAGGAGCTGATATTCACTCTCATAAGGTTTCCAGCTAACGAAAACACTGTTGTCAATCTCGGGTTTCATTAATCGAACCCAGGCAAAGTCATCACGTTGATCAGCGATTCGATATCCTACTGGTAAGCGTATTTCAAAACCATATTTCTCACTTAATAAGTTGGTAATACCCAGCGTCGATTTTGTTTTGTATATATCCGCCAGGGTGCGGTTTTTTTCAATGGTATTAAAAAAATCCTGAATCTTATCACCATCCCGTTGCAGATGTTTTTAATTAAATTTTCTTTGGTGTCGCTAAACAGGTACACTACTTCCTGTCCTTTGGAAAATTCATTCTGTGTATTCACAAAATAAAAGGAGGTATCCCGTTCAATACGGTCTAATGTTTCTTGTGTAAATTCTTCCCGTAGAATTCGGGCGCCTGGGGTATTATCATCCAGGGTAAAAACATAGACCAGTGTTCGAATTTGCGTTAATAGTTTTAGGCCTCTGTTGGGATGTATCCAGGTGACATTGAACATATTTTCAGGCCTTGGTAATCCATCCACTTCTTCAATAAATATTTTTTCACTTCCTTTGCCAAGATCGGTATTCCACTGGAGCGAATCCATCATGATAATCATATCACCTGTTTTGCCGGTAGCTTTGGGCAGGAACTCAACACGTTCCTTTTCTGACACCGCACAACTGAATAACAATGAAAGGGGAAGAATAAATAGAAAAAGAAAACGGATCATGAAATTAAAATTGATTAATCGAATAATGCAAAACCGGTGGATTCGTCACAATGAATTTTTAATCACCGATGATTAGTGTTTGTCCGGGCTTAATTTTATTGTCCTGCAAATTATTGAGATTCTTTATTCTTTCAATTGATAAGCCTTCAAACTTTCGGGAAATATCCCACAGTGTATCGCCTTGCTGGACCACATAGGTTTTTGATCCGGGAATGGGGACAGGGGTAACCGATTGTGGTTTTGGTGTTGAGGCAACTGTTTTTGATTCCTGGTAGGCTCCGGGCCGTGTCCAGATATTTAAGCGTTGTCCAATTCGAATGGTATTGCTATGATAAATTATTCCATTTTTTAATGTCGCTTACCCGCACATTGTGACGGATAGCAATCGAACCCAGCACATCGCCACTTCGCACTTTGTAAACAATCCGATCACGTCCATACGTGCTCCCCACACTGTTGACAGCAAGAGCTTGCAATGCTTCTTTACCAACTTTTGAAGCAGAGTCCAAAATACCGGTTCTGTTTGCGGCTAAAGGCTCCAGTGTTAAGACCGGCACATGAAGTGTATAAGGTTTTTTTGAATCCGGAATGGCATTGCGTTGGATTGATGGGTTTAATTTTTGAAGGTCCTCCAAACATACGTCAGTCAAGGCTGCAAAGGTTGGAAGGTGCAGATAGTTGCTCACCATAATCGTATCAGCGGGCATCAGCATTTCCTCACCCTCTTCAATGAAATTATGTTCGTCAAGATAATTCATGGTGTATGTAATGGCAACAAACTGCGGGACATACGAACGGGTTTCTCTGGGTACATAGTTATAGATTTCCCAGAATGATTTTTTGTATCCAGCGCGGCGAATCGCACGTTTTACATTTCCAGGTCCTGAATTATAGGCCGCTAATGCCAATTCCCAATCATTGAACATTCGATATAAATCACGCAGGTAGCGACAAGCGGCGTCGGTCGCTTTTTCTGGGTCCATCCGTTCATCCACATACCAGTCCTGATGCAATCCATAGTACCGTCCTGTAGCAGACATAAACTGCCATAACCCCACAGCCCGGGCACGTGATGTGGCACGTGCATTCAATCCTGACTCGATAATGGATAAGTACTTCAGTTCGTCGGGCAGTCCATACTTGGCCAGGTATTTTTCAAAAATGGGAAAGTACAGATTCCTCCTGCGCATCATCAGCCGGGTATACTCACGGTCTTTGACCGTAAAATAATTAATGAACGCATGCGTTTTATCGTTGTAAGTGAGTTGAATTTTGTTTTCAATACAGGCAAGCCGATCAGCTATTACCGCCGGATCATCATCACCGGGTATATATTCCAGTTCTGCCGGTAATGCAAAATAGACAAAGTCGGCCGTGTCTTCCTTGAAGATAATTTCCTCTTCCGCAAGCTCTATTTCAAGAGAATCGAAAAAAGCAAAAACAGAGTCGGGTACAAAAAAAACAGAGTCCTGCTTTTCTTGTGCTAACGCAGGAAAAGAGAAGACACTGATCAACCCGATAAAAAATATGTTTTTCATTTAGTTCAATTTTAATAACTGACTCGAAAAATCAAAAAGTTTAGATTCTTCAAAATCATCTGCCATTACCTGAATACCAATCGGCAATCCCTCTTGATCTTTCCCACCGGGTAACGAGATTGCCGGAATACCTGCTACATTAGCTTGAACGGAAAATAAGTCCGCCAGGTACATTTCGACCGGGTTTTCCCGATGTTCACCTAACCGGAAGGCAGTAGTTGGGGTAGTTGGAGTGAGGATAAAATCATAATTCGAAAAAACGGCTTTCGTTTTCTCCCGGATTAATTTCCTCACTTTTTGTGCCTTCGCATAGTACGCATCATAATAACCGGCACTCAGCACAAAAGTTCCCAACAGAATTCGGTTTTGTACCTCTTTTCCAAAGCCTTCTGAACGTGATTTTTTATACATCGATTCCAGATCGGTAGTTTGATCACTTCGGTACCCATATCGAACACCGTCATAGCGTGAAAGATTGGAGCTGGCTTCAGCAGTTGCCAAAATGTAGTACGTCGGCAATACAAATTCTAATAGCGGAAAATCGATAGCTTCAACAATGTGTCCATTGTTTTTCAACTCTTCAATTTTTGAATGTATGGCTTCCTTTATTTCAGGCTGTAAACCCTTTGAATTTAAGGTTTCAGCAATGTATGCGATTTTATATTTATTGTCGGTGGTAAGTTGTGTCGAGTAGGAGGGCACTGGTTTTTGAGAAATTGTACCATCGAATTCGTCGGCACCAGCAATAACTTCCATAACCAGTGCAATATCTTCAATACATGTCCCGAATACACCAATGCAATCAAGCGATGATCCATATGCGGCAAGGCCATGGCGCGATAATCTGGAATACGTTGGTTTTAGTCCGACAACTCCACAGAAAGCCGCAGGTTGCCGAACGGATCCTCCTGTATCAGATCCAAGTGATATTCTGCACATATCGGCCATCACTGCGACAGCCGAACCTCCGGAAGAACCACCGGGTACTCTTGTATTATCGATTTCATTAAGAACCGGTCCGAACGCTGAATTTTCGTTAGAAGACCCCATCGCAAACTCATCACAATTTTGACGGCCGATAATAATTGCATCTTCCTCCAGCAACCGCTCCACTACTGTTGCATTGAATTGAGAGACAAAACCATTGAGAATTTTACTGCTGGCCTGAAGGGGATGATTTTGATGTGCGATCACGTCTTTGATCCCCACTACTAGTCCGGCCAATTTTCCTGCAGTACCCGATTCTACTTTTGAATCGATAAGGGCTGCACGTGTCAATGCCTCTTCCTCATAAACACTTAGAAAAACATTGAGATGTGCTTTCTCTTTAATATTGGAGAGGTAGTGGTGTACCAGGTCAGTACACGAAAAATTCCCTGCCTTCAAAGCGAGTTGGAGGTCAGGAAATGTGGAATACGATTTCACGGAGGATTTTAGTCGTCTAGTTTGCCAACATCTTTGCCGGCACTATCCACTTCTTTCTTTACGTCTTTTACAGCATCCTTAAATTCGCGAATGCCTTTTCCCAGTCCTTTTGCAAACTCAGGAATTTTCTTGGCGCCAAAGAAAATAAGTACGACCATTCCTATTAAAATCCATTCCCCCATTCCGGGCATTCCTATTAAAAGAATTGCTTCCATAATAAATTTGTTTAAGAGAACAAAGATAGGGTATAATGATGGAATGAAAAAATAGACGAACAAGACAATATTCTTTGATTTTGAAATAAAATCAAAGATTTTGGAGCCAGGTTTGTGGATCCAGCGCAGTCGTGTTTTTCCTGATTTGGAAACGTAATTCCGGCACACCTTCAGTATTTGCCTGAATGGACCCAATTTCCTGACGTGCCTTCACTTTATCCCCCTTTTTGACCTGAATGTCTTTTAATCCGGCATAGACGGTATAATATTCTCCATGGCTGATAATGATGGTGCCGCCGAACATTTGTACATAGGCTACTTGCCGAACTTCGCCGTCAAAAATACTACGTACTTTTTCCTGCTCCTTACATTGAATATTGACTCCATCATTCTGAAGTACGATTCCTTTTAAAACCGGATGGTTTTGCTTACCAAATTTTTGAGAAACGAAACCATTTACAGGCCATGGGAACTTTGATTTATTATCAGCAAAGGAAGAGGATAACGCCACTACATCGGAAGAATTATTTTCTCTGGCAGCACGGGCCATTTCTTCTTTAATTAAGTCATTGATGAGTTTATCAAGACGGGCAATTGCTTTTTTGGTATTGTCAAGATCCCGCTTGAGTGAACGCTCTTCTTTTGCCAGTGTCCGTACCAGTGAATTTTGTTTTTGCTTCAGGTTTACCAGATTGTTGCTTTCCTTCATCTCTTCGTCCAGAAGTTTTGTTTTCTCATCACGCTTTGCTTTTATTTCATTTACCTGTGCTGTTAGCTCAACCTGGACTTTAGTAATTTGTTCTGCCTGAATTTTTCGAGTGGCTGAATATTGTTCCATGTACCGGAGGCGCATGATAAACTGATCAAAGGAAGCTGCAGAAAAAAGAAAAGTCAATTTCGTAACACTATTATTTGCCTTTTGTGCGGCATACAACATGGCAGCATACTCATGCTTTAATTTGACAAGATCCTCCTCAAGAGCATCAATGATATCAGTGTTTTCTTTGATATCCTCATCCAACAGACTCACTTCACCCTGTATGGAGCTGATTAGTTTTTCCTGAACGCTGATCCGTTGATTTAAGGCATTTAATTCACCGAGTGTGTTTTTCTTACGTGCAGTTGTTTGTGAAAGGATACTCTCTACCTCTTTAATTTTGGCGAGATTCTTTTCCTTCTCTTTTTGTAACTGTGATTTGGTTTGTGACCAGACAGTAGTGAAAGATAAGACGAATACAATGAAGACGAGGAGGTATCTACCTGCGATCATATTTTTTAGGAATGCTAAACGGAAACTTAAGTTCCTTATCTCCAATTTCGGCTTTGTTATATTCAAAAATAATGGTTGTATTCAATAATCCGGCTTCTGTTTTGTAAAAAAGTGAAATCGTTCCATTATAAGGAAAGAGCTTCTCACCCAGTGGCTGAAAGTTCGCATAATTAATAGCAAATGTGTTGTGGGTGTCGCTTTCTTTTAACTCCACTTTCTCCAGTTTCATCGTAGCCGCATTCACATAATTAAAAATATCAATGTCGTTCTTTTTTTGTTTCAACAAAAACACCGAGCTAAGTGACTCTACTAAATCATCTTCCTTTCGTGGGAGCAATAAATTCCCCAACATTGCTGATTGAATTACCTGAAAGTTTATTTCAAAGTTGTATCGCTTTGATAACTCACTATACTCAAAAACGTAATACTCCTTGTCAACATTGCTGATAATGGTAATAGAATCATGATTAATTAAAGCTCTTCCACCCTGAACGCCCACTACTGTAAAATTCATCCAGATTACACTGTCTTTTCGTAATCGGATATGCGCCTTTACTTCTCGCTCTTTGGTTCCATCCCGTAAGGTCATTTTTGATTTTCCCTGCAGGTAATCAAAATCAATTTCCTGAACCTGAAGGGTGGTACGAGGAGTTGTTGGCGTTGTAATAGGAACCACTTTTTTACTGCAGGCCTGAAACAAAAAAGGGAAAATGAGTATCCAAATGATCCTTTTATTCATAAATTTTACGGTTGGCAATCTTCTTCAATAGAATTTCACTGTTAGCATTTAAACTACGGGCTTTTTCCCATTGTTGTACCGCACCATCAACATCTCCAAGTTGGAAAAGTATATCACCATAGTGTTCAAAATGTGTTGATGAAGCCCCACCTGTTTCAATAGCCCGCTCAATAAATTTTTTTGCCTCTTTATATTTTTTTCGTTCAAACAATACCCAGGCATAGGTATCAAGAAAGGTAGCATTATCAGGATTATTTTTAACAAGCAATGTTGCCATTTTCTCTGCTTTTTCCAGATTATCCTTACGAATGGCCAGATAGTAGCTATAATTATTAAGTACTGTCGGATTATTTGCATTTTGAGCAAGTGCATCCTCGAATGCTTTATCAGACTTCGTGTAATCCTTTGCTCCGTTGTAAGCTTCTCCCAGCATGCTGTTAATTTCTGCAACCAATGTCTGATTGGACGACGAAAGTTTTTTGGCCTGCTCTAAATTAATTGCTGCATTTTTAAACTGTTGTTTACGCAGATTGGCAAATCCGTTAAAATAGTAGAGCATGGCCTGATTTGGAAAAAGCTCCAGCGCTTCATCTGAATACTTTATCACCTTATCATATTGATTTAGTTGTGTGAGCAGATACAGTACATTTTGCCAGACTTCGAAATTCACCTCACCACCATCAACGGCTTTCAGATAGGCGTCAACAGCTTCTTTGTTCTTGCCAGTAGATAAATATAGGTCACCACCAATAATATATATGTTCGGATCCCCCGGATTTTGCCGGCTAATGATTTCAAAAAGAGAAATTGCAAATGCGGCTTTATCAGACTCTTCACGATTTGCCGCTTTGGCGCGATTAATTTCTGTGCTATAAGTTCCCAGAATGATCAGCTTGCTGGAAAGCTCTATCTTCGGGTCCTCAAAAATACCCGGAAGAATTTCGCGTGCTTTTGCTTCTTGTCCATTATCACGATAAAAGCCGGCTAGTAAAATTTTAGGCTGGCTTGTTTCCGGATTTTCTTTTATAAATTGTTCAAGGTACTGAATGGCCTGTAGTTGTAATTTTTGCTGGCTCAAAACTTCTGAAAAGCCCATGATAAAACGCTCATCTCCGGGGAAAGTGCGTAATAATTTTTCACCTTCGGCTATGGCTTCTTTTTGCTTACCGCTTTCAAAATATAACCGAAGTTTTTGAATAGAGGAGGCTTCATTTATTCCGAAAAATTCTTCTGCACGCGTATAGGTTTTGATTGCTTCCTCATTCTTATTTCCGAACTCATAAATTTGTGCAAGTTCAAAAAGGTACTCCTCACTTCCTTCCACTTCGCGGATGAGTTGCTCATACATTTGTGCTGACTTATCAAATCGGGTCAGATTATTATAAATGTCGATTGCTAGCAGATAAAAATATTTATTCTTTTTATCATACTTAATCGCGGATTCAATGCTTAAAGATGCTTTTAATCGATCATCCTGCTTCGAAGTAGTGTTTAGTACCTCTGCAATCTTATAATAAATGGTACCATTGGTCGGATTGTACTCCAGCGATTTTTGATAATAATGAAGTGCTTTTGAATAATCCTCCAGAATAAAAAACTTTTCACCCTCAGTGAACAGAAACTCAGCTTCCCGTAGCTTTTTACTATCCAGATCGTTATTTCCGCGTTTGTTTCGCTGACCGAAAGCAGGGGATGAAATCAACAGGCTAATTACCAGGATTAAAAAAAGTGAATATGGTGTTCGTAATGCCAAGTCAGTAGTAAAATTATTTAGTGATGGGCTCAAATCGGCTGGTTGAGCACAAAAGTAACTAATTTAATCAAAAAAATGTTTTGGATAACTAACGCAGGTCACTGACGGAAACAGCCATCCGGTCTAAAATCAGCAATATTATGATTCCTGTCGTTGAGACTTTAGATTCTTATGCTCTAATAAATAAATACTGCCAACAAATCCCCCCAAAATAGCGGTATGTGCTACTGTAGCCACCCATTGAGACGAAAAGACCAATTCCCTTGTGGCGTAAGCAATTACCAGTGTCGCACTTATGTAAAGCAGACTTTTTCCAATGGAATAGGGATTGGAAAATGTTTTTGTCCTAATCCATAACAGATAATGCGCCATGGCGGCATAGGTAACCAGGGTAATGATGCTGCTACCCAAATAACCGGCAATGGGGATGAGTAAAAATTCCCAATAACGGTGATGGTCGCGCCAATAACGGTAATGAACGTTCCAAAATAGGTTTTATCTGTAATCTTAAACCAAACAGAAAAATTAAAATAGATGCCTAGAAACAGATATCCCGTTAACAGGATCGGAACTATATAGAGTCCTTCCCAATACTCTTCACTCCGTAAGTAATGTTTGAGGATGTCCATATTGATACTAACACCCAGCAACACGATACAACCAATAATCACAAAGTAATAATTAACCCTGGCGAAAAGTGCAGGGGAATTTTTATCAGTTGCATTTGAAAAAAAGAAGGGCTCGGAGGCAAACCGAAAAGCCTGTATCCCCAAATTCATGATGGCGGCATATTTGTAACAAGCGCCAAAAACACCAATCGCATAACTTGATGTTTTACCGGGATAGAAATTTTCGGGAAGCCACCACTCGAGCATAATGCGAGAGAACATTTCATTGGTCATACCGGCGAGCCCGCTAAGCATTACGGGGTATGCATAGTGAAACATAGAAGAAAAATATCTTTATCATAGGCTGGTCGCCAGTTGAATAATGATTTTGCAAAGAAGAGTAAATAAAATGCATTTGCGATTAGGTTGGCGATGATGATATACCCAATTCCAATGGATGGATCGAAATTGATAGGTAAGAAAATAAAAATTGAGTGCAATCAAGCAGTAACACATTGGCAATTTTTGCGATGGCAAATGGGATTGGTTTTTTCTCCAAGCGCAAGCGTGCAAAGGGCAGGGCAACAATTGCGTCGAAATGCTAAAATCAGCGCGAGCCATACGATGTATTCTGAATGGTTCGGAATATTTAAACTTTCGGCAATTGGGTCGGCAAACAGAATAAAGGAACCTGAAAGCACGAGCGTCAGTATGAACACACAGGTTTGTGCGATGTTGAAAATCCGTTTGATATCTTTTGTTTTGGTGGCAAATCGGAAAAAGGCCGTCTCCATACCAAAGGTGTACACGATATTGAGAAAACCCAACAAAAGCATAGAGGTAGGTGATGACCCCAAAGTCATTGGGTTTCGAAATATACCGGTATGTAATGGAACAAGAAAAAATTAAAAAGCCGGGGATGATGGTCCCCAATCCATAGAGCGCAGTTTCGCCGGCCAGACTTTTGAGTTTGCTCAATTTTATTTTCCCTTAAAAATTGCTTTTCTTTTTCAATGAAGGCGGTTGTGCCTTCTTTGAAATCTTCTGTTGCGGCGCATTCACCAAAAAGTTTGGCTTCGTCTGCATATCCTGCTTCCTCAAATCCAAATCCTGCATTCACACTTTTGATAACATGGGCAATCGCGATGGGACCTTTGCTGGAAATCTTTGCCATGATTTTCATGGCCAGTTCCATTAATTCTTCCTGCGTTTCAACCACATGATTCACCAGTCCCAATGCTTTGGCTTCGTGTGCATCAATCAAATCACCGGTCAGCAATAATTCCAACGCTTTTCCCCTACCCACTAATTGCGTTAACCGTTGCGTTCCGCCGTATCCGGGAATGATGCCCAGGTTAACCTCCGGCTGGCCGAATTTTGCATTTGCAGTAGCCAGACGCATGTGACAGGCCATCGCCAGTTCACATCCGCCGCCAAGCGCAAATCCATTCACGGCAGCAATAATGGGAATGGGGCTGTCTTCGATCAGCTTAAATAATTGTTGACCATCGCGGGAAAGCTTTTCCGCCTGGGCCTGATTTAATTCCGATAGCTCTTTAATATCCGCCCCCGCAACAAAAGCCTTTTCGCCCTCACCCGTTAGAATTATTCCTCTAGCTGCCTTTTTTACAAGGATTTCTTTTATAGTTTTACCTAGTTCATCCAGAGTCTCCAGATTGAGAGCGTTTAGAGCCGACGGTCTTGTAATCTTTATAATTATAACGTTGTTTTCATCTGAAATCGCCAGGTTACGAAAGGTGGGCATAGAGTATTGAATTTAAATTGCAATATACTATTTACTGTGAAGAAGCGCGTTTGCATGGGTTTTTTAATGATTTTGGGGAGTAGCTTCTGGGTGTATGGTCAGGCGGTTAATTGTACACCAGGTCCGGGTGTATGCACTGCCAGTGTTAGTGGGACTATAAATTTTTCAGCAATTACCTGGTCCGGTACGGGGTGTCCAACTTCAGGCAGTACTTTCTATTCAGGTAACTTATGCTTAGATCTTGCAAATAATACTGTCCTAACCATAAATAAAAATTTTACTATTAACGGGGGCTTTGGTATAAGTACAAATAAGGCCACAATTATTATTCCAGCAGGAGATACACTGAATGTTACTGGAAGTATGGGAAATAATAGTAACAATAATGCAGATTATGTTATTAATGGTGTTTTGAATGTTGGTGGAACGCTATATGGAAAAAATGGCAATGGTTTTACTGGTAGTGGAACGGTTAATGCTGGCGGTTTAGACTTTAAAGGAGATCCCGATCCATGTATTGCTCCAGCATGCGCAATTAATTGGATTGTTCCTCCAGGAGCCTGTCAGCCAGCGGCAAGTGATTTTTGCGTTGTGGTTTTGCCAGTTACCTTACTATTTTTTGAGGCCAAAACCTATCCGGATTATGTAAAACTTGAATGGGCTACTGCTTCCGAACTAAATTTTGATCGTTTTGTGATTGAAAAAACAAGGGATGGAAATACCTTCACCGAAATTGGGGAACGGCAAGGGGCTGGAGTCAGTACCTCCAGGATTGACTATTCTTTTAAAGATGATCAAATCATGCTCGGCAGGACCTATTACCGCCTAAAAGCTATTGATTTTGATGGCTACACCGAATACTTTGGAATGGTCTCTGTTTATTATGAGGGTGTAAACGAGATCAGTGTTTTTCCTAATCCAGCTGCTTCAGGGGATGTGAATATTTACTTCAATTATTTTAGTGATGCGCCTGTGTTCTATAAAGTAATGGATGTTTCGGGTGCCGAAACCATTTCAGGGACCATTCAACGCTCAGGGTTTGATAATCAATATACTATTAAAAAGTCCCTGGCAACCGGGATGTATTATCTGGTGGTTTCTCAAATTGATCATGAGAAAAAGGTGATACGATTTGTAGTCCATTAGCACAAACGGTTGCAATAAAATTAATCACTTTTTAATATCGCTGTCCGAATAAATTCCAAATGCTTGAATATTTTTGCGGCATCAATGCCTTCAATTAAACGATTTGCAAATCGGGTATTGACTGGCTTTAATTAGATGAAAAAAAATACCCGCTCTTCCTTATGGGAGACCTCCGAATTCTTTACCATGGACTTTCCGTTCGTACGGAAGATAACTTTATTGATTCCTCTTTTTTTATTGTTTTCGATTGCTGGATTTGCTCAATTTACTGCAACAACTTCAATCGGTGCCTCACAAGAAAATTGGAATTCTGCCGGCGCATGGTCTTTTCCGGCTGGATTTACCCCATTTGAAGGATTCCCGAATAGAGATTTTGATGAAGATGCTTCAACCGCCGCTTTCAATGGTGATTATGGAAAGTTTATTATCATTGATACAAATGACAATATTAAGATTCCCAACAATACAACCATTGACCTAAGAAATTCAGGGATAACACAAATAACTATAAGGAGTGGTGCTGAATTACATTTTGGATCTAACGCGCAGTTGCTTTTACCAGCCTCTGCAGTGATCGTGGTTGAATCTGGTGCGAAGATATTCTCAGATAGTAATAGTGTTGGAATCTTTTTAGAAATCGGAGGCAATGGTGTTTGGGGCAGAGGGTGTCAGGCTATTGGTTGTAATAACGACGATCTGACAGGGCCTGGAACGATTACCAAGGACTCAACACCAGGAAGTCCTTTACCAGTTACATTACTCTATTTCAGCGCTTCTGTTGAAAAGGATTTTGTAAAATTAAATTGGGCAACCGCATCCGAGCTGGATTTTGATCGCTTTGTCATTGAAAAAACTCGAGACGGGAAAAATTTTGTGGAAATCGGATCAGTTCAGGGTGCAGGGGTTAGCACCTCACGAATTGATTATTCATTTAAGGATGAAAAAATATTCTTAGGGAGATCATATTACCGGTTAAAAGCGATAGACTTTAGCGGATATACTGAATATTTTGGAGTAGTAACAGCATTGGTTGAGGGTGCAGAACGGATCAATGTTGTTCCCAATCCGGCTTCCGCAACAAACGTTAAAATCCATGTAAATTTTTCAACCGAGGATCCACTTTTTTATAAAGTGATTGATGCATCCGGAATGGAAGTGTATTCTTCAATGATACTTTCCGAAGGATTTGAGAATGAATTTGCTATGAACAAAACGCTAACTCCAGGATTGTACTTTCTGGTGGTCAGACAAGGACAAGAAAAAAAGATAGTACGATTTGCTGCTTATTAAACCAGTTCGGGTAAGTTTCTAAGGATATCCTCTGTCATTTCTTTCAGCCCGAATTTATTCTCCCATCCCCAATCTGCACGTGCCTTTGAATCATCAATGGAATTCGGCCAACTGTCGGCAATACCCTGACGAAAATCCGGATTGTACGTAATCTCAAAATCCGGAATATGTTTTTTAATTTCTGCGGCAATCTCTTGCGGACTAAAACTCATAGCGGATACATTATAGCTGGAGCGGATCTTTATCTGATCTTTCGGAGCTTCCATTAAATCCAGCGTGGCTTTTACCGCATCATCCATATACATCATAGGTAAATAGGTATCGGCGTTGAGAAAGCATTCGAATTTTTTGTCTTGTAAAGCTTTGAAGAAAATATCGACAGCATAGTCGGTGGTGCCACCTCCGGGTTTCGACTTGTAACCAATTAATCCGGGATAGCGAAGACTCCGAACATCCACACCTTTGTTTCTGAAATACCAATCGCACCAGCGTTCTCCCGCCTGCTTCGAGATTCCATAAATCGTAGTAGGATCCATAGTGGTATCCTGTGGGGTCATGTCCATTGGTGTATTTGGGCCAAACACGGCAATGGAGCTGGGCCAGTATACTTTCTCTATCTTATATTCTACGGCTGCATCCAAAACATGAATAAGGCCATCCATATTGAGATGCCAGGCGAATTTTGGATTTTTCTCCCCGGTTGCAGACAACAGGGCGGCCAGGTGGTAAATCTGGGTGATGCTATTCTTTTCAATGAATTCAAAAAGATTTTTCTGCTTCAGAACATCCAGTATTTCAAAATTGCCTTTGGTTAAAATTCCTTCGGGATCTTTGATGTCAGTGGCGATGACGTTCTCAATACCATATAAATTCCACAATCCCTGTGTTAACTCCGATCCCAACTGTCCGCTGGCTCCTATGATTAGAATTTTCTGTTGCTTCATCCCGCTGTTTTGAAAGGGCAAAGTAAAGAAAAATATCAATCGCAATCGATTGACCGGCCCTCAATTACACGATATCCATTAACTTTGGCGCACACCGATTGGTAAAGACTGATCGTCAGCCCCCAGGGCCCCGGTCCTGTCAAATCTGACAATCGAAAAATCTGAAATAAATAAATGAAAATATGTATACCACCCTACAACCTGTTTTAGAAAAAGAATTAAAGAGTATCCGTGAAGCAGGACTCTATAAAAAAGAGCGTATCATCATTACCCCTCAGGGTGCCGATATCAAGACGCAGGATGGCAAATCGGTTATTAACTTCTGTGCCAATAATTACTTAGGGCTTTCCGCTCACCCGCGGGTGATCGAAGCAGCAAAAAAGGCCATCGATACCCATGGTTTTGGGATGTCTTCCGTGAGGTTTATTTGTGGAACCCAGGATATTCACAAAGAACTGGAGCAAAAGATTTCCGATTTCCTCGGAATGGAGGATACCATCCTGTACGCTGCCGCTTTTGATGCGAATGGCGGTGTTTTTGAACCGCTACTAGGCGCAGAGGATGCTATTATCTCGGATGAACTAAACCACGCTTCCATCATCGACGGGGTGCGGTTGTGTAAAGCCATGCGCTATCGTTATAAGCACAACAACATGGACGATCTGGAAGCACAATTAAAAGATGCCCGCGCCAAAGGAGCAAAACAAATCATGATTGTGACCGATGGTGCATTCTCCATGGACGGTACCATTGCCCGCCTGGATTTGATTTGTGATCTGGCCGACCGATACGAAGCACTGGTGATGAGCGACGAATGCCACTCTACCGGGTTTCTGGGCAAGACAGGCCGCGGAGTACATGAGTTTCGAAATGTGATGGGCCGGGTAGATATCATCACGGGTACATTAGGAAAAGCATTGGGTGGTGCATCGGGTGGGTTTACTTCTGCTAAAAAAGAAATCATTGAGATGTTGCGCCAGCGTTCTCGTCCATATTTATTCTCAAACACATTGGCACCTTCGATCACGGGAGCATCCATTGAAGTATTCAACATGCTTTCCGAAGCAACAACACTTCGCGACAAGCTGGAAGAAAACACAAAATACTTCCGTGAGAAAATGACCAGCGCAGGTTTTGACATCAAACCGGGAGAACACCCCATTGTACCGATCATGTTGTACGAGGCACCGTTAGCACAACAGTTTGCGGATAAGCTTTTGGAAAAAGGAATTTATGTCATTGGATTTTTCTTTCCGGTGGTGGCGAAAGGACAGGCACGGATCCGGGTTCAACTTTCTGCCGCGCATGAGCGTCATCATTTGGATAAAGCAATTGCTGCGTTTACGGAAGTAGGGAAGGAATTGGGCGTGTTAAAGTAATGGCTAGGTAAACGAATTATAGTTAGCATAAAATTTATGAGCAGAGCAAGAATAATTGATCATTATCTCAAAAAAATAAACGACGAAGGATTTGATGTTTACCAAATCAGAAAAGAGTTGGAAAAAAATGAAGTGGATGAGGAAGAGATAAAAATAATTGTACGGTTGGTCGACAACGAACTCCAACGGGAGTTGACCAGAAAAATGGATAGTAACCGTACGAAGCCAGCAATTTTAATCGGTTTGATTTTGACGACAATTGGTGCCGGTATTACAATTGCAACCTATACCGGTATTATCGATATGGGAAATTCATTCCTGATTGTGTATGGTCCTTTTTTCGGTGGGTTGTCCATCCTGGTAGGTGGACTGGCAAAGCGAAAATGAGCAATAAATTTAAATAAAATAAGAGCCCTATGAGAAAGCGATTCATTTTGGTATTTGTATTCATCATAGCAATACATTTTTCCAATACTACCGATAATTCAATCTCCGGAAATACTGAAAAATATTTTGAGTTGGTACGTCCGTTGTTCACAGGTGATGTTTCCTTTGAAACTACTGCGTTTGTGGAAAAATATTGGCGGGTTGCCGGCAATACCGGTTTTAATGAAAGTGTTTATCGCATTGTTGCAAAACTCGAAGAAGCCGGGTATGTTTTAGAAACCAAAGCGCAAGCATCCGATCGACTTACCTATCGGGTCGAGTCCCGTGAAATGAAACGGCCTACATGGGAACCAGTAGACGCCAGTGTTTCCATAATGGGACAAGATGAAAAACTTTTGGAGCAATCCACGAACATGAACATGGTGTATTTAAATTCTCCTTCTACAACGAAGGGTGGGATTATCGCGGAGGTCGTTTATATCGAATCCCCGGATGAACTGAAAACAAAAGATGTTAAAGGAAAAATTGTATTCGGTGAGATGACACCTTACCGCTTATTTAAAAGTGCAGGGGATGCAGGAGCGCTGGGGATCATTACCTATGACATGCCAGATTATTTGCAACCTGAGAAAAATGTTACCTCCATACAATTTCGTTCGCTGCGATATGATGAAAAGAATAAGGCGTGGGGGATTGCATTGTCCTTTGAAGCAAAAGAAAGACTTAAGAAAGCTGTTCTGGCTGGCACGACACGCGTTAAAGTAGACATCACCACAAAGATATATCCCTCCCAGGAACTCACCGTGGTTGCGAATGTAAAAGGATCTTCTTTGCCAAAGGAGAGTTTAGTATTTAGTGCGCACATCCAGGAACCTGGCGCGAATGACAATGCAACAGGAGTCGGAACGCAGTTGGAAATGGCACTTGTCACCGCTAACCTGATCCGGTCAGACAAACTGGATGCAAAACGTACCCTTACATTTTTATGGGGAGATGAAATCATATCTACCCAACGGTATATTACCGAAAAAGAAAAAAGAACAGCGGAGATAAATTGGGGCATTAGCCTGGATATGGTAGGAGAGAACACGGCCGTAACCGGCGGATCCTTTCTAATTGAAAAAATGCCGGACCCAAGTGCTATCTGGACACGCGGGGATGATAGGCACTCCGAATGGGGAGGAGAAAAGCTGACATTAAAAGATATGAAACCGCATTATTTAAATGATTTTATTATCCGTGTATTTAAAGATCAGGGAAAATATGCCAACTGGGAAGTGAATACAAATCCATTTGAAGGCGGGAGTGATCATACTCCTTTTCTAAGGGCAAACATACCGGGGTTATTGTTGTGGCATTTTACGGATCAGTTTTACCATACAGACAATGACCGGATTGACAAAGTTTCAAAAGAGACGATGAAAAATGTTGGTACCGCCGCATTGGTGAGTGCGTACACACTGATCAATGCAGACGAGAAAACGGCACAAGAAATAATCGCGGTGTTGATCACTTCAGCGGAAAACCGATTAAAAAAGGAATTTGAACTCAGTAAGGCAGCAATAACGGAAGGGAAATCAAGATCAGAAGAAGAAGAGATATTAAATGCCTGGAGTGATTTTTATAAAAAGTCCATTGGTTCAGTGAGCGACATTATACCAGAAGGAAATAAAAAACTGGCTGCAGAGGTTTCGGATGCACAGGCAGTGGTTGAAAAGCTTAATACTTCACTGATCGGGATGCTGGGCTCAAAATAGACACGATCAATTTTTCTGTAAGGGTAAAATGTTTTAATGAATTTTTAATTTCCGGTAAAACCGTTCCGTTGGAACGAACATTATCATCCCTATACGATATCAACTTCTCCCGATAGGTCTAATCAAAGGATACGCAGGTCCCGTCAGGGACAATATGTTTGTAGAAATAAAACAACGTGAAATCCGTTCCGTAGGAACGGAACAATGTCAAGAAGGTAGGGATGGGACAATGGTTTATGGATAGGGAATCTATTTTTTTCATCCATCGCTGATAAATAGTGTGTAGCTTTGCGCATGGCGACTCCAAACAAAAACCAAAAAGCGATTTTACAAAAATTGGGCATTGAAAAGCTCAATGCAATGCAGGAGAAAGCCATCGCCACCATTCGGTCTTCTGATGAAGTTGTATTGCTATCACCCACCGGTACAGGAAAAACACTCGCTTTCTTATTGCCCATTGTTGAGTTATTGGATGAGCAATGCAAAGAAGTTCAGGTGTTAATTGTTGTGCCTACCCGTGAATTAGCCATTCAGATTGAACAAGTTGCCCGTAAAATGGGAAGCGGTTTTAAAACCAATGCCGTGTATGGTGGTCGTGCCGGATCGCAGGATAAAATTGATTTAAAACATCGTCCGGCAATTTTAGTGGGAACGCCCGGTCGGATCGCTGATCATCTCCGAAAGGAATCATTTCTGTTGATTATACCAAAGCATTGGTGCTGGATGAGTTTGATAAGTCACTGGAAATTGGGTTTGAAAAAGAAATGACTGAAATCCTGAATACATTACCTCAGGTTCAAAAGAAAATTCTAACTTCAGCATCACAAGGTGTCAGGATTCCGAAATTTGTGGGATTAAAAAATCAAATCATCCTTAATTATTTAAAGGAGTCGGATTCTCAATTAACCATAAAGACAATTGTTTCTTCATCCAACAAATTGGAGACACTGGTTGCAGTACTTTGTCACATGGGAGATCAACCGGGAATAATTTTTTGCAATTTTAAGGACACCATCGCTGAGGTAAGTGAATATCTGTCAGACAAGAATATTGAACATGGATGTTTTTACGGTGGAATGGAGCAGAAGGACAGAGAAATGGCATTGATTAAATTTCGGAACGGCACTCATCGGCTGTTACTGGCTACGGATCTTGCTGCCAGGGGAATTGATGTTCCGGAGATTCGGTTCATCATCCATTTTCAATTGCCTAATAAAGCGCATGAATTTACCCATCGAAATGGACGCACGGCCCGCATGAATCGCGATGGCACCGCTTATATTTTGAAAATAAAAAATGAGACACTGCCTGATTATATTGGTAATACTGAAATTCAAAAATTAAATTCTGACACCTGGCCAATTCCGTCAAAATGGAAAACATTATACATTGGTGGAGGGCGAAGAGATAAGATATCAAAAGGAGATATTGCCGGTTTATTAATGAAACAGGGAAAATTGAATAAAGATGAATTAAGCACAATTGAACTTCAGCAAGATTGTGCGTATGTGGGAGTTTTGGGTTCGCGATTAAATCAGGTGATTAAGCTGATTAACAATGCAAAATTAAAAACGAAGAAAGTTCGTGTAAGTGAAATTTAATACTCTTCTTAACAAAATCTACCATGAAAAAATTACTCATCCTTTTACTTGCCATTTCGACGATTACCGTTGCACAGCAAAAACCGGTGAAGATATTCATCTCGGTTGATATGGAAGGAATTGGCGGTATAGGAACACCAAAGATGGTGAACAGTAATGGAAAGGACTACGCCACAGGCAGAAAACTAATGACCGATGAAGTGAATGCAGTTATCGATGCAATTTTTAAAGTGGGCCCTGCAACCGTAATCGTTAATGACAGTCATGGAGATATGCAAAATTTATTACACACTGAACTTGATTCACGAGTAGAGTACATCCAGAGTAACATCAAGCCGCTGGGCATGGTACAGGGACTGGATGAAACTTTTGATGGTGTAATTTTTATTGGATACCATGCTATGGCAGGCACTGAAGACGGGTTTTTAGCACATACTGGTTCCGGATCTGTAAACGGTTTGTGGATTAACGGGACAGAAGTTGGTGAGGGTGGACTCAATACATTCTTTGCGGGTGAGCTGGGAGTCCCCGTTATTTTGGCAAGTGGTGATAAAACATTTTCTGAGGAGATTAAAAAGTTGGCATCCATCCGTACCGTGATCACGAAGGAGGCCATCGGCTCAAGTGCTGCGAAACTCCTTCACCCTGATGTGGTTAAAAAGGAATTGCAAGACCAGACCATGGCAGCAATAAAAGATATAAAAGCTTCGAAGCCATTATCTGTAAAAGGCCCTGTCGAATTCAAAATAAAAGTAGATTCACCAACCCGGGCTGATGTGGCCATGGGGATTCCCGGGATGAAGCGTGTAGATGGATATACGATTGCATACCAGGCTAAAAATATGGATGAGGCCTATCGGCTTATCCGAATTATCTACAAGTATTTATCGTGGTAAATAAGTGTAGTTTAACTGAGTAACTTTTCAATTTCAGCTTTCGATTCTTTTACATCAATATTATTTGCTCCGGAAGGGTCAAAACACACCATACATCCGCTCCCTCTTTCAATGATTCGATATACCTGATTCATGTTAATTAATTCAGGCCGGGTTTGATCTTTAGCAAAAGCTACTGTTAGGGTAATAAAATTGTTCATAGAGAATGCTTTTTATCAATATACCTTCTAATTAAAAGAAGTCCAAGAATAGACTAATCAAAATCTGTAATGACGGTGATTCCGGCAGCATGGACCTTGTCCATATTGATTAGATGATCGACGCCGTCAGATAGATTCACCTCTCTTCTTACCAGTATCTGCGGTTGAAGGGTGTTTTGTTCAATCATTTCAAAAATTTCAGGATACCGAAAAGCTTGCATTCCGTGACTTCCTATAAGTTGTAATTCCCTGGCGATAACCAGGTGCATTGGGAGGGATGGATTATATTGATCGCCTGCCATCAATCCAACCTGAATATGTTTTCCCAATTTCCGGAGACAGGCAATCGAATTTGAACAAGTTTCTATACTTCCCAATGCATCCATCGAAATATCGGCACCGCCATGAGTTATCTCCTGAATGGCATCAGCCACGTTTTCTTTTAGTGCATTGATAACCCATGTTGCTCCACATTCTTTTGCCAATGCCAGCGACTCTTCGTTGATATCAACGGCAATTACTTTTGCACCTTTTGCATTTGCGATCATGCATGCCGAAAGGCCCACACCGCCACAACCATGGATGGCCACCCAGTTATTCGGTACTACCCTGGCCTGATCAACCAATGCCCGAAAAGCAGTTATAAAACGGCACCCCAGGCTGGCTGCTGTTACGCTGTTGATAGTTTCCGGGACTACGGCAAGATTGGTGTCTGCAAACGCGAGGGCAACATATTGTGCGAAGGAGCCCCACGCTGTAAAACCAGGTTGGAATTGATGATCACAAACCTGAGGATTACCGCTTTCACATATGGAACAGCGCCCACATCCACTAACAAAAGGAACAGTAATACGTTGTCCGATTGAGAATATTTTTACTTCACTTCCTGTCTCAACAATTTCACCAACCAATTCATGACCCGGAACATGGGGCAATACAATATCTTCGTCATGCCCCATCCATCCGTGCCAGTCACTTCGACAAATGCCGGACGCCAGAACTTTTACGACTACCCCGTCCCTGGAGGGTATAGGATATTTTACTGTTGTAACAGAAGGCTTTACACCAAATTTTTCAAACATCATTGCCTTCATAGCGAACCGGCTTTTATCGAAAATTAACTAAAAAGAGTTCCTTTTGAAATACTTGCCAGTTGATAGTAAATTGCTAATCGTTAAGTAGTACCTTTTCTTCTTTAATGTTCCTTATGGTTACAGGACTAACCCTTAGTATCAGTTTTCTTTTTTTGATGCTAGCCGCCCTTCATTTTAGCTGGGCGCTGGGATCAACCTGGAGTTTTGAAAAGGTACTACCAACAAATGAAAAAGGAGTGCGAATCCTGAATCCGTCGCGTATCGATAGTGCGATTGTTGGATTGGGTCTTTTCGTATTTGCTTCCTATTATTTATTAAAAGCGAACGTGGTTGCAATTTCACTTCCCTCGTTTATCCGGTCATATGGAGGGTGGATCATTAGCTTAATTTTTGTTTTGCGTGCCATTGGAGACTTTCGATATGTCGGCTTCTCAAAACGAGTGAGAAATACAACCTTTGGAAGATTAGACACCTGGTTTTATTCGCCCTTGTGTGCAGCACTGGGACTTGGGGGAATATTAATAGAATTAATGGCTGCTTCTGAATAAAGTCAAAAGGTTGCTTAGTTTTGTAAATACTTTTGAAACATGATCGCAGTAGGGCAATATAATGAACTAAAAATTTTACGAGAAACAAGTGTGGGTCTTTACCTGGGTGATGAAGGGGGTGAGGATGTTTTGTTACCAAATAAGTATTGTCCAAAAAAGTTTACGCTGGGCGAACGTATTAACGTTTTTGTTTATCGTGATCATGAAGATCGAAAGGTAGCCACGAATATTACCCCCAAAATATTATTAAATTCCTTTGGCTTTTTAAGGGTAACGGATGTGTCCTATGTAGGGGCCTTTATGGATTGGGGCATGGAAAAGGAATTATTGGTT
Source organism: uncultured Cytophagales bacterium (assembly GCA_942491425.1). Taxonomy (GTDB): domain Bacteria; phylum Bacteroidota; class Bacteroidia; order Cytophagales; family Cyclobacteriaceae; genus JBGTGG01. The sequence goes on from CALOAV010000027.1 coordinate 67,976, forward strand.
CCCAATAATGAGCAGCGTCAAAAAATGGATATTGATCGATGGTATATTGTATATATGCTGCTGGATACTGAAACGGATCGATTATATGCCAGTAACAAAATTGAGAAACATCTGGACAATGATTCGCTGACGGTTAAGGAAGGTGATCAAGTGGAGGTAATGATTATGCAAAAGACCGATCTTGGGTTCTCGGTTATCGTAAATAATCTGCATAAGGGGTTGGTGTTTGAAAATGAGATATTCAAGACATTAAATATTGGCGATAAATTACCTGGGTTTGTGAAGAGAATCCGGGAGGATAATAAACTTGATATATCCCTTCAACCTATCGGCTATGAAAATTTTATTGATGTCAACTGTCAGGTGGTCTATGACATTTTGCTAAAAAATAAGGGATCAATGGCTGTTTCTGATAAAAGTTCCCCCGATGAAATTCAGGCTCTATTTGGAATGAGTAAAAAAGCTTTCAAAAAAGCTGTCGGTGCCTTATACAAGGAACGTAAGATTACAGTTACTGCTGAAGGGATAAAAATCAGTTGATGCCGGATGTAGTTCTTATAATTTTTGTATTTGCAACTAAAAACTATTTTGGGATTGAAGGTGTTCCTTTACCTGAATATGACAAATTTGACTATGAGTGAATCAATTATAAAAGTTTCTCCATTGGGATTTCCATGGCAAACGCAGGATCCTTTTCTTTTTTGCGCACATCACCGCGATGAATATCCCAAAGGAAACGAGCACATGGGACCTGCCGTATCGTTGGCAGGAAGAAACATCGGACAAGATTTTACGATTAAAGATGGTTGGCGGATGTACCATGGACAAACGATGCCGGGGTTTCCCTATCACCCGCACCGCGGATTTGAAACGGTTACCATTTGCAAAGAGGGGTTTGTTGATCACACCGATTCACTTGGCGCGGCAGGGCGGTTTGGAAAAGATGATGTCCAATGGATGACTGCGGGGAGAGGGGTTCAGCACTCCGAAATGTTTCCGTTAATTCATAAAGACAAGAGTAATCCACTGGAGATCTTTCAAGTGTGGCTTAATTTGCCTAAAGCTTCCAAGCTGGTGGAACCTCATTTTAAAATGCTATGGAGTGATGAGGTGCCGGTTATCCGGGAACAGGATTCGCAGGGTAGGAATATTCAGGTTGATGTTATTGCTGGAATGCTCGGAGAAGTTCAGGCGTTAGATCCAACCCCTGATTCATGGGCAGCCAGGCCAGAGAACAAGGTCTTAATTTTGACCATTCAATTAGCAGCGCATGCAACCTGGACATTGCCTGGTGAACTTACAGGCATTAATCGAACACTTTATTTTTATAAAGGCAATACACTCCAAATTGACGGTAAGAAAGTTCCTGCATATCACGCCATTCAGGTAAAACCAGAATCCCCCATTGTTCTGGAAGCCGGTGATGAAGAATGTAATCTTTTGGTTTTGCAGGGAAAGCCTATTAATGAACCTGTCGCGCAGCATGGTCCTTTTGTAATGAATACCCAGGCTGAAATTTATGAGGCCTTTGAAGAATACCA
>CALOAV010000028.1:0-56975 GCA_942491425.1 uncultured Cytophagales bacterium
TCCACATCAACATCGATCCATTATGAAATTCACTATCAACCCTGGCAATCATATGTCTCGACTTGAGTCGCTTCGCTTTCATTTCTCCCACGATGAACGGTTCGACCGAGTGACAACGCACCTCCGAGTCTGCCGTCTCCACCCTCCGCTCTACCGTCATGTATCCAATCATAACTGCAGTTAATGCTCCTGGAAATATATCTCTCGATTCTTGTTCCGCTTCGCTTCCATATTGTCCACGATGAACAGTTCGACTCAGCGTGACGCCATCACTCCTCGATGAGTCGAGTCTGCCGTCTCCACCCCCTCCGCTCTTCCAAGACGGTTTTTACTCCTACTGAATTCTACTACCGATACTGATAATCATACGTACATCTGAATCATCGCTCCAATGTACAATAAGGAAGGAACCGTTTGTATACAATATGCATCGTCGCTAAATCATTCCACCATTCGTACATATTCAAAACAACTGTAATTCAATGACAGACACCATGGGTGCTTGTCCCATGACTTGTTCGTGCGAATGTTGTCGATTCAATCCCACCAACATACTATTCGTGGCTGTATTAAAGGTAAGACCGTCTGTTTGACTTCCCAACAACAATGCTTGTGACGTATCAAAGTCACCCGTTTGTGCATCCAAAACGTAAATGGTGCACTGATAATCATCTCCCAACAATACCAATCGTCCATTTAAGTCAAAGGCAGCTGACTGTACATAATTAATTCCACTATCCTCAAGATGAGATGGTAAGTTTAGTTGTAACTCATGGAGAAATTCCAGAGAATCGAGATGAACTCGTTGAATCGTCTTGACGTTGAAAAATGTACCAAAGTAAAGAATTCCGTCCTTGTAGGCCACCCAATCGAGATTAAATCGTGTACGAACCATTCTGTCTCGTTTTATATCGAGAGAAATGGGATCGACTGCCACTAAAGCACCTTCTCCATGAATACCATCCGAATGCGTCCCAATCCATAGTTCATCTCCATGTGTTTCTGATACAGTATAGTCGATAACACCGACATGAGCCACTTGTTGGTCATAAATCATGGGAAAGTCGTTACTGGTATAGACACGAGTATCGAGAAGTTTCACCACACTTCCTGTTGTGATATTCAGTTCCAACACTCGTACTCCCAGTGTATGAAATTCGTACAAAAGAGAAGAATCTGAATTCATGGCAAGTCCTTGTATCTCATAGTCTCCTACATTGTGAGTATACTTCAATTCTTCCAACTTGCTAGCATTCAATATATCCACAACTGGTCTCCATTTGGCATGGACATCATACACTACTGTCGTTTCAAAGAAGAATTGAAAACACGCCAAGAAGATCAAAAAGAGTGTTGCGACGCAAAAGAGACCAAATCCACAATTCCACACTTGTACTAATTGATTGGATGTTGTTGTTGTGCTTCTCAAAAGTCCATCTCCTTCTTCGACTGCCGTCAATTGTTGTTCTTCTTCACTTTGCGTCGTCATGGTGGCGAGGGGTGTTGGGGCGGTTGTGAGCGTGTGACTGCTGCCAAAGAAAATGTCAACGACATGAAGAAGTATGTCAAAAGTCATTTGCGAATCCGAATCGTCTGGGCACAAAGGACGACAATGACATACCAAGGAATTGATACTGTATTATATAATGCTTCAACTTGTGTCTTTCCTGCTTTTGGGACGTGCTTTCTGACGAAGCGCTGGCGTTTTGTCAGAGCGGTTTCCTAGCCAGGGTCATATTGATGCATGCATACACAACAGATACTCTTGCTTCTGTTAGAATCGCTCTCTCTTTAGAGCTAGCTAGACTATCCACTACCACGCTCCTTCAAATGTTCCGGTGGCTGAGCATTCATGACTCGCTGTTTGTTGTTGTTGGTTTCAAGATATTCTTGTATTGTCGTCGTTCGATCCACTAAATACGTTTCATTCAAACACGAATCGTATGCTAGATCGCCAGCTTTTTTCACAGCCAACAAGCAATGTCGTAAATACACATCAGCCGGTATTAATTGTGAATCTCGTTTCCAGTTCCATAGCCGCCTCGTTGTTGCAATGTTTCTCGAACCTCATTCAATGATTCTGGAAGGTCGTCATTGGATGTTTTGGTCCCATCCCAAATCACCCCCGCGTCCGGCTGCTACATTATCATCATCATCATCATTTACATTATAATACTCGACACTCTGAATGTCATATTCTGGTTCTCTCTCGATAAATGTCTTGCGTTGAATGTCATCTAGTTGACCTCAAACGCCGCTGCCACGAATCCAGCACATTGATTTTCCTCCTCCTCTGTAGTATATTCAACAGACAATGTTGCCAACTTATCATCATCATTGAGATGAATCAGATTCTCACTCAGCAAGAATAAATGAGGATGAGCAAAGACTCGGCGCATACGTTTGATTCGTACCAGTCGAAAGTTGGAGATTGGGAATACGTGAGTTTTGCGGATTTCTCAGATAAGAGTGCTCCATATGCCAATATTGTTGTTGATAAAGTGCTCAGGAGGGCATTAGGGAATGCGACTCGATTCGATTCTTCATCATTCTTCGTGCATGTCTCGTGTTGGATGTTTTGTCGACCCACGCGCTCGGTGCTGCTCATGTGCTGCCTTGTTACTCCCTCCGACATGATTTCTTCTTGCATTTTGACAGACTCTGGCCTCTGTCGGTACCTCTGTCTCATGCCAGCCTTCTATATGGCTGTTTGAGGTGTCATGAAGCTTCCTCTTTTGCCGTTCCATCACATGCTTATGGCGCTGCCGTCCAACGAAGGTGATGTGCGAGTTTACATGTATTGTGACATGATGTGCTGACGTGCTGCCGATCTTTTTCATGAGTCACGGTTCAACCGTGAAGAAATTCAAATTTTTTCCACACATCAACGACTCGACAACATCGACAACATGCATCATTATCATCATTCTTGCTCATATTTCAGCAGCAAAATGACGCTATTGGATCTCCCATCAGCAACATCTATGACTACAGAGGACAATGGAGTTAGTCAAGAGAGTAGCACAACCCTTTCCTCCGTGTTTGTCGACTCTCCTCGTTCTCATCAGTGACGACAACAACACACAACATGAACGTCGTACCATCATCAATTCTGTGTTTCCTCTTCTCTGAACTTTCCTCTTGACACCTCTGAGTCCAATCAAGCCTCTTCTTCTATTGATTTCAAAGGCGTCGCTACATTGTTACTTGTGAGCAAAAGTGTCAAGGAATCGTTTCATGAATGTCGAGGATGGTTGCATTGTGCTCAAGTCTTGCGTCGTGAAGCTGCCGTCGCAGTCGAGAGTGTTGAAGCGTATCAGCATAAATCACTCGTCCTTTTGAATACACCAGCAATGAACATGTCGTCTCAAGACAAGACGAATCTGCGCTCGCATCTAGACAAGGCCGACAGGATGCGTCAATCAGAGACACGCATTCTGCTTCTCCTTCAGACGCTGCTTCCTGCAGTTTGTCGCCTTGCATCAACAGATACTTCTGTTTCGTACAGTGATCTACAAGATATTCATTACGTTCCTATTGTGTGCTTTTGTATTCATGCCATGGAAGCGGTATTCCAAGTCGCTAATGTGGTGTAAGAAGGAGAATAGAATGTATTGCTTGTTTAACACAAGAATTAGCAAGACCGTACGAATGATCAAGACCCTCATATCATCATACAATCTTACACCGTTCCTTGCTCACTGCATAAGTCGATGGGTTATATCATTGTCGTCGACCTGAGGATTGGCATCAGAGACAGGCAGTTCCGACGTGAGCAACAGAGAACGATTCTGTAGCGAAGTTGATCTGCCTTACAAGTACTATACATTCAAGTTTCTATAACATCCTGATATTAGTTGTTACTCCTCTTTACGTTAGCTAGTACTGCAAATAATTAGCTATTGGTCTCATCGTGCGAATGTCGTCGGGAAATACCCAAAAACTTGCAAAATCGGTACAGTAAACTCAATCTCCGCGCGATGCCAAACAGTTCCGCTATAGCTACTGTCGTAGAGCTCATCAGTTCTGGAATGCCGTTCGACTGGACCGAGATTTGACAAGAACTTCCCTTTTCCAATCAGTAGCCATCCAAATGAGGCCAATTCGTCGTCTGCATTCAAATAGCCATCACTGGTAGCACATGTACGATATGCGTCGATAAAATCTCAATACTCAGTCCACGATCTCAAGCCAACTGCTCGTGCCACATCATTCATAGTTTCAGAGTCCGCCAAGACTTGGACAATCGGTTTTCAATATTCGATAAATGAGAAGCATTTTTCATCGACAGAATCTACATCCTCTTTTCTTCTCGTTGGCGTCGGGGGTATTGTATCCAACAGACTCTCGTCACAGGCTTCCACAGAACCCAATGGGTGTCGAACGGGAAGCAATGTAGCATGCACCGAGGCGAAAACGTCGCCATGAAAACACATTATTTCCAATACATTATCGTATTTCAAGCTCAGCATTTGGATATCCTGCTTGCGCCTTGTATTGATCAAACAGTCGTTGTAAGGCATCCATGTAACGATTCAACAAATCATCGATATCCTCGCTAGTCGGCTCGGGAACTTTTCGTGCCGTCATCTTTTCCCCAGATGTTTCTTCGCACATGTCTCCCTTTCCTGGAACAATAGGATCTCCCAACACCATGCTACACTTGCAAGGAAACGGAACAGGAAGTCCGTATTGCCCCCAGAATATTGTAAATGCCGCTTGATAGTATCTCGACGCTCCTTCGAAACCAACTTGATGATAAAAGTCGTTGCCACCAAAGACATAGACTGGCACTAGAGAAGCTCCCGTTTGCAACGCCAGTTTCATGAGTCCTCTTCGGGAAGCCTTGACGACATGAGTCTTTGGCTTCGAACTAAAGATTTCAGCAACCCCGCCCGGTAATATAAAAAGATTGTGTCCTTGACTCAATCCCTTGTAGAGTACAGGACGCGACGCACTTCCAGCCGATCCCCACGATAATACTTGTCGCAAGAGTGGTATTCGTAACGCCACATCGGCGGCAGCTCCAAAGCCATACGAGTCGGGTAGATACTGATCGCAAAAGGCCATCCAAAGAAAAGCCTGAATGGGAATAACGCCGTGTGGATGCATGGCACAAATGAGAAGGGATGACGACTCTTTGTCTGCAAGATGAGCAGGTCCTTTCAAACCTCCATCAATCGTCGAAAGATTGTGATGAAAGTCAAACAGTTCATACCATCGTTGAAAGATGCCACGAAACCACGGCCATGGCTTGTGTGGGAACGTCATGAGTGTGACATTCAGAGCGAGTGAAAAGAGACAGGCCTTCACAGAAACAAAGTACCATAACAGAAACGGAAGTATCAACATAAAGGGACCAATGTAAAAGAGAGACGGAGCAATGAATGCAAGCAGCCACGCGATTGCAGTGTGTCGGAGGGAGTTTGTTGGCGGGTACCTTGAAGATACCGCCTTTATGAGAACCGGAGAGCGAAGAAACTCTTCTGTTGCAGCGTCCTTCATTGTGTGATCAGTGTGAATGATGGTTGTATCTGATGAAGAGGTCACGGAGGCGAAACGAACAAAGTAGCGCCGCCATTGTCTTCGCTCATCGAACAGCAGCACTTCCGAGTTCGCGGGTTGAAGAAAAGATCGCGGGTGACATCAGTCATGTCATTCGTGGCGGCAGAGTGTCACTTTCCTGCGATCACATGATGCTGTTGCTGCTGCATCTACAGTAGCACAGCTTTCATGGGTAGAACTCGTTGAAACGGCAAATACACAGTGCCAACAGTCCCTATACAAAGACTTTCTTACTTGCGAACTAATCACTTCGATGAAACCAAAAGCGACTCTTGGGTCCTTGGTCCCACTCTGCCCCATCCTGCAACCCGTCCACGTCTTCATCTTCGTCATCGGTATTGATTGTATGAAACGAATCTTCTTCAAACGCATTACCAATGGAATCACTTCGGTCTCGGATAAGTTGCTTTTCCACACGTTCCGACGGTTCGTCCGTAGGAAAACGAGCATTCAACACTCGTTGACTCATTCGCCAAGTAAAGGTACAATACCAAATGACACTCAAGTCTTCCAAGTCGTCTCCGTATGGATCATCCATCTTTTGTCCCAAGATTCGCAATCCAATCACAAAGATTGCTTGTAAGATCACCACCAAACCGGCAACAGCATCAGCAGTCCAATACACGTCAGCTCCAGTGCCAGCCTTGTATCCTGCCGATATCGCAAAGAGTGGAAGATACAAGGCACTCAAGAGGCATATAAAGTGAACATAGAAGAATGGTACAGGCTGAATTGAACGACGAGCGTGAGCACGAACAAATCTCGTCAGCGCAATCGACAATACAACAACACACACAAAACATACCAAATCGGCCGCATTATAGAGAGAGGCAAACGAAGCTCGTAACTGCAAAAGCAAATCTCGCAGTTGATAAGCTAGCTCCGCATCAATAACACCCTTTCGATACTGATTCTGTACATCCTTCATGGCCCACGCAATACATTCACGTTGACAAGAACCACCTTTGTTTAAGTCAATCTCTTGCAAACGAACAAGCTCCTTATCGGTCAAGAGCCCAAGATTCTTATTGAGCTGTGCAAAGAAACTACTAGCAGGATACGTTTTGGACAGTCCCGTGTATCCAGCCACGTGAGCTGCATTCATGTATCTTACAACACGACAACCCACTTCTTTTGGCAATGTTGCCACCACCAGTGTAGCAGTATCAAAGATTCGTCCTTTACATGCCATACTGCAATTGTACAGAGTAAAGAATCGTGTATTGGATTGATTGACATAAAAGACGAGAAAAAAAGACAAGAATCCACCAATGACGGCAATATCCCCACTCCCCAAGTCCACTACATAATCGGGAATGCCCGTGCGCGCCCAAACTCGAATCAAGATATAAATACCCACTGTAATCCAAAATAACGAATCTGTAAATATACTGGGAAGGACAGTTCCATCCCAATGTGCCAGTATTCCCCAAAAGGGTTCTTCGGATCTCTTGAGAATGGCACGTCGTCTTGTTTCAATCGCTTCGAGTTCGTCCCATGTGTATTCCTTTTCTGCTGATGATATCACCTTGGCGGCCGTCTTGACAGTAGATGATGCAGCCGATGTGGTTGCTTTCGCAGCCGTCTTGACGGATGCAGTCACAGTGTTCATTGCTGTTGAGATACTAGCAGGGGCCGTGGAGTAGAGGGCGCGCCGCAGTGATGATGCAAAACGAGGCGAACGATCCGAGTGCGATGGATGGAGCGAAAAAAAGACTGAAATGAACCAAAGAGACCACAGCGAATCAATGGAAGAGCGTCTCCGACAAGTTCTTTAGTAGATAATGGTGGCACAGGTGGCAAGAAGAGAGTGGAGGAAAGCAGCAAGAGCTTGGGCGCCATGATGACATTGCGGTCACGAGTTTCTGTCGCAAGTGACAGCTGCCAAAAGCTGTAATTGGATTATTGTATTTTTAAATTTCTCTATAAATGCTTAAATATGTCAATATAGTAGGTTACTTCAAAAGAATCGCACAGTTTTAACGAGATTCCGAGCTCCCTCCAATGACAAAGCCATCTCACCCGGTTCACATCAGATCGTGCACCGCCACAGCAGTGATTGCCTTGTAGCCATGAGAACTTGATTGAAGCAGCATCATGATGAATGATATAGTATACGTGTAGGGGATCAACACCGTCATGGGAGGTAATGTTAATTGTTAGAAGAGAATTTGTTGGTTTTCAATGCTATTGTGCGTGATGCCTCATGGAAAGCAAAGAAAAATATGATTTTCGCAAGCCTTGACAAGTTGGGCTCGCTGAGCCATGCAACGAACAGACCTGTGGCCTCAACTTTGCCAAAACACAAGTGCTCCGTGAGCCACCTTTAGATCAAAATTTTGGTGCTTAAATGCATCTATGGCTCATTTAGATACCATCAGGTTTATAACGCAAAGTGCTTTTCTTGCTTGGCAGTGCTCATAAATGTGCTGGAAATCGATCTTGCTGCGACATATTTCACAATGTCGTCACGTGTCTTTACATAAATACAGAACATAGTACATACCGGTAAAAAGTATGAAGTCCACTTTCTGTGACGTCACTTCTAATGTCACCTTAATGTTACGTGACGTCACCTTAATGTTATGTTTTTTCCACTTCTGTGACGTCACCTTAATGTCACCTTAATGTTACGTGACGCTTAAGTCACCTTAATGTTAGATGGCGCGCCTTAATGTCAGCTTAATGTTGGCATTTACGTCACCTTAAGAGAGCGTGCATGTCGACATAGTTCTGGAAATCGCGATGTCGTCGTGTCTTTACATAAAGGCAGAACATATACATACCAGTAAGTATGAGTCCACTTCTGTGACGTCACATTAATGTCACCTCACCTTAATGTTACGTGACATCACCTTAATGTCACCTTAATGTTACGTGATGTCACCTAATGTCACCCACGTTATGGACGTCATTTATAAGCCTGTCTCATCTGGGAAAATTTGAAGTTTTAGTGCAATTTTAGGGGAAAATTTATTAGTGTAATGATAAAATTGCAATACTGCTAGCTATTATCTGCCGTCTCAAATGGTCTCAAATAGAGTACCAACAAGAGGGCCCATGATACATATCACCTACACAGAACCCTTCTCATATGTCTATAGAAGCATGTTCTGTTTAGAAGTTCCACCTCTTAGCCTCGTGTCTTCAGATACAAGCAGTATGAGCGTCTGATTCGTCAAAATCCATTTTTCTGCTACAAATGTCGACCTTCTGAAGCTAGTGGCCCCGAGAGGTGGAACTTCTGAACAGAACATGCTTCTATAGACATATGAGAAGGGTTCTGTGCAAGTGATATGTATCAGGGGCTCTCTTGTTGGTACCTTATTTGAGACCATTTGAGACAGCGAATGGCTCTTGGCGAGTATTGCAATTTTATACGTACACTAAAAAATTTTCCCCCTAAACCCCAACACTAAAACTCAAATTTTCCCAGATGGGAGGACAGGCCTTAAGAGAGCGCGCAGAACTCGAACAGAGGTTTTTCGCCCCCGATTTTCGAGCGCACTTCGCGCACGCGGCACCACCAAGAACCCACCGCTCCACCATGGCGGCTGCAGCGTCTTGTGGGCGCTCTAATGGTCCTAGAACCTCTTTCATACTAAAGGTGATGAAGTAGTTGAGGGAAGGTGTTCTCAATAATGTCTCAAACCATGTTTCTTTTTATAAATTTGAGGAATTTTCATTAGGTCTTATATTCCGTGCATCTTTGGTACTAAAGTTGTAATTTGTACATCCTCACCAAAAATCAAATACATGAGAACCTTGTTCAAATGCTGCACACATTTTTTTATTGTCTCTATTTTTTCAATACCGCTCCTTACCTTCGCGCAGGTGGAAGTCAGGTGGACCAAAGAACTTCCAGGAAAAATAAAATGGCAGGAAGTAACTGCACTTGGTAACCTGGTGGTTTGTACCGATCAGGCGCTTCTTGGTGTTAACACGGGAACCGGAAGTGTTACCTGGCGAAATGGTGCTTTCGCGAATCTTCGTAGTGATGCGTTCCGCGAACTTCCAAATAGTCCATTCTTTACTGTAACGACTAATACTTCCATTCATTTACTTGATCAATTCAGTGGTGATGAAGTATTCAATTCAAAAAAGGCAGGAATCAAGGTAATTGAGGATTACTTTTTATTATACAATTCAGATGCAATCCTGGTTGCAGGAAAAGATCCAGAAGATAAACCCATAATGGTTTCTGTTAAGATGTCAAATGGAAATGTTACCTGGTCGATGAATGAAAAATTCGGGCGCATTGTAGCCGCCAATGAATTGGGTAATGATGAACTGCTTATTGTCACGTTGTTTAACAACTACAAGTTAAATGCAAGTACCGGTAAGATTATCTGGAAGGAATTTAATTCAAAAGAAGCTGCGCAAACAGAAAAACTTGGCGCCTTTGGTGATCTTTTAAAAAATGCTGCCGAAAATATGACCAAGGATATGGAAATCCGGTTGAATTTTTACTTACCGGAAGGGAGTGATGTTTTTTACTTAGGTTCACAACAAGAGAATCAATCGATGGGCATGTCATCTTCTTCGGGACAACCATCTGTTTCGTATACGAATAACTACAATGCCTATCGTATCAGTGATGGTAGTCTTGTGTGGAAAAGTGATGTCGAAATGCAGGGCATGCTGGGCCATGTTGTCTTTAAAGATAATGGATTTATCGTATTACCTGATGATGGGAACCGCACCAAAATAAATTTAATTGATTACAATACTGCCGCAGGTCAATGGGGTAAGAAAGGAAAGGGAATTGCCATCAAGGGTGGTATCTATGATTACCTCGATTCGGGAAACGGAATCCTGCTTGTATCCCGAACGGCGAATAATGATTTTCTGAACTACCTCGATCCGAAAGCCGGAGCCATTACGTTTGATAAACCGGTAAAGGTTGATGGAAGTGTGGTAGGAATTGTACCGCTTGAGAAAGGTATCTTATACATTACAACCGAGTCAATGAATATTCTAGACCCGGTAACGGGAACATTAAAGTGGAAAAAAAGTGTACAGACCAGCCCTTCGCTGACCGCTGAGCATGATGGAAAGATTTATGCCTATGATTATAGATCAGGGATGGTGAAAGTTGTGAATATGCAAACAGAAGAGGTAAGTGATCTTTCGAAAGCATCGTTGGATTTCCAGGGAAAGGAATCACCTCAACGGCTGGAAGTAATGGAAGATGGAATCTTTCTTCATTCTGACCAAAATGTGGCCAAGTTTAATTTTGATGGTACCTTAAAATTCATGCAGTACTTTCCTGCACCAAAAGAAGAAGGATGGAAACGTGCCTTGTTGTATGCCTCGGCTATCCGAGCCGCCTATATCGGTGCTGCGTCCTATTATGTTTCCGGTTCTCTTGCCGCAGTTGAAAATGATGTACGTAACGAGGATGCCGTTGCGGGAGAAATGGTCAGTCAGATTGGAACGGCCTATGGCCAATTGGGAGATGCTGCTTCCAAATATGCAGGAGCTGCTTTTCGGCAGGCCAATGCCCGGAAGAAAGCTACCCTGGCCGGTCGGGATTTTATGTTTATCATGTCGAAAGAAGAAAACATCGTATTGCTGAAGGTGAGTAAACTCACTGGAAAAGCAGATGGAAAAATTAATCTCGGCAAAGACCGTGAACCCAATTACGCTGTTGATGATATTACCAGTCAGGTGTATTACCAAACCGGGGATAATACACTAACCTCTTATATCGTGCAATAACAACAATATTAGAATGCTTAAGTTCTCAACTTTAACCCAACTACAATGAAAAAAGGAATGATTAAAGTAAGCGTTATGTACCCAGGTGGAGATGGAAATACATTTGATATGGAGTATTACAACAATACACATATACCGATGGTAACCGCTGTTTTAGGAAGTGCGTTAAAATCCATAACGGTTGATAAAGGGTTGGCTGGTGGTGCTCCTGATTCACCTGCCCCCTATTTGGCGATCGGGAACTTGTATTTTGATTCCATTGAAGATTTTCAAAATGCTTTTGGCCCCAATGTAGAAAAGTTTATGGCCGATACACCTAATTATACCAATACACAACCCGTGGTGCAAATCAGTATGATGCAGTAATGGATATCAAGTATTGTTTTTCTAAGTATTATGAATAAAAATTATGTCTTATTGATTCTAGTAATTCTCCACAGTTGCACAAAAGACAGCAACGTAGTACCAACAATAGATACGATAACCGTTAGCACGGATGGTCAACTGGATGAACGAATTTGGAATCAATCGCTAGCCTTCGATCTTCCATCAACCTACACATTGCACCTCCTTCAAAATGATGAGGCGGTATGGATGGCCATTGAACTGGGTGAAAAGTCTGGGAAATATGTGGATGTATACCTCCACAACGATTCCATCGGAACCATCAACCTGCATGCATCCATGCAATTGGGTGAACGCATGCTGGCCGGAAATTGGAATGATACAATTCCTGCCTGGAATTGGGGAAATAATTATGACTGGATCGCCAATACCATTCGCTATAAGGAGCACAATGAAAAAATGCTGCTAATGGAAAGTATTGCGCCGTATCAGGGATTTGAATTCAAAATTTCCAAAAGCAGGATCTTGCAAAATAGATTATTCATCCGACTTGAAATCAAGGATTTTACAGGTACAGGTGAGAACTATATTTATCCCTTGCTTTCCAAACGGGAAGACCCGGGGAACTGGCTAAATGTATCCCTCTAAGTAATTCATAAAAAAACTCCCACAAGCGAATGTGGGAGTCTTTTTTATTAATTTGATTCATCATCATCATCATCATCATCATCATCTCCTTCTCCATGGTCATCATCATCGTCACCCATTAAATACATCATTATTCCAGTGAAATCGCCATACACTTGTTGGAAGATGATTTTCCCTTCCTCATCAAAATCATACGATTCGTACAATTTAATAATTCCTGATCTTGCTTCGGTGCTATCGGTAGCGGGTCTGGTAATTTCCCAATCAGAATAATGACGCACCGATCCATCCGGTAATTTTGTTTCTGGATTTACACCTGGCAACAACACGATGTCACCAATAATTTTAAAATCAAATGATTTCCATAATTGCTGGTCACTTTCCTTTACCTGAGCCAGCGTTAATGAATCAGAATCACCGAAACCTGTTCCGCGCATGATGAAGTTATCTGCATACTGTGAGTAATCCGTATTCTCATTTGCAAAACCTGTCAGGTTATCCATGGCGGTTTTCGAATTTTTTTCGAAGGCTTCATTGGCCGAATTGTCTGCCGGAGGCTGACAGCTTGCCAAAAGAATACTGGCGCATAGCGCCGCAAAAATTGTTTTCATAAATATTGGTTTAGGGTTGGTATAGTGTAATATACCTAAATATCAGGAAGATAGAAACTACTCTTTCTGATAAAATAAGAAGTGATTGTAAACCGCTGATTTACTCCTTATCCACCGAAATACGTCAAATAAACTAAAATGATTAGATTAGGACATGTTATAAAACGATGCATGGATCATACCTATTATTGAGAATATTTTTGAACAATATTGAATGAACTATGAAAAGCATCCTTTCTGAACTTGCGGAAGCTGAACTTGAGGATTGGAAATTCGCCATGCAGCGCAAACCTCGTTTAACACAATCCGCTATCCGTTCTGTTCAAAAGCGAATCAATGCGCTTATCCCTGAACGTATTCATCGGGTGATCACCAAAACGATTAAGGAATTGACCAGAGCTGTTCTTTTCAGTGCCAATTTTACCACCCGAGTTCCCCACGACCTGATCACATTTGAGCATAAAGAAAAAAAGGCGCTTGAGCAAATTAACTTTTACTGCTCTTCGGCTTCTGCTGAAGGTGCAATCACAGGATTTGGAGGATTCTTAAGCGGACTTGCAGACTTCCCCTTGTGGCTAAGTTTGAAAATGAAAATGTTGTTTAGTATTGCTGCAACGTATGGCTTTGATACCAACGATTATAAAGAACGATTGTTTATTCTGTATATTTTTCAGCTTGCTTTTTCAAGTCAGCATAAACGCAATGAAATTTATACCGTCATTAGCGATTGGGATAAGAATAAATCCGGTCTTCCGAACGACCTGAATGAATTCGACTGGCGTACGTTTCAATTAGAATATCGCGATCATATCGATTTGGCGAAACTTTTTCAGCTGATACCGGGGATTGGTGCAGTTGTGGGCGCAGTCGTTAATCACCGTCTGACCCATCGGCTTGGTAAAATGGCGATGAATGCCTATCGAATGCGGTTGGTCAACAGTGTAATCTATTTGGATCCACCCGAATAGCGGGGCAAACTTCAAGAAAAGAATATCTGCAATGCTATGTCAACAAAGCATCAGAGAAATTTCAAACCTTCATGATGGAGATTACTGTATTTGTCTTTATCAAACACATAATAGAAAGCTCCCTTTCTAGAAGATTCTTTCTCCTTTTCGTTTAACTTGTTCAGGATTCCCAATGAAAGAATTTTGCGGGTAAAATTTCGTTTATCAAAGTTTGTTTCGAAGATTGCTTCGTAAAGATTCTGTAATTGAGGGAGTGTGAATTTTTCGGGTAAAAGTTCAAAACCAATCGGATGGTTGCTGACCTTATCTCGTAATCGTTCAAGCGCTGTCTGTAGCATCTGACGGTGGTCAAAGATTAATGCCGGAATTTCGGTTAATGGATACCAACGTGCCTCATGATCTGATTTTAATTGTTTACTATATTTTGCTATGTTGATCAAAGCAAAATAGGCAATGGAAATAACCCGGCCTGCCGAATCACGGCCAACATCACTGAACGTATACAGCTGTTCCATGTAGATGTTTTTCATCCCTGTTAATTCGTGCAATACACGAATCGCAGCATCATCGCTGCTTTCATCCTGATGGACGAACCCACCCATGAGCGACCACTTCCCGATCTCGGGCTCAAATCCGCGTTTAATCAATAATGCCTTTAATTGAGTTCCGTCAAAACCAAAAATGATACAATCGACTGCTACTAAAATCCGATCGTGACTTGCGTACTTGGTGATGTCCATGTGCCGTTTATTATAAAATCAAAAGAACATGCTAAAATATGCAGGTCAAGTGAACTAACCGTGCAATTTAATCTTGAATCAGAAATTTATCCGGTAAAAGTGATCATCACATAGGCAACAATACCAATTACCAATAAAGAAAATACAATATCCCAAACCGAATAGCTCGCTCGATTGGCAGCCTTTTGTTCTTCTGACAATGATCCATAGGTAAGGCCTTGTATCTGCTCAGGTGATGGAGCGGGATACATAAAGCTTACACCAAGACAAACGGTCACCGAAAACAGGAAGAACCAAGCCGCGAATGTCAGGAAGTTTGCGGTTGCAAACCAATGTATAAAGCCATCCGTGGGTAAGCTGTCGCTTGCCAGCTCCATTCCAATACGGAGGAATGCGACTACTAATCCACTAATCAGCGTGGCCATTGCACCCTTGCTATTGATCCGTTTATAAAAAATCCCTAAAAGAAAAACAGCAGTAATTGGTGGTGCAATATACGACTGCACCGACTGTAAATATTCATACAGCACGCCGGAAATATTCTGCATAATGGGTATCCAGAGGATTCCCAAAATAACCACAATGACGGTGGCAATCCGTCCAATATTTACGAGCCGATTTTCAGGAGTATTCGGTCGAATTTTTTTATAAATATCAACCGTAAATAAGGTTGAGCAGGAATTGAAAACAGAGGCAAGCGAACTCATCAATGCAGCCAGCAGACCTGCCGCTACCAATCCCCGTAACCCACTCGGCATTTTATTCATTAATAATGCTGCAAATGCTTCATCGGGAGAATCCCATTGTAACTGGCCCTGATTCTTTAAGGCAAGTGCTACCACTCCCGGAATTAAAAAGAGAAATACCGGTAATAATTTCAACAACCCGCCGAAGATGGTACCTCTCCTTCCCTCTTTAATGTTTTTAGCCGCCAATACCCGTTGCACAATGTACTGATCCGTACACCAATACCACATTCCTACAATGGAACTGGTAATTACAAGACTTGGCCATGGAAAATCAGGATCGGTTGTGGGTCTCCACATGTTCAGATATCCCGGATCCAAAGCTTCCCGCATACCACTCCAGCCTCCAACAGAATCTAATCCAATAAAAGTTAATGTGCCAGCCCCGATGACAAGTACGACAGTTTGTAATGCCTCTGTATACACTACGGCACGCATCCCTCCCAATACTGTATACAGTCCGGTTAACACTACGGTGGCAAGTGCTCCAGTCCAAAAATCAATATGTAGCAGGGAAGCAATAACAATACCTCCTGCATAAACAGTTACTGAAATTTTAGTAAGGACATATGCTATTAGTGAGAATACACTTAAGAACCATCGGGTTCCAGAACTAAAGCGCCGCTCAAGAAATTCGGGCATGGTAAATACTCCACTGCGGATATAGAACGGAAGAAATACCCAACCTAATGTAATCACCAACCAGGCATGAAGTTCATAAATCAACATGGGTATCTTTCCACCCGCACCCGCACCTGCTAAACCCACCACATGTTCAGATCCTATATTCGATGCGAAAATGGAAGCACCTACTATGAACCATCCCATATTCCTTCCGGCAAGGAAATAATCTTCTGTGGTTGATTGTTTACGCGTGATGACCCATATTGCCAATGCACCAATAACCAGAAAGTAAATAACTATTACTATCCAGTCGAGTGAATCTAAACTTTGCATAATCTTTAGGTAGGTTTAAGTTGAGTTTGGTTATTAATGAAATTGGCTAGCGATAGTATTTTTCGTTCCACCGCCATTCATTTTTAGCTGATGAAGTGTCAAGTGCTTTCCTAATAATATAATCTCAATATTAATAATTTCTGCAATTTCCCGCATAAGTTCGGCGTTAAGTTTTAAGTATGTCGGACTCCCTGAAATGTCATTTAAATCGATTGAATTGCTTGCCAATATACAATATTTTTTAAATAAGTGTCTATGTAACATTTATCATTCAGAAATATTTAAACTTCTATTTCAATTTAAATTTTCGTCCAATACCTCAGAAAACGTAGTGATTCACTTTTCCTGCAATCACCCCTGGTGAATGCAATAAATCTTGCTTTCATATTGGATACCGATTCGCACCAAAATTTGGTATTGGTTTCAATATTGATATGATAGGTATTTCTTAGCAAAAGAGAAGGACGGATTCTACATGAATGGGTAACAAGGCTAAAGTACAACGGTAAAACCTACACCTTCAATCTCCTACTGTTTGGAAATAATGATAAAGGTAGTCTGAATTCAGAATTATATTTTCGCTATTTCATAAAAGATAAATTTGCCATCAAAGCTGCATATCCATACCTGTTCATTGAATATACAACGGATACCGAAGTGCAGCAGCAACCCGAACCGAATGATCGATTCAGAAACAAGGCCAGTATGATATTGGCGTGACGAAACAATTTTAATGATGGAGTGTTTTTGAGTTTCCTGTTTGCGTTCTGTAAAATCGAATTGCTGTTATCAAACCAATTAGTGAAAAAACGGCCAACACAAGAAATACATATTGATGCCCCAATTCACCCGGGTTTTCATCAAGCAGATAACCCGCCAGCGGGCTCATGAAAACATCGGGAGTGAATCCGATAAAGGAAATTATTCCCACTACTGTGCCGGTGGTAAACAACGGTATTTTTGCTTCCTGCAATACTGCAAAGTACAGAACCCGTACACCATAAACACCAATTAAGATGGTCGAAAATGTAATGACCACAAACCAAATACGCGTGGACATAAAGCCAAGGCTAATTGCCAGTCCGCCAACCAGATTGAGAGCAAAGCAAATCATAATTATTTTGGAACCACTGAACCGATCCGCAAAATATCCGGCGATCACGGCAACGATCACCCTCATCCACAGGGCTACCGTTCCAACGGTTGCCGAATTTACTTCTGAAAACTGAAGTACCTCCTTTGCATAGAGGGAGAAATTATCGGTGATTTTATATCCGACATACGCACAAACAATCATGACCGCGAGCATCCAAACAGCGGGTGTAAATAACAATCTGATAAATACGGAGGGTGTAATCGTCAAGGCCTCACGATCCGTTTCATTTCTGATCGGAACAAAATACCACACCAGGAATCCGCTGATGATAGTAATCGCCGATGCCACCAGAATCACGTACCCAAACGCATCACTGCGTTCGGTTATAAAAGACGGATCCATTTCTTCCGGGGTGAGGACCGAAAAAATCATGACGGTCAATGATCCCAATAATGCTGCAGTCAGGCCCCGTCCTGCTTCCAAAAGACCAAATGCCCTTCCCTGAAAATGACTTCCACCCCACTCACGGGTTGCACGGATAAGGGCAGCCCAAAATAACAGGATGGTAGTCAGGCCCCAAAAAGCATACAAACCATAGACAATGGGATTGGACGGAATGGTGGCGAATATAATTCCGCTTAAACCTGTTAACCACAACGCGATCGCCATTAGATTTCTGGTTGAAAAACGATCGGCAAGCGGTCCTCCAAAGAAATAAGCAGCCATCGCTACAATGCCGTATACCGAAAAAAAAGCGCCCAGTTGTGTATTGGTAATCCCAAATACTTCCAGTAACGTGGGCCGGAAAATTCGGGCTATGACAAAAGGTAAAAAGAAAATGGATTCTCCCGCCAGAATGAGTGCCAACAGAGTTGCTACTCTCTTATTGCTATCCGTTTGAATACTCATTTAACATTTATCAGCTGACGTCAATAGCATCATAGACGATTACTTTCTCCCATAATGCTGAACAGTCATCAATAAATTTTTTATGGATTGGATGATCCTGATAAATTTTTTGTCCTTCAACATCATCAAAAAACATCAATTCAGAAACGCTAAAACTATTGTCCACTACCTCCCTTTTTTCTGTACTTGCCGGCACACCAATCTGAAGGCTTTTGATTGTCTCTATTTTCCGCAGGGAATTTAGGCCTGCAATAAGTTTGTTAAGATCTTCTTTTGAATCAGGTTTTTTTAACCAGAAAAATACATGATGAGAAAGGATTTTCTTTTTTTTGTTTTTAACGGGAAATGAAAATCCCGAAAAGCCGGCACCTATTGCGGTCAGGCTGGCTATAAAAGTTCTTCGATTCTGAAATTTCATGGATTGCATTATTTATTAAAATCTATATCAAGGTAGTGAAGGTGACGTACATTTCCGATTGATTGCTTAGTTTCGCGGCGATATGATCAAGACGTTACGACTATTAGCACTATTGGAAGGTATCAGTACCCTCCTGCTCTTCGGCCTGGCGATGCCGTTAAAATACATCTGGCAACATGAAACCATTATGTTCCCTGTAGGATTAGCCCATGGTGTTTTGTTCCTGGGGTATTGTTTATGTGTTGTAGTGGTCGCCTGGAAACTGAATTGGAAATACAAGGTAACCGGGATATCGTTATTTGCTTCACTGATCCCAGGAGGTACGTTTTATACAGATTATAAGTATTTTAAATCGCTTTAATTTCTTCTGAAGAAACTGAAAGTGCCTTTACATTATCAATATATTATCCCTAAAATATCTTGTTAAATCCTTTAAGACCAGCCACATTAATTCGCTTTGTCCGAGTGAATAATATTCTTTACTTGCATTCGATTTAGATAAATCCACATGAATACTTCCCTAAAATTTCTAATCGTTTTATTGTTGTGGTCGACTAATGGTTGCACTCAAAAATCATCGAAATCCTATGAAGCTGCTTCCTACAAAACCAAAAATGTAATAATCCTGGTAATTGATGGGCCCAGATATACGGAAACCTGGGGGGATTCCACCCATCAGTATATACCCCGATTATCCCGTGAACTGGCACAACAGGGTGTGAATTACACCCACTTTTACAATGATGGTCCTACGTATACCAATGCCGGTCACACAGCCGTTACTACCGGTCTTTATCAGGAGATTAATAACAATGGCAAAGAACTTCCGCTGCAAGCTTCGATATTTCAACATTGGCTGAAAAAGTATAACCAACCGGGTACCGCAGCCTGGGTAATTGCCAGTAAAGACAAATTGGAAGTATTGGCCGATGCGCGGGACAGCCTATGGCATGGACAGTACAGACCAGCCACTGATTGTGGAATCAATGGTCTGGCGACCGGGTACCGAAAGGACAGTGTGACCTTTGTCAATACTATTGCAACACTATCAACTGCCCATCCGCAATTGGTGCTAATCAATTTTCGGGATCCCGATTCATTCGGACATGATAATAACTGGGAAGGGTATCTTCAAGGAATTCAAAACAGCGACGAGTATCTTTATAAACTCTGGCAGTTTCTTGAGGGGGATCCGTTTTACAAAGGAAGCACTACCGTATTTGTTACCAACGATCATGGAAGACATCTGGACAGCGTAAAAGATGGTTTTATTAACCACGGCTGTGATTGTGAAGGCTGCCGGCATATTAACCTGTTTGCAATTGGACCTGACTTTAAAAAAGGAATCGTTGAAAATACCAGAAGAGGACAAATTGATATTCCGGCAACTGTAGCAGAACTCCTGGATTTTGAATTACCGGAAGGAAAAGGTCAGGTAATGACTGAGTTGTTTGAGAAGATTCCCGTATCGAATTAATCGATCACCAGTTTGTAGGTTGGGTCTTCCAATACGTTTACATCAATGATTTCTTCGGCATTCTTTAACAGTGTTTTGCAATCAGGACTCAAATGTTTTAAATGTATTTTCTTGCCTACCTTTTGATACCGCTCGGTAATTTTGTTGAGTGCTTCTATGGCTGACATATCCACCACACGACTTTCCGCAAAATCGATAATTACTTCCTGTGGATCATTTAAGACATCAAACTTTTCATTAAATGCCGCTACCGAGCCGAAGAAAAGCGGTCCGTAAATTTCATAATGCTTGATACCCTGATCGTCAGTATGTTTCCTGGCCCGAATGCGTTTCGCATTATCCCATGCAAAAACGAGTGCTGCGATGATTACTCCAATGATCACGGCCAATGCCAGATTATGAAGAACCGCGGTCACCAGTGTTACCAGTACCATTACAAAAATATCCGACTTCGGCATTTTTGTAAATGTTTTTAAACTCGCCCATTCAAATGTCCCAATGGATACCATAATCATTAAGCCGGTCAATGCAGCCATAGGAAGCCGTTCTACCAAACTCGCTCCAAACATGATGAATACCAGTAACATCACAGCTGCTACGATTCCAGAGAGCCTCGCACGTGCGCCGGACGATACGTTGATTAGACTTTGACCGATCATGGCACAGCCTCCCATCCCGGAAAAAACGCCGGAAAGGATGTTGGCCGTTCCCTGTGCAACCGCTTCCTTATTTCCGCGTCCACGCGTCTCGGTGATCTCATCAATGATGTTGAGTGTTAAGAGACTCTCGATTAATCCAACGCCGGCAACAATTGCAGCGTAGGGAAGAATAGTAATAAAAGTCTCCCAGGTGATTGGGACCTGCGGTAAATGAAAGGGTGGAAAGCCCCCTTTTATGGAAGCAATATCCCCAACAGTTTTGGTATCAATATTAAAAGTAATAACCACACCAAAAATGACCAGGATAGCGACCAGCGAAGCTGGAATTGCTTTGCTGATTTTCGGAAGTCCCCAGATGATTACCATTGTAAAAAGTACCAGGGCTAACAAAATATATAGTGCAGAGCCGGTTAGCCAGTTTCCTGATGCATCTTTAAACTGATCCAGCTGAGACATGAAAATGATGATGGCCAGTCCATTGACAAATCCAAAAATCACCGGATGAGGAACCAGACGCATTAACTTACCAAGCCGAAGAAGACCTGCTGTTACCTGGATAATTCCTGCAAGGATGACGGTAGCGAAAATATATTCCACACCATGTGATTTTACCAGGGTGACCAGAACAACGGCAACCGCCCCGGTTGCACCGGAAATCATCCCTGGTCTGCCGCCAAGAACGGCAGTCACTAACCCCATCATAAAGGCAGCATATAGTCCTGTAAGTGGAGAAAGACCTGCAATCAGCGCAAATGCAACTGCTTCGGGTACCAGCGCCATTGCTACTGTAAGTCCCGATAAGACTTCAGTTTTATAATCTACTTTTTGAGATAAATCAAAGAGGTTTAAATACTTTTTCATCAGCAAAGGGTTTGATGACTTTTCAGCCATCATTAAAAATGGAGGCGCAAAAGTACAAAAATGGTGATTCTTTATGTACCGGGTTATACGCTACACACCATATTGACGCTGCATTGGTTTTAAATACTGCTTTTGCTGTTCACTACATCGAATGCAAGGAATTTTATCAATATTTACAGTCTTAAACAATTCAGGACAAAGCCTGTTAGTTTCTTGAATATAATTTGAATTATGAGTGAATCATCTGGTCGTGTTACCCTCGACATTAACGTAGGGGCTCCTACTTTTGAACTGAACGATATATTTGGTAGAAAGATTAATCTGCAGGACTATAAAGGTAAAAGGGTTTTTATTGGTTTTTTCCGGCATGCAGGTTGTCCGTTTTGTAATCTTCGGGTACATGCACTTCAAAAAAAACAGCTTGAACTCAAAGCACTGAACCTGGAAATGATCTTCTTTTTTGAGTCTAAGGAACGGGTGTTGCTGGGGAGTATGTTTCACAAAGAAGTATCGCCGATTCCGTTAATCGCAGACCCTGAAAAAATAATGTATCAAACATATGGGATCGAAAGCTCTGCAGCCAAGTCTACCAAAAGTCATCTCACCTCCTTCATCCAAACTGCCATTAAAGCAAAAATAAATGGTGTCCCCATCCATATGATGAAGGATGGAGAATCGATCAACACGATACCGGCTGAATTTTTACTGGATGAAAACTTAACAATCCGTAAGGTACACTATTCCAATGGACTCAATGACCGGCTGTCGATGGATGTACTTTTTGATTTTGCTACATCGGCAAAAGTTAACCAGTAGCTATTTAATTTTTTTCCAGTTTCTTATAACCTACTGCAATTTCTTCTTTAGAAATCCAGTGCCCGCGAATCATCACACCAGAAATTGATTGAGAATTCGAAATACTTTCCAGTGGATTTTTATCAAGCAAAACCAAATCGGCAATAAACCCTTCTTTAACCTGTCCCAAATTATCAATACCTAAATACTTCCCAACGTTTACGGTACCAGTCTGCAATGCCTGAAAAGGTGTTAGTCCGCTTTTTACCAGATAGGATAACTCCTCATGCGTTGAAAACCCTGGGACATTGAATACCTGAGGTGCATCACATCCCAATAATAAACCCACTCCACTCTGTTGACAGGCTAAAATTAATTCACGCCGTAGGGTGATATAATCCCGCACTTGATCAGCATCAAATTTATCATTGGCAACAAAGTTTTTCTTGGAGGCCTCCCATTGATCGAGTGTGTTCGTATCCATGTATTTGCTGGTCGGTCCCTTTCGAAATGCCGTGTGATCAAAGTCGGGAGAAAACCAACGGTCAGCTAAAGCCTGGGTAGGCACCACCCAAACATTTTGCATTTTTAATGCATTCATCAATTGCGGAATTTTTGATCGATCTGCCTGGTTGGCAACATACACACCAAACAACCCTGCATCCTGATCCGTCATTTTCTCAATGCCCGGAACCAACCCTTGTACAAACCCATCGAGGTGATCGATTGAAGAATACCCGGAGTCAATAGCCGTCCATACTCCCACTCCAAACGAAACATGGCCAACGAATGGAATCCCAACTTCATTGGCGGTTTTGGCAATAGAAGCAAACTTCTCTTTCGAGAGGCCCGGGTGCATTTTCAAATAATCATAGCCGGCAGTCTTTTGGTTCCGCACGGTTTGCTCTCCCATTTCAGGAGAAGTAATACTGATACCATTCAGCGATGGTCCGGTAGTAAAAAAACGGGGGCCGATTAATTCACCGTTGTTAATCATAGCCCTGAGTTCTAAATGGGATTCATGCCCCAGCATCCCGCGAATAGTGGTAATTCCAGCATAAGAAAACAAGTTCAACACTTCCTTTTGTGCTTCCAGGTCATCACGGGGAGGAACATGTGCATGCATTTCGGCCAGGCCAGGCATAAGGTATTTACCTTTTCCATCAATGACCAGTGCATCTTTTCCATATTTCACATTCGTTCCAATAGTCGTGATCACTCCAGCTTTGATTACCACGGTTTGATTCTGGATGACGCGTTCTTCATCCATGGGGATAATATTCACAGATTGAATTACAATTTCACGATCCTTTGATTCAATCCAGTGTTGACCAAATACAGCAATGGAAAGAAAATAGAAACAGGTGAATAGTACTTTCATAAAATTGGGAGTTGGTTGGTTCAATATCGCCAATATCAAATTATGTTGGGATCAAATTTTGAGGAACGGTCGTACTTACTTTTTATCATCGGAATCTACCGGATCATTCATTCTTACCAATTCCATAACCCTTGCAATCATTTCCTCTTTATAGGCTGGATCTGATTGCATTCGTGAAAAGATCGGATGATTCATAATCTCTATCCCCTTTTCTCGCATATTTTTCTCAATTAATTCAATACTCCTTTCTACGTGCTCCCGCGTGACCGTTACTGAAGTAGGTTGCGGCGGGGTAATTCTTACGCGCTGTTGAACCGGTTGGTCAGGTATTGAAGTTACGTGTTGTGATCCCAGGCTTGATCCCATGGCATTCTTAAATCCTGGTACCAACCGCGCCAATACCTCATTGGTTTGGATTCTTTCCATTTGAAGTTGTGCAATCTCAGCCTTAAGTGCTGCAATTTCCTCCTGTTGATCTGCCACGACCCTGCCTACATCATTTGTATGAAGTCCAATTGCCACATTCACTAATTTTATTCCTGATCCTGAGTCTGAGGACCATGCAATACCCACTATTTTTTGATAATCTTCAATCAACATTTCATCAGGTTTTTTGGCGATAGCCATTCCATTATTTCCACCACTGGGTAGGATATAATCACCCTGAAATACTGAACCCAGTACCCAAACAGGGACTTGTCCCATAAACCCCACTTTTTCGCAATTGGCAGTTCCAATACTATCGGGTGGCATATTCCCCAAAACAATTGGAGACCGTGATACCACCATCACCTGGGGCGCACCCTCCGTTCGTTTAGTGATCTTTCCACCATATACTCCTACTACCTGGCCAAAGTCTATGTTTTCATGGGGGTCAAGTCTGGGCAACCATTCTGCATAATCCCCTGAACCTGACTCATAAGTCACTCCTAAATTAGAAAAAGCAAATACCTGATATCCCGTTATTTCAGCGGCCAATGTAACTGAATTAACACCTTCAATGATGGCGTTACCCGGATCCACTACTGCGGCCGCAAGGGCAGTTGCAAGATTGGCAATTTGCGCACCTGTTTGTAGCGCAAAAATAGCCTGATCAAAAATGTACTCGGGCTCTGTATATACCTCGCTATCAATTTGCCCTTCAATTCGACCCTGAATACCCGTGGCATCCCAAAACGTAATAAAATTATTACTGTTATTCCTGCTGCCATCCACACGAACTGCAATACCCTGATTACTTCCTTCTACCCGCAGCGGATATGAATTATATAAATTATCTGCTCCATTCACATCTGCATTGATCGTGACCTGTCCATTTAACCCGGTTGGAGCATTTACAGTAAGATTACTATTTAATGTAGTAATATCTGCAACGGTAAGGCTATTGTTCACTATGGTTGCTCCGGCCACAGTCAACGTGCTATTTAATGCGGTTTGATCTTCCACCGATAGTGTTTGCAATGTACTTTGGCCAAGTACGGTTAAATTACCGGACATGTTAACAGGGCTTCCATTGTTGACATTGACCGGGCCATTCAAATCTGCTATTCCTTCTACCGTGATATCCTGAAATTCAACTTCACCATTAAATGTGGATTTTCCACCTACCGTTAAATCACCGGTTGCTGTAATGTTACGATGGAAAGCATACGGAACAAATGTCAGTTCCTGATAACTAAATTCTGTAAAATCACTGGTGCTTGCTCCCACACTTATTTCAACCTGTAAATCTTTAGGAGTTCCATCCCAATCAATATCGGTAAAAAGAGAAGGACTAAGGCTGGTTACCAACCCTTTTCCGATCATCAGATTGATCATTCCATACGCATCGGTTTGGGTATCCTGAATTTCCTGATAATCGATTTCCCCACTTTCATTTAAAACTGTAAAACGCACCGTCAGCGGCTTTTCTGGCAGAATACTTCCTTCAATATCGACACCGGGAATTTCTTTCACCTCCTTATTAATAATAATTGCCTGATAGCTGATTCCTTGTGACTGACTGAAACCACTCAGGTAGGGTACAAAACAAATGATTACAATGAATATCCTTTTCATACTTTAATAATTTGATTAGACCATGTTAAAATGTTCTGTCGCAATACTTACACTGTGGTAAGTTGAGCAACATTCCAAAACTAAAAGCATGGGTTATGTATTGAAGTTTTTCCTGGTCACCGCTCCCGCCAAATATGGGCAAACTCTTCCCTCCCATATATTGAAGAAATACGACTAAACGATGAGAAACACAATAGTTTGCTCCTACTCCACCTCTTAAAAAAAACAGGGGCTTATCAAACTGCTCCTCGCCCCGGAGATCATATAATTTGTTATTGATTCGCTGTGTACCCTGCATCAAAAATTCGGCTGCCACGGACCCTTTAATATAAAAATAGAATCCATCCTGGTTTGCGAAATAATTCTTTTGCTCAAGAAATTCAAAATCCACACCAATGTTAATTCCCAGGTAATTGACATCCCATTCATAATAGGTATCGAGTGCAAGATCACTTCCCTTTGCCCCATACGTGTTGTAGGAAGCGGCAGCATTTAGAAACCATCGCTGTGGTGCGATGGGCATCTGATATCCCAGCATAAATGAGTTGGAGGAAATACCCGACAGGTTATCAAGTGAATTTCCCTGGGAATCCACATAATCAAAATAGGATAGTAACCGCCCATAGGAAACAGAAAGTTGTTGACCAAATCCGAATGAAGGAATCGCCAACCAAAGAAGTAAAAATATTTTTTTCATAGTGGTGCGTTAGGTTCATTGAATGCCCTACTCCTTGACAAGTTTTACAATGCGTTGTTGTTGATGGTTTACCAATCGCAATAAATAGGTACCCTTTGCCAGCTTAGGCAGGTCGATGCTGGTCAATGCCACTATAGTAGCATCATTTTTATACACCACGTGTCCCAACATATCGGTGATGACGATAGCAGGTAGTGCCAGGGGCTCCCGAAATTCAATCGTAATGGAAGTTGAAAATGGGTTGGGATAAATTATTGCCTTTAATTCGGGAACGATAAGGTCATTTACGTGGGATCGCCGGGGTTGTATAAAACCCTGATATAAGTAACCCTGTTTTGTATTAAAAATTCCAATTACACTTTCCTGTCCGACACTTTGTTGTATCCAGTAGTGATTTCCTGAAAGTGATAGCAAATTAGAAGAACCGCTACTTCCGAGGGTCGAACGCAATTTCTCGGGTACTTGCGAGTATACCACTACCCGTGTAAACAACACCAATATTATGATCAGTATAGTTCTCAATTTCACGATTGTAATCTTCCTTAACTTACGTAAACAGTTGCCTGCTAAGATTGTGATACCAGTGAATATACTAAATAAAATTATGCCTCTTCAGCCATTATCAATATTATAAAAAGTCGACTGATAATTTTGCTGCGATATAGCTGCTAAAGACTGCTTTTGTTTGTTTAGTAGCGGATTATATATTTAAATTGGAATGCATACAATGATTTACATTATCCTAGTTTATCCATGATCAGCAGACGAAGTTTTATTTCAAAAAGTACACTGGCTTCTCTTTCGGGCATCCTTGGCACCACCCTTGTTTTTGGAGAAAATATTCCGGCAAATTATGTCCCTTTGTTTATGGAGCAGGATGATCCTGTATCTTTATTCAATAAGCATCCCGAGATGGTAGTTCTCAATGATCGTCCCTGGAACATTGAGGCTGCCGCACATTTATTAGATGATCCTGTTACACCAGCTTCAAAAATGTTTATCAGGAACAATGGTTCCATCCCGGAGATCACTGATGCAACATCGTGGAAACTGACCATTGATGGTGAGTCTGTGAGGCAATCAAAAAGCTATACCCTTGCTCAACTTAAATCATCGTTCAAGCATTATACTTATCAGCTAACACTTGAGTGCGGTGGAAACGGAAGGAATGAATTCAATCCACCTGCAAAGGGAAACCAATGGACGGTGGGTGCCGTTTCCTGTGCGAGGTGGACGGGTGTCAGACTTAAAGATGTTTTGAGAGATGTTGGAATAAAAGAAGATGCTGTTTACATCGGATATTATGGAACAGATCAGCACCTGAGTGGTGACCCTTCCAAAGTTGTTATTTCACGTGGGGTACCCCTTGCCAAAGCACTTCAGGATGAAACATTACTTGCATTTCAAATGAACGGTACAGACATCCCACTGGCGCACGGATTTCCGTTACGATTAATTGCCGGAGGTTGGCCTGCATCCGCTTCGGGTAAATGGATTCACCGGTTATCGGTCCGAAACATAATCCATGATGGACCCAAAATGCAGGACGGTTATCGCGTTCCATGTCATCCGGTGGTTCCGGGTTCTGTTGTTGAGGAAAAAGACATGTGTATTATAGAATCTATGCCAGTGAAATCGTTGATTACGTATCCAAAAACGGGGGCTGTAATAACCCGAAACCGAACACTTGACCTCCGGGGACATGCATGGGCGGGAGAATTGAGCGTGCAGGAAGTTCAATATTCGATTGATTATGGTGCCACATGGGTTAATTGTTCATTGCAGCGACCTGTGAACAGGCTGGCCTGGCAACATTGGAGTTCCCAAATCTCTTTTCCTCAGAAAGGGTATTACGAAATTTGGGCGAAAGCAAAAGATACCAAAGGCGTTCAACAACCGATGCTCGTTCCAGGTTGGAATCCCAAAGGATATTTAAATAATGCGTGTCATCGAATTGCTGTAAAAATTGTGTAGGATGGATGAAAATAGAATCCTAAAAACCATTCAGGTAGCTTTCAATTTTACGGTAAGTGTACTTGTCTTTACCCTGGTACTGGGCATGTTGGGGATTTATTTATACAATAATCCCGGAATGTTAGAAACCGATCAGGTACCAAAAACTGAACCTATAAAAGACGTCTCCAGTACTTCCGCTTTTGTGGATAGCGTGCATGTTACAACAGGTTTTATCCAGGGGAAACACGTAGAGTTGGTGATTGCCAGCTGCACGGGATGTCATTCATCAAAATTGATTATTCAAAACCGTGCGACA
This sequence comes from uncultured Cytophagales bacterium, assembly GCA_942491425.1. Classification (GTDB taxonomy): domain Bacteria; phylum Bacteroidota; class Bacteroidia; order Cytophagales; family Cyclobacteriaceae; genus JBGTGG01. The sequence continues at coordinate 28,925 of CALOAV010000028.1, forward strand.
AAGGATGGGTGGAAAGGAATGATTAAATGGATGCAGGAGACCCAAAACCTTCAAGATTTGGGTGAAAATGAAGAAAAAATAGTACACTACCTGGCTACTTACTATGCCCCTGAAGAACAAGGACGCAGAAAACCGCTACAGGAAATTGACTGGTACGATCTTGAGTAAGGCGCCAAAATGCTGCCGTGCAGTTGTAAAATGGCCAAATAGGGGCGAAATCCTTTTTTTTGGGAGAAACGCCAAAATAACCTAACTTTAGGTTTTAATAAAAATTTTAACAATGCATAAAGGAACAGTAAAATTCTTCAATGAATCTAAGGGATTTGGATTCATTAGTGAAGAAGGCTCAAACAAAGAACATTTTGTACACGTGTCAGGATTAATTGACGAAATCCGTGAAGGTGATTCAGTAGAATTCGAATTACAAGAAGGTAAAAAAGGATTGAATGCCGTAAACGTAAAAGTAGTTTAATAGCGACCCTATTGCACTCATGCAAAGTCCCTAAACAATAGTTTAGGGACTTTTTTTATCTCAAAAATTATAAAAAAAAGCCCACTTGCTATTCGGCAGTTTTTTTTTACTGATGTTCTCCAATCATTTATTGATCTCCTAACAGTTTGATCTTCTGATCGACCGCTCTTTGCTTCGCATCCTCGCCAAGATAATAATAGATATTACTTAACTTATCCAGCACGTCTAATTGCAAACTCAGATCATCGGTTTTTAATTTTTCAGCTCTTTCCCAATAAGGCAACGCTGTTTTATACCGCTCAACCAACACCTTATCCAGGTCCAATTTTTTCTTCTGATCAGCCGCAGAAATACCCAATGATCCTATTTGGGCTCTTATTTTTTCCGCATCTATCAAAAAGATTTGTGCTAAATAATACTGCGCCTCAAAATACTCAGGGTCAATTTTCAATGCTGCCTGATAACTTGCTTTCGATTCCTCCCATTTTTCGAGTTTTGAATTCACATACCCTAAATAGAAATGAAGGACCTTATTATCCGGTTCACTTTTAATGGCATCTTCCAGACCAGTTTTAGCCTCATCAATTTTCCCCATGTCTATTAAAAGTCCAATCTCGACTTTTGGAAAGTTACTGTCCTCCGGAAACTTTGTTCTCGCCTCTCTAACCACTTCCAATGCCTTTTCCTTGTCATCTTTTTGCTGACTGTAGATATTAATCATGATCGAAAAACCATCTGCAGAAACACCTCCATGTTCATAATATTGTCTCCAATACTTTATTGTACGCTCATGATTTTCAAGTGTATTGCTAACAATACCTGCATAATAGTAGGATGTTGTATCCTCAGGCATCACCAACATTACCTTTTCAAAGTCTACAATAGCACCTTCCATATCATCCTCCTGATATTTGGCTGCACCCTGGTTGATATAGTGATTGGCTAAAATTGACATTTGCTGAGCGCGCAAAACAGGAAACCCACTGGCATCATTCACAAAATAATCGTTGTCTTTTTTGTTTAATTCATCAGCCTTTTTGAACGACTCCATCGCAGTAGCAAGCGGGTTATCAGCAAGCCCTTGATACTGATCATTGGAGGTTGTATCAAGAGAGGCATACACAAGCCCACGGTAGTACCAGGTTTTACCATCGTTCATGGTTTTCTCATAGGTAGTTGCATTGTCAATCATGTCTTTTGCGGAAGCCAGATCACCATCATTCCAGAACTTCAGCACTTTATTCAAGTTTGGCTTCACTTCTTTTTGGGCTAATAAAACCGAAGGAAGTGCCAGCATAAAAAGTAATACTATTCGTTTCATCTTTTTTAATTGTTAAATTATTCTTGTTTAGGTTTTTCGTCGTTTTCAGGTTTATCTATTTCCTTATTCTCTTCAAGTTCAGCTTCCTTGATGTATTGAATTTTAGCAACGGAAGAGATACTATCTTCCTCATTTAGTTTAATCAACCGAACCCCTTGCGTAGCACGACCCATTACGCGAAGGTCATCTACGCGCATACGGATGGTGATACCGGACCGGTTCACAATCATCAATTCATCTTCATCATCAACTTCCTTAATTGCAACAAGCTTGCCAGTTTTCTCCGTGACATTTAAGGTCTTGACCCCTTTACCTCCCCGTTTCGTTAATCGATAGTCTTCAATGGAAGAGCGTTTACCATATCCATTTTCCGAAACTACCAGTAAATTACTTTCCAAACTTGAAATACATACCATTCCAATCACTTTATCCTGTGCAGAGTCCAGTGTAACTCCGCGAACACCGGAGGCTGTTCTACCCATCGGGCGAACATCTTTTTCAGAAAAATGAACTGCTTTTCCTTCTGTTTTGGCGATCACGATATGGTTCTCTCCATTGGTCAGGGATGCATTAATTAATCGATCACCTTCCTTAATAGTAATGGCATTGATACCTCCTACCCGTGGTCTTGAATAGGCCTCCAAAGCAGTTTTTTTAATGGTACCATGCTCGGTACACAGGATTACAAAATTGCCTTTAATGTAATCTTCATCCGTTAAATTGGTAATGGGTATTATGGTTCTTACTACATCTCCTGGTTCTATGTTGATCAGGTTTTGAATGGCTCTTCCTTTAGAAGTTTTCCCGCCTTCCGGAATTTCATATACTTTTTTCCAGAATACTTTTCCTGAATCAGTAAAGATCAACAGGTAATTGTGTGCACTTCCAATAAACAGATGTTCGGTAAAATCATCTACTTTGGTGGAAACACCTTTTGATCCAACACCGCCTCTGCCTTGTGTTCTGTATTCTGATAAAGATGTCCGTTTGATATATCCCTGATTGGATAGCGTGATTACCATCTTCTCATTGGGGATCATATCCTCCAGGGTAATGTCATCTTCGCTTGCTACCACAGTAGTGCGGCGATCATCACCATAGCGTTCTTTGATTTCAGTGAGTTCATCTTTGATGATCTGCATCCTCACGGGCTCATTATTAAGAATCTCATTCAGGCGATCAATCAATGCCTTTACCTCAGCATATTCCTGTTGGATCTTCTCACGCTCCAGTCCGGTTAGTCGCTGTAACCGCATTTCCAAAATGGCTTTCGCCTGGATTTCAGAAAGAGAGAAACGTGCGATCAATTCTATTTTCGCCGTATCAGGATCTTTCGATCCGCGAATAACAGCAATCACCTCATCCAAATTATCAAGTGCAATCAGATATCCTTCAAGGATGTGTGCACGTTTTTCAGCTTCTGCCAATTCGTATTTGGTACGTCGAACGACAACCTCATGACGATGTTCGACAAAATACTTAATCAGGTCTTTGAGGTTCAGGGTTTGTGGTCGTCCCTTAACGAGGGCCACATTATTGACACTAAAAGAAGATTGCAGCTGAGTATACTTGAATAAGTTATTCAATACAATGTTTGGAATAGCATCCCGCTTCAAATCGTAAACTACACGGAATCCGTCACGGTCTGATTCATCACGAATATCGCTAATACCCTCTATTTTTTTCTCCACAACAAGGGTAGCAGTTTTTTCGATCATGTTGGCCTTATTCACCTGATACGGAATCTCTGTTACAATGATTTGATCCTTACCATTTGCCTGGGTAATGATTTCTGCTTTGGCTCTGACTACCACTCTTCCTCGTCCTGTACGCAGGGCATCATGAACTCCATTGTAACCGTAAATGATCCCGCCAGTAGGAAAATCCGGAGCGGTTACAAAGGTGATAAGTTCTTCAACGGTAATTTCCGGATTATCAATGTAGGCATGAATTCCATCGACGACCTCCCGCAGGTTGTGTGGTGCCATATTTGTTGCCATTCCAACAGCAATTCCACTCGAACCATTTACCAGCAGGTTTGGGAGTTTTGCAGGAAGTACGGTAGGTTCTTTTAGGGAATCATCAAAGTTGGGTTGAAAATCAACCGTATCTTTATTGATATCGGTCAACATCTCGTCAGCAATCCTTCTAAGGCGGGCTTCTGTATAACGCATCGCTGCGGGAGAGTCACCATCAATGGAACCAAAGTTTCCCTGACCATCCACGAGTGTATAACGGAGTGACCAATCTTGCGCCATGCGCACCATCGTGTCATACACAGAGGCATCTCCATGAGGATGATACTTACCCAACACCTCTCCGACAATCCTTGCTGATTTCTTATAAGATTTATTATAGTTAACACCCAGTTCCTGCATTCCAAACAATACCCTCCGATGCACGGGTTTCAATCCATCGCGTACGTCCGGTAATGCTCTTGAAACGATAACCGACATCGAATAATCGATGTAAGCGGTTCGCATTTCATCCTCAATATTGATGTTAATTATATTTAGCCCCTCAGGTTTCAGGCCTTCCGTATCTTCTGCCATTTATGTCAATTAGTATCGTTTACTCACGTGCTTTTTAAAGCCCCGCAAGATACCAATTTTGGCTATTTTTAGTAAGTAAATGGTAACCTAATATGGATTAAGTTTCTTTTTATTTTTCCCCTTGTATTTGAGCAATTTGGGGTAGTTCTCGCCATACCTGGGGTCTTGTTTTTTATAGATTGGGTGAACCCTGCTCCGGTAGTTTTTATTCCCGTGGGAGTGATTAATCTGTACCATGCATTCCTTATTGTAACACCTTCTTAGTTCAGGAATTCGATAGGTTGCCCCCACATTTATATAAAATGCGTTAAAATTATGTTTCAGCGTTTGACTAGTCTCCGGAACGGTTAGTTTATAGCCTTTAATCTCAAATGATGGCCTGATAAATAAACGGAAGTATTCCGACATTTCTCGCTCCACGGTGGCCCCCAGATTAAAGTATACCCCTCTTTTAATGATGCTTTTATCAAACTTACTACCAAGTGAATACCCCCCAATATTAGCATCAACAACCAGGGAGTATTCATAATACCGGTACACCATTCCACCGATTGTCCCAAAATATTTTTGGAGGATAAAGTTATTGGCTTCCGGTGACCAATCATTTATCTGATCACCATAATTGGTCGCCTTAAAATCGCCAATATGTGTAAACTCAATAGAATAGCCCCCACCAATCCTGTAGCGTTCAAATTCAACATGCAAGGTCGCCTTGAGCGGTATATTAAATCCCTTTGCCTTAAAGCCCAGTTCTGTTGTATCACTGCTAACTAAAAAAGTAGATGGATCAGGTGTATTCGCAGCAGTTTGTACCTTATTAAACCAATTTGAATAACCTGCATTGACCGATGTTCCTGAAAAGATCTTTGGAATCGAATCTTGCTTTTGAAAAATACCAAACCCATCCAGTTTGTGTGAATAATAGGTCCTACCATATCCGGTGCTTAACCCAAACGTCACTTTCGACAAAATAATCCGAAAGAGGCCAGGCCCCTGCCGATCAACGTAGAAGCGCTCCAGGGGAATAGTTGCATTCCCTCCTTCCTCCTTCTGTGCCTGAAGAGAAGCAGTTATGAAAAACAGGAAGACAAAAATATAATTGCGTTTCAGAAACAATAGCGGGTTAAAAAATCAAAAATAAACCTTCTAAATTAAAAAATATAACATTCTCATTACCTGATATTTACACATAAAGGTAAAACAATTATTTAAACAATCCTTCTGATTTAATATCCGGGGTACCCCGCTTCTAACGAAGAGAAGGTATGAAATAGTGTTTCTTCGGTCCGGGCACTGTATTCAAATGAATATACCGCTGGTTGTCCATTCCTATTGTTTAGCTTGAATTGCACATTTGCCTTGTCTGCTATGGGAACCCGAGTATACAAAATGCTATGGGGTAATGTTTGCCAATTACGGGTATCGGCCTTTTCGGTAACTGCATTAATTAACCCGACGAGTGCACCCAGTCGTTCATCTTCCTTTCGGATGCTGAGTTCGGTGGTCTTTTTCAGTGCAGCCCGCAAAAGCCCTTTCCCGAATTCCAGCATCATGCGTTGATTCAGACTATAGAATGCCACCTTATTGATATCTTCTAATAATTCCAAAGGATATTGATCCTCTCCAGATTGGATCACCCCATTCGTATAAAATAGTGGACGTTCCAGGTACCGTGGAAATGCAATTCGGAACACTTCCAGGTTGGTTAAATTCCTTCGATCATTTTCATTACTGACCTGAAAAGGAAAGCTCAATCCTAATTCTGCATTATTAAATACTACCCAATTATCTGCACGATGTTCGATTATAAAATTTATACTCCATTCGCCTTTCACGGGTACTAATCCATTATGCCAGAAAAATACCAGACTTGCACCGGGGGGTGAAACCTGATAGTCCTCCATTGAAAATTTTTCTTTGTAAAACCGGAGCTCTTCTTCAAAGCCTATCCATGCCGCTGTATTCAATAAATCCTTTTTCAGTTGATTCGGAACCTCCATTCCAAACATTTTACTATAATCTTCTTCATACACATCAACGGCATTCCGGTAAGCAATAAATGCATTATTATAATCCTTTGTCGACTGGTAAATGATTCCCATCAGGGTATGAATGAATGCGTCACGTTGGAATTTATTTTCGCTGGTATATTTATCATTCAATTGTTGTAACCGAATATTTAATCGCCGGCATTCTACCAACGCTTCATCGGGTTTCCCTAACTTTAAAAAGTTGAGCGCTTTAAAATAAAGCACAAATAAATGCTCGTGATCTTCTCCCCCATAAGCCTTTAGATTTGGATTGGTGAGATACGTGGCAGCTTCCGCCAGGTAATTTTCCTGATAGTCTTCACCGTATAGAAATGCCTTTTCAAAATTTGTGTTGCTCTCATCATATCTCCCCAGAATTGAAAGTAGCAATCCTTTGTCGACAAAAAACAAGAATTTATTTCTTCCTGCAGCTACACTTTCATTGTCGCCCAGAATTTCAAGTGCTTCATTTAAATCACCATTTTGGAATTCTTTGTGAAATTCATGATTTACCTGATGGTAACTTGCGCAGCCAAAAAAGAAAACAGAAAGCAGAAGGTAATGAAACCGATTCATCATTTAGTTTCGTACTACTTTTTTTATTTCATGCTGACTAAACCAGATCCGCTTGTTTGTCTCCATGTCGGTGAGGTACAGGCTGGTTATATAATTCACTACTTTTTGTGATCTGAATACATCCGTTTCGGAAGTCATTTCACCAAAAAGCATCAGATCGGCGCCAATTTCTTTACCGAATTCAGCCACCGTTTCCGGATCGGCGAAGTCCTGTTGCTGTAACCTTTCGACCCGCATTTTATCCCGCAATTCTTCTGATTCCACAATATCAGCGGTACCTGAATTAAAAATGGCCAGCTCAATTTTCTTAATATAATTGCTGGCGTCAATGTGTTCGGTCGTTTTATTTTTGATTTCCCCTACTACAATAACAGGTTTATTCCCCTTTTTGGTTGCATATTCCTTAAAATTAGCGGATTGCATCAGGTCACTGATCATCTGATCGGCTACCATGCGTGAATCGGCGTCATTCCAACGACCGCTTAAATCATAGGTGGTATCAGGTTGAACTCGGGTGACACTGCGCGTCTGGCAGGAAACCAATATACCCAGTAAGAGGAAAAATCGAATCATAGTATTGGTCAATATGGACATTCCTACCAAAAATCCTGCCGGCTTATGCTACTATCTCCCTTATACCGAAAGGGTTTTCAATTGACTAATCACATTGGTAGGATTTGCTGCACTAAAAACGAAATTACCGGCTACCAGCACATTTGCTCCAGCCTCCAGTAATAATTTTGCGTTTGATGCACTCACTCCTCCATCAATTTCAATGAGCGCATTACTTCCTGAAGATTGAATTAATGATTTAAGTTTATGAATGCGTGAATAGGTATGCTCAATAAATTGCTGGCCTCCAAAGCCCGGATTTACCGACATCACACATACCATATCAATATCCTGAATAATATCTTCCAATTGGTTTATGGAGGTATGCGGATTGATCGCCACACTGGCTTTACAACCTAAGGCTTTTATTTGTTGGATATTGCGATGCAAATGTGGGCATGCCTCTAAATGGACCGATATAATATCTGCACCCGCGTCTTTAAATGCTTCTACATATCGTTCAGGATGAACAATCATCAGATGAACATCCAACGGCTTTTCCGCATGCTTTTTAATAGATTTTACTACCGGTAACCCCATTGAAATATTCGGTACGAAAACTCCATCCATAATATCAATATGAATCCAGTCTGCAACACTACTATTGATCATTTTGATTTCATGCTCCAGATTGGCAAAATCGGCAGCTAATACAGAAGGGGCAACAATTGGGTTCATCGGTTAAATCTATGGTATGTGCAAACTTAGTAAAAGCAATGGACTAGTGTTTTACCATTTTAATATTGAAAGATCGGTCTTGAAATGTCAACTGGAAGATATAAAGCCCAGCGGGTAATGCGCTATAATCCGCATTAAAGGTTCTGTCGAGCCAATCAAAATGAAGGATGCGTTCTTCCATCATTTGTCCTGTGCTCGTAAACATGCGAAGCTGGACGTTGGAAAATAATTCAGGGTCTTGCGGCCGAATCGTTACCTGCGAGGAAAAAGGATTTGGATATGCAATAAAGTACGCAGACTGGCTAAACGTTTGTTCTTCCAGATAATTGACAACCGCTTTAAAATTGGGAATACCGTAACCCATTAAATTATCAGGATTGGCATGTTGTGATGATGATGCGCGCACAGCATTGATCAGCTCTTTATTTGTGAGTTCGGGATATTGCTGCCAGATACCGGCAACCAAACTAGCTACTAACGGAGCCGCTAAGGAAGTTCCGCTTGACGTTGTCAGATTCCCGCTGGAATTGATAACTGACGTACTGGTCCCCATGGCCATCACATCTGGTTTAATCTGATTATTTGCTGTTGGTCCTGTCGAGCTGCTGACAGCTCGGGTTCCAATATAATTAACATTGCCAACTGCCAGCACATCCGCTGCATCGGCCGGGGCAACAATAATTCCCCAGGAAGAGGCACCAGAATTTCCGGCACTGGTGATCACTATCATTCCTCGCTCAAAAGCGGTTTGTGCAGCCCGCGAGATTACGGTTGTTTCTCCATCCATATCGGCTGGTGTGTAACTACCAGATGGTGGATCAAAGGTACCGTATCCCAACGAAGAAGTTATAATGTCTACTCCCAGACTATCTGCCTTCTCTGCTGCAAATAACCAATTATATTCTTCAATTCGATGTTCGGAAGAAACATCTTCTGTTATGTACAATTGATAATCTGCTTTCCTCGCCCCACCAACAAAAATACCTTCCTCGAATGCAGCCATGGTAGAGAAAACGCGGGTACCATGATCATGATATTGAAAAACATTTGGTTGGTTACTAACATAATCAAATGAGACCGAAAGGTCAATCTGATTGTTTGAAAAGAGATCTGCAAAGGCACTTGAAGTGTTTACTCCTAAATATCCTCCGTCAAGAATTGCAATCGACATTCCTTCACCATGGTTACCGGCCATGTGCATTTCATCCAGTCCGATTAATGCAAGCTGTGGTTCAGTTGCCGATCCAAAATCCTCATCCAATACATCCAATTTGGAAGCATACCGACCACCGGGAATCAATTTTTCACCCGGTGCCACCAACTCCACATGGTCTACAACAGAAAGTGCTTCGATCGTGGAAATCAATGTTTCATCTCCTTGTACCAATATTCCATTCATCCACCGGGTCTGATAATAAACCTCTATTCCCGAAGCTTGAACAGCAGCTATATAGGAAGGATTGACAGGTAAATCGATATCACTTACAGAGATTCCCTGTTTCGTTCTTCGCACAATTGATTTTGCAGTCAGAAATGCTTCAGGTGCGGAAACGGTGTACGGAGAACCAACCTTATCTTTAAAAAAAACCATATACCGATTCTCTTGTCCCCAACAAATTGAAGACAAGAATAGTAAACCAACGAACCACTTTAATTTAGTTGGTACCATATTCAATTAATCGTTGTGTATACTCAACACCATTCTTTATTTTTTGTTTTCCAATATCCTCTACGGGCAATGTATAATAGTGCAATTGCAATACCTTTTTTTCAATCAGACCAACATTCTGTGCATATACTTCACTCCGCTTATCCTGATATACGATAAAATCCTGGTTGTCGCTTTGTATTACAGTAATCGTTTTTGAAAATTCCGGAAGGCCTTCGATCGTAAAGGGTTGTTTGATCTGAATGGATTCATATACATCTTCCCCCAGTGTATTAAAAAGATTCCCATTCCATTCCCGATTTTCACGTAGTGGAAATTCTAATTTAACAAAACTTGTATTGCCTTCCTGCAGTACTACCCGAATGGGTGAGCGTCTGGCAGACCAGGTGTCCAGATATTCCCAGGGATCTGAAGCCGTTAACCTTTTACTCCGATACAATACATATTGATAATCGCCCTCAATGGTTTGAAACGAATCGACCGTCTCAATTTTCAATTGATAGCTGTTAACTTCCGGTGGATCCAATTCTGAATAGATTGTCACATCAATTTGATAGCGTTGATAACTACCTACTTTTAGTGGAAAGTATACGGATTCATCTTCCACTACTTTAGGCTGTTCATCACACCCCATTAGAATAAATAGTCCTAAGCCAAGAAATCTAAACGTTTTTACCACCAATATTGCGTTTTCAAGTACATTCGTGTCCTATTCGAAACGTAATCACTGCAAAGTTATTTTTTATTAGTGAATATTGGGATATGGCGCTAAAAAGGATTGTTAAAGTAGGAAATATCACCAATTTGAGTGATGCCCGGTATTGTTCGGGAATGGGCGTGGATATGCTCGGTTTTCAGGTCGTAGAGGGCCTGGAAAACCATTTACCTGCCGCGACCTATCAGGAAATTAAGGGCTGGATAGCAGGCCCTAAAGTGGTTGTTGAGCTCTACGGAATAAAGGACCCAACTGCATTCCAAAAAATATTGGAAGACTATCAACCTGATCTGCTGGAATTTGGTCCTGCCGAACTTGCCTACCTTCCTCCGGATGTAGCACTTCCAGTCATCTATTCAGGAGCGCCTGATGAAACCACCCGTCACTTAAGAATCGAATTCATGATCCATGACCAGGTAATGGAACAAGCCAATATTCCTGTTCTTATCAATTGTGAAGACGAGGCCCAACTGAAAACAATCCTGACAGATCCAACAATAGAAGGGGTCGTGCTCAAGGGATCACCCGAAGAGAGACCCGGACAACAGAATTACGATCACCTTGCAGATATTCTGGAAGCGCTGGAGGAAGAATAATTTTTTCACCGCAAAGGCGCTAAGGCGCAAAGAACTTTTGATATTTAATTAGTAGACCACAAGTTATTGATTCCAGAAATTCTTCGCTACCATACTGAGTGACGGGCTTTCGTCTTTTAAACTGTAGGTCATTCAGATCATCCGTTGTAGGCCCAGAAAAATCTATTTTTTTTATTGCCAACACTACTTTGCGTCTTCGCGCCTTTGCGGTGAAGAAAACCGAAACCGTAGGTACTTGATCGTTTCCCCTTTCTCTGCAAACATTTCTTCATAACGCGTTTTGATGTCAAAACACTCGGGTCGCAACGGTGAGGCATACACATCATTTGTGAATTTAAAATCTTCTACATCCGATCGTTGCTGTACTTCTTCAACAGAGTATGTGTAAAGTCCGGTATTATCGGTCTTTAATCGCATGTACCCTCCTGGTTGGAGGATGCGTTTATACATGGCCATAAACCGCGGGCTCGTCAGTCGTCTTTTTATATCACTTTTTCTTGGACGCGGATCCGGAAAGGTTATCCAGATTTCATCAATCTCTCCTTCTTCAAAAAAATTCTCAATCATCAGAATGTGTGTCCTTAAAAATGCGGCATTTGATAAGTTTGCTTCAAATGCCATGGTACTCCCCTTCCAAATGCGATCGCCTTTGATATCCACACCAATAAAATTCTTTTCCGGAAATCGGGTTGCTAATCCAACGGTGTATTCTCCCCGACCACAGGCCAGTTCTACGGTGATTGGCTTATCGTTTTTAAAAAATTCAGATTTCCACTTTCCTTTAATGGTATGGTAAATGGGTTTATTCGATTCTACTACATTCTCACGCTCCGTAATAATCCTGAACCTTTCCAGCTTTCTTTTCACAATTCAAATTATAAATTCTCAATCTCAGCTACCACAAATGTACTCCCTCCAATAAAAATTAAATCCTCTGGCTGAGCATTTGCACGGGCAGCAGCCAGTGCTTCCTTCACATCCTTTACCACGATTCCTTTCAAACCCACTGCTGCAGCTTTTTCACACAATATATCCGCTGATAATGCCCGCGGAATTTCAGCTTCGCAAAAGTAATACTTCGCTTCGGCTGGCCAAAGTTTTAAAATTGAATCAATGTCTTTGTCCTTAACAACCCCCATCACCACGTGAAGCTGTTGATGGGGCATGGCAATCAGTTGATCAACTACGATCTGAATACCCTCCATATTATGGCCGGTATCACAAATCACCCACGGGTTTTCAGAAAGTATCTGCCAACGTCCTTTTAGCCTGGTTTGGGCAATTACATTTTCCAGTCCATGCCGGATCTGATTTTTCGAAATCTCAAATCCATGGTTGCGCAACGCGTCAAGTACCATCAGTACACCGGGAATATTTTTTAGTTGATAGTTACCCAGCAAGGGTATATCAATTGCATCCAAAAAAATGTCGGTTTCATGGTATACGGTATATCGGTTATTCTTTCGTGTTGCTTTATATACATCTCCAAAATAAAGCGGGCTATTTTTCTCTTGCACGATTTTTTCAAAAACAGGTAGCAGTGATTCCTGCCGTTCGCTGATGACGACCGGAACTGATGATTTAATAATACCTGCTTTCTCAATAGCGATCAATTCCAGCGTATCGCCCAGAAACTCGGCATGGTCATACCCGATATTGGTGATGACGGATACTTCCGGAGTGATTACATTCGTGGAATCCAATCGTCCACCCATCCCAACTTCAATAACCGCCACATCCACTTGTTCATTGGCAAAATATTGAAACGCCATCGCCACGGTAATTTCAAAAAAAGATGGTTTCAACTCCTGAATCAGCGGCTCCAATTGATTGACAAAATTCACTACAAATTGTTCATGAATTTCTTCGCCGTTGATCCGAATCCGTTCTGTAAAAGATTTTAAATGCGGAGAGGTGTATAGTCCGGTCTTATACCCTGCCGATTGTAATACAGAAGCAAGCATATGGCTGGTACTTCCTTTTCCATTGGTACCGGCAACATGGATAGTCTTAAAACTATTTTGGGGATTGTTTAATGCCGCACAAAGTTTGATGGTATTGGTTAAGTCCTTTCTGTATGCGGCGCCGCCCAGGCGTTGAAACATGGGCAGGTTATTATACAGGTAGGCGACTGTTTCGGGGAAGGTGTTTAACACGACTTAATTGTTAATTGTCAATGATTAATTGTCAATTGGAGATGCGAGAATACTCCAAAATTAGGAATCAGACAATCAGGAATTAGCAAATTATTTTGCGCGGATAATAAATGTAATCTTACCTTTTGAAATATCCGGAACAACAGCACCAGGTTTTTTACTGAATGTTAACTTTTGAATAGCCTCTTTGCAGGCTCTTTCTGCTTCTGCGCTAACAGTTTTTTCTATTGCTTTGAAATAAGTTATTTCTCCCTCTGAATTGACATGAATCTCAAAAACGATTCTACCGGTTTGATTATCGGGGATGTTTGGCCTGGGAATTTCGTCCCAATCCCAACCTGCCAGATCAAGTCCGGGCCCATCTCCTCCACCTCCTGGTTTCCCGTAAAGTGCTTTAGCGTCAACAGTACCCTGCGGACTACCTTTATCCCCGGTTTTATTCGCATCATCCCCCTGACTTCCGGCAGCACCTTCTTTTCCACCAGATGTTTCGCTGGTATTGGTATTGGGTTTGTAAACTGCCAATGGTTTAGGGTCCGGCTTTTTCTCTACCGGCTTGACTTCTTCTTTTTTGGGTTCGGGTTTTGTCTCTACTGGTTTTTCGACAGGCTTCTCAACCGGTTTTTTAACCTCTTCTTTCTTCTCTTTCACAACCACCGGACTTTCCAATTTATTGGAAACTTCCTCAACTGCCGTTTCCGTCGGAGCAGATTGTTCTGTTGCTGTTTCAGGAACTGCCTGTTCCGGAACTACTTCTTCAGGGGTTGATTCTTGTTCCTCATTATTATTGGATTCATCACCAACCGGTTCTTCGGGTTGAATTTCTCCACTTCCCTGACTGTCCATCCCAAAATTGAGTTCGATTCCATACTCGGGTAGTGGCGGATCGGGGGCTTTCCAGGCGATCACAAAAAGAAGCAATATGAGTAGCACACCATTCACACCAATGGTGGTGAAAAGTGCGATCCGTTTGTTCTTCTTTTCGTTTTCTTCCTGCATCTTATTTCGGCTTGGTTGCCACTACAACTTTTGCTTCCAATTTAGTAGCGATTCCTGCTACGTACACCAGATGTTCTGATGGTGTATCTTTATCGATATGTAACACGACCGCTCCCCCAGCTCCTGTTAATTGTAACTTCAATTCACCCTCCAGGGTTCCCTTCGTTACCTTTTTATCGCCTACAAAGTATTGCAAATCCTTGGTTACTGTCACCGTTATTTTTTGAGTTTCAATCGAACTGGCAGCACTGGTGGGTAAATTAACCGGTAAACCAGAAGGTGTAACAAAAGAAGAAGTCAGCATAAAGAACACCAATAACAGGAAGATTAAATCCGTCATGGAGGCCATGCTAAAGGCCGGGTCAACTTTATTTTTAGATCCGAGATTCATAGTATTCTTACTTCGGTTCCTGCAACAGGTCAATAAAATCAATGGATGTATACTCCATTTTATGTACCACCTTTTGCACCCGACTCACCAGGTAGTTGTAGGCCAGGTAGGCAATAATTCCAACAATTAGTCCCGCTACAGTCGTGACCATCGCTGCATAGATTCCAGAAGAGAGTAACTTCGGACTCACCGACCCCTCCTCCTGCGCAATTCCAATAAACGCTTTCACCATTCCGATGACAGTTCCCAGGAACCCCATCATTGGTGCCGCTCCGGCAATAGTTGCCAGTGTAGATAAATTTTTCTCAAGTTTAAAAATCTCCAGTTTGCCAATATTTTCGATAGAGGCTTCAATTGTTTTCAGGGGACTACCAATTCTTGAAATTCCTTTTTCAATCATGCGCGCGATCGGGCTATCATTTTGAGCACATAACATTCGGGCACCCCCCACGTCCCCTTTCAGTACAAGTCCTTTAACAGCACTCATGAACTGATCCGGATTTTGATTTGCCTTGTTGATTGTGAGCAGCCGTTCGATGAACAGATAAATGGCAATGATCCAAAGAACTGCCAATGGAATCATCATCCACCCACCTTTTAAGGTTAATTCCCAAACTGAAATAGTTTGTTGCGCCACCTCAACTGCTTCGGTGGCACCTTGTTCAATCTGCGCTAGAATCATCTAAAGTTTAAAAAATTTATATTCTAAAAAATTAATATTTAATTACCCATACACCATCACCATACTCCCCCTTGAGGTTATCCGCTTTGGCTTGTGCATCCGCAAATGTATCGCCATCTTCAACGGTTAATCTGAAAAATTTGATTTTCCCATAGGGAGGTATAATACGAACGTGTGCACCATTTTTACTTAACTTATTTGCACTATCCATTAATAAGTCATCGTCAATAGCACTGGCCACGACAACATAATAACGTCCGGTTCGTTCGGATAGTGTTTCAACAACACCTTCTTTTGGAGTCATGGCATTCGCCAACGAGTCTGCTACTCTTCGCTCTTCAGCAAGTTGTTGCTCTTTTGCTTCCGCTGCCAAACGCTCTTGTTCACGTTTTTCTGCTGCTTGCTTCATTGCCAATTCCTGCTGTGCCTTTTCCTCAGCATCCTTTTTGGGCTTATATGAAAACAAATACCATCCCCCTGCACCCAGTAATAAGAAAATAATGATTACGATCGCTACAATCGGACCAACAGATGGCGACTTCTTTTCTTCCCGAAACGAATAGGAATACGGTTCACGAGCAGGCTCTTGTTCCGGTTCTGATTCAAACCGAACTGGTTCATGTTCTTCCTGTACTGGCTCGGGTTCCGTTGCTACCTCCTCAGCAGGCTCTTCCTGCTTAGGTTCTTCGCGGTGGATGGGTTCATATTCTATTTCGGGCAATCCAAAGGTATCGTCAGAATCATTAACATTCTGAATGTTCTCTTCTGACTTATCTTCATCTGCTTTTTTCTTCTTGGCCATAATCGGGTTAATTAAATATGGGTAAACTATACAAAATTAAACGAATTTTTGAGGCATCCAAACATGTTTCCGATCCACCGTTAAAAGCTCCATGTCAATCCACCCATAAATTGAAAACCACGAACCGGATAATTCAGAAATAAAGGGTATTTGTTTGATGTTATATTGTTGAATTGTAAAAACACGGAGAAGCGATCAGAGAAAACATATTCAACGCGTGCATTTAAGTCAAATGCATTCTTCAAACTGATCGTTTCTGTTGTCGTTGGATCAAATGCTTTCATCCCCCCCTGCGCAATGATATCTGCTGAAAGTATAATTTTTGAATACACATTATAAGATGAGTTTAAGGTTAGCTTGTACGTTGGCCGATGCCAGGCAGAAGCAATGCGTTCCGTGTTATAGGTATAGTAGTCTGCGCGGAAAATGAATTTTGCCTTTCCTGTCTCCGCAAAATTGATAGCACCAAACAGATTCGTTCTTTTGGTTGTTCCAACATCATAGATGGTTGTAAACTTCGATGGATCTTCAGTCTCGTTGATAAAATAATATGGATTCTTTAAAGCAGCATACGCAGCTCCAGCACTAACTGATATTTTAGTGCCCACCCGTGCATTGATACCAGCTTCCAGATCAAACACCCGGTTAGTATGGTAAATCGGAATATTGGGTCCCAGCCAGATATTTTCTTTCGTCAGTGTTCCTAATGAAACTTTGTCCACTCCTCCGGTTAGCGAAGCAACGAAATCAACAAACGGCGTAAATGCATAAGTTGCCCGAACATCCGGATACAAATGAAAATTTTTACTATCGATGGTGTCATTTTCATAGGACGCTACCAAACCCGCACGAATTTTTAAATTGTCCATTGGTCGAAACCAGAACACCGGATTGATATTCAGTAAATTGCGTGGGGTTGCCTCTACCATCGCATCCTTTCTGCTAATGATGTTGTAGTTCGCATCAATCAGCACCCCTTTATCATCCGAAATCTTATAAGACGATTTAAAAGCCAAATCCACATCTGTCTCACGTGCATCATATTTATCAAAAAGATAATTAAACTCGGCACACAGTGAATATTCAAAATCTGAATTTTTGGTATTGCTCAACACAGTTCCCAGTGAAAAATATCCGATACCTTGTTTAATCGTATCACGGTCTACTTCCATTCCTACAGGATAACCATAAAAATGTGAAGTTCTGTTTTCAAAGTCAACGTGACCGCTAATGCTAATGAGCTTGCTAAAGGTTTTACCATATAACGAAATACCGTATTCATTACTTGCTGAATTCTTATCATCCACAGGGCCCTTCCCGGATCCCCGGTAAAAAGCGTGGGCACCTACCATCTTGTTCTTATCTCTCCCGGAATTCAAAAACAATTCACCGTATGGGGAATTATAATTTCCATAGCCCAGGGTAAGATAATTTCGCACAATCTTCGGTGCAGGTTCCTGACGGAGTTTTAATGGACGGATAATAGCATCGATTAAAGGTGTACTAAACGTCAGGGGCTTAAAATCATAACTAATTGGTGGGCGAATGGGCTCAAAAGGGCGCGGAGGTATCTTGCCGAAGTTACGGTTCACTTTCGGTAAATTGATCTCACGCTCCTTGACGATCTCAATTTCTACGGATTTAATCTCCCCGTCCGTCCAGTCTGGATCCTGCGCTACGCTCACGTGAATGAAACCCAATGCCAGTAACCCGGTTAATAAACTAATTCGTAAAAAATATATCTTCCTCATCGTAAAAAATATCAACGATTGTTATCTAAAGTATCTCCTTTAATTTCAGCTTCCTTTTTCAGGTTGGCAGTTTCTATTTCCGTAAGTTTTGCTTTTGCTCTATCCTTAATCGATTGTAATGGAAAATGTGGTAATAATGATTCTAACGTTGCCTTTGCTTGAAAAACATCATCCTGTGCAAGAAAACAATCTGCCAGCAATAAGAATCCCTTTCCAACCCAGATATCATAAGAAGCAAAATCATTGCTCAGACTAATCACCGTTTCATAGCATTGCTTGTATTCTTTTTTGAAATAGAAAATCTCAGCGAGTAAATACTTGGCTTCCGCTCCATATTCATCACGTGCAGCATTCAACGTATTCAGAAATTCATCTTTCGCGGTCTCATAATCCCCTTTTGCCATCGCAGCCTTACCGAGATATAACGAAGCTTTGTTCTGTGCACCGGCGTTGACATTACCTTTTTCTAAAATCAAATTTGCATAGGTCGTTACGGAATCATAGGTACCCAGCAAATAGTAGGCGTCCATCAAACCAGACCAGGCATTGAATAATTCCTTTTTGCTATCCGCAAGTTTCTCCAGGCGATAGTAGCTGGTAACTGCATTGGCAAAGTTGCCTTGAGCATATTCGATTTCAGCTATACGTGCTACAGCTTTAGGTATTTGCGTAAAGCTCATATCGTTGCTTAGCGATTTGTAGATCGGTAATGCCTGTGTAAAATCTTTAAGGCGATAATATGATTCCGCAATAAAGTAATCACATTCCACTATCCGTCCACTATTTGGATATCCTGCTTTGAAACTATTGAAACTTCCAATTGCTTTTTGATATTGCTGACTGTAAAACAGATTTTTAGAGGTTTCAAATTCTACCCCTTCCAATCCTTTATTCTCCGGATTGGTGGCCTTAAATTCTGCTAGATGTTTATTGAATTCATCTGAACGGTTTACTAAACCCAATGCTTCCTGCAGCGGAAGCAGGGCGTCCTGGGCCACTGGATGTGTTGGGAACTGTTTTAATACAGATTCATAATCACGAACCGTTTCGTCATACTTTTTTAAATTATAATTAGAAGCTGCCCTACGCATATATGCCATGGGAATAAACCGGGAACTTGGCACTTCGCGGATTAACTGGCTTAAACCCTGTACTGCTGCTTCATAATTCCCCTGCTCGATCTCAAATTGTGCTCGCTGAAAAATCGCATCGCCTCTATAAGGTGATTTTTTATAATTGTTGATGAGTGCATCCAGCTGATTTTTTGATTCGGTATACTTTCTTAGTATTCCGCTAATGACACCACTTTGAAATAAAATGTAATCATTATCAGGAGAACCAATATTCCGCGCCTGGTTGTAAAATTTCAGCGCATCCTCATAACTTTTGCTTACATAATAGCAGTCTGCTAGACGAATAAGCGCATCGGTATAATTCGGATTGGAACGATTGGTTTTGTTGATATAATCCTTAAAATTAAACAAGGCCCTGTCATATTGCTCCATATTATAATAGGCGTACCCGAGTCCATACCTTGCCTGAAGGTGAATATCAGATTCTACATTCGTCCCGAGTTCAATGACTTTGGTATAGTGTCCAGCCGCCTCCGCATATTTTTTTCCCATAGAATAAGCCTCTCCGATCCAAAAATTCGAGAGTCCCGCATATTTCGGATCGCCGGGTGTTTCAAGTGATTTCTCGAACGCGTCAACCGCAGCCGCATACTCTTCTTTATTAAATAACTCAGCTCCTTTCAAGTAGGTTGCCTTCTGATAGGCATTGTTCATGGTAGGATTTCTGCTGGGCAATGCTTCGATATACTCAATTGCTTTATTATAGTTATTGCCATTAATATAGGCTTGCGCCAGTAACTCTTTAACCTGAACCTGGTACGGAGACCGGGGATAATTGGTCAGGTACATTTCAAAAGCGGCGATGGCCAGATCCGGTTTTCCCATATCATAGGCGACTTTTGCAAATTGAAACGCACTTTCTTCTTTTAACCGTTCATCCGCAGGCGATTTGCTGGCATAGTCAAAGGCATTGAGGGCATAGGGCTTATCCCCTTTCTTTAGATAGAGAATCCCCAGGTAATAAGAAGCGTAGTAGCCAACCGTGTCTTTGGTGGCAGCAGACTTGCTTAAATATTCGATGGCCAAATCGTTTTGACCAAGTTCATAATGAACATATCCTGCCCGGTATAACAACGCGGCATCTGCGCGGTCTTTGTTCTCATCTAAAAATATCTGATAGGCATCCTTAGCTTTTACATAGTCTTTCTTAAAGAAATAGGCATCCGCAATCAACATCGATATCTCCTCCTTATTCGTGACACCGGATTTCTTTATAGCCTGATCGCCATAGGCGATTAATTCATCAAACTTACTTTGACGATAATAAATATTGGCAATAAGATACGGAACTATATTGCCATAGGATTCGGATTGTTCTGCCCGCTTTAAATCTTCAAGTGCCTCATCGTAATTGCCTTGTCCATAAGCGATAAAACCTGCATAATAACTGGCAGCTGGTGCGGATGGGCTTTTCAACTTCTTTACAAAATTAAACTGCTCCTGTGCATCCTCCAGCTTTCGCAAATTGAAGAAGCTATACCCCCATTTAAAATGTCCCTGGTTTTGGTTATCGGCGGTAAGTGCTGGGAAGTCTACTTTCTTGAAGTATTGAATAGCTTTTGTATAGCTCTTCTCATTATAAAAGAAAGTAGCAAGATCATAGTACGCTGTTGCGGCTCGTGGACTGGCAGGGTTGTTATCAATGAAGTCATCGATTAGTTTTTCGCCATCCTGGTGCTGAAGATTCAGGGCACAAAAGGCAACATAGTATTCAGCTTCAATTCTACGGGCATCATCTTTGGGTGCTTCCTTTAAGAACTGAGAAAACATTTCCCGGGCAGCAACATAATTGGAGTGATCTACTAATTCGTTTCCCTTTGCAAAAAGGTTTTCAGTCTTTGTTTGCGTCAATGGATTCTGAGCCAGTGCTCCAAGCGATGCGAAGAGGAATATAAAAATCAGCGCCTTGTTTGGGGTCATCGGCTGTCTGGGGTTTTAAAGTAAACTACAATGCGAAAAAAATATTGCAAAAAAGAGTCCAAAAAATTCAAGTCAAAAAAATAGCCCCGGTCTTAAATGCAGACCAAAGTTATAAAAAAGTAAACGGAATATTCTATTGTTAGTTTATCAACTTGAAAACAAGTTCACGGAGAATGGCGCTGTCATTTTCGGATCCGGTGTTGACACCCTTCAACTTTAGATCGGTAAGAACAATTGACTGAATACTCTCTTCTAGTTTTTCTGTGCTAAAAAGTCTCAAAGCTTGACTATAATCACGAGCCATGTAAGGGCTCATTCTCAGACTACTAGCAATGCCCTTGTCACTTTTATCTGTAAGTTGAGAAGCAGCCAGTAGTTTACTGAAAAAGGAATACAAAAAAGCTACCGCCGGGATAACCGGGTTCTTCTTTGGGTTACTTTCGTAGTAATTAACAATTTTATTTGCGGTAAGAGAATCTCGTTTAATGATGGATTTTTGTAGTTCAAATACATTGTATTCTTTACTTACCCCAACATGACTCATCACCCGATCGACGGTAACCGTCTCTCCTTTCGGCATACTGATCAGGAGTTTATCGAATTCATTGGTTAGCCGATGCAGATCATTTCCAACGAATTCACACATGGCGAGCACCGCTTTATCATCAATTTTCACCGCGGATGCACTGGCATACGTCATTAAAAAATCCGGTAATTGATTGTCATATATCTTTTTAGCAGTTATTGTAGTCGCCAATTTTTCAATTTTCTTACCCAATTCTTTCCGCTTATCAAGCGTTTTATGCTTGTGAGCAAATACCAATATGGTAGAAGGTACGGGATTCTCCAGGTACGATAACAAAAGCTTCGCACCTCCTTCCCGGTTAAGGTCGGGGATATCCTGCGCTTCCTTCACGATCACTACCTGTCGTTCTGCCATCATGGGAAATCGCCTGGCATTGGTCAGGATAGCGGCCATTGGCGCATCTTTACCATATAACACAACCTGGTTAAAGCTTTTTTCTGATTCAGCCAGCACATGTTCTTCGATATAATCCGCAACCAGATCGATAAAGTAGGTCTCCTCCCCTTGTAAAAAGTAAACAGGCTTTACTTTTCCTGCTTTAATTTCCTTTATGATGGAGTTTGCATCTGCTGCCATTAGCTTATGTTCTTAAATTTACTGAGGTGTAAGGCGGAAGCAAATCCGACTAATGCCTGCTAAAATGTGACTCCCACGATACCCGCGGATCATTGGGGAGGATACCAAAAAATACGCTCCCATAAAGTGCCAAGATACATATGGAAATTATCAGAGACCGAAAATCCCGCCGAAAAAAACCGAAGAAAATTAGAAAGGTTGCAAGCGCATAAACAATTCCGCTGGCACCAATATGATTGGAGTCAGCCCGCGCAAATAGCCATACCAGAATATTTGTCCAGAAATAGGCTCTGAAAAAGATGATGGATCCAATCCGATCGTAAAAGAATACGATAACAGAACCCAGAAAAAGCAATGGGATCGTATTGGAGATTAAATGTGGAAGGCTTCCATGAATGAGTGGTGAGGTGAAAATTCCGATCAACCCTATTAAACTTCTCGGGACGATCCCAAAAGGACTGATGTGCCATCCGTACACATATTCCAGTGTAAACACCAGCCACATCAGGAATACAATACGAAAGGGATTAGCGCACTGCTGATCCAACCCTTATTTGTCATTCAATACATTAATCTTGATCATGGTGCTAAATAAGTAAATTATCAGCACTTGGGTAGGTCCGGGATTACAAATTCGGCTTTGTAAGCATAGGGAGACTCATCCACTTCGCTTCTTCCGCTCCAATGGAACTGGTTAATCCAAACAACCCACCGGATGATTTGGCAACCTTGGCAGCAATCTTTAGCAGCATTTCATAAAATTCGGCTGCAAACTCAATATCCACTTTGTTCCAGATCGAATTAATTTTTGCAAGCTCATCCACTAATAATGGTGTACGCTGCGAAGTTTCATATGGAAAGGATTGTATGTAGATTCTGATTTTATCCTCAAAGTCCTCTGATAACTACTTAAAGTAATTCTTTAAGACAGACTTCGATTGGCTCTGTTTTTCAGCAATAGTTATGGCCTGTTTTACTTCTTTATTATCAATGGTACCATCTGCACCGGCGATCAGGATAGAAACCAGAATCGGGGCCTTTTGCATTACTTCTATCTCCTGCTCATTTAACTGGCTGAATTCAGGGATTACATATGTGGACTGATAACTAAACATAGGGATCTCTTTTTTTTAACTTAATTCTTCTCGATTATCAACAAAACAAAGTTGAGAAGATTTTGATTGTTCAGCACTGCAATCCTTAATCCTCTATCACAGCTGTAACTTTTTGGTCAGTTTTTAATAAAAAGCTTTATTTTTAGCTAAAATGTTACTGAACGATGTACGAAAAAGATCCCGTTAAGATATTTGTCGTTGAAGACGACCCTGCATACTCCAAATTCCTAAAGTATGTTTTGGAATTAAATCCAGATTATGAAGTTTCTTACTACACTACCGGGAAGGAGTGTGTCGACAATCTTCATAAGAATCCATCCCTTATTACCCTTGACTACTCGCTCCCGGATATGGCCGGAGAAGAGGTTCTGGAACAAATTCGGGCCCATGATCCGAACATCAATGTGATCATTGTTTCCGCTCAGGAAAAAATTGGTACAGCGGTAGAATTATTAAAAGCCGGGGCATACGACTATATCAGCAAGGATCATGAGACAAAAGAGGGGCTTCTAAACTCACTTAAGAACGCGAGGAACAAGTCTTCGATGATCAAGGAAATTGATCATCTGAAGAAAGAGATCTCTGAAAAATACGAGTTTGAGAAAAGCATTATTGGAACCAGTACGGCAATCAAGCAGGTTTTTGCTTTGCTTGAAAAAGCTGTAAAAACCAATATTTCAGTTTCTATTTCAGGTGAAACAGGTACTGGTAAAGAGTTGGTTGCCAAGGCAATACACTATAATTCAAAACGAAAAAATAAACCCTTTGTGGCCGTCAATATTGCTGCAGTGCCCGAGTCACTAATCGAAAGTGAGCTTTTTGGACATGAAAAAGGTGCATTTACGGGAGCCATCACCCGGCGCGTAGGAAAGTTTGAAGAAGCAGAAGGCGGCACTATTTTTCTGGATGAAATCGGTGAGATGAATATCAATATGCAGGCGAAATTGCTTCGGGTACTGCAAGAGCGTGAGATTAC
Source organism: uncultured Cytophagales bacterium (assembly GCA_942491425.1). Lineage (GTDB taxonomy): Bacteria > Bacteroidota > Bacteroidia > Cytophagales > Cyclobacteriaceae > JBGTGG01. The sequence continues at coordinate 53,233 of CALOAV010000028.1, forward strand.
CCGGATTGGCGGCAACCAGATTGTAAAAGTGGATGTCAGGATTGTTTCGGCCACGCATAAGGATCTTTCGGAAGAAGTGAAAAACGGGAAATTCAGGGAAGACTTATACTATCGTTTACTAGGATTACCCATCCATCTCCCTGCCCTGCGCGACAGAGGAAATGATGTAATCCTTATTGCGAAGTATTATCTTGATCAGTTCTCGACAGAAAATGGAATGCCTAAATTCAAATTGGCACAAGATGCCCAGGAGAAATTATTGGAATACCCTTTTCATGGAAATATCCGGGAACTAAAATCGATCATTGAACTCGCAGCGGTAATGGCTGAAGGCCCCGATATAAATGCACGGGATATTAGCTTCAACAGCACCACGCGTATCGAATCTTTTCTGCATATCGAAATGAGTATGCAGGATTACATGTACAGAATCATCCGGCATTTCTTGAACAAGTATGAAAACAATGTACTGGAAGTTTCCCGCGTACTGGGCATTGGTAAATCTTCCCTATACCGGTACTTAAAGGAAATGGATGCGCTGGGGATTTAACTATTCATGAAAAATCTAGAACAATACACCAGGAAGGGCTACTTCTACGAGGCGGTTGTGGAAGATGGTTCAGATATTATTTTTATTGTTGATTATTCCGGGCGAATATATTACCATAATGCGTCCGTTCGTGAAACATTAGGATACCGGTCAAATAGCCTAGTCAGCAAAAACTTTTTCGATTACATTCTCCCGGAAACGCTTAAAAGAACTACGTGCGAGTTTTGCGAAAAGCCAAAAGCGAGCCTACACGGAAAAGGTAGAATTTCAGTTTTTATGCAAAGATGAGTCCTATCGCTTTCTGGAATTTAATGCAATCAACTTAAAATTTAAGGATAACATCAATGGGTTTATCCTCGACTGCCGGGATATTACGCAGCGAAAAAGAGATGCTGAAGAACTGCTTCGGCTACAAAAAGCCAAGGAGCAATTTTTAGCAAATATCAGCCATGAAATCAGAACACCCATCAACGGTATTGCAGGAATGGCAAGTTTATTCGGCAAAAACCAAGCCCTGAGGAATTGGAGATTTACCTGAATGCAATTCGTCATTCAGCAGAGAATCTAAAAGTTATTATTAACGATATCCTTGATCTTGCATCCATTGAATCCGGTAAACTTCGATTTGAAAAGATTGCTTTTAATATCAAAGATTTCTCCCCTCCTTGCTCAGTACGTTTACCTATCAGGCGCAGGAGAAAAAGATAAACTTGCAGCACATTATTGATGAACGACTCAATAAAATCTTAATTGGTGATCCTGTCAGACTCAATCAGGTTCTGATTAACCTGGTTAGCAATGCTGTGAAATTTACACAACACGGTGCCATCAATGTGACCTGTGATATTGTAAATGAGAAGGCTGGACAATGTTGGGTGAGAATTGAAGTCAGCGATACTGGTGCAGGCATCCCCCCTGAAAAATTAATGACCATCTTCGAAAGTTTTAGTCAGGCAGACGAAAGCGTGACCCGAAAATATGGCGGTACGGGCCTTGGTCTTACTATTGTTAAGCAACTGGTTGAGCTCCAAAAGGGTGTGATTGAAGTGAAGAGTGAAGAGCATGTTGGTTCAACATTTACGGTGGTCATTCCCTATCTCATTGGCAAACCCAAAGAGATTGCCAAAATGGAGGCTAAAACAAAAAAAGATATTAAGAAAATCAAAGTTGGAAATCTGAGCGTTTTATTGGTAGAAGACAATGATATCAACCGCCTGTATGCAAAGAGTATTCTGAAACTCTGGAAATGTCATACTGAAACTGCAGAAAACGGATTGATCGCCATCGAGAAAGTAAAGAGTCACATGTTTGATGTGATTCTTATGGATATCCAAATGCCCGTAATGGATGGATATGAAGCGACCCATGCGATTCGTCTGATGGATCCTCCCTATAATGAAATCCCAATTGTTGCGCTTACTGCAAATGCAACCAAAGCAGATGTTGCTAAATGTCTCTCAATCGGTATGAGTGATTATCTTCCAAAGCCTTTTACTCCTGAAGATTTATACAATAAGCTCTTCGATGATTTAAAAATAAGACCTACCAAACGTGTTAATAAAACTGAGGAGGAAGTTAAGAAGCCAAGTTATGATCTGAACTATTTACGGGAAGTTTCAGGCAACAATAAGGAATTTATTCAGGAAATGGTGCACACCTTTGTGACCACGATCCCAAAAGTGCTGGATGAAATGCGGGAGTCGCTTAAAGTTAAAGATTGGGATAAAGTATCCAGCCTCGCCCATCAAATTAAACCATCCTTAACATTGTTGGGGCTATCCGAAATGAAAAATGAAGTTGCACAAATCGAACAACATTGCAAGTCAAAAACCAAATTAGATGAAATGCCGGGCATGATGATGGACTTTTTTTTCCAGTGCGAAAGTTCAATCAATGATTTAAAAAAGGAGTTAGCTTAATTCCTGTTCAAGATTGCAATCTTCTTATATACCAACGCCTTATCTGACGAACCTATAGCAACGAAGTAAATTCCATTCGCCAGAGAAGTGACATCAACCTCCTGATCAATGTCCCGCTGCCGATCGATAGAACCCCTTAAAACGGTAACTCCGCGTTGATCGATGATGCTATACGAATAGTTGCGTCTCAATTCACCTTCAAAGCCAAAGTAAAATTTATTTTTGGCAGGATTCGGATAGAGGATAATGTTATTCAATTCAGCGATTACGGAACCATCATCCACACCAACAGGTTGTACACCTGTTTTTGGTGGCCCTTGAATGACCCGCGATTGTAATATCTGCTTGGTAATCTTATCCTGTACATACCCAACCAAATACAGATTAGCAGGATCTTGAATCGGAACATCCACGATCCGGTCAACGGTAATATTCGAATGGATATCACCCAAATTCCAGGTTCTTGAAATTGTTAAACCTTCAGTATTCAACAGCAGCTTCCGAACTACATTTCTAAAGACGCGTGGATTGCCTGCAATTTGTACGTTTGATTCAACAAGTGCAATCTGGAAGGTCACAGGGTTGGTAAAGGTGGTGGTAATGGAGTCTGCATATTGTACATCCATTTCCAAACGTATGGTATTCCCCCCTGTTGACATTGAGTCTAGTCTTGTAATTTCAAACAGTGGGGATTCCAATGCTCTCCTATCCAACTCTTCAGCGGTAAGGTTGGTATAGGTACCATCGAATTGTCTTTCCATAGAAATCGCCGATGATCCCATCCATAACTGCAGCAGGCGGTTGAACAATTCCGTATTGCAGTCCCTTACCTGCAGGATCGGTTGGATTATCCGCATTCAAATCATCCGCACCCGGATTGGCAACATGATATTCCATCTTAAAGAAATCAGAAGTATCCTTTTTCGTTAAAAACTGATTATCATACAATCCATCAAGATAATCATTTGCGGTATTGCTTGGACCATGTGAAGCATTGGTGAACGATTCTACCAGTACATTCCGTTGCTTGTTCCCGATATAGATATTATCAAAAGCGAATCCATCCAGGTAAGGCCTTACTTCCGGCCGCTGGTTTTGGTTATCGCTGGCAAAAGCAATTCTGATAAGTACCGGCGGATCATTAATGTCAGCCGGAATCTGATTCAGGTTGAAACGGGCGGTCTTCCATCCTCCTACTGTATCCGACCATGCAAAATTATTTTGTCCCCCCGGTGCGGAAACAAGGAATTTAGCGTTATACCAATTTATACCTT
>CALOAV010000029.1:0-32442 GCA_942491425.1 uncultured Cytophagales bacterium
GGGTAAACTAATCGGTAAAATAAAAATATCCGAAGCAACAGCGAATTGTGCATTGTCCAACAATGACAAAACATTATTCACTACCTCCCATATGTATTTGATTAAAATTGATTTTAAATAGATTACAGCAATCAAACCTACCGGCATGAAAAAGAGTTTCTTTTCCTTACTCCTCGTTCTTTCCTCCTTGTTCCTCTCAGCGCAATCGTATACCCAACAGATAAAAGAATTTGACGCGTATATTCAACAAGGAATGAAGGATTGGGAAATCCCCGGAATGGCAGTAGTTGTAGTAAAGGACAATCAGGTGTTATTGAAAAAAGGATACGGCGTAAAAGAATTGGGAAAGTCTGACCCCGTTGATATAAATACCCTTTTTGTGATGGCCTCCACCACCAAAGCCATAACTGCGGTGGGTATGGGTATACTGGTGGATGAAGGAAAAGTGAAATGGAATGACCGCGTGATTGATCACTTGCCAGAATTTCATCTGTACGATCCCTATGTTACCCAAGAACTCAAGATTAAAGATTTGTTTACGCATAATTCTGGTGTGGGCAATAGTGATTATCTGTGGACGGATATGCAAATACCCTCCAGTGAAATTATCTCTAAAATGGCAATGGTAGAACCCAGCTATTCCTTTCGGGGGGGATATACCTATCAAAATATATTTTATTTAATTGCAGGTACCATCATCGAAAAAATCAGTGGCATGTCGTGGGCCGATTACGCCAAAGAGAAAATCTTTATTCCGTTGGGCATGACCCGCTCACAACCACTGAAGGCATTAACCGATGGGGATCCTAACCGTGCCAGTCCACATGATCCGATCAATAAAAAAGTAACGGTGATCCAGCATAGCAATGCCGATGCCATTGCTCCTGCTGGTGCAGCCTGGTCGACCGCCGAGGAGGTAAGTAAATGGGTGTTGTGTATGCTCGATAGCAGTAAGCACACAGGCGGGAGATTGCTAACACCAGCTACCTGGACGGAAATTTTTACGCCGCAAATCATTATTCCATACAGTCAATTTTATCCTTCTAAAAAATTCACCCAACCTAACTGGACCACCTATGCACTCGGTTGGTTTCAACACGATTACAAGGGTAAAAAAGTAAATTTTCATACAGGCAGCCTTTTTGGATCGATCGCTATACATGGCCAATTGCCGGAAGAAAAATTAGGCATTTATGTATTTGCCAATTATGGAAATGGTGAACTGCGTCATGCATTGATGTACAAAGCTTTTGATTTGTTTGCATTGGGAGGTGACCGTGACTGGAGCAAAGAGCTTTTGGAGTTGTATACGACCAATCGCAATGCATCAGCAAAAAGGGCACAGGAGTTTATAGATGCACGTGTGCTGAATACAAAACCTTCGCATGCACTAGAGGCCTATGCGGGAATGTACCAGGATCCCCTTTTTGGAGAATTGGTGATCACGGTTAAGGGTAACAAACTTGAGATTTTACTGAACAATTTCAAACATGCCAATCTGGAACACTGGCATTATGATACCTTTCGCGGACCCTTTGAAAAAGTACAGTATGGAAATGGGCTCGCGCAATTTTTACTGGACAGCAAAGGCAAGATTGTTGAAGTTGAGTTTGAAGGAATGAAGTTTAGGAAATTTGGAAAGTAGTTAATTTGAGTATGAGAGATTTTTTACCGCAAAGGCGCTAAGGCGCTAAGGATTGCTCCTGATAAAAGTAACGATTGGATCACGAACTGTAAATGTTCTGCTCATTAAATCAATTTCACAAATCAACTTTGCGTCTCCCTGCTTTGCGGTTTAATTTTCTACAACCTGATCTGTTACCAGTCTACGGACTTTTCAGTAATAAGAAATTTGGAAAGTAGTTAATTTGAGAATGGGGGAATTTTACCGCCTGCCTGCGCGTAGCCGCTTCGGCGAAGGCAGGCAAAGGCGCTAAGGCGCAAAGTTGATTCTGGGACTTGATATTTGTTTCGTTGATACCAATAGTTCCTTAATCACTAATCTAAATCTTAAATTTTTAATTCTTTGCGCCTTAGCGCCTTTGCGGTTAAAAAAAATCAACCGATTTCAATCACCACATCATCCGTCAATGGATGTCCGACACACGTTAATACATATCCTTCATTTCGTTCCGATTGTGAAAGTCCTTCCTCTTCATCGAGTTTCACTTTGCCGGAAAGCGCTTTCCCACGACAAGCTGTGCATAATCCACTCTGGCAACTAAAGGGTAAATCGATTCCATCATCCAGCGCAGTTTCCAAAATAGTTTTATTGGGGGGTACTGTAATCTGGTATTCACTCCCCTCGTATTTAATAGTCACTACACGTTCAACTATTTCATCCGAAGATGCTGCCTCGTCTTTCTTTGCTTCCTTATCAATGGTTCCCTGAACAAAACTCTCCTTAAAGATTCTTTCCTTTGGAATCTGCTGAAGATCGAGAAGGGTCTCCACATTTTTCATCATTCCTTCCGGACCACACATCAGGTAGGTAGATTTATCATGTCCCCAATCCGGAATGCGTTCAAATAATTTCTTCAGCATTTCATGGTTCAGTAAACCACTCAACCCCTGCCAGTTCATCGGTGCATTATCCAATATGTGAATCACATGCAGCCGCCCTTCATACTCTGTTTGTAGTGAATCAAATTTATCTTTGAAGATGATGCTATCAATATCCCGGTTGCAATAGATCAGTGAAACAATACTATCCGGCTCCTGGGTCAGTACACTTTTAATAATGGACATCATCGGAGTAATTCCGGAACCTCCGGCAAACATGATGATGTGGCGTTTGCCCTCCTTTGAAAATTCGGTTGTAAAATGACCTGTGGGTGCCATAATTTTTATGGTATCCCCAACCTTTAAATGATCCGGCAGCCAATTGGACATCAACCCCTTGTCAACACGCTTCACCGTTACGGCAAGGTTTGTATCAGTAAAAGGAGAAGTGCACAAAGAATAGGCTCTTCTTACTTCTTTCCCTTCAACAGGAATAATCAGCGTTAGAAATTGTCCGGATTTATAGGAAATATTTCCTGCTGCTGGTTGGTTAAAAACGATCGTTATAGCATCTACCGTCTCCCTTATGATTTCTTTTACCTCCAGATCAAAATATTTTGGTCCGCCAGCAGATTCTTTCTCCTTCGATTTCTTAAAAAAATTAAACGCCATGATCTAGAATTTTAACCTGCTGCAAATCTACAATAATTCTAAAATAGAACGGGCAGACAAAACCTGTCTACCCGTTCTAAAATTGCAGAAAATCAATACTTATTTCAACAAGACTTTATCAATCACGTGAATCACGCCGTTCGTGCCCTGCACATCGGTAGCAATAACATTTACCGTGGCGCCAGACTCGTCCGTTAGTGTGACACTTGATCCGGAAATATTTACAGTAAAGGTTCCGTTGAGTGTGGTGACGGTCATTCCATCGGTTAAATCGGAAGATAAAACATTAGCACCGGAAACTACATGGTATGTCAATACTCCAGCCAATTCAGAGGATGAAAGCCCTGATACAACACCAGCAATATCCTCAAATGCACTATTGATCGGTGCGAAAATAGTAAAGGGTCCATCCCCTTTTAAAACGTCTACCAAATCACCATCGGCGGCACCCAGCGCATCCACAAGCGAAGAGAAATTATCGTCATTCACTGCCAGATCTACCACATCCGTAGGGAGAATTACTTTATCAACAACATGAATGACACCATTGGTGGCAATAATATCAGCCGTTGTTACATTAACACCGTTATTGATCGCAACACCAGAACCAACCTGTACGAATAAGGACAAGTTTTCATCATCAGGTCCTGAGTTACTGGCGGTATTAACGTACGAGGTCGATAAATCCGTGGATTTAAATTCTCCACCAAGTACATGGTGTAAAAGAATAGGCGTCAAGGCTTCTTTTGAAAGATCATCAAGGCTTGTAGCCCCTAAATCACTCAGCAACGCGGTAAATGCGGCATTTGTTGGAGCAAATACCGTAAAGGGTCCGTCACCCTGCAATACGGATACTAAGTCTGCCTTGGTTAAGGCAGCAACGAGTGTACTGAACTGGGGATCCGAAACAGCAATATCTACAATAGATTTCGGCTGTGCCGGAGCATCATCATCCTCGCAAGAAGATAGTATCATCATTCCTCCAAGAAGGAAAAATACGAATGAGAATTTTAATAGGTTTTTCATAATTGTAAGTTTTGATTGTTATACATGTTTAAACACGCACACTCTGATATTGTTTAATTTTTTTAATATTTTATTAAACAATAAATCTAACTTACTGATATTCAGTGTTATTTTAATGCTAAATATTCAACCAATAGGTGAATTTGATCACTAATGCCCGATTTTTGGACTGTATATGATTGGGTAAATAATTTTCCGTATAAACGATGAAGAAATCCGATGCAGGCTGGTAACGCCATTGGAAACGTGCATTTAGATTTATATTATCCGCCCGACTGTTATACTGGATAAAGGTTGTCAGAAAAATTTTGTCCGTAAACGTTAAATCCAATCGCGGGCCGACCAGAAAGAATTTCGCCTGACCATATGACTCCGGTAATCGAATGTCGTTATAATCAAACCTGACTGATAAACTTCCGAAGGGTTGATAGCGATAGTTTAATTGACCCGCCAATCTAAAAAGTGAACCATTGTAAAATCCGCCAAAGTTGGTCTCTACATTGGCATTGAAAAGACTTCGCCGGTTGGTTTGGTACTTAATCGAAAAGGCTGACCAGGAATAGGAGTCTCCTCCCAGTAAGGTACTGTCACCTTCCGGTGAAATCGGGTTAAAATCTTCGGTTAACCGCTGAAATGTCTGACTCATTCCAGCTTCAAAAACTGAAGTATTCGCAAAATCAATAGCATATCCCACTTCCGTACTCCGGTCTGTCAGGGTCCCATCCGGTATTAAGTTATAGTTGAATGAGATGGACGGACGCATATTGTTAATTTTATCAGTACTGGGAAAAAACTTTCCCTGAACACGAGCAAAACCCCCATAATATCCGGGATATACCTGAATCTTAGGAGTAAAGCCTGCTTCCGCATTAAAGTTCTTACCCATAAAATTTTGAGAAAGCATGACTTCATAATTCCTTCGGGTATACCCAATAAATGCCCCACCAGAATAATTGTCTTTCGTATTCCGAGCATCCAAAGAATGGTGGTAATAGATATCACCACTCCATCGATTATCCCTGGAGTTCAGATTAAAATCAAGTCCAAACACCCGGTTGTATTTATTTAATCGGGAAATTGCTTTTCCATTTTCAATAGTTTCATAAATCAAGTCTTCATGATAAAAGGCCGTCGAATCATATTCACCAAGACCCAATGACTGTTTATTGACAAAAACAAAACCAAGATTGGATCTGCCGATCTGACGCTGAACCACACCAACTGCATAATTTTGATTGGGAAGTCCCAGTTCTGAATCTTTTCGGGTTTGCATGTTCATTAATCCAATTCGCCAATCCTTACCAAGTTTACCACTGATCCTTGCCCCGTATACGATGGGCACTTTCCTGGTATTTCCGGTTGTATCGAACGCCAGCCCTATCCGCCTGGAGAAAAATGGCCTTGAATCGGGGAAACCCGGCTGAGAAAATAAATCACTATTCTCTAAAAAAAACTGCCTTCGCTCGGGAAAGCCAAATTCAAACCGGGTCAGATTAACCACCTGCTGATCAACTTCAACCTGGGAAAAATCCGGATTGATCGTAAGATCCAGATTCAGTGAGGGCGTAATTCCAACTTTTGCATCCATGCCAATGTTCGCGGAGTTTTCAACAGAAGAACCCTCCTCCAGGTTTTTTGATGATGCACCGGCTACATAGGGTATCAGCGATATGTTTGTTCCCGGTTTTGGAAGTTTATCTTCCCAAATTAATTTACCCGCATAGGCAAAGGAAGCAGGTACGTATTGCAGCGGGGTTGCAATCCAACTGGATACCTGATTACGCTTCAAATCATTTCGTACAAACGTAATATTCCAGCTGTCAACATTATAGCGGATGGATTTTAAAGGTATCGCAATTTCGGCTGTCCATCGATCTTCATGTTGTTTTGTTTTCGAATACCACTTATTATCCCAGTCGGAAGAAAATCCAAAATCCGACGACGCACCATTCGACAACAACCCTTCAAGTTGAACTCCCTGGGGAGTGACCACAAAATAAAATCCATTGGTATAGTCGTTGTACGAATCAAAGAATACTCCAAAATTGTCGTTGTTCTCCCAATCAAAATCCCGCCGAAGGGATTGAACGATATTCGGCGTTTCATCATCAAAGCAAACAACACCAATGTATAGGTTAACCTCATCAAACGTCAGTCGCACTTCCGACTGAAAAGCTGGTGGAATAGAATCCACCGGAAAATTTAAATAGAAGTCAGATGCACGGGAGGCATTCTGCCAATCCGCTTCATTCAACTCACCATCCAATTCAATGATTCCGCTTGCTCGCTTGACTGGTAATTCCTTACCCGGTTTATTTTGAGCAAATGAACCCCAACAAATTACCAACAACCAACAAATCCCTATACCTCTTTTCATCGGCACCAAAAATAGAAATTGTAAGCAGAATAAAATGACCACAGGTATAATCATCAATGTTATTGTAGCAATAAGTTTGAGGATTGGCCACAAGGCCTTAATTTTACACCTTAACAATAAATACGTGCTATTAAACACTCTGACCGCCATCTCCCCGATTGATGGCCGCTACTTTCATCATACAAAACCACTCGCACCTTATTTTTCGGAACTGGGGTTGATTCGTTACCGCGTTCTGGTGGAGGTTGAATATTTCATTGCTTTGTGTGAATACCCCCTTCCGGAATTGACAAAAGCTTCTGTTCCGGTTGAACAGCTTCGCGCGATTTATAAAAACTTTGATGAGGCTGCCGCCAATCGTATTAAAGAAATTGAAAAGACAACCAATCACGATGTAAAGGCAGTTGAATACTATCTGAAAGAACAATTTGATGCATTGGGCCTTGGAAATCTAAAAGAATTTATCCACTTCGGACTTACTTCACAGGACATCAATAACACGGCCACACCGTTGCTCCTTAAAGAAGCAATTGATCATGTATTACTGCCCCAGCTGGATAATTTAATTTCTTCGCTCGATCAACAAACGGATGCATGGAAAGATATTTCCATGCTGGCCCGCACGCACGGACAACCTGCTTCTCCTACCCGATTAGGAAAAGAGATTCAGGTGTTTTCTGTTCGGATCAAAAATCAACTTGAATTATTAAAAACCATTCCCCACAGTGCAAAGTTTGGAGGTGCGACCGGCAACTTCAATGCGCATCATATTGCGTACCCTTCCATTGACTGGCATGCCTTTGGAAATGCATTTGTAAGTAATTACTTAGGTTTAATACGAAGTCAGCCGACAACACAAATCGAACATTACGATAATTTGGCTGCCCTGTTTGACAACCTGAAAAGGATCAATACCATTTTGATTGATTACAGCCGTGATGTGTGGCAATACATCTCCATGAATTATTTCAATCAAAAAATTATTGCCGGCGAAGTGGGATCTTCGGCTATGCCGCACAAAGTTAACCCCATCGATTTCGAAAATGCAGAAGGAAATTTAGGATTAGCCAATGCACTTTTTGAACATTTATCCGCCAAACTTCCTATCTCCAGATTGCAACGTGATCTTACCGATTCAACTGTATTGCGAAATATTGGCGTACCAATAGCGCATACGTTTATGGCCCTAAAATCATTGGAGCGTGGTATTTCAAAATTAGAGCTTAATAAAACTGCCATTGATAACGACCTGAATGATAATTGGGCGGTTGTTGCGGAAGCCATTCAAACGCTACTGCGAAAAGAAGGATATCCAAATCCGTATGAAGCATTGAAAGACCTGACCCGTAAAAATGAAAAAATTACACAGGACAGCCTGGCTGCTTTTATTGACGGACTTGAAATTTCACCGGAGTTGAAAATAAAATTAAAAGGGATCAGCCCGTTTAACTATACGGGTGATTAATTCAAATCGGCAAGTTTTAAAAAAAGTCCTAGATTTGCCGTCCCAATTATACTGGTCTCATAGTTCAATGGATAGAATAGAAGTTTCCTAAACTTTAGATCCGGGTTCGATTCCCGGTGAGACTACTGAAAAAAGTTTGGAGCAAGAGCATAACGCTTACATCGCGGCGGTCTTGCGAAAACAAGCCCTGAACCATGCCTGGAAAAAAATAACCACTTCAAACAAGGTTATGGCAAGTAATCCCCGATTGTTATTTTGACTTAACAATTGCAAGCATTTTAATAAACAGTAGCCTGAGCAATAACACCCAGGGCAATCCATGCAGCACGGTATCAAACCAGTCCATGGATTTCATTCCTACTGCTCCTCCCCAGATCCAGCGAATCTTTCCAGCAATATGTGGTTCCGGAAAAAAGGGTGCCAATCCCAGGGTTAAGGCCATCAGGATGACAAGCCGCCAGTCATTTACTATTTTCATGCGTATCAGGTTTTTGAGCAACAAAGGTAACCTGTGAATCCATCGCTGACCGTGACTCTGATCACAATCCCCTAAATAGTCGACTATCTAACGTCTTGTGTCTTGTTACTTATGTCTCCAAATCAATACGTCTGCGGTAAAAAATTCGGATATATCGTCATATGTTTTTTCTTCACCGCTTCATAAATCATTTCCTTCAGCGCCTCAATGTTTTCACGCTGGTGTGCCGAGACAAAGATAACGTTCTCAAAACCTTTCTCCCGATAGTAGCCTTTCATCGCCTCCAGATCCAATGGTTCTTCTTCCATAGGTTTAACCAGGTCAATTTTATTAAGTACCAGTATGGTCGGAATCTCCGCAGCACCAATATCAGCAAGTGTTTTGGTGACTACATCGATTTGATTATCATGAAAGGGATGCGCAAAATCCACAACATGGATGAGCACATCAGCTTCCCGCACTTCATCAAGCGTTGACTTAAACGATTCAATCAAATGATGGGGTAGTTTTCGAATAAATCCTACTGTATCGGAAAGCAAAAAAGGAAGCTGATTGATAACCACTTTGCGAACGGTGGAATCCACAGTGGCGAAAAGCTTATCCTCGGCAAGGATTGTGGACTTTGACAGCAGATTCATCAGCGTAGATTTACCTACGTTGGTATACCCCACCAATGCTACCCTGACTACCTGATTCCTCGATTTACGTTGAGTAGCCCGCTGCTTCTCAATTTTCTCAAGGCGGTCCTTAAGCACGGATATTTGTTTTCGAATATTCCTTCTATCCGTCTCAATTTCCTTTTCTCCAGCACCGCCCCGTGTTCCGGTTCCTCCCCGTTGCCGCTCCAGGTGTGTCCACATGCGGGTTAACCGGGGTAACAAATATTGGTTCCAGGCCAATTCAACCTGGGTTCGGGCTTGAGCCGTCTGTGCACGACTCAGGAAAATATCCAGAATCAACAAACTGCGATCATAAATTTTAACACCCGGATTATCAGGATCTTTAGGATTTAGTTCCTTCTCTAAATTTCGCAACTGCGAGGGTGTGAGATCATCATCAAAAATGACATTGTTGACCTCCTTTTCGTGAATGAAGTTTTTAAGCTCTGCCAGCTTTCCTTTACCCAAATACGTCCGTGTGTCCGGATTTTGAAGATTCTGAACAAACCGCCTGATGGTTGTAATACCAGCCGTTTCAGCTAAAAACGCCAATTCATCCAAATGTTCATCCGTAATTTCGGGATGTTTTGCATCCCCCAGCGCAACAATTACAGCCGTTAAATTTTTACCCAATGGTTTATAAATTAAAAAGACAGCAAACTTACAGGATTATTTACAAACAGAATTTTCAGGGCAGTTTACTTTTTATACTTTTGCAGTATCTAAACCTGTATTTTTTATAGATTAACTACTATTTCGACCTTTTGTCGGAAAGTGAGGATAGGGAGCCCATGAGAATTGCCATTGTACTGAACACATCCTGGAACATTTACAATTTCAGGTTGAATTTTGTTAAAAAACTGATTGCTGATGGGTTTGAGGTTCATACAATAGCTCCGGAAGACAAGTTTACAGAATACCTGACTGCCGCTGGCTGTATTCACCACAATCTTCGTATGGATAGCCGGGGTGCCAATTTGATAAAAGATACCGCCCTAATATTTGAACTTTACACGATTTACAAAAGAGTAAATCCTGATGTAGTCCTGCACTTCACCATCAAGCCAAATGTATATGGAACACTGGCTGCGGCTTTATTGAAGATCCCGGCAATTAATAATGTTTGCGGACTTGGAACGGTTTTCCTAAAAAGAAATATGGTCTCCTTTGTGGCCAAAACGCTGTACCGATTGAGTTTTAGGTTTGCGAATAGGGTGTTTTTTCAAAACGAGGACGATCTCAACCTGTTTATTGATAAAAAATTAGTTCCGGCTGAAAATGTTGGATTAGTACCCGGTTCTGGAATTGACCTTGAACATTTTACCCCAACCACATTTTCCAGAAACGAAAAATTTACATTTCTGTTAATTTCCCGTCTGATTACCGACAAAGGTATTCTCGAATATATTGAAGCGGTTAAAAAGCTAAGTAGTAAGGGTCTTGATGCACGGTTCCAGTTATTAGGTGCCATGGATACACGACATAAACGTGGGATTCAAAAGGAAAAGATTGATGATTGGATTGCCACAGGCACCGTTGAATACCTCGGCACTTCCACCGATGTCAGAAGCTTCATCCATCAGGCTGACTGCATCGTTCTTCCTTCCTACCGGGAAGGAACGCCCCGCACCTTACTGGAAGCAGCAAGTTGTTCTAAACCCATTATCGCTACCAATGTTGCGGGTTGCAATCAGGTAGTGGTCAATGGCTATAACGGGCTTCTTTGTAATCTCAAAGATGCTAATGACCTGGCAGAAAAAATGAATACGATGGCTGCCATGAGTGACCAACAATTATCTTCATTTGGTGCCAATGGAAGGGATAAAATGGAAAAGGAATTTGGCGACCAGCATGTAATTGATAAATATCTGGCTGCCTTATCAGAAATTAAACCTGTTCATTAATCCTTTATGTATGACCGTTAAAGAAACCGGGTTTGAAGGACTGCTTGAAATCTTCCCAACACTATTTGAAGACTCCCGAGGATGGTTTTATGAATCGTATAATAGGAATACGTATTCGAAAAATGGAATTACGACCGAGTTCGTACAAGAAAACCAATCCTTTTCAACGAAGGGGGTAATCAGAGGTCTTCATCTGCAAAAAAAACCAGCCGAACAGGCAAAACTGGTTACGGTCATCACTGGAAAAGTACTGGATGTGGTAGTCGATCTTCGTCCGGAATCCAAAACTTTTAAACAGGTCTATTATTGTGAATTGGATAGTGTAAGAAGAAATTATCTACTTGTTCCTGAGGGATTTGGCCATGGTTTTGCTGCCCTGGAAGACACCATCTTTTCTTATAAATGTTCTAATTTTTATAACAAAGCTTCCGAAACAGGGATCATCTGGAATGACCCGGATCTTCAAATTAACTGGCAAACCGCGAATCCGATCGTGTCGGAAAAAGATCAGCAACTCCAAACCTTGGAACAGTTCCTGAATAAATTGTAATTTGACGGCTGGAATTAACTTTTCGGTATTGAAAACCATTTCTCCAAAAATCTTCCATTTCTTACTATTGGCAAGCCTGCTCAGTTCTTGTGCATCCTATAAGCAAAATATAATGTTTAAGGTCCCTCAGGGATATGAACTCACGAAAGCAACTCAACAAGCCGAACAAAACTATTCGATCCAAAAAAATGATTATTTGGATTTAAAGGTCTTTACCAACAACGGAGAACGCATTATTGATCCTGATCTGGAACTGATCAAAGATATTCCAAACCAAAATGCAGCCATAAAAGAGGAGATTCACTACCTCGTCGATAAAAATGGAAATGTTAAAATTCCCATGGTAGGAGTGATTCATCTGGAAGGCCTTACAATCAGAGATGCTGAAGCCCTTTTACAAAAGGAGTACTCAAAATTTTACACAGATCCATTTGTCAACCTGAGCTATCAAAATAAGCGGGTTATCGTATTGGGTGCCCCCGGCGGATTAGTGATCCCATTAATGGATGAAAACGTGCGGTTGGTTGAAGTATTAGCGCTTGCAAAAGGTGTCAATAATGATGCGAAAGCGCAAAATATCCGCGTACTTCGGGGGGAAGATGTTTTTCTTATAGACTTCAGTACGGTTGATGGTTACAAAACTTCCAACCTAATCATGCAACCCGGAGATATTGTCTATGTAGAACCGATTCGCAGGCCATTTAGTGAAGCCCTGCGTGATTACTCAGGAATATTAAGCATCCTTGCAACATTAACCACACTCATTGTAGTTATCACCAGCATAAACTGATCCCTTGAATTCACCTCGCAACAATATATTACCTCCGTCTGATTCTATCGACTTTAATAAGTTGAATATCATCATACGCAGTAAAATCTGGTGGATACTTTTAATCTTTCTTTTTAGCAATAGTGCCGCCTACTTAATTATCCGGTATTCACAGGATCATTTTGAATCTAAAAGTGAATTGAAGTTGGATATTAAAAATGATGCAACTGAATTGGGGATAAAGACAATTGTAGAAGAACAAAATTTGAATATCATTTCCGGAGAAATTGAACTGCTTCAATCAAGGCTCTTCCTTAATATTGTATTGGATTCGGTCGACTTTGATGTAAGTTTTTTTAGTCGTGGTGAGATCCTGAATTTCGAATTATATAAAAACGCGCCTGCTACTATTCGGTATAAGATTTCGAATCCATCTTATTTTAATCAGCCGATTTCTTTTGAATTAATAGATTCGGAATCCTTTCAGCTTCTATTTTCACTGACAGGAAATAATGTTGTTGGAAAATTCGGTGAACTCTTAAAATTAGATGGACTCGAACTAACACTTTACAAAAATAATTACTTTGATGATGAAGGGGGTAATGAGTATTTCTTTGTGATTAATAGCCGCGAACTTTTACTTGACAATCTAATAAAAAGTCTTTCTGTTGAGCCTTTGAATTTCAATGCAAATACGATTCAAATTTCCTTTATTGATAAAAACCCAATGAAAGCCCGTGATATGGTAAATACCATTGACTCGGTCTATTTGGTCTTTAGCAATGAACAAAAGAATCTGGCCAACAAACAAAAGATTGAATGGCTGAATGATGAGCTTCGTCAAATTGAAGAGAAAATGGACGGTGTTGAAGATTATTTCGAAAATTTTACACTGCAAAACAGAACCCTCAATCTGGATGAAGACCTGAAAAAAACGGTCACTATGATCACGGCAATTGACTCGCAGCGGTTCGAAGTCAATAACCGGCTTCAGCAGGTTAGTCTGATTATTGAAGGAATGACTTCAGCAAGCCCAACCTTGTCATTGTCAGGAATGCACCCAGGTATTACCTCAAAGTATTTCCAAGGACCTGGAACTACTTCAGATCAAAATGATCGAACAGGAGAAACTTGGCTTATCATATTCAGAGATCACCTTTGCCTATCGGCAGCAGCAAAAAGATGTTGAAAATTTGAAGAAAAAAGTTGAGGATCAACTTTCAACTCTTAGAAATGAATTAGTGCTGACGTTACAGGATCTGAATAAGAGAAAAAATAAACTGGAAGGAGAATTTGTCAAAATGCCTGATAAGAGCACTCAATACACTAAAAACCAACGATTCTATAAATTGTATGAGCAGTTCTATCTGATGCTCATTCAATCTCGTTCTGAATTTGAGATTGCCCAGGCAGGAAGTATTCCGGATTTCAAAATCCTCTCCCCTGCTAACATTCCACAAAAACCAATTTCTCCGAATAAACTGATGATTGCCGGGATCGGACTGGTCGGAAGCCTGATTTTCATCTTTTTCTTTATTGGCATCCTGTACCTTTTAAACAACAAAATCATTAACATAAATGAGTTGGAAAGAATAGTGGACGCACCTGTCCTTGGGGTTGTCCCCATTTCCAATTACAGTGAAGGATCAGGACTACACATCATTGACCATCCAAAGTCGATGGTGAGTGAGGCTATTCGAACGCTTCGTACCAACCTTGATTTTTTTAAAATCAATTCACCAAACAAAATTATTGCTATTTCTTCGACCGTAAGTGGAGAAGGTAAATCATTCATCGCTATGAATTTAGGGGGAGTGATTTCACTTTCTCATAAAAAGGTAATCATGCTCGATGTTGATATGCGGAAACCCAAAAGCATAACACCAACAATAGAAAGTGATCACTCGAAAGGTATGAGTACGATTCTGATTAAAAAACATCAATGGCAGGATTGTGTTTCCAAAACGTTTCTTGATGGTTTTGATTACATTCCATCCGGCCCTCACCCACCTAATCCATCTGAACTTTTATTGAATGGTGCATTCACAGAAATATTGGAGGAGTTAAAACAAAATTATGACTGTATTATTTTAGACACGCCGCCCGTGGGGCTTGTGACCGATGGAATTATGGCCATGAAACATGCGGACATCTCAATTTATGTTTTTCGGGCAAATTATTCAAAGCGGGAATTCTTAATGAATCTGAAAAGAATCATTAACATGAATGAATTCAAAAATATAACCACCATTCTTAACGCCATGCCTACCTCGCGTGAGAAATATGGATACGGATATTATGAAGACGAACGAAATTCGACACAATCAATTAAGTCATTATTTAAATCATAGTGCTAAACTGGTTCAAATCAAAGGAACAAACATCCTCCGATGTAGAGCCCATCGTGGTTGACATCCACTCCCATTTGCTCCCCAATCTTGATGACGGTGTTGAATCATTCGAGCAAGCCGTTGAGATTATCACAACCTTTGCTGATCTTGGCTATACTAAATTGATAACCACTCCACATGTAATGAGTGATGCATACCGTAATACTTCAGCAGGAATTCTTTCCCGACTGGATGAATTAAAAGTGCATCTGAAAGAACAACAAATTGAAATTACACTAGAGGCAGCCGCAGAATATTACTTAGACGAAGAACTGATCAATAAATTAAATGCAGATGAACCACTCCTTACATTTGGAAAAAACCTGCTGTTATTTGAAACGAATTTCCTGTCGGAACCGCTCATCATGAAGGAATTTATTTTTCTGGCAAATACCAAAGGATATCAACCTGTACTAGCACACCCTGAGCGGTATATCTATTTGCAAAACAACTTTGAGAAGGCACAGGACCTCCTGGACCGGGGGGTTTACTTTCAAATTAACATCAGTTCAATCAGTGGTCATTATTCAAAGGGTATTCAACAAACCGTTCTTAAATTGATTGACAAAGGCATGGTTCATTTACTGGGTAGTGATTGTCATCATTTGCAACATGCACATCTTGTTCGCGACTCGCAAAAACTAAAAGCATACAAGAAAGCCTTATCTTTACCTTTATTAAACAATACCCTATGATCGCGGTAACTGGTGCTAATGGATTATTAGGAAATCAAATTGTTCGAACACTTTTAGCACACGGTGAGCAGGTAATCGCGATCCGAAGAAAAAACAGCGACATCTCATTACTCGCCGATATCAACGATCAAATCGAATGGAGGGAGGCGGATGTTACCGACGAAATATCATTATTAGAAGGTTTCAAGGGAGCCCAGGCTGTTATCCATGCCGCCGCATCAGTTTCTTTCAAACGAAGTGAACGCCAAAAAATATTTGATATCAACGTTACCGGTACTAAAAATGTAGTAGATACATGTTTATCACTCCACATTGACCGACTAGTACATGTTAGTTCGATAGCAGCACTGGGTCGGCCTGTTTCAGCAAAAATGTTATTGATGAGAAAAATAATTGGACCCCAAGTCCGCTGAATAGTATCTATGCTGAATCGAAATATCTGGCCGAGCTCGAGGTTTTCCGTGGTCAGGAAGAAGGACTCCGAACGGTAATGATAAATCCAACCGTAATTCTTGGTCCTGGCGATTGGGATAAAAGCAGTTCGCAACTCTTTAAATATGTAGCCCGTCAAAAAAGCTTTTATATCGATGGAACGCTGAATTATGTCGATGCCCGGGATGCAGCCAGCATTGTTTATCAATTATTGAATTCATCCCACGAGGGAGAACGGTTTGTAGTCAGTGCAGGACATATTGAATATCTTGATTTTTTTAAAAAAATGGGTGATTCCCTTAATAAAAGACCTCCTACAATTAAAATCAGTAAGCCCATTCTAAAAACATTAGCTATTCTCGAGGACGCTCGGTCCAGACTGACGGGGTCAACACCTTTAATTACCAGAGAAACGGCAAGAATGGCAGGTAAAAGCTTTATTTACGACAACCAAAAGATAAAAAATAGCTTGAATTTTGAATTTCAATCGATTGAAATGACCTTGGCGTGGTGTAGCGCGTACTATATAACAAAAATGAGTCGTAAAAATTAAAAAGGTAATATTTAGCTTTACGCAGGATTTATCTACTTTAGAAAAACCTTTAGTACATGGCGAGAGAATATCGGAAGCGAGAAGAGGAGAATGAGTTAATTAAGCGATTTGAGGATTACCTCAGAACCCGAAAATCAGGGTTTTTCGATATCGATGCCTACGAACAAATTATTGAATTCTATCTCATTCGTGCCAAATATAAGAAAGCACTGAAGGCGGTCAACGAGGCCATCCATCAATACCCCTTTTCAATTGAAATAATTACACTTAAAGCCCAAATCTTGTCCAATCTTGAGGAATATGATTTGGCGCTGGAGCTGTTAGAACAAGCGCACAATTTGCAACCCAATGATCCTGAGATTTTTATCACAAAAGGTTCCATCCTTTCCCTCCAGGGAAATTTTGAACGGGCTATTGAAAACTATATCCAGGCTTTGGAATTAGCAGAGGACAAAGACGAGGTGTACTATAATCTGGGGCTGGCATATCAAAGTATGGAAGACTATGATCAGGCAATTGAAGCCTATAAGAATACAATCGAAGAAAATATAAATCACGAGGGTGCCCTGTACGAATTAGCCTATTGCCTTGATGTCAGCGGCCAATTAGAAAGTAGTGTTTCGTATTACAAGCAATTTATCGACGCCGACCCCTATTCAGCAGCAGCCTGGTACAACCTCGGAATTGTCTATAATAAACTGGAAAAATTTGAAGATGCACTAAGTGCATACGATTATGCGATTACTATTGATGATACATTTGCCTCAGCATACTTTAATACTGGCAATAGTTACATGAATTTGCATCAGTACACAAAGGCACTAAATGCATTTAAGAAAACGATCGACCTGGAAGGACCAAGTGCTGAAGTTTACTTCTCAATAGCTTCTGCTTATGAAAATCTGGAACAATACGATTTAGGATTAAAGTATTATCAGAAAGCAGCAAAACTTGATAACTTATATGATGAAGCCTGGTATGGAGCAGGAAACTGTTTAGAAAAACAAGAGAAATGGTATCAGGCCCTTCATTTTTTTAACAAAGCATTGAAGTTGCATACCGAAAATTCTGAGTATTGGAAATCGGTAGCCCATGCCGAATTTAAAGTAGGAAATACAGTATCAAGTTTAGACGCTTACGAAGAAGCTGCAAAGCTCGATCCTGCAGATAAAGAAATATTTCTTAATTGGTCATTCATCTATTTTGAACAAGGCAATTATGATAAAGCCATTGAGGTTTTAGTCACTGGGTTCAACGACAATCCGGATGATTCAGAATATTTTTATCGGATGACCGTATATCTGATTGAGGGGGGAAGATACAAGGAAGCCTTTAATTATTTGGAAAATGCTTTAATTTTGGATTTCGATGGACACCACATCCTTTTTGACTTTTTCCCGAAACTTGAAACCCAGAAAGCCCTCTACAAGATTATCGAACAATTTAGAAAAGAAAACAACCAATGAAATACCCCATATCGAAGATCAAGCATCAGGGGTATTCAATCCTTTTATCTGAAAATTCAATTATTACCAAATGAACTACGAATTAAATAATCTGCCTGAGCGGACCAAAAAGCCTAACAGACAATATGGATTTACCATGGCAATGGACAAAGGGCTTAGTGCACGCGAAGCGGAGGATTTCGTTGAAGTTTGTGCCGACCATGTAGACATTGTCAAACTCGGTTGGGCTACATCGTATGTAACACCAAAGTTAAAGGACAAATTAAAGGTCTATAAAGACGCCGGCATACCTACCTATTTTGGAGGAACACTCTTTGAAGCATTTGTTATCCGTAATCAATTTGATGATTATCGAAAAATACTCGACAAGTATGATATGCCCTTCGCTGAAGTATCTGATGGATCAATCGAATTGGATCATGATAAAAAATGTGACTACATCGCAAAACTTTCTGAACAGGTAACTGTATTATCTGAGGTAGGATCAAAAGATGTTGAGAAAATTATACCGCCATACTTATGGATCGAGTTAATGCAAAAAGAATTGGATGCCGGTGCCTGGAAAGTAATTGGAGAAGCCCGTGAAGGAGGGAATGTTGGTCTTTTCAGATCGACAGGAGAAGTCCGTTCAGGGCTGGTTCAGGAGATTCTTACAAAAATACCCTTTGAAAAAATAATTTGGGAAGCGCCTCAAAAAGCGCAGCAGGTTTGGTTTATCAAACTACTCGGGGCCAACGTTAATTTAGGGAACATCTCTCCTAATGAAGTTATTCCTTTAGAGACAATTCGTTTAGGTTTGCGCGGAGATACGTTTTTACACTTTCTTGGAATTGAAAAAACAGGAAGTAAAACACCTCCATTTTACAACGACTAATTCAAATTATTGAGACGACTTAAGGACTATATTCTCCTCTATCTAAAAGGTATGGGAATGGGAGCCGCTGACGTTGTGCCAGGTGTATCTGGTGGAACGATCGCTTTTATTACCGGTATTTACGAAGAGCTGCTTGGCTCCATAAAGGCAATTGACAAACCGGCAATCCAGACACTATTACGACTGGAAATGGCAACTTTTTGGAAAATGATCAATGGCAATTTTCTGGTCGTAGTTTTTCTTGGAATCGCCACCAGTATCCTGTCCATAGCCAAGCTGGTAACAACATTATTGGAAGATCACCCGATCCAGGTTTGGTCCTTCTTTTTTGGCTTAATTTTAATTTCTGCTCCGCTTGTTCTTCGTGAAATAAGAAAATGGAATCCTGCTGCAGGTTTTTCTCTGCTGCTTGGAATTTCCATCTCCTATATGCTTACCATCCTGACACCAAGCCAGACTCCCGATGCCCTCTGGTTCGTCTTCCTTGCTGGGACGTTGGCAATTTGCGCCATGATCCTCCCGGGGATTTCAGGTGCTTTCATTTTACTATTGCTAGGTAAGTATGAATTCATAATCAATGGCTTGATTCAAATGAATATTCCGGTCATTCTCGTTTTTGGTTTGGGCTGTATAACCGGACTACTTTTATTTTCAAGAGCACTGACGTGGATCCTGAAAAATTATCACACCATCACGATTGCACTACTCGCTGGTTTTATGCTGGGATCACTTAACAAAGTATGGCCCTGGAAAGAAGTCATTTCCTACCGTTTCAATTCCCATGGAGAACAAATTCCTGCCTTTGACAGAAGTATTTTACCGGGTACGTACTTGGAAAAGGTTAATGAAGATCCCCAGGTTTTCCAGGCTATATTGATGATGGCATTGGGAATTTTATTGGTAGTAGTTATGGAGAAAATTGCGAGTAGGTTAAAACCAAAAATTTAATAATGGAAAAGACATTTGGACTCATTGGGCTAACCGTCAGCCACTCGTTCTCTAAAACATATTTTGAAGAAAAATTTTTCAGAGAAGGATTACGGGATCATAATTATCAATTATTCCCACTTGCAAAAATTGAGGATATTAAATCCCTCTTTCAGGACACCTCAGGATTGAGCGGATTAAATGTTACACTTCCCTACAAAGAATCGGTTATCCAATTTTTGGATGAGATTGACCCCGTGGCTAAAAAAATCGGTGCCGTTAATGTGATTAAAGTCGTCGATGGAAAACATATCGGATATAATACCGATGCTGCAGCTTTTACGGAAACACTTGAAAAGTGGCTTCCACCAAAACCAAAGATGAAAGCCATAATTTTAGGCACAGGCGGCGCCTCAAAGGCTGTACAGCAATCATTAACAAAAATGAAAATCCCTTTTAAAACTGTGTCCAGAAGCAAAGGCAAGGGGGATTTCACCTACGATGACCTGAATTCAAAAACGGAAGGCATTGCGAAGGCACATTTAATTGTCAACACAACGCCATTAGGGATGCATCCCAATACAGAAGCAATGGCCCCGATTGACTACACTCAACTGACCGCCGATCATTATGTGTATGACTTGATTTACAATCCGGCAAGAACACTATTTCTGCAGAAGGCTGAAATGCGCGGATCCCAAATCAAAAACGGTTTGGAAATGCTGCAAATTCAGGCTGAAAAATCCTGGGAAATATGGAATCAGTAAATGGATCAATTAACCACATACAATAGTATGTTCTATATGGCTTAACGTAACTGCCTGGTAGCGATGGACAGAAGCTTGTTTGAAAGGTGATTTTTTACCTTGATTATTCATTAGGAATTGATCCAGTAAAAAAATGAATACACTATTCCTGATAAATAAATGGATTAAAGGATTACCGTCCCGGTTAAAAGACAAATAAACCACATAGATACATAGAAATTTTAGTTTGAATCACAGCATAAGATGAGTTATTACATAGAAAATAAATTTTTCACATAGAAAGAAGCGCAAGCTTCTTCTATGTCAAACTATTGAACTTTACCTGATAGTAAAAAAACTATGTATCTATGTGGTTAAACCTTGATTATTCAAAAGTTTATCTCTAAAAAAATGATACACTATTCCTGATAAATAAATGGATTAAAGGATTACCGCCCGGTTAAAAGACAAATAAACCACATAGATACATAGAAATTTTAGTTTGAATCACAGCATGAGATGAGTTATTACATAGAAAATAAATTTTTCACATAGAAAGAAGCGCAAGCTTCTTCTATGTCAAACTATTGAACTTTACCTGATAGTAAAAAAACTATGTATCTATGTGGTTAAACCTTGATTATTCAAAAGGTTATCTCTGCAAGGGTTGGCTAAAAGGAACATTTGTACGAGTATTTTAGGGCATTATTACCTTACATACTAAAAACCCTATGTATCTATGTGGTTAAAGAATCTGATAGTCGTTTTTTTTGGTCATGAAACGGATACTCATTTTCTTTAATATCAATTTCTAATTCACATTCAAAGTCCCTACTTTTCAAGAATGGATTTTGAAATTACGAGCGAATACGAACCAACCGGAGATCAACCCAAAGCAATTGCCCAGCTCGTTGATGGTATTCAACAGGGCGATATACACCAAACATTACTGGGGGTAACCGGTTCAGGGAAGACCTTTACCATTGCCAATGTCATCCAACAGGTACAAAAACCCACCCTGGTACTATGCCATAACAAAACCCTGGCCGCTCAATTATATGGGGAGTTTAAGGAGTTCTTTCCTCAAAATGCAGTGGAATACTTTATTTCGTATTACGATTACTACCAACCGGAAGCGTTTATCCCCTCTTCCAACCTCTATATTGAGAAAGATCTCTCAATTAATGAAGAAATAGAAAAACTCCGCCTTCGGGCTTCCTCCTCCCTTATGACCGGACGCCGCGATATTATTGTGATTGCTTCCGTTTCATGTATCTACGGTATAGGTAACCCTGACGACTTTGCGAACAGCGTCATCCGGCTGAGTGTCGGGGAGTCGATTGCACGAAATAAATTATTATTTGCATTAGTCGACATTCTGTATAGCCGAACTGAAGCAGAATTCAAACGTGGAACTTTTCGGGTAAAAGGAGATACAGTAGACATCTTTCTGGCCTATGCCGATCATGCCGTCCGGATTTATTTTTGGGGTGATGAGATAGAGGCTATCCAAACAATTGATCCCGTTACCGGAAAGAAATTAAGTGATGAAAAAGGAATCACCATTTTTCCCGGAAATCTTTTCGTAACCGGAAAAGATGCACTTCAACGGACTATTCATGAAATTCAGGATGACCTTGTTCAACAGATTCACATGTTCGAAGCAGAAAAGAGGCATCTCGAAGCCAAACGCATAAAAGAACGAACTGAATTTGATATTGAGATGATGCGGGAACTTGGATACTGCTCCGGAATCGAAAATTATTCACGCTACTTTGACAGAAGAAAACCAGGGGGCAGACCATTCTGCCTGATTGATTATTTTCCGGATGATTTTTTAATTGTGATCGATGAAAGTCATGTGACCATTCCACAGGTGCGGGCAATGTGGGGAGGGGATCGGTCACGAAAAGTCAATCTGGTAGACTATGGCTTTCGGTTACCTTCTGCCCTTGATAACCGACCACTTACCTTTAATGAATTTGAATCATTGGTCAATCAAATTATTTATGTCAGTGCAACCCCTTCTGAATACGAATTAAGGAAATCGGAAGGTGTGGTGGTTGAGCAACTGATCCGACCAACCGGATTGCTGGACCCTGAAATTGTGGTTCACCCCAGTAAAAATCAAATTGATGATCTGTTGGAAGAAATTGATGAACGCACAAAAGTAAAGGAGCGCGTACTAGTGACTACACTTACCAAACGAATGGCCGAAGAGTTGACGAAATACCTCGAACGTGCGAATGTAAAATGTAGATATATTCACTCGGAAGTCGATACTCTAGATCGTGTGGAAATCTTACGGGAGTTGCGCCTGGGGGTTTATGATGTTCTTGTAGGGGTGAATCTTTTGCGGGAAGGGCTTGATCTCCCAGAAGTATCCCTGGTTGCAATCATCGATGCAGACAAAGAAGGCTTTTTAAGAAATCAGCGATCACTCGTTCAAACCATTGGGCGAGCTGCCCGCAACGCCAATGGAAAAGTCATTATGTATGCGGATAAAATAACAGAATCCATGCAGCTAGCAATTGATGAAACGAATCGTAGGCGTATGGTGCAAATCGAATACAACAAAGAACATGGTATAACTCCAAAAACGGTTTTAAAATCACGGGAAGCCATTATGGGACAAACTTCTGTGGCCGACTCTAAAAAAGCAAAAAAGAAATACTATGTTGAGCCCGAAGACGTTACGCTGGCAGCAGACCCGGTAACAGCGTACTTAAATAAAGATGAATTAAAGAAGATGGCAGAAAACACAAGGAAGCAGATGGAGAAAGCTGCTAAGGAATTAGAATTCATGGAAGCTGCTCGCTTACGTGATGAATACCTGGCGCTAAAAAAATTAATAGAAGAAAGAAAATAGTTTCAAGTTCAAGGATCGTATATCTTTGAAATTAGATTTACCGACGTTATGATAAAAAAATTAGTACTCGTTTGTTCAAGCTTATCCATTGTATTTTTTAGTCAGGCACAAATCGCCAATGATGTGATGGTCGGGGGTGGCTTTGATCTGATCAAAACAGACTACCATTCCTTCTTTGACAAAGCCCAAATCGGTGGAGAAGTTAATTACTTTATCACCAAAGATTTTACAGGAACTGCAGGTCTCGAAGTATGGACCGCCGATCAACTAAGTTTTGTGATTGGAGGAAGATATTACCCGATCGATGAGCTCTTTCTTCGTGCCCGGGGATTAATCGGCGTTAATGATCTATCGATCGGGGCAGGCTGGACAAAACCCGTTGGAGAAAAGGTGAGACTCGAAGCGATGGCAGATTTTTATTTCGATCTCCAGTTTTCTGTACGGATTGGTTTCGGCTATGTTTTTCGGAAGAATTAATAATATGGGATCATCTCATAAGAGATTGAAATAAAGATTCCAAGGCTGAGTACCGCCTCAGCTTTACGTTTTTGTACGATGAACCAGCTTTTCAAGAGTTGGTAAAAAAAGCGGAATTTCCTCAATAGTATTTTCCAATCATTTATTTAAGGCTGGCAATGAAAGTCCATCCTGGACTTCAGAGTCAAATTATTGAACTTCCTGGCCAATTCCTTCCCCGCCCACCACGCTAATTTTGCAGTACAAAAAATATAGAAAGAAATGTTTCCGCTACCCGGCGGCGTAAATAAAATTATATCCTATGAAAACCCTAAAGTATTTAATCCTGATCATTTCCTTTGTCCTTGGTCTGTATCAGGCAGCCTTCTCTGCGGAACAAAATGACACCGAAAAGACTATCCCATTGGTTAAACACTCGGAAGAAATTAAAATCGATGGAATACTGGATGAGGAAATCTGGAATCAATTGAAACCATTGCCGATGACCATGTATGCACCAGTAAATGGCGCGCAGCCATCCGAGCGAACTGAAATTATGATCACGTATGATGATCAGTATATGTACCTGGCAGCAAGAATGTATGTATCCAGCCCGGATATAATCAGGATCAATACATTCACACGTGATGTACCAACTGATGGAAGTGAGTTCATCTTCTTCTTTACGAGTGATTATCAAAATATGGAAGGTTTTTCTATTAATCCCGTTGGTAAACGTGTGGATGCACAAATGCTCTGCAATACCGATTGCAATGATTGGTTTAATCCTGATTGGAACATTATCTGGCACGGAAACAGTGTGATTACGAACGAGGGATGGTTTACGGAAGTACGGATTCCACTTTCCAGTTTGAACTTTACAGTGGAAGACGACCGATTAACCTTTGGGTTTATCGCTCATCGGCTTATGGGCGCAAAAAATGAACGGTCAACCTATCCACACATTTCCCCGGAGTGGCCCAATGGATATTTTAGAGCAGCTCTCGCGCAAAAAATGAGTATTGAAAATGTGAAACAAAAGAAACCTCTTTATATCACGCCGTATGTACTTGGGAAGGTGGAAAAAGAAGGAGTAGAAAAAGAGAAGTATTCAGCAGATGCCGGTATCGACATCCGCTATAAGCTCTCCAACAGTTCCACACTGGACTTAACCTACAATCCTGATTTCGCACAGGCTGAATCGGATGATCAACAGATCAACCTTACCCAGTTCTCACTATTCTATCCTGAGAAGCGACAGTTTTTTCAGGAACGTTCAGGGATCTTTGGTTTTAATACCGGTAGAAATGAGAAACTGTTCTATAGCAGAAGAATAGGATTGAGTAACGAAGGCGAAGCTGTAAAAATTATTGGCGGGGTTCGATCTGTTACGAAGTTTGGAAACTGGGATGTTGGCCTGCTTGATATGCAAACGGACCGGTATGGCGAAGAGCTTGCTGAGAATTTTGGTGTCCTTCGAATAAAAAAGGGGGTAATAAATCCATCATCGTATGTGGGCACAATGATTACCAGCAGGATTAATACCGGGGGTCAGTACAACTTAAATATTGGTATAGATGCATCCCTTAATCTGTTTGAAAGTGATTACTTCACCGTAAAAGCGGTTAGTACGGTTGAAGAAGGAACGCGTGTAAACTTTAATTCATCGTTATTGACGATGGAATGGAAACGTCCTAGTGATATTAAATTGGGCTATGAGTTTGCTGTCGAACATCGTGGAGATGGCTACAATCCTGCAGTTGGTTTTGTAACCCGAAAAGATCATCTGGCTTTGTGGAACAAAGTGACCTATGGCTGGTTTGCAAGTGATCGTTCTCCTGTCAGAAATTTTGGTCCGTCAATTGACAATTATGCCATTCAAAATTATACGCGTGATCTGATTGAATTCAATGCATTCAATGCCGCCTGGCAAATGAAAATGAAAACAAACAGTACATTTATGATGGGGGTGAGTTCAGTGTATCAAAATATTGGCTATGGCTTTAATCTCACTGATGATGTTGAGATTCCCGCAGCGATCTATCACTCAAATAGTTTTATTTTTGATTATTCCATGAGCCGAAGAAACTTATTGAGAATGAGTATGAATTTCCAAGCAGGTGGACTCTTTGACGGTAATGGCTATTCGATCACATTGCGCCCGGAATGGACGCAATCTAAACGATTGGAACTAGCTTCGTCGTTTCAGATCAATCATTATAGTTTTGCCGAACGGGATCAATCATTAAAAACATTGCTTGCCCAATTCAGAGTTCGGTTTGCATTAAACACCAGGCTATCGATCAATATACTCGGGCAATACAATACTACAACAGAACAGTTTGGTACCAATTCAAGACTTCGGTATAACTTCCGTGATGGTCATGACCTCTATGTAGTTTACAACGAAACACAAAATTTCAATACCAACATGAATCCACGAGAAGTGACGATGACGGAAAGGAATGGGCTATTTATTAAATACTTGTACACCTTTTCAAAATAAGGAAGAAAGCAAATGAATTGGATTTCTATTCAGGCATCGAATAGAAATCCAATTTTTTGATCAAATTATCCGATATCGGTCAATTATTGGTCCAAACGACCCGTATTGAAAGATTACATCAAAAATCAGCTCACCAATAAAATTTATGGGATGGTCAGGTTGTAACATATCCTGAAAAAAAGGTGTCAAACAGAAAAAAGCCTATGCTACTAAACTACCTGCGAATTGCCTTCCGTAATATCTGGCACAATAAAACCATTTCCTTTATTAATTTTTTTGGATTGGCAGTCAGTATGTCCGTTTGCTTGCTCCTGATTTTCATTGTAGCCGATCAATACAGTTATGATGACTACCATTCCAAAAAAAATCGAATCTATCGAATCATTACCGATCGAACAGAATTAAAACAACGTGTTTGGTCTACCGCCACAACAGCCTATCCCCTCGAACAGATAATCAGTGAGCATCAGGGAATAGAAAAAATCGTCTCAATCAAACGGAGATTTTCCGGGATTGCGGGTTGGGATAATCAGGAAATTCCATTCCACGGATATTATACCAACTCCAATTTTTTATCCGTTTTTGATTTTCCTTTAGAAAAAGGTAATGCCAAAGAAGCTCTCTCTATTCCAAATTCTATCGTCCTCACAAAAGCACTTGCATCCAGAATTTTTGGGGATACAAACCCCATCAATGAAGTCATTCAAATTGAAGAAATGGGTGAATTTATTGTCACGGGGATTCTTACTGAATTACCCGGAAAGACACATTTTGAATTTGACGCCCTCACCTCCATCCAGTTTTTGGAAGCGTTAGCTGCACGCGACAGTACGGTATATACTGGATTGGATGATTGGAATAATATCTATGACAGTTATCTCTATGTCCTTCTTAAAGATGGGACGGATCCAGGTGACCTGACCACGATTTTTACAAACGCCGCTAAGAATAATTACGATCCGGAAGGAAAATTTGAATATGAATTTAAACTGCAGGCATTAACCGGGATTACTCCGGGACCGCTGTTAAGCAATACTACAGGCTTTGGTCTCCCGATCGTGGTTATTTATATCCTGTTGGGTATTGCCTTCCTGGTACTAGGATCAGCCTGTTTCAATTACGCCAATTTAACCACTGCACGCGCCATTAACCGTGCAAAGGAAATCGGGGTTAGAAAAATAGTGGGAGCCAGAAACCGGCATGTATTTGCACAGTTTATGTTGGAAGCCCTGATCATCTCGCTATTTGCTTTTGGTTTTGCGGATCAAATGGTCAGGTACATCATTCCGAAAATGAATAACTTTTTCCTTTCTATGGGTGCGCCTATGGCATTTGGCAAAACGCCACAACTGTATCTGTGGTTTTTGCTTTTTGCAGTACTGGCCGGCATGTTAGCAGGGGTGATTCCAGCACTATTCTTTTCTGCGACCAATCCGCTGCACGCTCTAAAGAAGACAATTCAACTTAATAAACTTGGGAGAAGAGCTGGATTCCAACGGTTTGACATTCGCAAAGTACTAATGGTAGCACAATTTTCCTTTTCCATCTTTTTCGTAATTACCATGATCACGGTCTATCAGCAAAGTAAATTCGTGATGAACACCGATCATGGTTTCAGGACGGAAGGAATTTTAAACGTGAAACTTCAGGGTGTACCATTGGAAAAAGTGAAACCAGGCTTTGAGGCATTGGCGAATGTGAAACTGGTGGCAGCAGCCACACACTTACCTGCACTGGGTACAAACAACACCATTCCTGTTCAACTTGATGATGAACAGGAACCTATAACAGTCAGCTACTTCGGGGTAGATAACTTCTACATTAATTCAATGGGCTTAACCCTTCTCGCGGGTACCAACTTCCCGGATATCTTACCCGAAGAAGAAAATTCAATTATCATCAATCAAAAAGCAGCACAGCGATTCGGATGGGAGGATCCAAATGATGCCATCGGGCAAATCATGGAATTTGGTGATAAACCCCTGACCATCATCGGCGTCATTAAGGATTTCCATTATGAACGGCTGGATGAAAAAATAGAGGCCATGGCATTGCGTTATCAACCACAAAATGCCAACTCGGCAATTGTTTCCATCAACATGGAGCAGGCAAAAGAAACAATCGTCCAACTGGAAGCAGCCTGGAAAGAAACGACAAACCGGCCATTTGAATATACTTTTTTCGCGGATGACCTGCGGCAAAGCTATGGTCATTTTGAAGCACTGGTGATGATCATGGGCTATGTAACCATAATTGTCTTATCCATCGCCTGTTTAGGGTTATTAGGAATGGTGATTTACCATATCCAAAACAAAACAAAAGAAATCGGCATTCGAAAAACATTAGGCGCACATGCAATGCACATCCTGTCTACAATCGGAAAAAGTTTTTTCATTTTGATACTGATCGCGTATGCCATTGGAGGTTCATTGGCCTATTTGGTTAACAACAGCTGGTTACAATTAAACGAGTACCATGTAGATTTTGGAGTAGTGACAATTGCAATGGGATTTGGGGTTGTGCTGGCCATCGTGCTCATTACGATTGGATCTCAATTTTATAAAGCCTTGAATTTAAACCCGGTGGATTCTTTGAAGGAAGAATAAAAAAAATTCACAATCCTGTACGTAACAAAAAAGGGACACCATCTGGTGTCCCTTTTTTCTCTCAATTTCATCCTTTATTTGGCCGCTTCGAATCGTTTCGCTACTTCCTCCCAATTCACCACATTCCAAAATGCGGCAACATAATCCGGTCTGCGATTTTGGTAATTCAGATAATAGGCATGCTCCCAAACATCCAATCCTAAAATAGGTGTACCGATCATTTCGGCAACATCCATTAATGGATTATCCTGATTTGGAGTTGAGGTAACCGCCAGCTTACCATCACTACCCACAATTAACCAGGCCCAGCCCGAGCCAAAACGTGTAGCTGCTGCTGTGCTAAACTTGGTCTTAAAATCGTCAAACGATCCAAAGGCCGAATTGATAGCCTCTGCCAATGCACCGGTTGGTGCACCACCACCATTTGGACCCATAACAGTCCAGAATAAACTATGATTATAATGACCCCCGCCGTTATTGCGAATGGCAGTAGTGTACTTTGAAATATTTTTACAGATATCCTCTAACGTAAGGTTTTCGGCGCCAGAACCAGCAAGCGCATTATTCAGGTTCGTAACGTATCCATTGTGATGCTTATCATGATGAATTTCCATGGTGCGAGCATCAATATTAGGTTCCAATGCATCATTTGCATAGGGAAGAGCGGGCAAAGTAAAAGCCATAATTTTTATTTTATTTTAACTGTTAAACATGTATTTCGAAGGATGTCAAATATACAACCATAACAACGCCGATAAAATTCTATAGAATGTAAATTTTATATTCTTTTGACCTGATTGACCCCTGCATCAGCAAACGATTGGTTTTGTGCTAATGCTTAATCTCGCTTATCGCGAATGGTTTTAAAAAATACGTCAAGCAGTGCTTTTCCTTCCGGTTGAAGTATACCGGTAGTAACCGCTGTTTTTGGATGCAATAATGGTTTGCCGACAATCGAATATCCCCGTTGTTCATCTGATGCGCCATACACCACTCGCTGCATTTGTACCCAATGCAATGCACCGGCACACATAACACAGGGTTCCAGTGTTACATACAACGTGCATTCGTTTAAATACTTGGATCCCAGGTAATTTGATGCAGCAGTGATGGCTAACATTTCAGCATGTGCGGTTGCATCATTTAATTTCTCGGTCTGGTTATGCGCCTTGCCAATAATTCGATTCTTTGATACTACAACAGCTCCCACTGGTACTTCACCCAACTCCAATGCATAGTGTGCTTCCTTCAATGCTTCCCGCATAAAGTAGTCATCCGAATACAGCGCAATTATTTGACCTTTATGCTTGACATGATGGCCCGCGCCGTTACTTCCCAATCTTGACGCAGTCGCCTTGGACACCGAAGTGAGAAAACACCAGTGTTCGCTTAGGTTCAACCAAATATTTAATATAGGTATATTCCATAATGGGACCTTGTAATTCCAGAGAAGTATTCTTTCCATTCAACCGTGATTCAAATTCGAAGAAGATGAATTGCTTCTTATTAACTTCAGAAATCCCTTCATTGAGCATGTCTACACGATCAAACATATTCATTAAACTCGCCTTGAAAAATTTCTGTGCAATCTCAAGATTATTATCCGGCCATTGTGAAGCAGAGATATTTACACTAAAAGCCACCATTCGTTCTTCATCTGTGTAGGCTGCTAACGGTGCCCGAACCGACGGATACCGTTCTTAAAATCGAGTCCGTCCATGGGTCTGAATTCCTTCGGTAACATAACCGAAATATCATCCGAAATTTTCACTCGGACCAACCGGCTGGTATCGAAAGACAACAGAAAGAGAATACCTAGAAGAGAAATCCGCGCCGCATGATACTTTTATTTTTATTGTATAACGACCGAACACAAAGGTTTATTAACTTTGAGGCCGTTTTGTGGTTATTTGCCGCAAATTTAATTGAAAACCTGATAATAAGCGATGTTACGAACCCATACATGCGGAGAATTACGAATTTCAGACGCCGGAAAACAAGTAACCCTGACAGGATGGGTGCAGCGAACACGTGAAGTTGGTCCATTATTTTTTATCGATTTGCGCGATCGCTATGGTATTACCCAGGTGCTATGTACACTACAGAAAGATGGTGAAGTAAAATCAGAAACGCAGACATTTCTTAAATCCATTGGAAGAGAATTTGTCCTCAAAGTGACCGGAATTGTTTCCGAACGCAGCAGTAAAAACTCAAAAATCCCTACCGGCGAAATTGAAATCAGCTGTTCAGCCTGAATCTGTACTAGAGGATATTCAGCTGCTAAACGCCTCGAAAACTCCCACCCTTTACCATTGAGGACAATACGGATGGCGGTGATGAATTTCGGATGAAATACCGCTATCTTGATTTAGGAGAAATACAGTGCGGAAGAACCTCCTTCTTCGGCATAAGATCACACAGCAAACACGTACCTACCTCGATGGGCTTGAATTTATTGAGGTTGAAACCCCAGTATTGATTAAATCTACGCCGGAAGGTGCACGGGATTTTGTTGTACCCTCCAGAATTCACAACGGTGAATTTTATGCATTGCCCCAATCTCCACAGACATTTAAGCAGTTACTGATGGTTTCCGGATTTGACCGCGGTACTATCAAATCGTTAAATGTTTTCGTGATGAGGATTTGCGTGCTGACCGTCAACCTGAATTTACACAAATCGACTGTGAGATGGCATTCGTAACACAGAAAGATGTGCTCGATACCTTTGAAGGTCTTATCCGACACTTATTCAGATCTGTTAAAGGAATTGATATTCCAGCACTTGCCCACGATGCAGTATGCTGATGCCATGAAGTGGTATGGTTCAGACAAACCGGATACACGCTTCGAAATGAAATTCACCGAGCTGAATGAAATCGTTAAAGGAAAAGGATTTAATGTTTTCGATAGTGCTGAGCTAGTGGTCGGCATTTGTGCAAAAGGATGTGCGGGATACTCAAGAAAACAATTGGACGAACTTACCGAGTATGTAAAGCGCCCGCAAGTGGGGGCGAAAGGACTGGTCTATGTACAGGTAAAAGAAGACGGAACCTATAAATCATCGGTAGACAAGTTCTATTCACAGGAAGATTTAGCTGGATGGGCAACCACTTGCGAAGCCAACCAGGTGATCTGCTATTAGTGCTATCCGGCGATACAAATGCTACTCGGAAACAACTCAGCGAACTTCGCTTGTTCATGGGAGAACGGCTCGGCCTTCGTGATAAAAATACATTTGCCGCCTTATGGGTTGTTGACTTTCCATTACTGGAGTGGGATGAAGACACAAAACGATTCCATGCCATGCACCACCCGTTTACGTCTCCAAAACCGGAAGATATGCCCTTGCTGGATACCGACCCGGGAAAGGTTCGTGCCAATGCGTATGATATGGTTATCAACGGAACTGAAATCGGCGGAGGCTCCATACGTATCCACGACAAGGCGCGCCAGCAATTGATGTTCAAAAAATTAGGCTTCACGGATGAAGAAGCAAAAAAACAATTCGGCTTTTTAAT